>JBBART010000005.1:0-184890 GCA_040399685.1 Acetobacteraceae bacterium
AACCAGCCCTGCTCGGCAGCGACGTTGCTACACCACGGGGCGGGACATGATCCCTCTGGTGGTGCTCCACGTGTCTCGCCACCGGTTGATTGCGGCCGCCTTCCGTGCAGCCAGCCCATTGCTGGGTGCCGTCGAAATTCGTCAGATGGTCGCCAGCGCAATCGCCTTGCATCTGCGACGGCGGCACCGGTCCCGCAACTGAGCGGGTTTTGGCCACCCCGATCACCCCCACCACCACGCAGGCATAAGCAGAATGAACCAGCCAGTTCGCTATAACGCGGCAGCCAATGGTGCTGCCAACCCCGCCACGCGCCCTGATTCCGAATACGTCCTTTATCGTCTGGAGGAAGCCGGCCGTACGCTCCTTGCGCTCCCCAACACGGGCCCCACGACGCATATGCGGACAAGCCAGTATGATGTCGTCCAATCAGCTGTCGAAGCCTATGGCTGGTCGAAAATGGACCCGCGCCTCCGCCCTGCCATGCCGGGCGCGACGCAAATCGCGCGTATGGACGAAGCGCTCGACTGGATTCCGCGCATTCCGCCAGACCGATACGTGCTGCGCCGGATTGTCGGCGCCCGCGCCTTGGTCAGCCCGATAACCGAACGTCACCTCTTCCCTTGGCGACGACTCGCATCACTGCTTGGGGCAGACCACAAGGCGGTCCAGCGATGGCACAGCCAAGGCATCGCGCTGATTTTAGCCAGTCTTGCCGTATCTGGACTCGAAGCGCGGTCGCGTTGACAGGGTGCCGCTCTGGCAATGTGTCATCTGTGTCACCGAATCAAAACGGGCCTCGGCATTACCGCCGAGGCCCGCTGCACGTGCAGAGCAGTGCCTGCGACCTACAAAGGCTGCAACGTCACCATACCCACGCCCGCGTCCAAAATTCCCAACTCCTTCGCCGCCTGACGCGAAAGGTCGATAATGCGTGTCCGCGTGCCAGGACGATCGTTGATCGTCACGATCACAGCTCGCGCACCATTATGGCTCGTAACCCGAACCTTCGTGCCCAGCGGCAGCGTCGCATGCGCAGCGGTCAGGGCGTTTTGGTCGTAACGTGTCCCGGCGCTGGTCCTTTGGCCCTGCCAACGCGCACCGCCATACCATGACGCCATGCCGGTCTGCTGCCAGGTCGCCACACTGCCCTGCTCACGCCACAACGTGCCGTCATCAATCAACGCAGGGTCTAAATTTCCGCTCGTCTGGCTTGCGGAAACACGCCGAATCACGCGTCCGTTTGATCCCAGAGAAAGAGCAGGGGACACCGATCGCGCCTTGGAGCGCGACGCGGTGGACGAGTGCGGTGAAACAGTGTTCGCACCGGCAGGCTTGCTCGTTGCCACGCGTGGCGCCACGGATTTACGCTGTGTCTTCTCATGGTCAGGTTTTGACGTCGCAGACCGCCCGGCGCGGGGAGCGCCATGCTGTTGGGTGGCCATCGTCGAGCTCTTTGCCTCTGTCGCCTCATGCGCAATCTGCGCGTCGTCCGTGTTAGCCGCTAGCGCTGGCATACTAAACAATACCGACGCGACCATGCCGGGTAATACCCATTTGGCACGATTAATCATCAATGCTCCAATCTCGTCGATGCCATACCGTCAGCCAAAACTGCATCCGAACAACACAGTCACGATCTTCACGGCGGCAAGGCGGACGCTGTCACCCAAAGTCCAAACCCGGAAACACAGACAAGGGACAGCAAACAGCAATGGTTTGGACCGTTATACAGCCCAAGCATGCCCTCCAGATCAACCCCCAATTCTAAAACTGGCCTGCACATTGTTGCCATAATTAAGCGGTTCGACTGTCAAACGTTGGTGGTGAAAACACAAAAAAGCAAAATAAGTCGTTGAAAATAAATACGTTTTCAAACGTCAATACGTTCAAATTTTGTGTTGCAGCATAAAACACATTGCTCGTCAGAATTGAAATTTTGGCGATCGCATGGGTGGGAAAAGCACAATTTAAGGAAAATTCGCCTAGTGTGGATTTTTTTCCTTCCCATCAGCCCCAGAAAAGTGTAAGGTTTTCCCTATGATCGGGTTGACGCGAACCGTCAGCGCTTCTTGCCCCCATCATATTCCCTTTGTCAGGACCCCATGGCCCCACGCACAGACCAGCCTCCGCTGGCACTGCCTGCGCCCCAACCGCACGAGCCCCCCGATCTATTGGAATGGGCACGACACGCCCTTGAGCCTTTGGGGCAGGTTCCAGCGCGACACCATATCCTGATGCTTCAAAAGCTCGCTGACGTCGCCTCCGGCCGAATCGATCGCCTCATGCTTCTCCTGCCGCCCGGCCACGCCAAATCCACCTACGCTTCGGTCCTGTTCCCCGCCTGGTGGTTCACGCGCCATCCCGCGAGCTCCATCATCACCGCGTGTCACACCGCCGACCTCGCCGACCATTTCGCCCGAAGGGTCCGAGACATGGTTCGAGAGCATTCCCCCACCCTCGGCTACACGCTGGCACGCGATGAACGTGCCGCCGCGCGCTGGCGCATCTCAACACGGGGGGACTATTACGCCTGCGGCATCCGCGGCCCCATAACCGGCCGGAGAGCAGACCTCGTCCTGATCGACGACCCCATAAAATCCCACACCGAAGCCGACAGCCAATCGGCCCGAGACGCCTTGTGGAATTGGTATCGCTCCGATCTGGCCACCCGCCTGAAACCGGGAGGGCGCATCGTCCTCATCATGACCCGCTGGCACCAGGACGACCTCGGCGGCCGCCTTCTCGAAGCCGATCCCAGCTGGCACGTCGTCAAGCTCCCCGCCCTCGCCGAACAAAACGACCCACTTGGTCGCGCCCCGGGCGAAGCGCTCTGGCCCGAATGAGAAGACGAAGCCGCTCTCGACCGCAAACGCCGGACCATCGGCCCGCGAATCTGGCAGGCATTATTTCAGCAAAACCCCAACCCCGACACCGACGCGCTGTTCACCACCACGCGAATCGCCACCATCGATCATCCACCAGAATTTCACCGCGAAGTCCGCGCCTGGGACCTCGCGGCCACTCTGCCAACCGAAGGTCGGGACCCAGACTGGACAGTCGGTCTTAAACTCGCCGTCACCCAAGACCGCCGTTTCATCGTCACCGACATCATCCGCATCCGCGCCGGCCCCACGGAAATCGCCAACACCATCGTCACCACGGCCAGCCAGGACGGCCTGTCCGTCACCATCGGCCTGCCGCAAGACCCCGGCCAGGCCGGCAAACAGCAGATCGCATGGCTCACCCAGCGCCTCGCCGGCCACAAGGTCCGCGCCAGCCCAGAGTCCGGCAGCAAGCTCTTGCGCGCCACCCCCGCCGCCGCCGCCATCGACACGGGCCTCCTCAGCCTCATGCGTGCCCCCTGGAACCGAAGCTTTCTGGACGAACTCCGAGACTTTCCCCAGGGCCGCAAAGACGACCAGGTCGATGCCCTCAGCCGCGCCTTCGCCCTCGCCGCCGAATCCACAACCCAGCCCCGCCGGCTCTCAATCCCATTGCTGGGACGCTGACCCATCGTGCCGGAAGCAACGTCCTCAGAACGCCCCACACCGGCCTCGCCGCAACCACAGGCGCCCCCATGTTCGACACCATCGCCGCCCTCATGCCGGCCGACCCCGATTACGCCCCCAGAACAGCCCGCCTCAGCCTCTACAAACGCGTCCAGGACGGCACGCTCTATGACGCACTCCCCTACGAATTCCAGGACGAGCGCACAGCATCCGGCGAATACATCCCCCTTCGCCAGCGCCGCCCATCCGTGCGCTACCCTCTGGCCCGCATCGTCGTCGATGACAGCGTCAGCCTCGTCTTCAGCGACGGCCACTTCCCCCTCATCGATACCGACGACCCCGCCTTGCGCGCCACCCTGGCCGACCTCGCCACCGAAACCCGGCTCAACGCGATCATGCAGGAAGCAGCCCTGCGCGGCGCCACCGGCTCCGTCGCCATCCTGCTCCGCGTCCTGCGCGGCCGCGTGTTTCTCAAGGTTCTTGAAAGCGTCTACCTCACCCCCGTCTGGGACCATGAAGCGCCAGACACGCTGGCCAGCATCATCGAAAAATACAAAGTTCCTGGCGCCACCCTGGCCGCACTTGGTCACCAAATCGCTAACCCGGGCGCGCAATACTGGTTCATGCGCGTGTGGGACAGCACCGCCGAAACCTGGTTCCACCCCTGGCCCACCGCCAGCCCCGAAACGCCGCGCATCGATGCCGACCGCACCACCACCCACGGCCTCGGCTTTGTCCCGGTGGTCTGGGTCCGCAATCTCCCCGGCGGTCCAGACGGTGCGGACGGCATCGATGGCGCCTGCACCTTCCGCCCCGCCATCGAAACCTCCATCGAGATCGACTACCAACTCAGCCAGGCCGGCCGCGGCCTCAAATACAGCTCCGATCCCACGCTGCTCATCCGCGAGCCAGCCGGAGACGCCCGCGAACTGGTCCGCGGCGGCGGCAACGCCCTGGTGGTCACCGAAAACGGCGATGCAAGGCTGCTGGAAATCAACGGTACAGCCTCCTCCGCGGTCATCGACTACGTCCGCACCTTGCGCGAACTCGCCCTCGAAGGCGTCCACGGCAACCGTTCCAGTGCGGATCGCCTCACCACCGCCCAATCGGGCCGCGCGCTTGAAATGATGAACCAGGGCCTGATCTTTCTCGCCGACAATCTGCGCGTCAGCTACGGCGCCGCCATCCTGCAAATCGCCCGCATGATCATCCAGGCCTCGCATATCTACCGCCTCACCACCCACAATGAGCCGATTCCCCAGCTCGACACCTCCGCCCGCCTGCGCCTGAAATGGCCGCGCTGGTACGCCCCAGACGCCGCCGACCGCGCCGCCGACGCGCAGACCCTGGCCACCCTCACATCAGCCAAGCTGCTGTCCCCGGATACGGCTTTGCGCAGCATCGCCGATGTCTACGCCGTCTCGGACATCGGCCTCGAACGCGCCCGCATCGCGCAGGAGCACCCATGACAGACGAAATCTCGCCCCCGCCATCCCCCGAAGCCCGTCTTCTCGAACTCGAACGTCGGCTCACCGAGCAGGAGGCCACCCACCAGGCCCGCCTGGTTCAATCCGAGCTGAAATCCCACGCCGTCCGCGCCGGTATGGTGGACCTCGACGGACTTAAACTGCTCGACGCCAGCAAGGTCAAACTCACGCCCGCCGGTGAGGTCGAAGGTGCCGATCGCCTGATGACCGACCTGCGCCGCGCCAAACCCTGGCTCTTCCACGCAGCCAACTCCTCCACCCCTGCCACCCCTCCGCCCAGCACGCCCCCCGCTGCCAAGCGCGCCACCACCATGACCCACGATGAATGGCAGGCCGCCCGCGCCGAACTCCTCCGCCGCCACTAACCAAACCGTAGGGCGGGTAAGCGCAGCGCCACCCGCCATCCCCACGACGCCCCAAGCCCACCCCCACGAGCGCCCCCGCGCCCGCCAATCCGCATGAGGAAAATCCCAAATGGGCATTCAGAACTTCCCCGCAGCACTGCAGCCGATCATCCAGCAGGGCTTCCTGGAGCGCGAGTTCCAGGCCGCTCTCCACAGCCGCCTCGGCTACCGCATGTGCGCCGACCGCGCCGAATTCGCCGTCGGCATCGGCGAGACGCTGACGAAAACCCGTGCCGGTCTGAAACCCTCCGTCACCACGCCCTCGTCGCCCTCGACAAACACCAACCTCGACAACGGCCTCACCCCCACGGGCTTCGGCGTCGAGCAGTTCACCATCACCTTGAACCACTACGCCGCCACCACCGACCTCAACATGGTCACCTCGCGCGTCGGCATTGCCAGCCAGTTCCTGCTCAACGCCGCCATCAACGGCGAACAGGCCGCCCGCAGCCTCGATGAACTGGCCCGCAACGCCCTGTTCGCCCCATATTTCGGCGGCAACACCCGTGTTCGCACCACGCTCGGCAGCGCCGGCGTCAACGTCACGGCAGACGATATCCGCGGCTTCCAGACTGCCTTCGTCAACGGCGTGCAAACGCCCGTCGGCGGCAGCGCAAGCCTCACCGTCACCATCGGCAGCAACGTCTACACGCTGGTCGGCGCCTCGGCCGATGCCACCAACGTCTCCACCGCGCCCTCCGGCATCTCCGGCGTGCTCACCTGCAGCACCTCGGTCAGCGTGGCAGACGGCACCGCCGGCAACGCAATCACCGCCGCCACCGCCAGCTCCATCATGCGCCCCAACACCCGCGCTACCACGGCCGCCATCACCGCCGCCGACACACTGACGATGGGCACCCTGCTCAACGCCGTCACCCAGCTGCGCCTCAACGCCGTGCCTGAAATCGACGGCGTCTATGACTGCTATCTCGACCCCGTCAGCGCCCGCCTGCTCTTCGCCGACAACGACTTCCGCCAGCTCTTCCAGGGCGCCACCTCCGCCAACCAGGTGTTCCAGCGCGGCATGATCAACGACTTCCTCGGCCTACGCTTCATCCCCACCACGGAAGCCTACGTCCAAACCCACCCCAGCCTCGCCGGCGCCGTCATCCGCCGCCCCATCATCGTGGGCCAGGGCGCACTCATCGAAGGCGATTTCGCCGGCCTGGCCGCAGCCGATGTCGCCCCCGATGACAGCCTCATCTCCATCGTCGACGGCATCGCCATGGTCACGCGCGAACCGATTGACCGCCTCCAGCAGATCATCGCCCAGAGCTGGTACTGGATCGGCGGCTTCTGCGCCCCGTCCGACACCACCACCAACCCCACCACGGTGCCCACCGCCACCAACGCCGCCTTCAAGCGCGCCGTCATGATCGAGCACGTGGGTTAACAAAACCCGAACGCCGCCCCCCGCCGATCCCGGCGGGGGCGCCCCAAGCTGCGGAGCATCGCATGGCATTCACCGATTCCGAACTGACGGATCTCCGCCGTCATTGTGGTTATCCTGCCTACGGCCTGGGCAATGGCGGTTTCAGCAACTGGCGCTTCTATCAGGCCTACGGAATGCTCGAATACCGCCTGCAACGCCTGTCCGGCGCCGAGGAACTGGTGGGCCGCACCTACCTGCAAACCCTCTCCACACTGGAACGCGCCGTCACGGATGCCTCCGCCACCCTTGACACCGATTCTGCCGCCGCCTGGGTCCGCAACGCCCGCGAAGTGGCCGACCGCACCAGGCTGTTCGACGACTGGCGCCGCCGCCTCTGTGGCTTCCTCGGAATCCCCGCGGGCCCATCCCTCGGCGACGGCTCCACCAGGCTCGTCGTCTGATGAACGGCGATCTTCTGCAAGACCGCCTGAACCGCGCCGCCGGTCGCACCGCCATGATCGCAGGCCATCTGTGCGACCTGTTCCGCCCGGACGGCGCCAGCAACCCGCTCGCCGCCGCCAACCGCATCCTGCGCCTGAACGCGGCCTTTCTGCCCCTCGGCGGCAAGCTCCGCCGGCCCGTCCCGCAAACCCAACCGCTCTGGGAGGGCGCGTTCGATGCCGCCTACACAAAGCCCGGCGACATCCTGCGTCGTGGCATGGATGGCGCTGTGTTCTACATCGCCGCCCAACAGCCCCTCCTGCCGGTGCTCTGCGTTCGCGCCTTGCGCCTTATCGCCATCACCCGCCCCGCAGGCCCTGCATCTCCCGGCTTGAACCTTTACGGCGGCGTCATCACCGCCTCCGAAACCAGCCTCGCCGAAGGCTGGCCTGCCAGCGTCCTGAGCGCAGGCGGGCAGGGCACCGGCCAGTCAGGCATTGCCGCCGAACTCGCCGCTGGCAGTTGGCAAATTCTGCTCCCGCCCAGCCTGCATCTCGAACTCCGCCCCGGCGACCGCCTCACCGACGATCAAGGCCGCATCGGCATCATCGCCAATGCCGAGACCTCCGATCTCGGCACCAGCCTGATCGTCAAGCAGGCCAGCACCTAAGGACCGCGCCATGGCCGACCTGTCCGACGTCGAGACCACAATCGCAGCCCTGGTCACATCCACCATCTACCCCCAGGGCCCCAACGCCCCGTCCATCACCGGCGGCCTCGTGCGCATCTTTCGCGGCTGGCCAAACCAATCCGCCCTGAACGCCGATCTCGCCGCCGGTCACGTCACCATCACCATCTTTCCCGACCCGACCCACCACCGCATCACCACCCGCTACCTCGATCCACCCGCAGCCCAGACGCCGATCACCCCCACGCTCACCGTCACCACCACGGCCCAGTCCGCCACCTTCGAAGGCATCGCCAATCCCGGCCAGATCGCCGGCCTCCTGGTCGACAACACCGCCTTCGTCCATCGCACCGAAACCGGCGACACCCCAGACCTCGTCGCCGCCATCCTCGCCAGCACTATCCGCACCACCCGCATGGCCCAGGTCAGCGGCGCCACCATCACCATCCCGGGCTGCGGTTTCCTGATCGCCCGCATCACCGCCGACCAGCAGGTGCAAACCGAAACCCGCCGACAGATCCAGGGCTTTCGCATCAGCCTCTGGTGCCCGGACCCCACCTCCCGCGACCAGATCACCAGCCAGATCGACGCCGCCCTGAGCATCCCAACCTTCCTCACGCTGCCCGACACCTCCACGGCCCGCCTGCACCAAACCGGCACCACCGTCTTCGACCAAAGCCAGAACGCGAACCTCTATCGCCGCGACCTGCTGCTCAGCGTCGAATACCCCACCACCATCACCCAGACGCTCCCCGCCCTGATATTCGGCGACGCCCGGCTGCAACCCAACGCCGTCACCGCCAGATCCCTCCTCGGCTGAAGGACATCCCATGACCATCCACCTCGTGGCAGCGCAGGCCTTCGGGCCGCACGCCAAAGGCGACAAAATCACTGATCCCATCGAGATCGCCGCAATTCTGGCATCGGACCATTCGGGCCATGTCCTGCCGGTCGAAACATCCACCGCCACGCCCCAGGAGGCCTGATCCATGCCAATCGTCCAACAGGGCAACATCAACACCACCGCCCTCGTGGTGCCGGACCTGTATGTCCAGATCGTCCCGCCGCAGAACCTCATGCTCAACGGCGTGCCCACCAACGTGCTCGGCATCGTCGGCACCGCCAGCTGGGGCCCGGTCGGCCAACCGTCCATCACCACCAGCATGGCCGATTACGCCCGCAGTTTCGGCCCGGTCATGCCCCGCAAATACGATATGGGAACGGCCGTCGCGACATCGGTCCAGCAGGGCGCAGCCAACTTCCGCTGCGTCCGCGTCACCGATGGCACCGACACCGCCGCCAGCCTCACGCTCCCCGGCACCGCCTTCACCCTCACGGCCCTCTACACCGGCAGTCTCGGCAACCAGATCGCCCTCACGCTGGCGCCCGGCAGCAAAGCGTCCAGCTTCCGCCTCAGCATCGCCCTGCCAGGCCAGCAGCCGGAAGTGTTCGACAACATCACCGGCAGCGGCTCGCAGTTCTGGACCAACCTCGCCGCCGCCATCAACACCGGCAACGGCGCCCAGCGCGGCCCCAGCCAGATCGTGGTGGCCACCGCCGGCGGCACATCGGCAACCCCCGCGTCCCTGACAGCCAACTTCGCCACCGGCACCGCCGGCACGGACGGTGCGACAACGGTCACGGCCGCCACGCTCGTCGGCGTCGACACCATCCCCCGTCGCGGCATGTATGCCCTGCGCGGCCAGGGCTGCTCGATCTGCGTGCTGGCCGACGCCGATGACAATGCGCAATGGACCACCCAGGCCGGCTTCGGCCTCGCCGAGGGCGTCTACATGATCCTCACCGGCCCGTCGTCGGACACGATCAGCAACGCCGTCGCCATCAAGCAGGCCGCCGGCCTTGACACCTACGCCGCCAAACTGATGTTCGGTGACTGGATCTGGTGGAACGACCAGGTGAACGCCACTTTGCGTCTCGTCAGCCCCCAAGGTTTCGCCGCCGGCCGCCTCGCCAATCTGTCGCCGGAACAATCCAGCCTGAACAAGCCGCTCTACGGCGTCGTTGGCACCCAGAAATCCGGAACCCCCGGCAGCAGCCAGACCACCGGCTATTCCGCCGCCGAACTCGCCGTCCTGATCGGCGCCGGCATCGACGTCATTGCCAACCCGCAGCCTGCCGGCGCCTTCTGGGGCGTGCGCGGCGGCCACAACGCCAGTTCCAACGCCGCCACCAACGGCGACAACTACACCCGCCTGACCAATTTTATCGCCGCCACCCTCGCGGCCGGAATGGGCCAGTATGTCGGCCAGGTCATCAACCAATCCCTGTTCCGCCGCATCCGCTCCACGCAGTTGAGCTTCCTGCAGGGCATGCTGACCCAGGGCCTGCTCGGCTCCACCGATGGCTCGCTGCCCTTCAGCGTCATCTGCGACGCCAGCAACAACCCGCTGATCCGCACCGGCCTTGGCTACGTCCAGTCCGACGCGCAGATCCAGTACCAGGCGATCAACGAGAAATTCATCGTCAACATGGAAGGCGGCCAGACCGTGCAGGTCAGCCGTCAGACCCTCCCAGGCGCCCCCGGCGCGCTGACCGCATAAAGGAAAACATCCAATGCCCAGCACCGCCTTTTCCGTCGGCCGCGACTGCCAGCTCGTCGTCATGGGCCCGTTCGGCCGCATCGACCTCACCCATGTCACCGGCTTTGAAAGCCGTCAGCTCACCGCCCCCATCCGCGTTGACCGCATCGACGGCTCCCAACTCGCGGCCGAACTGCCGAAAGGCTGGGACGGCCATTTCGAAATCGAACGCGGCAGCTCGGCGGTGGACGACTTCATCGCCCGCATCGAGCAGGCCTATGTGAGCGGAAGCGCCGTCCCCACCGGCACCCTCTATCAATACGTCAGTGAAACAGACGGCAGCACCAGCACCTACCAGTACGAACAGGTGGTCTTCAAGCTCACCCAGGCCGGCCAATGGCGCGGCGACCAAAGCGTGAAGCAGCGCCTGGATTTCTTCGCGTCCAGACGAAAGCGCGTCTAACCATCCTAAAGATCGGTAAACCGTAAGGCCTCATCAATGGAAACCCCCACCCAACGCCATCTGAATTCCCTGAACACCACCCAAACCATCCAAGACCCCGAAGGCCGCAGTCTCACCATCCGCCGCCTGACGGCCCTGGACAAACTCCGCCTCTTCAAGGCCGCCGGTCCGGCCCTTTGCCAGAACCATCTCTGGCTCGGCATGGCCACCCTGGCCGCCAGCGTCGCGGCCATCGACGACGTGCCCGTGCCGCCCCCCACCACCGAGGGCCAGATCGAAAGCCTCGTGTCCCGCCTGGGCGATTCCGGCATCTCGGCCATCGCCCAGGCGCTTGCACCCGAAGCCCAGCCCGACCCGGCACACCACGCGGGAAACTGAGCCGGCACCCCGATCTGGTGGACAGTCTCTATCTGTGCCGGAACGGGGTGCCGTTCGACATCGCCTTCTCCCTGCCCGAGGAGGACCGGCTGGCCTGGGTCATCGCCATCGGCCGCCTCGATGGCGGCGAGTTCGACTTTCAATCCCACAGCTGGAAGGCCCGGCCATGACCATCAAAGCCCTCATCGCCCGCCTCGGCCAAAACATCGACGCGATCGCCAATCACACCCTGGCCCTCGCCGCCGACACCCTGGCCGATGACATCCGCGCGGCTCTCTCCACCAGGCCCGGCGGCCCGCACGACCATCCGTGGCTGCAAAAAGGCACGCTTCACAACAGCATCCACGCCAATGCCGATGGCGCCCAGGCCATCGTCGCCAGCACGTCCGAAACCGCGCTCTACCAGGAGCACGGCACCTCCACGATCCCGCCGCGCCCCACCTTCGCCCCGCTCGCCGCCGCCCACGCCCCGGCCATCGCGCAACAGATCGCCCAGGCCGTCACCCAAGCCATCCGAGGCGCATGATGGAAGAAGCCTACGTCATCGGCATTCGCCTCGCGCTGGACAACGGCATCAGCGCTGGCCTGGCCGGCATCACCACCGAACTCGCCACGCTCGACCGCGCCATCGCCGGCACCACCGAGAGCCTGCGCCTGCTCTCCATGCTGTCGCCCGCCACCCAGGCGGCCGCCGGTCAAACGCCCATCACACCCCAGCCCGCACCAGCGACGCCAGCACCGCCCTCCGATGCGCCGCTGCCACCCTCACATTTGCCTCAGCGCCAGGCTCTGCCCGAAATCACACCGAGCCGGGCAGGGCAGGGACCGCTCCCACTTTCGCCTGTATCCAGAAGCGTAAAACCGCAACTGCCATCAGAATCGCCGCCCTCTCTCCCGGTTGCTCCCAGCCAGCCACTTCCGGCGTCCGTCCCACCGCTCATTCTGACGCCGCAAAGCGTCGCCGCACCGCCCGCCACACGCGTCGGGCCGCCGATTTTGCACTTCCAACTGCCCAGCTTGGAACAGCCAACTTTGCCAACGTCGCCGCATATCTTAGGACCATCGCCGCAGCCGATCACCGCCGCTCCCACGTCTGCTCGCGCGCCCCGCCAAGATACTGCGCTGCTGCCTTCAACTGCCCCCACCCGCAACCAACCGATAAGCGCAGCACACCCGGCAGCATTCGCGCCAAGCCAGCCAGCCAGTCCTGCAAATCTCCCAGCCGCCCCAAGCCTTCCGCCGCCCTTCGCCGCTATGCCGAGCGCCATAGCCCCCCAGGTGGCCCCGCAATCCCCCGCCGCCCCACACGCAATCGCATCCAGCCCAGCCCCCACCGGTGGTGACGTCTTCCTCGACGGCGCCCGCGTCGGCCACTGGCTCGCCCAACATCTCGCCAACATCACCAACCGCCCCCCATCCGGCGCCACCGGCTTCGACCCCCGCCTCGGCCCCGTCTGGCCCGGCACCCCCCAAGGCGGAGGCCAGCCATGACCGCAGCCACGCTTCTCCTCGGCCCCTTCCTGTTTCAGGATTTCGAACTGCCCGCCAGCATCGCCTGGGGCGGCGGCCAGCACCTCACCATCCACCGCATGCCCGGCGGCGCCCGCATCATCGACGCCATGGGCCGCGATGACGCGGATATCAGCTGGACCGGCATTTTCTCCGGCCCAGACGCCGCCATCCGCGCCCGCGCGCTGGACCTCATGCGCGCCGATGGCAGCGCCTGGCCGCTCACCTGGAGTGGCTATTTCTATTCCGTCGTCATCGCCCATCTGCACATTGATCACCAACGCCCGAACTGGCTGCCCTACCGCATCACCTGCACCGTCCTGCGTGACGAAGCCTCTGCCATCCTGCTGTCACCACTTTCGATCGCCGCCAGCACAGAACAGGATCTTTCGCAGGCGGCCATTTTTGCACCCAATGCCTTCACCACCGATCCAAATGCCCAACTCGCAGCGCCAATCGGCCTCGCCAAAGCCCCCGACATCGCAGGCCAGGCAGCCCAACAATCGGCCGCGAACGCCTATCTCAATCGCGCCGCCCGCAACGCCACCTTCACCTGAAGGCACGCCCTATGCGCAGCATCACCACCGCCGGCCGCAGCCTGTTCCACATCGCCGCCACCGAGTTGCAAGACGCCACCCAATGGGTCCGGATCGCTGTCGCCAACAACCTGTCCGACCCAATGCTGCACGGTGTCACCACCCTCGTCATCCCCGATCCAGATCCTCAGGCGGGAGGCGGCATTGCGCCCCCATGACCTCCGCCACCCGGGCCTGCGCGTTCTAGCTGACGGCATCGAAATGCCTGGTGCCATCTCTGCCGAGATCATCTCCAACAACCACTACGCCGCCGACCGTTTCCGCCTCTCGCTCCACACGACGCCCCGCGACGCCGCCGTCTGGTCCACCACCGATGCCGCATTGCTCGACATCCAACTCACGCTCGACGGCATCGCCTTCACCAGCCTCATTCAGGGCGAGGTCGATCATCTCGCTCTGAACCCGCACGCCAACAGCCTCACCCTCGAAGGCAGAGACCTCACTGCACGCTTCATCGAAGCGCGCACCCAGGAAACCTTCGCCAACCAATCCGCCAGCGATATCGCCGCCACGCTTGCCGCCCGCCACGGCCTCAGCGCCGATATCCAGCCGACCGCCCCCCCGGTCGGCGCCTACTGGCAACTCGAGCATGACCGCATCACGCTGGATTGCTTCAGCCGCGCCAGCACCGAGTGGGATCTGCTGGTCACGCTGGCAGGCCAGGAGGGCTTCAACGTCTGGGTCACCGGCAGCACCCTGCATTTTCGCCCGGCCGATGACGCACAGCCAATCACCACAACCATCACGCCTGGCACCGTTATCTCCCTGCACCTCGAACGCGCCCTCACACTGGCCCGCGACATCGAGGTGACGGTGAAAAGCTGGAACAGCCGCCAGGCCCACGCCTTCAGCCAAACCGCCCACGCCGCTCGGCAGAGTGGCAGCCGGGGAGGCGGAAAACCCCAGCGCTACGTCTATGTCGTCCCAAATCTCACGCCAGACGCGGCGCTGAAACTTGCCCAATCCCATCTGGCCGAACTCACCCGCCACGAGCGCGTCATCACCGCCGAAATGCCCGGCGACCTTACCCTCGCCCCACGCCAGCCGATCCTGCTCGCCGGCTCCAACACCGCGTTCGACCAACTCTACCGGATCGACGAAATCACCCGCCGCATCGACGTCCGAAACGGCTTCACCCAACACCTCCGCGCCCGCAACCTCACAATCGGAGGCATGTCATGGACCGCTTCCTGAATGCGCTGAAAGCCACCGCCGGCGCCATGGACCGCAGCACCGCCCAACCGCGCTTCGGCATCGTCACCAGCGTTGATCCCACCCGCCCGGCGGTCCGCGTGTCGCTGCAACCCGAAGGCGTCATCACCGGCTGGCTGCCCGTCCTGTCCCCCTGGGTCGGCGCCGGCTGGGGCCTTTCCTGCCCACCCACGCCCGGCGACCAGGTGCTGGTCCTGGCCCAGGAAGGGGATTCCGAACACGGCATCGTCGCGGGTCTCGCCTGGTCCGATACCGCCCGCACCCCGCAGGCCCCCTCCGGCGAACTCTGGCTGGTCCATCAATCCGGCGCCTTCATCAAGCTATCCAACGACGGCACCATCCGCCTGCAAGGCGACGTTCATCACACCGGCAACCTGTTCGTGACGGGCAACATCGCTGCCCAGGGCAGCATCGCCGACAACATCGGCACGCTCGACCGCCTGCGCCAGCATTACAACGCCCACACCCATTCAGACCCGCAAGGCGGCACCGTCAGCCTCACCACGCAAGCCGACGAATAGGGGCTCACCGCATGGCCGACATCTTTCACGCATTCGCCGGCGACCTCGCCCTCTCCCCCACCGGAGATCTCGCCACCGCCACCGGCGCCACACTCACCCAACAGCGCGTCCTGAAGCGCCTGCTCACCAACGCCGGCGACTACATCTGGAACCCTGACTACGGCGCGGGCCTTGCCAGCTTCGTGGGCCAACCCGCCAGCACCCTGCGGATCGCCGCCATCATCCGCAGCCAGATCTTCAAGGAGCCGACGGTGGCGCGCACGCCAGAGCCGGCGATCGACATCCAACTCAGCCCCATTGGCATCGTCACCGTCCACATCCGCTACGCCGACGCCACCACCGGCGAAACCCAACTCCTCACCTTCACCCCTCCGTAGGTCGGGCAACGCCCGACACCCCACCAAACCCGCCGAACCCGATCGGGCCAAAAAATGCAGCTCCAGCTCCAAAACTTCCAAACCCTCGTCGCCAACGCCGCCGCCGCCGTCCAAGGCTCCGCCCGCCAACTGCTCGACCTCACCATCGGCAGCACCCTGCGCGCCATCCTCGAAGCCAACGCCTCTCTTGCCTTGTGGATGCAGTGGCTGATCGTCCAGGTCCTCGCCACCACCCGTGCGGCCACCAGCAACGGCGCCGATCTGGACAGCTGGACCGCTGATTTCTCCCTCACCCGACTGCCCGCCTCCCCAGCCGCCGGCCAGGCCGTGTTCGCCCGCTTCACCCCCACCCAAAGCGCCGCGATCCCGCCTGGAACCCAACTCCGCACCGCCGATGCCAGCCAAAGCTTCATCGTCACCACTGACGTCGCCAACACCGCCTGGAACCCCAGCCAGTCCGCCTACATAATCGGTGCCGGCATCGCCTCCATCACGCTCCCCATCACCGCCACCGTTCCCGGAAGCGCGGGCAACGTCCAGTCCGGCGCCATCACGCTGCTAGGTTCGGCGATTGCCGGCATCGACACCGCCACCAACCCCGCTCCACTCTCCGGCGGGTTGGATGCCGAACAGGATCCAGCCCTTCGTCAGCGCTTCACCAGTTTCCTGTCCAGCCGTGCGCGCGGCACCGCGCTGGCCATCGGCCATGCCATTCTCTCCGTGCGCCAAGGCCTCAGCTACACGTTGCAAGAAAACATGGCGCCCGACGGCACCGTCCGCATGGGCAGCTTTGTGGTCACGGTCGATGACGGCTCCGGCACCCCCAGCACCGCCCTGCTGGCTCAGATCGCAACTGCCATCGAGGCCATGCGCCCCATCGGGGCCCTCTACGCCGTGCAGCCGCCCACGCTGCTCACGGCGCTGGTCTCACTCTCCATCACCACCAGCCCCGGTAGCGCCCACACCACCATCGCGGCGAACGTGGCGCTGTCGATCACCGCGGCCATCAACGCCCTGCCAATCGGCGCCCCGCTTCCGTGGTCGCGCCTCACTCAACTCGCCTACGCGGCTGATCCGAACATCATCAATGTCACCTCGGTGCTGCTCAACCTCGCCACGACCGATCTCATCCCCAGTCCAAGCGGCCTGATCAAGCCCGGCACAGTGCAGGTGAACTGACATGACTGGTGACACGAACGACCTCCTCGCCCGCCTCAAGGTCACGCTGCCCGCGAAATGGTTCGCCGACAGCACGCCCATCCTCGACGGCCTGCTCACCGGCCTCGCCAGCGCCTGGTCCTGGCTTTATGCCCTGCTGGTTTTCACCCGAAACCAAACCAGGCTCGCCACCGCCACCGGCACCTTTCTCGACGCCATCAGCGCCGATTGCCTCGGCCCCGCTCTGCCCCGCCGCACGGCCGAGCCAGACGCCACCTATCGCCTCCGCATCGCCCGCGAATTGCTGCGCGAACGCAACACTCGCACCGCCCTCGTCGCGGCCCTCACCGACCTCACGGGCCGCCCGCCCATCGTGTTCGAGCCCACCCGTCCGGCCGACACCGGCGCCTGAAACACCGCCGCCGGTTACGGCGTGGCCGGCGGCTGGGGCAGCCTGATGCTGCCGTTCCAATGCTTCGTCACCGCCTTCCGCTCGCAGGGCAGCGGCATCGCCAACGTCGCCGGCTACGGCCAGTCCGCCGGCGGCTACGGCACCGGCGCCATCGAATACGCGGCGCTTGCCATGATCACCGGCCAGATCACCGACACCGACATCACCCGCGCCATCGCCGGCGTGATGCCCGTCTCCTCCATCGCCTGGACCCGCATCACCAACTGATCCGGCCAAGCCAACCGAAGGCCCACACCATGGACCGCAATATCGTCTATCCGGGCAGCATCCCGCTCGACACGGACCTTCTCGCCACCAACCGCAACGCCATGATCGCCCTCGGCGCGCTGGCCCAGGCCACCCTGGGCACAAGTGCGGTGGTGGACGGCCTCGCGGTCGGCCCCACCACCCCCGCCAGCCTGAGCGTTGTCTGCGGCTCCGGCAGCATCACGCAGTTCACCACCGTCGATCAGAACGCCTACGGTTCCCTGCCGGCGGACACGGCTGACCGCCTGATGAAAATGGGCGTCAATCTTGCCGCCAACACCATCGCACTGGCCGCCCCGACCACCTCCGGCCAGGCCATCGCCTACCTGATCGAGGCCAGCTTCCAGGAAGCCGACACCTCCCCGGTGGTGCTGCCCTATTACAACGCCGCCAACCCGGCCTCGCCGTATCTCGGCCCCAACAACACCGGCGTCGCCCAATCCACCCAGCGCATACAGCGCGTTCAGTTCCAGGTGAAGGCCAGCCCGCCGGCCACCATCGGCAGCCAGGTCACGCCCAGCGTCGATGCCGGCTGGTCGGGTCTGGCCGTCATCACCGTCAGCTATGGCCAGACCCAGATCACCGCCACCAGCATCGCTCAATTGGCAGCCTCGCCGGCGTTGCAGTTCAAGCTGCCGACGCTCCGGCCGGGCTTCTCCCAGATCCAGTCCTTCACCGCCTCGGGCAACTTCACCGTGCCGATCGGCGTCACCCGCCTGCGCGTGACCGTCATCGGTGGCGGCGGGGCAGGGGGCACCCACGCCAACATTCCCAGCGGCGGCGGCGGGGCGGGTGGCAACGGCCTGCGCATTCTCTCGGGCCTGACACCGGGCGCCGTTATCGCGGTCACGGTGGGCGCCGCTGGTGCCGCCATCACCAGCGGCACCGGCCAGGGCGGCAGTGGCGGCACCTCCAGCTTCGGCGCCTACGTCTCCGCCACCGGCGGCCAGGGCGGCGGTGGGGGCTCGGTGCTGACCACGGCCGCCGGCGGTGGTGGTGGCAGTGCGGTTGGCGGCGACGTCAACACTGGCGGCAGTTGCGGCACTGACAGCGTTATTCCAGCGGCCCGCGGTGGCGATGGCGGCGGCCTTGGCGCCGGTCGCGGCGCCACCGGCTATGTTCAGGGCCTGACCGCCACCGGCTATGGCGGCGGTGGCGGCGGTGGCGGCGCCAACAGCACCACCGGCACCGGCACAGGTGCTTCCGGCGGCAACGGTGCCGCTGGTCTCGTCATCGTGGAGTTCTAAGCCATGAAAACCTATGCCCGCATCGAGAACGGCGTCATCGCCGAACTCCTGACCACCGCGTCAGACCCCGCCAAGATCTTCCACCCGCTGCTCACCTGGCGCGAATGCATCACGCCGGGCGCCGAAGCCGGCTGGCTCGCCACGGCCACCGGCTTCATCGCTCCACCAACGCCCACGGCACAGCCGCTCCAACCCATCACCCTGCCGCAGCTTCAGGCCGACCTCGCCGTCCTGACTGCCAAATTCAAAGTATTCATCGCCAAGACCGGAGGCTGACCATGGCCACCATCGCCGCCCATGTCTGGCGCCCCAGCGGCGCCCGTCGCGCCGTGCTGGACGGCTTCATCCCCGTTCCGCGCGGCACCATCCCCACCACGCCCGCCCCGCTCGCCTGGCCTGCCAAAGACCCCGCCGACGTGCTGGATTACGAGTTCGACGTCTCGGCCGCCCTGCTCGGCAACAAGGGCGACAGCATCGCCACGCTGGACGCCACCATCACCCCCAACGCCACCGGCGACCTCACGCTCTCCAGTTCCATCGCCGATGGCGCCATCGCGGTGTTCTGGTTCGCCGGTGGCCAGATCGGCACGATCTACGTCGTCCAGATCACCATCGCCACCAGTTCCGGCCGCACCATCAGCCGCGCCGTGCTGCTGCCCGTGCAGGCGCTGGCCACCACCACCGCCCCCACCGAGGTGCTGACCACCGACACCGGCACCATCGTCACCGACCAATCGGGCAACCCCATCCTGATTGGAGGCTGACCGCATGACCACCATCCCGCAGCTTCCCGCCGCCGCCGCCACCGCCGACACCGACCTGCTGCCGATCAGCCAGTCCGGCATCCTCCGCGCCGCCAGCCGCGCCCAGTTGACCGCAGGCCTGCAACCCTCCCTGGCGCTGGCCACCGGCCAATTGCTCGGCCGCATCTCCCCCGGCACCGGCAGTCCGGAGCCGATCACCATCGGCGCCAACCTCTCGCTCGCCAGCGGCACGCTCTCGGCCAATGCCGCCCCGTTCAACGTGGCCAGCCTGCCCAGCGCCACCGCGCCCGGCACGTCAGATCTTGTTGCCATGGCGCAATCCGGCGCCAACAAGGCGGCTACCTACAGCCAGTTCATGGCCGGCCTCTCCGGCCTCGCCAATCTCGATATCTCCCAACTTGCCACCACCCCCACCGGGCTTGCCACCGCCCGCAGGCTGGCCGACCAGATGGCTGATGCCCTGCCCATCGAAGCCTTCGGCGCGGTCGGTGACGGCACCACCGACGACACCAGCGCCGTTATCGCTGCCCTGGCCACATCGCGCCCGGTGCGCTTGTCAGCCAAAACCTATGTCATCAACGGCCAGCTCACGATCACTACCGCCAACACCACCCTGATCGGCATCCCTGGCCAGACCATCCTGCGCCGCGCCCGCCAGACCACCGGCAGCGCCTGGATCTCTGTTCAGGCCTCCGGCTTCCGCGCTGACGGCATCATCTTCGACGCCAATCGCGCCGCCATCACCACCGATAACTGGTCCGTACTTGTCACCAGCGCCTGCCTGCAATCGGACTGGCATCGCTGCGCCTTCATCAACGCCGGCGGCAGCAGTCTTGGCAGCGGCCTCACTTTGCTCGCCAGCGACCCGAGCATTTGCCAACATGTCGTGCGGGACTGCGACTTCGCCAACAACCAGGTGCATGGCCTCTGGGTCCAGGCTTGCGCCGGCGTGCAGGTTGAAACCTGCCGCGCCCATGACAACGGCCAGTACGGCCTCAATCTCGATTTCAACGATGCCAGCTTCACCCGCAAGATCCGCCTGGCCCAGGTGATCGGCAACCGTTGCTGGAACAATCTGCGCGGCATTGCCGTCGGCAACTACAATGCCACCAACGCCACCGTCGCCGTCTGGGGCAATGCCAATCCGGATGCGCTCTCGGCCCTCGTTTCCGGCAATCTCTGCCATGACAACACCGTCTACGGCATTGCCGTCTCCGGCCGCGCCTTGCTGGTGCACGGCAATCTCTGCTCGAACAACGGCACCGTCGCCAATTCCGGCGCTGGCATCCTGTGCAATATGTCGTATTCCCGTGTGACTGCGAACATGGTGACAGGATCAGCGCTTTACGGAATCGACAGCGGCGGCTCGATCAATTCCGAGGTCAGCGCCAACCACATCCTCGGCCATAGCTTCGGCATCAACTGCGGCGGCGGCACCGCCATGCGCGTCGAGGGCAACACCCTTCAGGATGCCAGCAGCTGGGCCATCCTGGTCAACAACGTCGAAACCGACGGCAACGGTGTCAATTTCGGCCTGCCCACCAGCGGCCTCGCTCTGGTCGGCAACTGGATCGCCATGACCAGCGCCGCCGCGTCCGGCATCCTGCTGCGCGACGGCCCGCAAGGCGTGATGATCGCACGCAACCACTTCGTCGGCAGCAACGGCGCCTTGCTCGCCAACTGTCTCTGGGCCAACACCGATCAGGTGATCATCGAGGCCAATCGCTGGAACTTCACCCAGCGTTTCTTCGCCAACCCGACCGTCTACAACGCCCTGCAAACCGTGATCCTGCCGGATATCGCCGACAGCGTCATGATCACCACCGCCAGCAGTGGCGTGCAATCGATGCTGACCAGCTATCAGACCATCAGCTATGGCCAGCTCACCTTCATCCGCATCACCAATGGCGGCAGCGCCTACACCACCGCCAGCATCGCCATCGCAGGCCCTGGTACTGGGGCCACCGCACGTGCTGTCATCAGCAACGGCGTCATCATCGGCGCGGTCATCACCGCATCTGGCGCCGGCTATGGCAGCATCGGCGCCCAGCTTGCCATCACCATCACTGGCGACGGCACCGGCGCCACCGCCACGGGCTATGCCGGCGTGCCTGTGCCAGAGGAGCGCCGTCTGCGCGTGCGCTGCAACACATCGGTCCGCTTTGCCCGTTCAGGCTCCAGCCCGATTCAAGAAAATTATACCGGCACGGACATTACCGTCGCCACCAACGCCGACATCGAATGGACCGGCACCTTCAACTCCTGGCGCGCCAGTTTCTTCGCCAGCAATGACTATCTGGCGCCCGATGCCGCCGGCGGCGCCCTGCTGCGCAGCACCGGCAATGCCGACATTCAGCTTCGCCCAGCCGGCATCGGCCGCATCCGCCTGACCACTGATTCCGAAACCACCGGTTGCCTCGAAGCCATCGGCCGCAACACCCCCGAGGGCGTCACCACCGCCCCGCCAGGCTCCACCTTCCGCAACCTCAACGGTGGCGTCGGCACCAGCTTCTACGTCAAGCGCACCGGCACCGGAAACACTGGCTGGTTCGCTATCGGCTAGCGCCCGCGCCGCACTGAACCACCGCCCTTCCGATCACCACCCCCCGAAAGGGGGAGGGGAGAACACGCATGCCCAGTCTGCCGCAACTGCCCGAAGCCATTTCCGCCAACCCGACCGACAAGATCATGCTCGATCAGTCCGGCACCAGCCGCGCCATTACGGTCGCCACCTTGCAGACTGCTCTGCAACCGAAGCTCACCCTCGCCCAGGGCGCCCTGCTTGGCCGCGTCAGCCCCAGCCCCGGCCTGCCGGAACCGGTCGGCATTGGCTCGGGCCGCAAAATGGCCCAGGGCGCGATCACCGCCGACACCGCCATCATTGCCCCCATCGCCTCGCCCGCCTTCACGGGCACGCCCACAGCGCCCACGCCGTCCGTTGGCGACAGCAGCACCACGCTGGCCACAACCGCTTTCGTGCAGGCCAAATACCACCAGCTGCTCACGCTGACCGGTGACCTCACTGGCACCACGGCGCCTGCCACCAGCGGCACCATGGCGGCGACGCTTGCGGCCATCACCACGCCGGGCCAGTTCACCAAGGTGACTGTCAACGCCAAGGGCCAGGTGACCGGCGGTACCAGCCTTCTGACGCCTGCCGACATCACCGGTTTTGCTGCTGCCATTCCGGTGCAGTCCGTCGCCGGCAGAACCGGTGTCGTCACTGATCTTTCGCAGGCCACCATCCTGGCCACCGGCACTCCAACCACGCGCGCTCTCGCCGATCGTGCCGCGGACAACTACAACGTTCTCGACTTTGGCGCGGACCGAACCGGCGCTGCCGACAGCGCGCCCGCCTTGGCAGCCATCGCCGCCCTGACGGGGGCGGCGCATGGCGGAACAGTCTACTTCCCCACCGGGACGTATAAGTTCAACAGTTACGTCTATTTCGACACCGGCGTCGTCCTGCAACTGGATTCCGGGACGAAGATGACTGGCACTGGCGCTGTCATTGCTGACAATGATGCGTCGGTGCTGATGGGCGGACGCGCCGGCATGGCGCATCTCAACGTCTCCAGCACCGATGCGAATTTCCATTCGCAGTATATCTCGCATGTGGCGGCCGGAAGTTCCGGTGGAGCCGACTATGAGAAAAGCGGCCTCTATGTCGGCGTCGGCACCTACGACCAATCCACCTACACGCACGGCACATCGCTGGACACGGTGTCCCCCGCCAAGGACCTCGTCGCGATACAGGCGACCGCCAACATCTATCCCGGAAATACCGTCGGTCGGGCTGCTGCCATCACCACGATTTCGGCCGTCGCTCCCGGGGCGGATGGCTCGCTCGGCGGCATTGAAGTGGACATGGTCAACAACGGCGTTGGCCAGAGCGAAAACAATCGGTTCAATACAAAAACAGCTTACAACGCGGTCGCCAACGGCCCCAACGCCATCACCAACGCCTATCAGATCACTGCCGCCGGCGGCACGTTCTTCGATGGCTACTGCGTTCTCAAAAACGCTGTTACCCGCCATGCCTTTTCCATTCGCGACCTGTCGACCTACCCCAGCCAGACGCCGTTTACCATCGACCCGAACGGCAATCTGGCAGCCGCCAGCCTGTCCACCACAGGCACGCTGTCGGTCGCCGGCAACGGCGCGGCCAGCAGCTTCAACAGCACATGGACCGCCGGCAATCCCGGCAACGGCGCCTTCCAGTGGAATTTCACCGGCTCCGTTCCCAGTGCTGCCGTCATTGGCCCGTTGACCACCGTCTACAACAACGGCCCGCATTGCGCGCAGGCGGAGAAATTCCAGTATTTCAGCCAGGCGGGTGCTGCCGACAGTGTCGACAACGCCCAGACACTGATCGGCATCTACAATCCCGGCAGCGTATCTGGCGCGAATATGGGGGCCGAACTGGTCCGCTGGACGGTGGGCATCACGCCGCAGGACACGACGCATAACTGGACGCATGTCGTCGAGGAATACAACGTCGTCAACCGTGGGCTGGACATGGGCTGGAAGGCCTATCGCAACGACCCGGTGAACAACATCACCGGTCCGCAGCAGATCACCGGCATCGTCAACTATTCCCCCGAAGCCACCGGCCTCGGCCAGCCTGGCGAAGGCAAAAACCTGCTGTTTGCGGAACTGTTCGGCCAATCCGCCGCCAACAATGCCAGCGGTATGCCGTCGCGCTTCTACAACGCATCGCTCTATGAGCCGAACTGCGTCGTTGGCGGCACTGGTCGCGCCATCTATATCAACGGCGACCTCACCGGCATCACGGCGCAAATCCCGTATGCGCCGCTTGAGATCAATCTCACCTGGCTGCACGGCCTGCGCACCACCACGGCCACCTTCCAGGACGGCCAGGCCCTCACCATGGCCACCGGGCAATCGCTTGCCTGGTCCAACGGCACATCGACCGCCAAGATCCAGGCCAGCGGCAGCGGCGCCAATCAGGATATCGTGCTCAGTCCCACCGGCACCGGTTCCGTGCGCGCCCCCAGCTTCACGGCCACGGACAGCACCGGCATAACCTTGGCCACCGGCCAGGGGGGCATTCTGCAAATCAAGGACAACGGCGCGGCCGCCTTGTCCAAACTGGTTGTAACCCCTGGCAACGGCGGTGCTCCGGCCGCGCTGGCGGTGTCTGGCGAGGCCAACCAGGGCCTGAATATCCGCAGCGCCGGCACTGGCCAGATCAACTTCCAGTCCGGCAGCGGCGGCAGCACCAACGCGCTGACCATCCTGCCCAACGCGACAGCCGTGAACGCCCTTTCAGTCATCGGTGGTTCCACCGGCCAGAACGTGGCGCTGGGCGTCAATGGCGCGGACACCAATGTGTCGATCCAGATCAGCCCGCAAGGCACCGGCAGCGTCGCCATCGCCAAACTCGCCGCAACCGGCGGCAGCATCGACGGTAGCGCGATCGGCGCCACCACCCCCGGCACTGGCGCCTTCACCACGCTGAAATCCACCAGTCTCGCGAGCTTTACCGCGGGCCTCGCCGATGCCAGCTACAGCAGCCAGACCCCCACCACCGGCTTTGCCTTTGCCATCACCATCGCCAACGGCGTCTCCACGCTCCAGCTGACCCCGGCGGGAACGCTCGCGGCCGGCACCATCACCATGCCGTCCTCGCCCGGCAACGGTCAGTGGTTGTTGGTCGCGTCCACGCAGACCATCACCGCCTGCACCTTCACGCCCGCGTCCGGTCAGACCATCCTGGGCGGCCCAACGACGCTGCCCGCCTATGTCGAGGTGGCGTTCCAATACCAGACCGGTTCATCGCGCTGGGTCTGCCAGTCGGGCAACGACACCCGCGTGTCCAACGTTGCCAGCGCCATCACGATGTTGTTCGGGACGGGGGCCGACGGGACCGTGTCCATCAGCAGTGGCACCACCACGCTGACGCGGGACATGCACTACGCCGCCCTGACCCTCAGTGGCACCGGGGCGATCAACACCGCAGGCTATCGCCTTTTTGTGGCGGGCACGCTGGATCTGTCGGCGGCGGGGACGGGGGCAATCACCCTTGTTGCGTTCCCGACCAGCGGGTCTGTCGGCGGCGGTGTTGCGGGGGCATCGGCCCCCACCGGTGGCGTGGGCGCGGGGGGCGCGGGCACGGCGGGCCAACGCTTCACCGCCTCCCTGGCACAAGGCGGCGATGTTGGCGCTGGCGGCACCGGTGGTGCCGGAACCCTGGCCGGCGGCACAGGCGGCGCGGCCAACACAGCCTATCTGCGCGCCAACCTGCTGCTGCCGACACCACGCACGGAACTAACTTATTACCAGGGCGGCAATGCGACCCTCTGGCCGGTGATCGGCGGCCTCGGCGGCGCCTCCGGCGGTGCTGGCGGTGGTGATGCGACCAACAGCGGCGGGGCCGGCGGCACTGGCGGCAATGGCAGCGGGATTATTGACGTGTTCGCCCGCTTCATCCAGCGCGGCAGCAACGCCACGGCCAGCCTGGTTCAGGCGAAGGGCGCCAGTGGCTCGTCCGGTGCATCGTCGGCCGCCGGCAACACCGGCGGCGGCGGCGGTGGTTCGGGCGGTGGTGGCGGCATGATCCGCATCACCACCGAGCAATTGCTCGGCAGCACCATCACCAACGCGCTCGATGTCAGCGGTGGCATCGGCGGCACGGGCGGCAACGGTGTTGGCACCGGCAAGGGCGGCACCGGCGGCACCGGCGGCAGCGGCGGCAACACCCAGCTGCTCGTCATCAGCGCCGCCACCTTCACCGCCGGCGCCTTCAACACCGCTGGCAGCACAGCGACCACCGCCACCACCACAACCGGCACAACCGGCGGCACCGGCGCCATTGTGCGAGGAAACCTGTAATGATCACCGACATCTACGGCCGCATCGCCATTCAAACCGACGACGGCATATGGGTCGCCGGCGGCCTCACCATCGGCCCCTGCAGCCCCGACCAGGCGCGCATTACGCTCGACGGCATGGCGCCGGACGGCTGGCTGCCGCCTGTTGCCGAACGCCCTGCGCCCGACCCCACCATCACGCGCGCCCAACTGGACGCCGTGCTGTCCGCCCGTGGCCTCGCAGCGGATCAAATCGACGCCTTGTTCGCCGCCTGTGCCGGTGCAGTGCCGTGACGCGCGGGGAAATGACGCAGCTGGACGAGATCAACCGCCTGCTCGGCACCCTGCAAGGCGGCCAACACGCGCTGTCGGACCGGCTGGACCGGATCGAGCAGCTTGCCGCCGAAGACCGTGCCACGGCGGCCACCAAGCTGGACGCGATCCATCGCCAATTGTCCCAGGCGGCTGGCGGCATCGCCGTTGGGCGTGCCTTGCTCGGCGCCTGGGGGTGGATCGCCGCCACCTCGGTGGCCGGGGCCTGGGCCGCCTTCACCTATATCTGGCCCCCCAAGGGCCACTGACCGGAGCCTGTCATGACTGCATTCGACCAGGCCTTCGCCATCGTCATCGGCCATGAAGGCGGCTACGACACCACCGAGGCTGACCCCGGCAACTGGACCGGCGGCAGCGTCGGGAGCGGCATTCTCAAAGGCACCGCCTGGGGCATTTCAGCCGCCGCCTATCCCAACCTCGCCATCGCCACCCTCACGCAGGCCGATGCCAGCGCCATCTACCGCGCCGATTACTGGAACCACGTCCAGGGCGACACATTGCCGCCGCCCCTGGCGCTGCTGGTGTTTGACGCCGCCGTGAACAACGGCATCGGCCACGCCATTCGCTGGTTGCAATCCGCCGTCGGCACAGCGCCTGACGGCCAGCTTGGCCCGGCCACAACCGCCGCCATCACCGCCACCGCCGCCCGCATCGGCGGCGCCGCGCTCTGTGCCGAATTCCAGGCCCAGCGCGTGGCGTTCATGGCGAGCCTGCCCACCTGGCGCGTGTTTGGCCTCGGCTGGGCGCGCAGGCTCTGCCAGTTGCCCTATCAATCCATGACCATGGGAGCCGCCTGACATGCTGCCTCTGATCCCGCTCGCTCTCTCGCTCGCCCCTGAAATCGGCCGGTGGCTGTTCGGCGATTCCGGCGAAAAGACCGCTACCGCCGTGGTCGCCGCCGTCCAGGCCGTCACCGGCACAACCGACGAAGCCATGTCGGCGCAGATGCTGTCCGCCAACCCCACGGCTGCCGCTGATCTGCGCGTGAAGCTCGCCGAAATCGCCGCCGGGCGGGAAAAGGCCGCGAGCGATGCCGCTGCTGCCGCGCTCTCGGCCCAACTCGCGGATGTGGCTTCCGCTCGTGCGCAAACGGTGTCGTTGGCCGCGACGCATAGCGCCGTGCAATGGGCCGCCCCCATCGTTTCCGTGGTGGTGCTGGTCACGTTCGGCGCGGTGATGTTTCTGGCGCTGACACGATCTTTGCCGTCTGGCAGTGAAACGTTGCTCAATATGCTACTGGGGTCGCTCGCCGCGATGACAACATCGGTGGTCAGCTACTGGGTCGGCTCCTCGGCGGGCAGTGTTGCCAAGACCGAGATGCTTTATCGCAGTACGCCCGCCTCCGCCGACGACAAATAGCCGCTCACCGGAAATCCCGCGACTTCGGCAGCTCATCCGCCCGTGCCGGCGGCCCGGTGGTGGCACTCTCCTCCATCTGGCGCAGATCGGCGGTGCGGTTCTCCAGATGCTCCGCCACCAGATGCACAATCCCCTCCGGCGTGCGCTGGATTCGCCCGCGCACGCCGAGCACCGCGGCCCCCAGTATGGCGCTGCGATAGGTCTCCAACAGGCTCGGCCATATCACCACGTTGGCGGTGCCGGTCTCGTCCTCGATGGTGGCGAACACCACGCCGCCGGCACTGCCCGGTCGTTGCCGCACCAGCACCACGCCCGCCGTGCTGAACGCGGCACCATGGCGCAGGCCGCATGCTTCGGCACAGGTCATCACGCCTTCCTGCGTGAGGTGCGACCGCAGGAAGCGGAGCGGGTGTCCCTTGAGGCTCAACCCGGTGGCCTGGTAATCCGCCGCCACCTGTTCCGGCAGCGCCATCACCGGCAACTTGGCGGGCCGAATTGCCACACCGAGATTGGCGAACAGCGGCAAGGCAGGTGCACGGTCCAATCCACGCACCTGCCAAAGTGCGGCGCGCCGATCCAGTCCCAGGCTGCGCATGCCGTCCGCATCCGCCAGCGCCACCAACGCCGCGTGGGGCAGTCCTGCCTGCGCCAATGCGGCAAAATCGCGAAATGGACGACGCGCCAAAATCGCATCCGCCCAATCGGCGCGAAATCCGTCGATGATGCGAAAGCCGAGCCGCAATGTGGCGTTGGGGTCCAGCCGACAATCCCAGTCGCTCTCGCTCACATCCACGCCGCGCACACTTACCCCATGCGCCCGCGCATCGCCCACGATCTGCGCTGGCGCGTAGAATCCCATGGGCTGTGAATTCAGCAGCGCGCAGGCAAACGCCGCTGGATGGTGGCATTTCAGCCAGGCCGAAACATAGACGATCAATGCGAAACTTGCTGCGTGGCTCTCGGGAAAACCATATGTCCCGAAACCCTCGATCTGCCTGAAACACCGTTCGGCGAAATCGCGGGTGTAGCCACGCGCAACCATCCCTCCCACCATCTGCTCGAAGAACGTCTGGATGGTGCCGACATGTCGGAATGTCGCCATCGCCCGCCGCAACTGGTTGGCCTGTTCGGGCGTGAACCGCGCCGCCTCGATGGCGATTCGCATTGCCTGTTCCTGGAACAGCGGCACCCCCAGCGTCTTGCCCAGCACCCTTTCCAATTCATCTGGCGGCCCATGTTCGGGCGCGGGGGAGGGGAAGCTCACCTTCTCCAGTCCCTGCCTTCGCCGCAGATACGGATGCACCATGTCGCCCTGGATCGGGCCGGGGCGGACGATGGCAACTTCGATGACCAGATCGTAGAACTTTGCCGGTCGCAGTCGTGGCAGCATGTTCATCTGCGCCCGGCTCTCGACCTGAAACACCCCCAAAGAATCGGCCCGCGTCAGCATCTGGTAAACCGCCGGATCTTCGCGCGGCACATCGGCGAGGTCTTTAAAATGAATGCCCCTCGCGGCCAGCGAGTCGAAGGCGCGGTGAATGCAGGTGAGCATTCCCAAGGCCAGCACATCGACCTTCATGATGCCCAGCGCGTCGATATCGTCCTTGTCCCACTCGATGAAGCTGCGCCCGGCCATTGCCGCCGGTCCGATCGGGACGGTTTCGTCCAGCCGTCCGCGTGTCAGCACAAAGCCGCCCACGTGCTGGGACAGATGGCGCGGAAAGCCGATCAACTCCCGTGCCATGGCGATGGTTCGCCGCACGACCGGGCTTTCAGGGTCCAGCCCGATTTCGACCAGACGATCATCGCCCCACAGCGATCCACCGGCGTTCCAGCTTTCGGCGGATAATGCCGCTGTTGCGTCCTCGGACAGGCCCATCACCTTGCCCACCTCGCGTGCCGCCATCTTGGGGCGATAGTGGATGACGGTGGCGGCCAGCCCGGCGCGATGCCGGCCGTAACGGGCGTAGATGTACTGGATCACCTCCTCGCGCCGCTCATGTTCGAAATCGACATCGATATCCGGCGGCTCTCGCCGTTCGGCCGAGACAAAGCGTTCGAACAGCAAATCGATCTGCATGGGATCCACCGCTGTCACGCCCAGGCAGTAACACACGGTGGAATTCGCGGCCGACCCACGGCCCTGGCACAGAATGCCTTGCCTGCGTGCGAAACAGACGATGTCATGCACCGTCAGAAAATACGGCGCATAGGAAAGTTGCGCGATCATCCCGAGCTCTTTGGCAATCGCCGCCTGCACCTTGTGCGACACGCCATCAGGGTAGCGCATGGCAGCGCCTTGCCATGTCAGATGTGCCAGATGCGCGTCCGGCGTGCTGTCGGGCGGGATGGGCTCGTCGGGATATTCGTAGGATAATTCATCAAGATTGAAGGCGCACAGCCCTGCCAGATCGGCGCTGGCGGCGATGGCGTGCGGGTAATCGCGAAACAGCCGCGCCATTTCGGCCGGCGATTTTAAATGCCGCTCGCCATTGGCGGCCAGCGCCAGTCCGGCCTTTTCCAGCGTGGTGCCGAGACGGATGCAGGTCATCACATCCTGCAGCCGCCGCCGTTCCGGGGCATGATAAAGAACGTCGTTGGTGGCCAGCAGCTTCAGGCGATGGGATGCCGCCAGATCCGCCATGTGTCGCAGTCGCACGGCGTCGTCCGCCGCATAGCGACGGGTGGCGGCCAGCCAGGCGCGTTTGCGGAAAGACGCTGACAAGATTTGTAGGTTCGTCTCGTCCGTGGCGTGGATCAGCACCGCCAGACCGTCGCCGTATTCCAGCAGATCTGCCAGATCCAGCGCGCAGTCCCCCTTGAGGGCGCGGCCTTTGCCGATGGTGATCAGCCGTGACAGACGTCCCCAGGCGGCGCGGTCGGTGGGGTAGCAGGTCACATCCGGCGTGCCGTCGCGAAACACCAGCCGTGCTGCCGGGATCAGCCTGATCTCGGCCTCCTTCGCCGCCACATGGGCGCGCACGATGCCTGAGAGTGTGTTGCGGTCGGCAATGCCGATGGCGGACAGGCCCAGTGCGCGCGCCGTCTGCGCCAGTTCCTCGGCGTGGCTGGCGCCGTGCAGGAAGGAAAACGCAGTCGCCACCTGCAACTCTGCGAACACGGCTATCCGAACAATCCGTGCAGGAACCACGCAGGCCCGCGCCCCTGTCCGGGTAGTCCGGTACGGAAAACCCAGAAGCGGGCGCCGGCCTGGTCCTCCACGCGATAATAATCCCGGAAGCGTTCCTCTTCGTCGCTGCGACGCCACCATTCGGCGCTGATCCGCTCCGGCCCGCTGGCGGCGCGCACCCGGTGCAGAGCGCCACGCCAGCGGAACAGGATCGGCGGATCGTCGGGCACCGGGGCGGTGGCCTCGATCGGCTCGGGCGGGCGCAGCAGGCGCAACGGTCGTTCGCCCGGGGGGTGAGTCCAGGGCTGGGCTGCCTCCATCGGTGGTGTTGTCGTGACGGCGCGTTCTGGAACGTGGCTGGCCTGCGGGGTTGGTCGCCAGAGTTGATCCGGCGTCAGGCGATTGCCGAGATCGTCTATGACAGCGGATAAGTCTGCTGATTGGGGCGTGCCACCCATCGCCTGTTGCACGGGGGCGAGGGGGGCGGTTTCCACCGCTTCCAGCACGATGGCCTCCACGCCGAAACCGGGATCGATGGTCTCGATCTTCGCCCCCAGCAGTCGCGCCACGCGGGCTGCATCATGCAGCGGTTGGGCGGTGGCGACCTCGATGATTGGCCGCAGGTCGTCCACCCGAAAGAAGGTCGCAACCAAGCGTCGTCCGCCCAGACCGGCCGCTTCCAGTCGTGCGCACAGGCTTTGCGCCAGCAACGCCAGCGTGCGGGCAAAGTCGTCGGCGGTGCCGATGGGCTCCACGAAACCCAGCCGTTCAGACCACGGGGCCGGGGCGCGGGGCCAGGCGATGGCCTCGGGGGCGGCGCCGTAGGCCTGTTCCAGCCGCAGCCCCGGCGTGGCGCCGAACCGTGCGGTCAGATCGGCGCGCGGCTGGCGGGCGAGTTCGCCAATGCTGCGCAGCCCTACGCGCCGCAATCCGGCCACCACGCGCCCGTCCAGGCGCAGCAGCGCCACCGGCAACGGGGCGAGGGCGGTGGGCTCGCCGCCGGGAGGGATGATCTGGATTGATTGGCGTGTGGCAGCGCGGGCCAGCGCCCAGGCGGCGCCGGCGGTGCCTGCGATGGCGAGGCGGCAGGGTTGCAGATGGCGGGCGATGGTGGCGGCCAGCGCGTCCTCGCCGCCGGCCAGATGGGCGCAGCCGGTGATGTCGATCCAGAGGCCGTCCGGCGCATTGGCGGCGGTGAGGGGCGAGAAGCGTTCGCACCACACGGCAACACGCGCCAGGCCGGCGCGGTCGGCCGCTGGGTCGGCCTCGACCACCACAAGGGTGGGGCAGATTGCGCGCGCCTGCGCCAGCGCCATGCCCGACATCACGCCCAATTCTTCGGCGGCGGCGGATGCCATGGTGATGCGGCGTTGGCCCTGCCGGGTTTCGACGGCGGCCAGCGGTTTGTCAGCCGGCCAGCCTTCGCGCTGTAAGCGGCGGATCGGCCAGCCCGGCAGCCACGCGGAAAGGATGCGGCGCGTCATGGCGGTCCTCCTGTTCCAAAATCCATTCGCCCGGCGGTCCGGCGCGGGTGTGCAGCAATTCCACATGCCAGCGCGGCCGGCCCGGGGCGTGGCCGTCTTTCGTGCTTGGCGATGGCCCCAGGCGCCAGCGCGTCACGGCGGCGGCCACGGGTTCGGCGGCGCGTTTGCCATGCGGCCAGCGGCGCAGGATGAAGCCGGTGCAGCCGGAGCCCAGGCAGGCCATCTGCAACCGTCGCCCGGCCAGCGGCCCGATTTTGCCCGCTTCGGTGACCACGCAGGCGGCTGCTTTGGACCGGAGCAGGGTTTCCATCGCGGCCAGGGCTTCGTCGTCGGAGGCGCTGCGCAACTGGATCAGCCGGGCTGGATCGAAGCCGAGGCCGATCAGGCCGGGGGCGTAGAGATCGGCCACTGGGGAAATCCAGAACACCGGCTTGGTGGCGGGCATGCGGGCCAGGATCTTGGCCAGGAAGGCGGCCGGTACCGCGCAGGTCTCCGCCTCGATGCCCGCACCTTGGGCTTCATGCAGCGCACCCAGCGCCAGCCCGCCGCCCATCGCTGCATCCAGACAGCCGCCATCCAGCGCCAGAACGCCATGCCGCGCCGGTGGGGCGATGGCTGCGATCTGGCTGCGGAGCCGGGTGAGGGAGGGCAATACGGAGGGGGGCACGAAATGAAGTTCCTGTTTTGTTCTTTCCTATGGATCCCGAATCATGGCCCCAGAGTCAATTGGTAAATATTCCTAAATTTTACGTGATGCCTCGGACACTGACGGATTCGTATCGTCCGCTCACCCCGGCATTAACAACGCGCAAACTTCGGCCAAATTGCTTTCGTAAAAGCGGGAAGGCTGCTTCAACGGCGGCACAAAGGGGATACATCATGCCTGTCCGCACGTCGCTTCGTGCCATTCTGGTGGCCAGCGCCGCCTTGTTCGCTGTGCCGGCCTTGGCCGCGGGGCCGCTCTACACGCTGGACAACGCCACAACCCTGCCCAGCACCAACACCGGCTGGGATCACATCACCCTTGATGCCGCAACCGGCAGGTTGTTCATCGCCCGGCGTGCGGATGGGCTGACGGTGTTTGACATCAACACCCGCAAGGCCAGTCAGGTCGACAATTCCAAGGGCGCCAACGGCGCGCTGCTGGTGCCGGAATTCAACCGCATCTATGTCGCCTGCACCGACGGCACCGTGCTGGTGCTGGACATGACAACGCTCAAGCCGATCGACCGCTTCAAGCTTGACAACGGCGACCTCAATGCAGGGTTTTACGAGCCGACCACCAAGCAGGTTTATATGATTGCCGGCAGCCGGCCGAAAACCTCAACCTGGATCAATCTCGACGCTGCGACCGGCAAGATCCTGGGGCGCACCGAGTTCGACTCCAAGCAGATGGACATCCCAGCGGTGGACAAGGCCGGCCACATCTTTGCGCCGACACGCGACACAAGCACCATCCTCAAGCTCGATGCCGATTTAAAGATCGAGGCCACCTGGAAGCTGGGTGAATGCACCCAGCCAGTGGCGGTGGAGTTCGACCGTGTGGCCGAGCGCCTGTTGGTGGTCTGTCGTGGCGACAAGCCGGTGTTTGTGGCGTTGGATGCCAAGACCGGCAAGATCGTCGCCACTCTGCCGATCGGCCATGGCACGGACGGCCTGGCCCATAATGACGAGCAGCATGTGCTGGTCAGTGCCAATGGCGGGGATGCCAGCCTGTCGGTCATTCAGCAGGAGGGGCCGGACAAGTATCGCCTGCTGGGCACCATCACCTCTCGCCCGATGGTGGGGGCGATTGCGATGGACCCCAAGACGAAGAACATCTTCGTGGTGACGGCGCATTCAACGCAACCCGGCCCGCCCGCGGATGGCAAGCTGCCGGCGCCGATCTATCACGATGACAGCTTTACGGTGCTGACCTACGCGCCGAAATGAGCTGAACCAGGCCTGTGGGCGCCGAGGAAGATCGGCGCTTGCAAGGTCATGTTCGGCTGGGCCAGGAACGTCGCCAGTTCGGCGTGCGGCACCACAACCAGCGGGTCATATTCGCCGTTGCCGCTGGCGGTGTGGATGGCAAGGATGTCGCTGGCGGACAGATGCGTGCGCAGGGCGATGCCGAGGTCGAGCACGTGGCTGCCGGCGTGTTCCACCAGGGCCACCGGCGTGGCGTCGCTGACATCGGCCTGTGTCAGCCCCAGTTCCTCGGACAGTTCCACGAGCAGCATCGCCACCACATCCACCCACCCATCGGCGCGCGCGCAACCGGGGTCCACGCTGCCGGCGGGGGCCAATTGCCATTGCCCGGCCTGGTAGACGGATCTCCCGGGGCGGCGTCCGAACACCACGCCGTCCGGGCTGGTGATCACGCCGCCCACGGCGAAGGAGCGCACACATAGGGCCTGGTGAAGCTCTGGCCTGCGCATCTGCGCCACCACGCGGCGATACTCGGTCCAGTGGCCGGTGATCAGGCTTGGGGTGATGTGATCGGCGCTGAACACGCGCCCGTTGAACAACTGCCCCTCAAGGCGTTGCTGTTCCTCATGCCAGACCGCATCGACAGCGGCCGAGAGGTCGGCTGCAAGTTCAGGCATGTCTCGCACGACGCGGACGCGCAGATCGGGAGTGACCGCATGTAACATGTAAAGTGTGTTCATTTGGTCCCGTTACGAAGTCATACGTATCGTGGTGGCAAATAACGCAAGGCATACTGCGTTCCGGTTGGATGGCCAGCCTTGCCACGAACACCATACCAGGAGGGCGCCATGAAGCTCGGTCCGGATCGTCTTTTGGCTATTCTGCAGCACATGATTTGCGCCAGCGTGCGGGCTGATGCCCCGGATCTGTCGGCGCGGCAATTGGGGATCCTGCTGATCATCGAATTGCAGTCTGGCCCGCACACGGTGCGCGGTCTGGCGGGGGCGCTCAATATTTCCAAGCCTGGGGTTTCGCGTTCGCTGGACCGGTTGTCCAACCTGGGCCTGGCCGAGCGGATTGCCGATCCCCGTGACGGGCGCAGCGTGCTGGTTGTGGCAACGCAGGCCGGCCAGGAGCATGTGGCGGATTTGCAAGCGTTGTTGATGGAGGGCGCCACGCCCGGCCGCGCCTCCCGCGCCATGCACTCCAGCCGCATGGCACGGGAAACAGCACCGCAGATCGCGGCCGAGTAGGCGTTTTGCTCAGGCCTTGCCCATGTTCCAGAAGCTGGTGATGGGGCACGGGAAGGTGCCGGTCACTGATTTGTTCCAGGCGCTGGGCTGCCAGTAATAGCCCAACGGCACGAATGGAACCGTCTCGAAGGCCCGCGCCTGGATGCGATCGGCGAGGGCTTTCTGTTCGCTGGCCGGCGCTTCCATCCAGACGTCGCGCAGGCGCTCGATCTCGGGGTCGGTGGGCCAGCCGAACCAGGCGCCGTTGCCGTTGGCGCGCAGGTTCTGGTGGATGGCCGGGTTCTGAACATCAGTGCCGGCCCAGGTGGAATGAAACACGCTCCAGCCGCCTTTCTCCACCGGGTTCTGGTTGGCGCGGCGGGTGGTGACGGTGCCCCAGTCGGTGGCAACGACATCGAGGTTGAAGCCCATCCGGCCCATGATGTCGGCTGTGACGAGGCTGAGGGCATTGATCTGCGGATAATCCGACGGCACCAGCACCACGGTGCGTTCGCCGTTATAGCCGCTGGCCTTGAGCGCGGCCTTGGCCTTTTCGATGCTGTGGGCGCGCAGGGCCGCGTTGCCGGCAGTGGTTTCGAACTGGGTGCCGCAGGTATAGACGCTCTCGCAGGCCGCCCAGGCCTTGCCGCCAGGGGCGTCGGCGTCTTCCGGGTCGCCGGCGACGGCGCGGAGATAGTCGGTTTGGTCGATGGCCAGCAGCAGCGCCTGGCGGACCTTGATGTTGTTGAACGGCGGTTGCAGGTGATTGAGGCGGATGCCGGCATATTGCCCGGCGGACAGGCGCTGGCCCACCTGCACATTGCGGGATTTCTTCAGCAGCGGCAGCAGGTCGAACAGCGGGTATTCCCAGTAATCCTGCTCGCCGTTGATCATGGCGGAGGCGGCGGTTGCGCTGTCTGGAATGACGGTCCATTCCACGCGGTCCACCATCGGGCGCTTGCCGCCGGCGATGCCGCTGACCGGTTCGCGGCGCGGCACGTAACCGGTGTGCCTGGCCCAGACGGCGCGTGAGCCGGGGTTCCATTCGTCGCGCAGGAAGCGGAACGGGCCGGAGCCGGTGGGGTCGGTGATCGCCTTGAACGGGTCGGTGAGGGCGATGCGCTCGGGCATGATGAACAGCGGCATCGGGCTGGGCTTGGCCAGCGCCAGCGGCAGCAGTGGGAAGGGGCGGCTGAGGCGGAAGACGATGGTGCGATCGTCGGGCGCGGAGAGTTCGTCGGTGACGGCGGCCAGCGCCTGGCCGAGGCTGTCACGCGCCATCCAGCGGCGGATGGAGGCCACGCAGTCGCGGCCCCGCACCGGCTCGTTGTCGTGAAAGCGCAGGCCTTCGCGCAGCTTGATGGTCCAGACATTGCCTTCCACCCCCCAGCCCTCGGCCATCTGCGGTTGGGGGGTGAAATTGGCGTCCACCGCGGCCAACTGGTCATAGACCAGATAGCCGTGGTTTCGGGTGACGACGGCGGTGGTCCACACCGGATCGAGGCTGGTGAGGTTGGCCTGTGGAATGACCTTCAGGACCGATGCGGCCGCGGCGATGGCCGGCCTTGCCAAGATTGGAGCGGCGAGGGCGGAGGCGAGCAGGGTGCGGCGGCGCATGGTGGTCCTTTCGGGTCAGGCTTTCGTTATGGCGTCGATCTCCGCGAGGTCTTCAGCTGTCAGTTTCCAGCCGCCGGCCTTCACGTTTTGGGCAATCTGCTCAGGCTTGGTGGCGCCGGCGATGACGCTGGCGACCGGGCGTTGCGCTAGCAGCCAGCTGAACGCCAGTTCGAGGGCCGTATGGCCTTGCGCCTCGGCGAAGTCGGCGAGTTTTTCGCTGATCACCCAGTTGCGCTCAGACAGATAGCGATCGGCCAGGCGCTGGGTGTTGGTCAGGCGGGCTCCTTCGGGCATCGGGGCGTTGCGGCGGTATTTGCCGGTAAGCAAGCCTGATGCCAGCGGGAAGTAAGGCAGCAGGCCGAGGCCGTATTCGCACAAAGCCGGGATGAGATCGGCCTCGTGCTCGCGTTTGACGAGGGAATACTCGTCCTGTGCCGACACGAATCCGGGCACGCCGAGCGCCTTGGCGGTCCATTGTGCCTCCACCATGCGCCATCCGGTGAAATTCGAGCAGCCGAAGTAACGGATCTTGCCCTGGGTCACGAGGTCGGACAGCGCGCGCAGGCTTTCCTCGATCGGCGTCAGCGGGTCCATCCGGTGCATCTGGTAGAGGTCGATATAGTCGGTGCGCAGCCGCATCAGCGAGGCGTCGACGGCCTGCATGATGTAGCGGCGCGAACCGCCTTTCAGGGTTTCGGCGGCGTCCATCGGCATGCAGAACTTGGTGGCCAGCACGATTTCCTGGCGGATGGGGCCGATCACCTGGCCCATCAGGGTCTCGGAGCCGCCTTTGTCGCCATAGACGTCGGCGGTATCGAACAGGGTGATGCCGGCATCGAACGCGGTATTGACGACGGCGCGTGTGCCGTCAAGGTCGAGCCTTGCGCCGAAATTGTTGCAGCCGAGGCCAATGGCCGAGACGCGTAGGCCGCTATGGCCGAGATTGCGGATTTCCATGCTGTGCTCCTGAGGATACAGGCACTGTTGTCCCGCATTGGTTGGGCCGCAAGATGGTCAGCCGTGCGGGGCGGGCGGCAGTCCGGCGATTTCGTTCAGCAGCTTGCGTTTCATGGCCGCACCGAAGGTTTGGAAATCATGGATTTCCAGCACGAAGCTGCCCGGTCCGCCGGTGACGTTGTCGCGGTACCAGTTGGTCAGCCCGCCTGGCGGCGCCACGTGGGCGTAGGTGTAGCTGACCGGGTGGTCGTTGATGATGGTGAGGCCGTTGATCAGAATGCCGGCGCGCAGGGCATCGTCGCGCGATGCTGTGATGGCGCGGCCGGCATTGTTGGTGCCGTCGCCGCAGACATCGATGACGCGGCGCTGGGCTTCGAACGGGGCTTCGACGAGGAGGGCCACGGCGGCGTCGATGCCGGCGCTGATCGAGGTGCGGCCATACGAACTGCGCGGGGCCGCGACCAGCCGTGCGGCGAAGGCTTCGGCGGAGGCGGCGTCGCGGATCAGGACGAAGTCGATGATGGTGCGCACCTCCTGTGCGCCGGCGAATTCTATATAGGCGATGGCGATGCTGCCGATGGCGCCGCCGCGAATGGCGGCCAGGACGGCGGGGTCGCGCAAGGCAGATGCGGTGCCGCGTTTTTCAAGGTCGTATTCGCTGTCGTCGATGGAGCGGGACACGTCGGTGACCAGCACCAGGGCCAGGTCAACAGGTTCGGCCGCGCGGGTCGGGTGAGGGGCGGCCAGGAGGACTGCGAGCAGGACCAGCATGCGCTTCATCTACTGATCGTGCCGCAGATCCCGGGATCGTTTCCACCTAAATCGCTTACTGGCTGGCCCAGACGATGCGGTGAATCCAGCAGATCTCTGTGAGGTCGAAATTGTAGTCGGGATGGGCCGGGTTGAGGCTGCGCAGTTCCACCCGGCGGGCGGATCTCCGGGCGAGCTGCTTGGCCATCACCTCGCCGGCCATGGTGCGCACCACCACGCGGTCGCCGCGGCGGATGGGGGCGTTGGGGGAGACGATCACGAGGTCGCCATCGCGGAACACCGGCTCCATGCTCTCGCCGCTGATTTCCAGGGCATAGGCGTTGCCGTCGGCGATTTCGGGCAGCGCCACCTCGTCCCAGCTGCCACCGACCGGATAGCCGCCATCGTCGAAGAAGCCTTCGCCGCCGGCCTGGGCGAGGCCGATCAGCGGGATGCGTCGCGATTGCTGGCGGGCGGGGGTGGCAGGAATGACGCGGGCGCCGGTGACGAGGGCGGTGAACACGTCCAGCGAGGCGCCGGTGGCGTCCAGCACCTTGGCCAGGCTCTCGGTGCTGGGCCAGCGGGCGCGGCCATCCGGCATGCGCCGCTTGGAGGGGTTGAAGGTGGTGGGGTCCAGCCCCGCGCGCTTGGCCAGGCCCGATGCGGACAGGCCATGCTCTGCGGCCATCGTGTCCAATGCCCGCCAGATGTCTTCATGCTTCATGGTGAGCACTGTGGCACATCCAGGTCCGCGACTCGGAGTGTTAATTCTATGTGATAGGATTTTTCCCCGAGAGATTTAGGAATTATAGCTTATTAACTTTTTGTTCAGCCCTGCATCTGGGTAAATGTTCCTGTTCCGTTCCCATCAGGAGAGCCCACATGGATTTCACAATTCGCAACCTTTCTGTCCTTGCCTACGCGCAGGGCTTCACGCTCTGGCACTACAAGGCCCCAGGCTCCAGCCTTGCGGCGTTGGTGCAGCCAGGGTTTTTCGACACCGCTTCGGATATGCTCGCGGCCGGGGACATGGTGATGATGTCAGCGTCCGACGGCGGACGGGTGGCATTTGTGGCAGGGGCCAAGCATGGCGTGCAGATAGCGGCGCTTGCGTGATGTTGCGCACTGGTGCGGGGCCGGATTATCCGGCATCAGAGGCGCATGAACCCAGTATTCGCCTCTGCCTTTATGCCCCTGCTCCGATTGATCGACGCCGAAACCGCGCACGGCGTGGCGTTGCGGGCGTTGCGATTGGGGCTTGGGGGCTCCGCCGAGGTGAGCGACCCACGGCTGGCGGTGCATGCGATGGGGTTGTCCTTTCGCAACCCGCTGGGATTGGCGGCGGGCTTTGACAAGAATGCCGAGGCGCTGACACCGTTGGCGCGGCTGGGGTTCGGGCTGGTGGAAGCCGGCACCGTGACGCCGCGGCCGCAGCCGGGAAATCCGAAGCCGCGGCTGTTCCGTCTGACCGAGGACCGGGCGGTGATCAACCGCATGGGGTTCAACAACGGCGGCATTGACGTCTATCTCGCCAATCTGGCGCGGCGGCCGCGTGATGTGCCGGTGGGCGGCAATATTGGCATCAACAAGGAAAACGCCGACCCGGAGCGGGATTACCCGGCGCTGGTGCAGGCCTTGGCGCGGCATGTGGATTACATTGTCGTGAATGTTTCGTCGCCCAACACGCCGGGTTTGCGCGATTTGCAGAACGAGGCGCGGCTGCGCTCCATCCTGGCTGCCATTCAGAACGACGCGCCTGAACACCCGCCGTTGCTGGTCAAGATCGCACCGGATCTGTCGCCCGAGGGCGTGGCGGCGGTGGTTGAAACCTGTGTGGCCGGCGGTGTTGCCGGGTTGATCGTGTCCAATACCACGTTGGCCCGGCCGCGCCTGCGTTCGCCGCAGGCCACCCAGGCGGGCGGGCTGTCGGGCGCGCCGCTGATGGCGAAATCGACCGAAATGCTCAAGCTGGCGGCCCGTCAGGCGGCTGGACGGCTGGTGCTGGTGGGGGTTGGCGGTGTGTCGACGGGCGCGGATATCCTGACCAAGCTGCGTGCCGGCGCCTCGCTCGTGCAGGTCTATTCCGCCCTCGCCTATGAAGGTCCGGCTCTGGTGCCGCGCCTTCTGCGTGAATTGCTGGCAGCACTGGATGCGGCTGGTTTTGCCAATGTCGAGGCTGCTATCGGCGCTGATCTGTAACGGAGACTTCCCATGCGGCATTTGACCGGTTTTGGCCCATTGGCCGCGCAGTATGACGGCTTCATCCTCGATCTGTGGGGCGTGATCCATGACGGCGTGACGCCGTATCCGGGGGCGATCGATACTCTCACGCGCATCAAGGCGCTGGGCAAGCCGGCTGTGCTGCTGTCCAACGCCCCGCGCAGGGCTGCTGTGGCGCAGGCGGCGTTGCGGGCGATGGGGATTGGCGATGATCTCTATGCCGGCATCATGACCAGTGGCGAGGCGACGCATCGTGCGTTGTCGCAGCGCAGCGATCCGTGGTTCGCGGCATTGGGCCAGCGTGTGTTCCATCTGGGGCCGGCGCGTGACCGCAACGTGATTGAGGGCCTGGCGGATTTGACGCGCGTGGAAACCCCGGGCGAGGCGGATTTTGTCGTCAACACCGGGCCGGACGAGTTGATCGGGTCGTTGGAGGTTTCGGATTACGAGGCCACGCTGCAGGCGTGCCGGGCGGCTGGTCTGCCGATGATCTGCGCCAATCCGGATCTGGAAGTGATTCGCGACGGCGAGCGGGTGATCTGTGCCGGCGCGCTGACGCTGCGGTATGAGGAGATTGGCGGCGTGGCGTTCTGGCTGGGCAAGCCGGACCCTGCGATCTATGCGCCGGTGCTGGAGATGCTGGACCTGCCGCAAGGCCGGGTGCTGGCGGTGGGTGACGCGCTGCGCACCGACATCGCGGGTGCGGCGGCTGCCGGGATCGATAGCTGCTGGGTGTTGGGCGGCATTCACGGCGCCGAGCTGGGCCATGACGAGGCCCGGATCGAGGCGGCGGCGGCGCATGCGGGGCTTGCGCCGGTGGCCTGTGTGCCGACGTTTGTTTGGTAGGATTTGTTCTTTTTTGAAAAAAAGAACCAAAAAACTTCATTCATTTCGGCGCGTGTTGTGGAGATGCCGTGGCACGCGTCCAAATGAATGAAAGTCTTTTTGCTTCTTTTTCTTCAGAAAAAGAAGGTCTTGCTGCTAAACCTTCTTCAAAAACTCTGTCTTCAGCACGAGTCCTTTGATCTTCTCGGCGTTGCACTCGATCAGCCCGTCGTCGTCGGTCAGATGGATGTTCTTGATCAGGGTGCCGCGCTTGAGGGTGGAGGATGTGCCCTTCACCTTAAGATCTTTGATCACCTGAACCGAATCGCCGTCGCTGAGCAGCGCGCCGTTGCAGTCTTTTGCCGCCATGAGCCTGGTCCCATATCGAATTGATGCGCCGGTTTAAGCGGCGGGGCCGGCAGCGGCAAGCGCTTAGGCCCGTCCGGTGTCCGAGGACAGGTGCTCGGGCTTGATGTGCAGCTTGGCCATGGCGCGCGACCATTTGCTGTCCTGGTCGTCATCGAACAGCAATCCGGTGTCGGGGTTGGCGTTGAGCCATGAGTTTTGCCGCATCTCGTCGTCCAGTTGGCCGGGCCCCCAATTGGCATAGCCGAGGGCGAGGAGGCCGGCGCGCGGGCCGCCGCCGGTTGCGATGGCCTTCAGCACCTCCACGCTCGCGGTCAGGGCCACGTCCTGGTTCACGCGCATGCTTTCATCGACCATCCAGTCCGAGGTGTGCAGCACGAAACCGCGACCATGATCGACCGGGCCGCCCTGGCAGAGGGGGATGGCGCGGGCCGGGGGGCTGGGGGCCACCTGCAACTGTTCCAGCAGGTCGCGGAAGCTGGGTTTGGCGAGTGGGCGGTTGATGATGATGCCCATCGCCCCTTCCTGGGTGTGCGCGCACATGTAGACCACGCTGTGGAAGAACTCAGGATCTGGCAGCCCAGGCATGGCGATGAGCACCTGGCCGGTGAGCGAGGTTTCGTCAGGCAGAGGGGGGGCATTGCGTGTCATGGACCTCATGTTGGGAGGGGCTGCGTGACAGGCAAGCGCCACAAGGCTAGGAATTGCATGAAACATGGGCGGATGGTCGCCTGTGCCTTGCCAGGACCGATTGCCCATGACCCAGACCATTCAGGTTGGCGCCGACATCCCCTCGATGAAATTGATGACGGCAACGGCCGAGGGGCCGAAGGAAGTGACAACTGAAGAGCTTTTCAAGGGCCGCAAGGTGGTGGTGTTCGCCGTCCCCGGCGCCTACACGCCGACCTGCAGCGCCAAGCATTTGCCGGGCTTTGTGCAGTTGGCATCTGAATTCGCGGCCAAGGGTGTGGACACGTTGGTGTGCATGGCGGTGAACGACCCGTTCGTGATGGGCGCCTGGGCGCGCGACCAGGGCGTTGACGACAAGATTGTGATGTTGGCCGACGGTTCGGGCATTTTCACCCGCGCGTTGGGCCTTGAGCTGGATCTGGTGGCCCGTGGCCTCGGCATGCGCAGCCAGCGCTTTGCCATGGTGGTGGATGACGGCAAGGTGTCCGCCCTGATGATCGAGGCCCCTGGCGGCTTCGATGTCAGCCGGGCCGAGGCTGTGCTCGCCGCTCTCTGAGAGTTTGGCTGTCTGATATAAAGCGGCGGGGCGCAGGCCCCGCCGCTTTTTTGTGTTTGTGGCGTCAACAGTCACGTCGACGTGACATCGTCGGCAATTCGCTCACGTTCGCGCGTGATTGCATGAAAGTCGCTGGAACAAAATTTGAAATAGATGAAGTAATGTTTTGCTGGGAACGAGGTGTGTTCGTTTCAAGATAAAGCGGAAAAATGGCTTTTGAAATCGGTGCCTTTAGAGGCAAGCAGGGCATAGGAATATGGCGATGCATACCGTTCATAGACATGAATCTTCATTGCTTGTGTCGCGTGAAAAGCGCCGCGAAACTGCGAAGCCAGCCATGGGTGGCCAGGGTATTGGGTCTGCCTGGATGGTGTTGAGTCTCGCGGCGCTCTCGTGGGGCGGTGTGCTGTGCGTTGTGGTCGGGATCCGCTGGTTGTTGGAGTAGGCGTTAGGTATTCGGCGCTTCGCGCTGCAGTTCGAGCAGCGCTTCTTTCATGGCCTTGTGCATGGCAGCGTCGGGCTCGGGCGTTCTGAGGTCCAGCTGGCCGAGTGTGTCGGCGATGATCTCTGCCACGACCATGCGGGCGAACCATTTGTGGTTGGCCGGGATGATGTGCCATGGCGCCTGCGGGGTGGCCGTGGCCGAGATCGCGTGGGTGTAGGCGGCTTGGTATTCGTCCCAGTGAGCGCGTTCGCTCAGGTCGGTAGGGGAGAATTTCCAGGCTTTGTCTGGCTGTTGCAGTCGGTCGAGCAACCGGCGGCTTTGCTCGTCCTTGGAGACGTTGAGGAAGAACTTGCGGAGCACGGTGCCTTGGCTGATGAGCATGCGCTCGAAACTCACGATATCGCGGAGGCGGTGGCGCCAGATGGCGCTGCCCTGGAGGCTGGCTGGCAGGTGTTGAAGGTGCAATTGGTCCGGATGGATTCGCGGGACCAGGACATCTTCGTAATGGCTGCGGTTATAGACCCCGATCGTGCCGGCCGCCGGGCACGCCTGATGGATGCGCCACAGAAAATCCTGCGCCCGCTCGGCCGATGAGGGCGCCTTGAAGCTGGTGACGCAGACGCCGGCCGGGTTCACGCCGTGAAACACATGCGTGATGGTGCCGTCCTTGCCGGCGGTGTCCATGCCCTGGAACAGCGCCAGCAACGACCAGGTGCTGGACGCCATCATCTTGTCTTGCAGCTCCCCGATCTGGGCGACGGCCACGTCCAGTCGGGCTTGGGCGGTGTCCTTGTCGATGGGGGGCGTGAACGCCGGATCGTGGTGGGAGAGCTGGAAATCGGTGCCGGATGTGACGGTGAAGGCCTTGTGGCGCAGCGCCATTATGTGGCGGGACCGTAATTGGCGACGAGATAGGCCTGGATCTTGGCGATGTCCTCATCGTCGATCTGTGCGCCGTATGCCGTGCGCATCTTGGCGAGTTCGGCCTTCCATGTGTCCGGGGCGATGAACGGCGCGTTCATGCGGACGTAGTCGAGGCTGTGGCAGCCGCTGCAATTGGCGGTGATCTCGGCAAGCCCCGCCCCGTCGCGCAGCACAACCGCCTGTTCGTCGGCGCGGGATTGGGGGGCGGTGAGCAGGACCACGCCAAGGATGGCGGCGGTCAGCAGGGGTGTTCGCGCGTGCATGGGCCGGTCCTTCAGGTTGCGATCAGGTGAAGCGTCTGGATGGCGTTGTGATGGTAGCCGGCCGGATTGAAGATCGGCGCCTCAGGCTGCGTGACCCCTGATTTCGACGTGGCCCGGATGCGGACCGTGAGCGGGCCGGGGGAGGCGGCGATCTGGATGCTCCACGGCATGAAGCTGAACCGGCTGTCCTGCTGGCCCGGCATGGCCACCCCCCAGGTGGTGCCGTCGTTGGTGGAGACTTCGACGCGGGCGATGCCGTCGCCATTGTCCCACGCTTGGCCGGATAGGGTGAAGCCGGCGCCGCGAACCTGGTCGCCGTCAGCGTGGCTGGTGGCCAGGGCGTTGAGGACGATGTCGGTGATGGGCCGGTTGGCGGCAGTGTCCTGCGTGGGGAAGGGGCTGGCGGGGAACATGCCGGTGGGCACGCGGTAGGCCGATTTCATCCAGAAATTATCGAGCTTGGTGGCGCGGATGTCGATATGGGTGAGGTGCTTCATCCAATAGGTGGCGGTCCATCCGGGGACGACGATGCGAGCGGGGTAGCCGTTCCACAGCGGCAGCTCCTGCTCGTTCATGCGCAGTGCGACGATGGTGTCGCGGGCCATCGCTCGGTCGGTGGGGATGGATTTCATGAACACCGGGGTGGCGTCCATCACGCCGGCATCGGCGCCGCGAAAGGCGATCTCGACGGCGTTGGGGGCGACGCCGGCCAGCGCCAGAACGTCACTCAGGCGCGGGCCGCGCCACATCGCGCAGCCCATGGCGCCGATGCCCCATTGCACGCCGGGAACGTGCGGGTTGGACAGGCCACGGCGGTTGCCGGAGCATTGGCAGACGGCCGTCACGTCGTGCTGCGGCAGGCGTTGCAGGTCGGCGAGCGAGAGTTCGATGGGTTTGGTGGCTGCGTCTCCGCCGATGGCGAGTGTCCAATCTGACAGCGCGGCGCGGTCCGGGATCTGCGACAGGTGATAGCGGACGAAGAACTGGTCGTTCGGCGTGAGCGTGGTGTTGAACGCCGAGAGGGGGGATTCGTAGTTGGGCGGGCGGTAGCTGAGCTTGATAAGCGGCTTCTTGCCGGGCAGCGCGTCCATCACGGCTTCTTCACGCGTGCCGAGGGGCAGGCCTGGATGGGTGGCGGCGCCTTCGGCGCGGGCCGTCAGCGGTGCGGTTGCGAGGGTGGCGCCGGTGCCAAGCAGCAAGGATCTGCGGTGCATTGTGTTCTCTCCCGTCGTGCACCCTTTCGAGAGGGTGGCTTGCGGGAAGTTTGGGCCTGTCTGCCGCACTCCGCCAAACGAAATCGCGCAATCAGCCGGCGGTGGGCTTGATGGGGACCAGCCTGGGCCGGGCGCCAACGGGCGCGGGCTTGTTCTGCAGGGTGTGCGGTTTGGGCGAGGACAGGATTGGCTTGGCAGGGCTGGGCGCCGGTCTCGGCTGGGGCGCGGCCTGTGGCTGGGGCGCGGCGATGCTGGCCATGGTCTGGCCGGGTGCGGAGCGGCCGAGCAGAGATGGCGCGCTGGACGTGTTGACGGCGGTCGACGGGGCGGTGGCCACGGCTTGCGGCAGGGCCGCGATAGGGGCCGCGACGGCGGACGCGATGGTGGCTGGGGCTTGCTTCGGGATGGCCGAAGCCGATGGCAGCGATGGCGCGGCCAGTGTCTGCGGCTTCGGGATTTGCAGGGTTTGCGCTGCGAGCGGTGCACGAGCGGCGGCGGTGATGCCGGGGGGCGGCGCCAGGCTTTCGGTGGTGATGCCGCTTTGGGCGGCGGCATGGGTGGTGGTCATGCCGGCCAGGATCGTCAGCGCGGTCCAGGTTGCGCGGGCCTGGGTGAATTTGGTCCATGTCTGCCGCATGCGATGTCCTTCACCGGCTACGAATGAGATATCGTAACAGGGTTTTTTCGAGTCCGACGAATTTTCAGGCGAAGGCGAGCAGCACCACGCCGGCGCCGATCAGCCCGATGGCGGCGATATGCGTGGCGGAGAGCGGTTCGCCGAACACGAAATGGCCGACCAGGGCTGCGGCGATGTAGGAAATGGCCGTCGCCGGCAGCGCCACGGACAGCGGAATGCGCCGCAGGGCCACGATGTAAAGCATCGCCGCCCCGCCATAGAGGCCGAGGCCGATGATGGTGTGCCAATCCAGCAGCTGCGCCAGAATATCAGGTGCGCGGGAGCCGGATTTCAGCAGGGTTTGCGCGCCCATGCTGACGGTGATGGCTGCCAGCAGCAGCGTCCAGGCCAGGTTCATGCGGCGATGTCCTGGTCGGTGTCTGGCTTGGGGGTGTTGCGCTGGATCATCCGCACGCTGCCCTGCGGCTTGCCGTTGGCGGAGAGGAAGGTGCGACCGACATACTCGCCCAGCACGCCCAGGATCATGGATTGAACGCCCGACACCAGCAGAATGACCGTCATGGTGGACGCCCAGCCGGACGGGGTGGAACTGCTCGCCATTGCCTCGATGATGGTGGCGACGGCGCCCGCGGTGCCCAGCAGGGCCATCACGAGGCCGAGCAGGATCGCCAGCCGCAGCGGCGCCAGCGAGAAGCTGGTGGCCAGGTTCAGCCAGAGCAGCACCAGGCGGCGCAGATTGTAGTTCGAGCGGCCCTGGGCGCGTGGCAGGTGCTTGACGGCGATGCTGTCGATGCGTTGGGTGATCTGCATCAGCAGGCCGTCCACATATGGATACGGGCCAAGGTAGCGGGTGACCTCGCGCACCGTGGGGGCGGCCATGCAGCGGAACGAGGACAGATAGAGGCCGCGCGGCTTGTCCAGCAGCAGGTCGGCCACGCCGTTGGCAAAGCGGCTGCCCAGGTTGCGCCAGCCGGCGTGTTCCTTCACGGCGTAGCGGGTGTAGACGACATCCCATTCGCCGAGGCGGGCGTGGTCGTAGAGACGTACCACTTCCTCGGGCGGGTTCTGCAGATCGTCGTCCATGGTGATGACATAGGCGCCGCTGGCGTGGCGCAGGCCGGTCATGACCGCGTTGTGCTCGCCGTAGTTGCGGGAGTGTTCGATGTAGACGATCGGGATGCTGGCGGTTTTGACCAGGGCGCGACAGACGTCGCCGGAATTGTCTGGGCTGCCGTCATTGACCAGCACGACCTCCAGCCCGCCTTCGGGGCGCAGGGCGGAGAGGGCGTCGATCAGCATCCCCACGGTGCTGGCGCCGCGATAGACGGGCACGACGATGGACAGGCCCAGGCTAGGATTGGTCATGATTCTTGTTCCGGGCGAGTGGCGATGGCCAGCACCGAGCCGCCGGCGGGCAGTGCGATGGGCAGATGGCGTTCGAAGCTGGAGATGCCATGCAATGTGGCATTCAACCATGGTGAAAACGGGGCGACGTCGCTGGCGGCCTCACCGCGCGCCAGGATTTTGCGCTGGGCGATCATCAGCGGCAGCAGCAGGCTGTTCCAGAAACGGGTCTTGATGCCGGTGAACCCGGCATCGGACAGCCAGGCGCGCAGTTCGGACGGCACGATGCGGCGGGCGTTGTGGACGCGGCGGTCATGCGCCGAGGTGAGCCAGGCATAGGCCGGCATGTTCAGCACCAGCAGGCCGCCGGGGCGCAGCACGCGATAGAGTTCCGACAGCGCCGGGGCAGGTTCGACGGCGGCGTGGCAGAGGACGTCGGCGGACACGGCGGCATCGAACAGCCGGTCTGGGAACGGGAGGGCGAGGACGCTGCCGCAGGTGACGGCCGCGTCGGATTTCTCGGCGGCGCGGAGGGCTGCCTGCGGGGCGTATTCCACGCCGGTTCGGTCAAGGTCGGGGCGGGCGTGGCCGATGGCCGCGAGGAAGCCGCCGGTGCCGCAGCCGGCATCCAGCACGCGGCCTCGCACCGGGGCCAGGGCGTCGGTCAGCCGGGCGTGCAGGGCGCTGTACCACCACATGCCGCCTTCGGCTTCGTCCATCAGTCGGTATTCATCGGCATCCATGCAGCCTTGTGGCACGATCTGGCCAACACTTCGACACTGGACGGATCGGCACATGGCATTTCTGACCGAAGCTTCACCTTTGCGTGGCGTGGCGCTGGACGTGGCCCCCGGCATTCGCCGGATCGTGGCCGAGAATCCGGGGCCGATGACGTATCATGGAACGAACACCTATCTGCTGGAGGGGCCGGACGGGGTGATGGTGCTGGATCCGGGGCCGGAGGATGCGCTGCATCTGGCGGCGGTGCTGAAGGCGGCAGGGAAGGTGGCGAAGATTTTAATCTCGCACAGCCATATCGACCATGTGGCGGGCCTGCCGGCGATGCGGGCGGCGACGGGTGCGCCGGTTTATGCCTATGCGGCTTCGTTGGAGCCGGACCATGTGCTGGCCGATCATGACGTGGTGGCGGGGCTTGTGGCCCTGCACACACCCGGTCATGCGCCGGATCATTTGTGCTTTGCCCGCGCCGATGGGGTGGTGATGACGGCCGATCATGTGATGGGCTGGTCCACCAGCGTGGTGAACCCGCCGGAGGGCGACATGGCGGCGTATTTCGCCTCGTTGCATCGTCTGCTGGGGCGTGAGGACCGGCTGTATCTGCCGGGGCATGGGCCAGCGATTGAAAATCCGGCTGTGCATGTGCGGTTTCTGCTCGATCACCGGATGGGGCGGGAGGCGGCCATCCTGCGGGCGCTCGTGGCGGGGCCGCAGGACGTGGCGGCTTTGGTTTCAACGCTTTATGTGGGTCTGGCCGACCGTCTGCGGCCGGCGGCGGCGCGCAACGTGACATCGCATCTGATCAAGTTGCAGGCCGAGGGGCGGGCAGTGCCGAACGCCGAGGCGTGGGCTATTCCAGATGCCATTGACGGTCCCGCAGCGTCGGCGTGACGTGGCGGGCGCCGCGGGCCTCGGTGTCCAGCGCCAGCCAGTCGGTCAGTTGCTCCATGACGCGCCGGGTGGGGAAGGACAGGTCCAGTGCGAGCGCCTCGGCCACGCCATACCAGCGCAGGTCCTCCAATTCGCCGGAGCCGGCGAGGGTGCCGTGTACCAGATCGGCGTCGATGATCAGGAAGCGGGCATCGAAGCGGATGGGGCGGCCGGCGGGGGTGATGGCGCGGCAGAGATAGTCCAGGCCGGACAGGTCTGACGGGATGCCGAGATGCAGGCCGGTTTCCTCCTCCAGTTCGCGGGCTGCGGCGTATGCCAGGGCGTGGCCTGATACCGCGTTGGCGCCGGTGGCCAGTCGCGTCAGGACATGCGGCGGCGCTGGGCGGTGGACCGTGGCCGTGGCGTCCTCCGGATCGACGGCACCGCCAGGGAAGACCAGGTGGTTGGGCATGAATTTGTGGCCGGCGCCGCGCATGCCCATCAGAACCTGGGTCTCGGCGGTCGGACCGCGCAGCAAAAGCAGGCTGGCGGCGTCGCGCACCGCCGGGTGTGTCTCGGACATCTTTGGTCTCCTTCAGCCCGCAGCCTTGCCGCACCGCTTCTGTTGCGCAAGGGTTGTGGACGCCACGCCAGGATTGTTCATGACCGTTATTTCACCTGTCGCCACCCACCTTGCCCAGATCGCTGCGATTTTGCGTGGGTGGGGCATGCCGGCCTCCCAGGCAGGCGAGACGGCCGAGATCCTGGGCTATGCCGACCTGCACGGCATCGACAGTCACGGCATGTCCATGCTGCCGCCCTATGCCGTGTGGCGGCGCGAAGGGCGGCTGGATCTGGCGGCGGTGCCGCGGGTTTTGAAGGAGACGCCGGTCTCGGCGTTGGTCGATGGCGGTGGCGGGCTGGGCCAGGTGCCGGGCGCGTTCGCGATGCGTCTGGCGGTGGCGAAGGCACGGATATCCGGCATTGGCGTGGTGGTGGTGCGCAACACCTCGCATTTTGGGGCCTGCGGCTATTACGGGCGGATTGCGGCTGAGGCCGGGATGATCGGCATGGTGTCCACCAGCGCATCCGGCGTGCGGGTGGCGCCGACGGGCGGGGCGGCGGCGCGGCTTGGCACCGATCCATGGTGTTTCGCCGCGCCCGGTGAGCCGGGGCGGCCGTTCCTGCTGGATATGGCGACAACCACCGTGGCGTTTGGCCGGGTGCGCAACAAGGCCAATGAGACGATGGCAACGCCGGATGGCTGGGTGCTGGATGCGCAGGGCCAGCCCAGCACCGATCCCACCGATGTGACCGATCGGGGCGGGTTTTTGACCTCGCTTGGCGGCACGCCGGAGAATTCCAGCCACAAGGGCTACGGGCTGGCGATGATGGCCGACATTCTGGCGGCTGGTCTGGCGGGGGAGAGCTTTCCGTCGGACCCGGCCCATGCGCGCGGCGAGCGCATCGGGCTGGCGCATTTCTTCCTGGCGATGGACCCCGGCCTGTTCCGCGAGAACGCTGATTTCGAGGCCGATGTGGCGCGGTTTTCCGACGCCATGCGTGAGACGCCACCGCTGGACCCGGCAAAACCGGTGCTGGTGGCCGGTGATCCGGAGCGCGCCATGGCGGCGCATCGGCTGGCGCACGGAATTCCTGTGGGTGACGGGCTGCGGGCGCAGATCGCAGCGCTGGCGCGCGAATCGGGCGCGGACTGGCTGTTGTGATCGGGCTCCTTGGCATAGCGGTTCTGCTGGGCGTTGCGTATCTGTGCAGCGAGGACCGCAAGGGCATCCGGCTCCGCACCGTGATGGGCGGGGTGGGGCTGCAACTGGCGCTGGCTGTGGTGCTGCTGGGTTTCGCGCCGGCGCGTCAGGCGATGCTGGGGTTGAACCATGCTGTCGATGGGTTGCAGGCGGCGACCGATGCCGGCACCGGTTTTGTGTTCGGCTATCTGGGCGGTGGGGCGTTGCCGTTTCTGGAAACACGGCAGGGCGCGTCGTTCATCCTGGCGTTCAAGGTGTTGCCGTTGGTACTGACGATCTCGGCGATTTCGGCCCTGCTGGTGCATTGGGGCGTGTTGCAGGCGCTGATGCGCGGCTTTGCCTGGCTGTTGCGGGGCACGTTGGGGTTGGGCGGGGCGCTGTCGCTGGGGGCGGCGGTGCATGTGTTCGTGGGCATGACCGAGGCGCCGCTGCTGATCCGCCCGTGGTTGGGGCGGATGCAGCGCGGCGAGATTTTCGCGCTCATGTCTTGCGGCATGGCGGGTATCGCCGGCACGGTGATGGTGATCTATGCGGCGATGCTGGGGCCGGTGATTCCGGATGCGCTGGGCAGTATTTTATCGGCGGCGATCATCTCCACCCCGGCGGCGCTGGCGGTGGCGGCGATCATGATCCCGTTCGGCGATCCCGGGCCGGATGAGAGCCGGCTGATATTGGTCGATCCTCCGCGCAGTGCATTGGATGCGGTCGTGCGCGGCACCGCCGACGGGATGGCGCCGCTGGTGGGCATTGCCACCATGCTGCTGGTGTCTGTCACGCTGGTGGCGTTGGTGAACATGGCGCTGGGGCACCTGCCGGATGTGATGGGCGCTCCGGTTTCGCTGGAGCGGCTGGCGAGCCTGCCGTTTCGGCCGGTGATGTGGCTGATCGGGGTGCCGTGGGCGGAAACGGCCGTGGCCGGGTCGTTGATGGGCACCAAGACGATTTTGAACGAATTCGTGGCGTATCTGCACTTGGCCGCGTTGCCGCCTGAGGCGCTGTCGCCACGGTCGCGGCTGATCATGACCTATGCGCTTTGCGGGTTCGCCAATCTGGCCAGCGTGGGCATTCTGGTGGGCGGGATGGGGGCGATGGTGCCGGAGCGCAAGCACGAGATCACGGCGCTGGGGATGCGCTCGCTGGTGTCCGGCACGATTGCCACGTGCATGAGCGGCGCATGGGCGGGCATGTTGGGATAGGTTGGACCTTGCGTTGCGCGCCCTCTGGCGGCTATACGCGCGTCTTCGCATGGCCGGTCGGGATCGGTTGTGCCACAGGAGCTTGCAGACCATGAAGCCGGGCATTCACCCCCAATACCACTACGTGACCATCATCCTCACCGATGGCACAGAATACCGCACGCGCACCTGCGCGGGCAAAGAAGGCGAAGTGATGCGCCTGGACATCGATCCGAAGTCGCATCCGGCGTGGACCGGCGTGCAGCGTGTGATGGACACCGGCGGCCAGATCGCCAAGTTCAACCGCAAGTTTGCTGGCCTCGGCGCCAAGAAGGTCGAAGCAGCTTCGTAATTCGCATATCTGCCTTGCCTTCAGAAAACGCCGTCCCCTTGAACAAGGGGGCGGCGTTTTCCATTTGTGCTGTGTCCGAGGTGCCCAATGGGGCTTCGGGGACTTGAGGCGCCGGCCCGGTTGGGCGGTGCCGATCGATCCTTGCTTCACGAAGAAGGTGATAAAACGATGAACGCTCTCAATCTGTCTCCCCTGTTCCGCACCGCCATCGGCTTTGACCGCTTGGCGCAGATGGCCGACAACGCGGCTGCGGCGGATCAGTCCTATCCCCCTTACAACATTGAGAAAAACGGCGATGACAGCTATCGCCTGACGATGGCGGTGGCCGGTTTTGGTCCCGATGACATCGAACTGACGGTCAAGGAAAACACGTTGCTGATCACGGGCCGCGTGGCGCCTGAGGCGGAGAAGGCCGAACTTCTCTATCGCGGCATTGCTGGCCGGGCGTTTGAGCGCCGGTTCGTGTTGGCGGACCACATCGTGGTGGATGGCGCCGATCTCAAGAACGGCTTGTTGGCCGTGGGCCTCAAGCGGGTTGTGCCTGAGGCGATGAAGCCACGGCGCATTCCGGTCAACGGCGCTGCCAATGCCAATGACGGCAAGCAGCAGATCGAAGCCGCCTGAGCCAAGGGGGGAAGGGGCTTCCTTCCCCCCTGTTCTCGGCGGTTATTCCGGTTTGATGCGGAAAAAGGCCTCAGCTGCATCGCGGCTGCGGCCTTTTTTGTCGATGTCGGCTTCGACTCGCGTGATCTCTTCCTGCAGTTCGCAAATATATTCGCGCAGTTCGGCAATCCCGAGGCGGTCGAGAGGCAGTTTGGTCAAGCGGGTGGGGTGGGGCGGGGGCGTGTCGTCATCAAAGTTCATCAAAATTCTCCATGCATTCAGCGTATGGGCGCATTGTGCTGCTTGACCGGCGTCTCTGGCGGGGTCCATATCGCGAGCTTTCCCGCGTCCGCTCCCCAATGGGCCAGCGATGTTACGCGTGGCCAGAAAGATGGATGCCATGACCCTGCCGCTGATGCCAAAAGCCACCGCCGTGTGGCTGATCGAAAAGACCGCGCTGACCTTCACGCAGATTGCCGATTTCTGCGGGATGCATCCGCTCGAGGTCCAGGCCATCGCCGACGGCGAAGTGGCGCAGGGCATCGTCGGCTATGATCCGGTGGTCAATATTCAGGTCACCGCCGCCGAGATCAAGCGCTGCGAGGCCAACGAAGAGTTGCGCTTGAAACTGCTGGCACCGGCCATGCCGCCGCCGAAGAAGGGGCGTGGCGCACGTTATACCCCTGTGGCCAAGCGAAATGATCGCCCGGACGGCATCGCCTTCCTGCTGCGCAACTATCCGCAGTTGAGCGAGGCCCAGGTTGGCAAGCTCATGGGCACCACCAAGGACACCATTCAGAAGGTGCGGGATCGGACGCATTGGAACTCGGCCAACATCAAGCCGCGTGATCCGGTCATTCTGGGCCTGTGCTCGCAGACGGATCTGAACGATTCGATCAACCAGGCCAATGATCGCCTGGCGCGTGAAGGCCGGGCCGTGCCGCCGCCGCCGATGCCTGAGGCCGACGAGGCCGCTTGATCTTTAAGGGGTGCAGGGGGCTTTCGCCCCCTGCTGAATTCAGGGCTTTGCCCTGGACGCGCTCCTCAAGCCTCCGTGGTTTTCAACCGGGCTATTTCTTCCTTGAGGCGCAGCTTCTCGAGTTTTAATTTTGCCAGTGTGTCGTTATCTGGTCGCGGACGATGGTCTTCGTCGTTGATCTTGATATCCAGGCTGGCATGACGGGTCTTGAGACTCTCGAGACGGGACTGCAGGCTCATGGTGCCTCCTGTTCGCGTTTGGCGCTCAGCAATTTGCGCCTTTAAAGCGTAACGCGAATGGGGTGGCGGACGCCATGGCAAACGTTGCAGCCGGGATTGCTGCCAAGGGGTTTGTGATGAGCTTTGACTCGCTATTGTGTGGCCTCCTCGATGTGTGACGGGATCTTTGGATGCTGACCGACCGCGACTCACTTTTGCGTAAGCTGCACGAACTGCGCAGCGAGCACCGGGACCTGGACACCGTCATTGCCCGTGCGGCCGAGAGCGGTCCGCTGGACCAGTTGCATGCGGTTCGGCTCAAAAAGCGGAAATTGTTGTTGAAGGATGAGATTGCGTGGCTGGAGTCCAGACTGATACCGGATTCGATCGCGTGAGCGAGGCGCCGTTGGTGGGGGTCATCATGGGCAGCCAGTCCGATTGGGTGACCATGGAGCATACCGCACGGGTTCTCACCGAACTGGAGATTGCCCACGAGGTGCGCATTGTCTCCGCACACCGCACGCCGGATAGATTGGTGGAATACGCCCGCACGGCGCGCGATCGCGGGCTGCGGGTGATTGTGGCCGGGGCCGGCGGGGCGGCGCATCTGCCGGGGATGGCGGCGGCGCTGACGGCGTTGCCGGTTCTGGGCGTTCCGGTGGAAAGCCACGCCTTGAAGGGCATGGACAGCCTGCTGTCGATTGTGCAGATGCCAGCCGGCATTCCGGTGGCCACGCTCGCGATCGGCAAGGCGGGTGCGGTGAACGCCGCCCTGCTGGCTGCGGCGATCCTGGCCGGCACCGACGCGGCGCTGGCGGGGCGGCTGGACGCATTCCGTGCGGCGCAGACCGAGGCTGTGGCCCAGTTTCCACAATGACCGATTTCACAGGCGCGGCGTTGCCGCCGAACAGCACCATCGGCATCGTCGGTGGTGGCCAGTTGGGGCGCATGTCGGCCTTGGCCGCAGCCCGGCTGGGGTATCGCTGCCATATCCTGACACCGGAGATCGACAGTCCGGCTGGGCAGGTGAGTGCTGGCGTCACGTTGGGCGACTATGAGGACGCCGAGGCGCTGCGCGCCTTCGCCGCCTGTGTGGATGTCATCACGTTCGAGTTTGAGAATGTGTCGGCTGAGGGGCTGGATCTGTTGGCGTCGCTGCGACCGGTGCGGCCGGGGGCTTCGGTGCTGCGGATCAGCCAGGATCGGCTGGCCGAAAAGACGTTTCTGAACGCCGCTGGCGCGCCCACGGCGCCGTGGCAGCTGGTGGAAAGTCTGGAGCAGTTGGAGGCGGCGGTGGCCGAACTCGGCTTTCCGGCGATCCTCAAGACCACACGGCTTGGCTATGACGGCAAGGGCCAGGCGATGCTGCGCGGGCCGGACGATTTGGCGCAGGCCTTTGCGACCTTGGCGCCGCGCCCGCTGGTTCTGGAGGGGTTTGTCGATTTCGCCTGCGAGATCAGCGTTGTGGTCGCGCGCGGCGTGGACGGCGATGTGTCGGCGTTCGACGTGGTGGAAAACAGCCACCGCGATCATATTCTGGACGTGACGCTGGCGCCGGCCCGGATTGGGGTGGAACTGGCCGAGCAGGCGCAGGCGCTGGCCATTCGCGTGGCCGAACGGCTGGAATTGGTGGGCCTGCTGGCGGTGGAGATGTTCGTCACCTCCGATGGCCGTGTGCTGATCAACGAAATCGCCCCGCGGCCGCATAATTCCGGGCATTGGACCATGGATGCCTGTCTGGCCAGCCAGTTCGAAATGCATATCCGCGCGGTGGCCGGATTGTCGTTGCCGGCGGCCGTGCGGCATTCGGATGCGGTGATGAAGAATCTGGTGGGCGAGGTCGAGACGGCTTTGTGGCCAGAGATTTTGGCGACACCCGGCTTGATTCCGCATTTGTATGGCAAGGCCGAGGCGCGTCCGGGCCGCAAGATGGGGCATGTGACGCGGCTGTTCCCGCGCGGCGCATTGCCGGGGCCGTTTGGCGTGGCGGATGCGCTAGGGCCGTTGCGGCCGGGATCGTAGCGTCGCGAGGCAAAGTTCGAAGGCGCCAAACTCCGTCCAGTGTTCGTCATCCGGGCAGTTGGGGTGGCGAATGAGCACGCCGCCGCTGGCCGCGATCGCGGAATCGATCATGAGATTGTCGGCCAGAGGGCCGAAATTTTCGACCTGCATGCCGTTATCGTCGATGTCGCCGGAATCGTCGTCCATGTTCAGGAATGCGCGGGTTCGGGTGGTGAAGCTGGTGTGGCTGTTGGTCCAGCCATACACCGGCCGGCCGAGGGCGCGCATGTAGCCAAGTTCGAACACCGTGCCGACATCGGCGGATGGGCCGCGAAACGGCGTGAGGTTGGCCACAAGGGCTGCGCAGGAGGCGATATGCGCCTCGTTGCGCCGCGCGATGCGGTAGGGCTCGTGCAGGCCTGCCCAGGCTTCCGGCTCATGCGCCAATGCGTCGAGTGGCGAGACCCCCACCAGCCCGTGCTTCGTGCACAGCGCCTTCAGCACGGCCGCACGTTCGTGCGGATCGGGCATGAAGACGTCGGGGCCGGCGAGGTAGACGCGCATGTCAGTCGGTGACTCGTGTCAGCCACACGCCTGCGCGTGCGATGGCGTCGCGTGCCTGGCCGACGGCGCCGGACAGACGCATGAAGCCGTGGAGCACGCCGGGGCATGTCTCGGTGGTTACATCCACGCCGGCGGCGTGGAGCTTGCGGCCCATGGCCAACCCCTCGTCGCGCAGCACGTCAAGCTCCGCCACCTGGATCAGCACGGGCGGCAATCCCGCAAGGTCGGCGCGCAACGGCGATGCAAGCGGATTCAGCCGGTCGGCGGCGTCGCGGGTGTAGAGATCCCAATAGGCCATCATGCTGGCACGGGTCAGGCCGTAGCCCTCGGCGAATTCACGATAGCTTGACGTGGTGAAGTCGGCGGAGGTGACGGGGTAAGGCGTCAGGATGCCCCGCAGAACCGGCCCGCCGGCATCGCGCAGCATCAGGGCGGTGGCGAGGGCCAGGTTGGCGCCGGCACTGTCGCCACCGACGACGATGCGGGCGGGGTCGATGCCCCAACTGGCCGCCTCGGCCGAGATGGCGCGCACCACGTCGGCGCATTCCAGCAGGGCCTGGGGGAATTTGGCCTCGGGCGACAGGGCGTAGTCGACATTGATGACGGCGATCTGGCCGGCTTCGGCGTATTCGCGCACCAGTCGGTCATGGGTGTCGAGCGAGGACCAGACCCAGCCGCCACCATGAAACCAGATCAGCACCGGCAGGGTGGCGTCGGGGGCAGGCGTCTTCAAGGTTGGGCGATGCATCCGGCACAGCACCCGCCGGCCACGGGCGAACACCCAGCGTTCGGAGGTCTGGTCCATCACCGGGCCGCCATCGGCCCAATACAGGTTCAGCCGATCGTTGATGGCCCGGCTTGCATCGATGGGCGGTGCAAGGGTGACGGGGGGCAACTCGGCGGCCGCGGTATCCATGCGCTGTTTTGCCGCGCGCATCTCCAGATCGAGCCGTTCATCCATTGTTATTGCCCCTTGCATCATGCTGCTTGGTGTAAACCTGCCATGCGCGGACCGCATCAGCCAGTGCCGCTGTTGTCATGTGCCATTTCGGGTTGAAGAAGCGTATGCTGCAACGCAACATAAAGATGCCTTCATGACCATCCACCGCGCTTTGACCGCTCACCGTTTTCGTATCGAGGCATTGTTTCGGCCTGAATCCGTTGCGGTTCTGGGGGCTGGAACAAGTGCGGGCGGGCAGGTGATGGCGAATTTGCTGGCCGGCGGCTTCAAGGGCGCTGTCTTGCCGGTGGGGGAGGGGGTGAGCGCCGTCTGCGGTGTGCTTGCGTATCCCAGCATTGAGCAATTGCCGATTGCGCCCGATCTGGCGGTGCTGTGCGGCGATGGCGAGGATGCGGGCGATCTGTTCGCCCGGCTGGCGGCGCGGGGAACCTATGCCGCCGTTGTGATCGGCATGATGGAGGGGGTGGGGCGCGCTGCTGCGGCCACCGGCGTGCGGGCCTTGGGGCCTGGCTCGTTCGGTATCTCCGTGCCTGGCATTGGCTTGCATGCCACACGCTCGCATTTGCTGCCGCGTGCGGGACGGGTGGCGCTGGTGTCGCAATCGGCGGCGTTGTGCCGTGCGGTGCTGGATTGGGCGGAGCCGAACGGCGTGGGATTCAGCCACGTGGTGGGTGTTGGCGGCAACACCGATCTTGGATTTGCCCGGGTGCTGGACTGGCTGTCACGTGATGCCGGCACTGGCGCCATCCTGATGGATATCCGGCTGATCCGCGATCGGCGGATGTTTCTGTCGGGCGCCCGCGCTGCCTCGCGCTTGCGGCCGGTGGTGGCGATGCGGGCGGGTGGATTGTTGTCGGACCCTTCCGGATCGTCGGATGCGGCCTTCGAGGCGGCGTTGCGGCGGGCCGGCGTGCTGGTGGTGGACCGGCTGGAAGACATGCTGGCGGCGGCCGAGACCTTGACCCGCGCCCGCCCGGCGCGTGGCGACTCGCTGGCGATCGTCACCAACGCGATCGGCCCGGCGCAGATGGCGGCGGATGCGGCATTGCGCTGCGGCATGAAATTGGCGGCGTTGTCGGATGAAACCCGCGCCGTGCTGCGCCTGGCGGTGCCGCGTGCCTTCGGGCCGGCGAGCATGGCGATGGCGAACGGGCGGGCGGGCGATATCGTCTATGTCGGCACCGAGTCGTCGATCAAGCTGGCTGAGGCGGCTTCGTTGCTGTCAGGCGCGCGGGAGGTGGGCGGGGTGCTGATCGTGCACGCGCCGACCGGCGTGGACGATGAGGCGGGAATCGCAGCGATTGCCGCGGCCGCGAGTTCGATCAAGGCGCCGCTGCTGGCCTGCGTGATGGGCGAGACGACGGGCGCTGGCCACCGCCGGAAGTTGGCCGCAGCCGGCGTGCCGGTGTTCGCCACGCCTGAGCAGGCCGTGCTGGGCTTTCATCATCTTGTGCAGGACCAGCGCAACCGGGCGGCAGCGCGCGAATTGCCGCCCAGCGCGGTGCTGACCATCGCGCCGGATACCGATGCGGTTCGTACTATTTTCGCGGCCGTTCGTGCCGAGGGGCGGCTGTCGCTGACCCAGGATGAGGCGTTGTCGGTTCTGTCCGCCTACGGCGTTGCCATCGTGCCCACGCGGGTTCTGGATCACGGCGGCAATGTTGCCGAGGCGGTGGAGGGGCTGGGGTTTCCGGTGGTGCTCAAGCGCCGCCGGCTGACGGGCAAGGCGCCGCATGTGCGGTCTGGCCTGATGCTGGACCTGCGCAACACCACCCAGCTTCAAGATGCGCTGCGGGTGCTGGGCTGCTCGGCGCACGGGTTCTTGTTGCAGCATCAGGTGCCACGGGGCCGTGAACTGCGGATTGCCACGGCTGACGACGCCACGTTCGGCCCCATCATCATTTTCGGCCAGGGCGGCACGGCGGCCGATCTGTTGCGGGACAATGCGGTGGACCTGCCGCCGCTGAACCTGGTGCTGGCGCATGCGTTGATTGCGCGCACGCGGGTTTCGGCCACGCTTGGCGCCTTCACCGACCAGGATGCGGCCAGCGAGGCGGCGGTGGCGGACACGCTGGTGCGCGTCAGCCAGTTGGTGGTGGATTTCCCTGATATCGCCGAGATCGAGATCAACCCGCTGTTTTCCTACGCCGAGGGCGTGATGGCGGCGGATGGGTGGATCAGGTTGCGCGGGCCGGATGAAAAGCCGGAGCGGCTGGCGCTGCCGCCGTATCCGGCCGAACTGGAAGGCCAGTTCAACGGGCGCGGCGAGATCTTCACCATTCGCCCGATCCGGCCGGAGGATGCGCAGGAGCACGGGGCGTTCTTTTCCCGGTTGTCGCCTGAGGATGTGCGGTATCGCTTCTTCTCGGCCATGCGGGAGCTGTCGGCCGAGCAGATGGCGCGCATGACCCAGGTGGATTACGAGCGCGAAATGGCCTTCGTGGCCACGCGCGATGTGCCGGGGGGGCATCCGCAGACGGTGGGCGTGGCGCGCCTGGTGTGTGAAAATCCGGACCGTGGGGAGTTCGCTGTCGTGGTTCAGCCCGACATGAAGGGGCGGGGCCTGGCGCGGCATTTGATGACTCGGCTGGTGGAGTGGGGCCGTGCGCAGGGGCTTTCCGAGATCGTGGGGCAGATTTTGGCCGAGAACCGGCCGATGCTGGCGTTCATCCGCAAGCTGGGTTTCACCATTCATCATCTGCCCGATGAGCCGGACGTGGTGGAGGCGCGCCTGATTCTGTAGGCTGGCGGAATGGACAGTTCCAGACTCAGCCCCGCTCGTCTTCCGGCGGCCGCCGCGCAACGGCGGGCTATTCTGTGTGTGTGTGCGGCTTCGGCCTGCTTCGCGGTGGCCTCGGCCATCGTCAAGGCGGTGGCGACAGATATTCCCGTGATTGAAATTGTGCTGTTCCGCAGTGCTGTGGCCAGCCTGCTGATGATGCCGGTGCTGCGCCGGCAGGGCGGGTTCTCGGCCCTGCGCACACGCCGGCCATGGGGGCATCTGTGCCGAACGGCGGCGGGTTTCGTCGGCATGTTCACGGTCTACTACGGCTACGCCACCTTGCCGCTGGCGACGGTGACCGCACTTGGCTTTGCCATGCCGCTGTTTCTCTCGCTGCTATCGGTGCCGCTGCTGGGCGAAAAGGTGGGGCTGTTGCGGGCCGGGGCCATCCTGGCGGGATTGGCGGGCGTGACGATCATGCTGCGGCCGTGGAACGCGGGGGCGGACTCGCTGCCGCTGGGGCCGGTGGCCGTGGTGGTGGCGGGCGTTGTCGCCTGGGCGTTGGCGATGATTTCCATCCGCCGCATGGGCAGCCTGGGCGAGCGCAACGTGACCATTGTGCTGTGGTATTCGCTTGGCTGCGCATTGCTGTCGGCGGTGCTGGTGATCCCGGTCTGGGTGACGCCGGAGCCCTTGGCTCTGTTAGGCCTGGTGGCGGTTGGGGCGATTTCCGCCGCCGCGCAGTTGTTGATGACGGAGGGGTATCGCTCGGGCGAGACCTCGCTGGTGGCGCCGTTCGAATATGGCGCGATTGTCTACACGACGGTGTTGGGGCTGGTGATCTGGGGCGAGGTTCCCGATATCTGGAGCCTGGTTGGCATTCTGGTGCTGGTGTCGGCAGGATTGGTGGTGTGGCGCAGCGCGTGACGGGCTGAAATGCGGCGCAAGGCGCGGAGTGTGGCGGCGGTGGAAGCGGGGCATCATCCTGGCCGGAAAACCTCTGACGAAAGACGCCTGTCGATGAACGCGATCACCGAATTATCGCCGCCTTTCTCGTCCGACGCCGCACGCTGGGAGGCTGTTGTGCAACGTGATGCGGCGGCGGATGGCCAGTTTGTGTATGCCGTGACCACGACCGGAATTTATTGCCACCCTTCTTGTGCTGCCCGCCCGGCGTTGCGGCAGAACGTGGCGTTTCACGCCGATCGGGCCAGTGCGGAGCGTGCCGGCTTTCGGGCCTGCAAACGCTGCAAGCCGGACCTCGCGCCCAAACCGGTGCGTGAGGCGCAATTGGTGGCGCAGGCCTGTCGCCGCATCGATGCGGCGGTGGAGGGCATTTCGCTGGAGGCGTTGGCAGCCGAGGCCGGGGTCAGTGCGTTTCACTTCCACCGCCTGTTCCGCCGGATTGTGGGCGTGACGCCCAAGGCCTATGCGGCGGCGCGGCGCACGGCGCGGGTGCAGGCGAGCTTGGCGGGAAGCGGTTCGGTGACGGAGGCGATCTATGAGGCCGGATTCAACTCGGCGGGGCGGTTCTATGAGGCGGCAGCGGGAATGCTGGGCATGACGCCCTCGGCATGGCGGGCCGGAGGGGCGGGTGAGGTGATCGGCTACGCCACCGGCGAGAGCAGCCTTGGTTGGGTGCTGGTGGCCACCACGCCGCGTGGCATCTGTGCGATCTTGATCGGCGATGCGCCGGATGCGTTGGTGGTTGATCTGAACGCCCGGTTTGCGCGTGCGACATTGGTGGCTGATTCAGGGTTCGCCGATGTGGTGGCGCGGGTGATCGCCTATGTCGACACCCCCGGCAACGGCATTGGCCTGCCGTTGGACATTCGCGGCACGGCGTTCCAGCGCCAGGTATGGGAGGTTCTGCAAACCATCCCGGCCGGCGAGACCCGCAGCTACACCGAGGTCGCGGCGATGATTGGCAACCCCAAGGCGGTGCGCGCGGTGGCGACCGCCTGTGCCGCCAATCGTCTTGCCGTGGTGGTGCCGTGCCACCGGGTGGTGGCCACGGATGGTGGGCTGGCGGGATACCGGTGGGGCGTGAGCCGCAAACGCGCGCTGCTGACGCGGGAGAAAGCCGGAAGGTAGGGCGATTTCAATCCTCCCCCCTGGCATCTTGGCCCAAGCTGCGCGACTTTGGCGGCAAAATCGGAGGGCGCCATGGCTGATCATACGCATGACTGGAAGACCAACGGGATTCGCGTTATTCCGGCGGGGAATCTGGATGCCAACACGGCCCAGACCCCCGGCATGAACCGTGCCGCCGCCATCAATCTCGCCCGTGTCGGCGCGCAGAAGATCTGGGCCGGCACCGTGCATATTCACCCAGATGCCAAGACCGGCGCGCATCATCACGGCGAGCTTGAAAGCGTGATCTACGTGCTGCGCGGGCGCGCGCGGATGCGGTGGGGCGAGCGGCTGGAATTCGTGGCCGAGGCCGGGCCGGGCGATTTCATCTTCGTGCCGCCGTTCGTGCCGCACCAGGAGATCAACGCCAGCACCGATGAGACGCTGGAATGCGTGCTGATGCGGTCTGGCAACGAGGCTGTGGTGGTCAATCTGGATATCGACCCGGTCGAGGCGCCGGAATCGGTGAAGTGGATCGACCCGATTCACCAAAGCTGATGGCGCGGCGCCATCTCGACCAGCGGCTGAAGCTGCGGCATCTGCGCGCCATTGACGCGGTGGCGGCGCATCGCAGCCTGGTGCGGGCGTCGGCCGCGTTGGGGGTGAGCCAGCCGGCGCTGACCCGTTCGGTGCAGGACAGCGAGGCGGCGCTGGAGATGAAGCTTTTTGAGCGCCACGCCCGCGGTGTGACGCCGACCGAGGCGGGTGAGGCGGTGTGGGCCTCGGCGCGGCGCATCCTGGCCGAAATCGGCCGGCTGGAGGAGGAGCTGGACCGCCTGGGCTCGGCCACCATCGGCACCATCGCACTGGGGGCGTTGCCGGTGGCGGCGGTGGGGCTGTTGCCTGGTGTGCTGGCCCGCCTGAAGGCGTCGCATCCGCTGTTGCAGGTGCGGCTGGTGCAGGGGCGGACGGAGGAGCTGCTGCCGCTGCTGGCGGTGGGACAGCTGGACCTGATTATCGGCCGGCTTTACGAGCCGCTGACGCCGGACGGGTTTCTGCGCGAGCCGTTGTATGACGAGCCGATCTCGGTGTTGGCCCGTGCCGATCATCCGATCTTTCTGGACGCCGATCCGGGGATAGGCGCGCTGGCGCATCATGAGCTGGTGCTGCCGACCATGACTCAGCGCATGGGCCAGGAGATCGAGCGGCTATTGGATGAGCGGGGGGTGATGCCGGCCAGTTGCCTGCGGTCCAGCTCGGTCGGGTTCATTCGTGAATTGCTGCACACCACCGACATGCTGACCATCTGCCCGCGCATGATGATGGGCGGCGATCTGTTGCGCGGCACCCTCCGGGTGGTGCCGATCGTGATTGCAACGTCACCGCGTCCGGCTGGGGTGATCCGCAGCGCGGCCCGGGCTACGCCGCCGAATGCCGAGACATTGGTGGCCGGGTTGCGGACCTATCTGGCAACGCTGTCGGCGCGTGGATTGGTGCCGCTCTCCGCCGACATATAACTAAATCGCATACAGAGACCGTGTAAAACGATATGACGCGGCGCTTCGTCGCCGATATTCATGCTGACAGTGAGGAAACAAAAAATGAGCCAGACCCCGATTCCGCGCGCCTGCATCATGGGCCATCCGGTGGTGCAATCGCGTTCGCCCATGCTGCACGGATATTGGCTGAAGCAACTCGGCATCGCCGGCAGCTACACGCATGAGGATGTGCCGCCGGGTGGGTTTGAGGATTTCCTCAAAGGGTTTCAGGCGGCCGGGTACACTGGCGGCAACGTGACGGCGCCGCACAAGCAGGCCGCCTTGCAAGCCGTGTCGCGCATCGATGCGGTGGCCGCGGCGATCGGGGCGGTCAACACCATCTGGATCGAGGACGGCGTTCTGGTGGGTGGCAACACTGACGCGCACGGCTTTATCGCCAATCTGGACGATCGCGCGCCGGGGTGGGATGTGGGTGCCAAGATTGCGGTGCTGCTGGGCGCCGGTGGGGCCACGCGGGCGGCGATTGTGGCATTGCGGGCGCGCAACATCGCCGTCGTGCTGATCAATCGCACGCGCGGCCATGCCGAGGAACTGGCGGCGCATTTCAACGCCATGCCGGGGCCGGTGGTGTCGGTGATGGCGTGGGAGGACATGGCGCAGGCGTTCGGTCAGGCCGATCTGCTGGTCAACACCACCGTGCTGGGCATGCTGGGCAAGCCGCCGATGGACATTGACCTTGCGCCGCTCAAGCCCACCGCCACCGTCTATGACATTGTGTATGTGCCGCTTGAGACCGGCTTGCTGGCCAAGGCGCGGGCGCGCGGGCATCGCACCGTCGATGGGTTGGGCATGTTGCTGCACCAGGCGGTGCCGGGGTTTGCCCATTGGTTTGGCGCCACGCCGGTGGTGACGCCGGAGCTGCGCAGGCTGATCGAGGATGATATCCGCGCCAAGACGCCGGGAGCCTGACCCCATGAAGCGCCGCACCCTCATGCTCACCGCCGCCGCAACGCTGGCCGCGCCCCGGATTGGGCGGGCGGCGGGGGCGAAGGTGCTGCGCTTCGTGCCGTATGTGGATCTGGCGATCCTGGACCCGGTGGCCAACACCAACGCCGTCACGCGGACGCATTCGTTTCTGGTGTTCGACACGCTGTTCGGGGTGGATGCCGAATTCCGCACCCAGCCGCAGATGGCGCAGGGCCATGTGGTGGATGCGGATTTCCGCGACTGGACCATCACCCTGCGCCCCGGCCTGCGCTTTCATGACGACACGCCGGTGCTGGCGCGCGATGTGGTGGCGAGCCTGAAGCGGTGGGGCACGCGCGATGTGTTCGGCCAGAGCCTGATGGAGGTGGTGGACGAACTTTCGGCGCCCACCGACACCACCATCCGGTTTCGCCTCAGCCGTCCGTTCCGCCTGTTGCCGGATGCACTCGGCAAGCTGGCGCCGAACATGCCGGCGATCATGCCGGAGCGGCTGGCGGCGAAGACCGACTCGGCGAAGTCGGTGCCGGAGCTGATCGGCAGCGGGCCGTTCCGGTTCGTCGCAAGCGAGCGGGTGCCCGGTGCGCGGGTGGTGTATGAGAAATTCCAGGGTTATGTGCCGCGTCCGGATGGGGTGCCGGGGTTGTCGTCGGGGCCGAAGATCGTGCATCTCGATCGGGTGGAGTGGCTGATGATGCCAGAGCCCGCCACGGCGGCGGCGGCGTTGCAGGCCGGTGAGGTGGACTGGCTGGAAACGCCGGCGCCCGATTTGCTGGACGTGTTGCGCCGGGACAAGGGCATCACGGTTGCCACGCATGACACCACCGGGCAGATGGCGATCCTGCGGTTCAACACGCTGATCGCGCCGTTCGACAATCAGAAGCTGCGCCGCGCGGTGCTGGGGGCGATCGACCAGACCGAGTTCATGAACGCCTATGCCGGTGACCCGGCGTTATGGCGCGTGGGGGTTGGCGCGTTTACCGGCGACACGCCGATGGCGACGAAGGCGGGGATGGACGGGCTGTTCGGCCCCACCGATTTCGCCCGTGCGCGGACCGAGGTGGCGGCGTCCGGCTACAAGGGGGAGAGGGTGGTGATTCTGGCGCCGTCCGATCATCCGGTGAACGGGCCGATGGCGAACATGGCGGCGGATCTGTTTCGCAAGATCGGGTTGAATGTGGACTTGCAGGCGATGGATTCCGGCACCGTGTTCCAGCGCCGCAACAATCGTGGACCGCTTGAGAAGGGCGGCTGGAATGTGTTTCCGGCGGCGATCAACGGGTTGGGGCAGCTTAATCCGGCCGAGAGCTATCTGTCGCGCGGCAATGGCAAGGACGCCTGGTACGGTTGGCCGACCAGTGCGCGGGTTGAGGAATTGCATTCGGCCTATCTGAACGCCAGCGATTTCGCCGAGCGCAAGCGGATCTGTGACGCACTGCAAATTGCGGTGCTGGAGGAGGCGCCGTTTCTGCCGCTCGGGCAGGTGGTGTCGCCCACTGCTTACCGTCGGGACATCGGCGGGATCACCAATGGATTTCCACGTTTTTGGGGGGTGACGAAGTCATGATGCATCCAGAGCCGATCATGGATCTGGCCCATCTTGGGCATGTGGAGCTGTTGACGCCGAAGCCCGAGGAGAGCCTGCGGTTCTTTGTCGATGTGATGGGCATGACCGAGAGTGGTCGCCAGGGTGACAGCGTGTATCTCCGCGGCTGGGATGATTACGAGCGGTCTTCGCTGAAGCTGACGGCGGCCAAGACCGGCGGCTTGGGGCACATGGCGTTTCGCGCCCGCAGTCCGCAGGCGCTGGAGCGGCGGGTGGCGGCGCTGGCTGGGTCTGGATATGAAATTGGCTGGATTGAGGGCGATCTTGGTCATGGTCCGGCGTATCGCTGCCATGATCCGGATGGGCATGTGGTCGAGCTTTACTATGAGACCAAATGGTATCAGCCGCCGGAGGAATTGCGGCCGGCGTTGAAGAACCAGGCGCAGCGTTATCCGGCGCGGGGCGTGAATGTGCGGCGGCTGGATCATTTGAACTGTCTTGCCGCCGATATCACCGCCAACCGGATTTTCTTCGAGCAGTATCTCGGCTTTCGCCTGACCGAGCAGATTGTTCTCGATGATGGCACCGAGGCCGCGATGTGGCTGACCTGCACCAATAAAAGCTATGACTTCGCCTATTCCCGCGAAAGCCATGGCCTGCGTGGGCGGTTTCATCATGTGACGTTCGCGCTGGACAGCCGCGAGGATATTCTGCGCGCCGCCGATATCTTCCTCGAAGCGGGGGTGCATATCGAAACCGGGCCGCACAAGCACGCCATCCAGCAGACGTTCTTTCTCTACGTCTATGAACCCGGCGGTAATCGGGTGGAGGTGGCCAATGCCGGGGCCCGGCTGATCCTCGCGCCGGATTGGAAGCCCATTGTCTGGACCGAGACCGAACGCAAGAAGGGCCAGGCGTGGGGACTGAAGACCATCGAGAGCTTCCACACCCACGGCACGCCGACCATTGAAGAATTGACCGCCACAGGAGCCATGCCATGAGCAAGACCGGACTTGTCGTCAGCGCCCATTCCGCCGATTTCGTGTGGCGCGCGGGCGGTGCGATTGCGTTGCATGCAGCGGCGGGCATGAAGGTGACGGTGGTGTGCCTGTCATTCGGGGAGCGCGGCGAGTCGGCCAAGCTGTGGCGGCTGCCGGGCATGACGTTGGACAAGGTGAAGGCCTCGCGCCAGGCCGAGGCCGAGGCTGCGGCGAAGCATCTTGGTGTGCATGACATCCAGTTCTGGGATCTGGGCGACTATCCCTTGAACCTGGATGAGAAGGCGCTGTTTCGCCTGGTGGATGTGCACCGGGCGATCCATCCGTCCTTTGTGCTGACGCACTCGAAGGAAGATCTCTACAACCACGATCACCCAGCCACGACGGACTTTGCCCAGCACGCCCGCATCATCGCGCAGGCGCATGGGCACAACCCGGAACAGAAGGTCAGCGGTGCGCCGCCGGTGTATCTGTTCGAGCCGCACCAGCCCGAGCAGTGCAACTGGAAGCCGACCACGCTGCTCAAGATCGACAGCGTGTGGGCGCAGAAGCGTGCGGCCATCGAGTGCATGGCGGGGCAGGAGCATCTTTGGGACTATTACACCCGCGTGGCGTTGCAGCGCGGGGCGCAGGCGGCGCGGAATTCGGATGAGGCCTGCACCTATGGCGAAGGCTACCAGAACGTGTTCCCGCATGTGACGGGCGCTTTGGCATGAGCGTCGTCATTCGCCACATCCAGCGCGCCGATGCTGTTGTGGTCAACGGACTTGGCGTGTGCGGCGTGTCCACGGTGCATGAGGCGCAGGGGCGGATTGGCTTTCTGGGCAGCCAGTTGCGGCCGATCTATGCCGGTGCGCGCGTCGCCGGCTCGGCGGTCACGGTGTCGTTGGCGCCGTGCGACAACTGGATGATCCATGTGGCGGTGGAGCAGTGCCACGAAGGCGATATTCTGGTGGTGTCGCCGACCTCGCCGTCCGATGCCGGGTATTTCGGTGAGTTGCTGGCGTCGTCGCTGGCAGCGCGGGGCGTGCGCGGGTTGGTGATCGAGGCGGGGTGCCGCGATATCGTCGATCTGACCCGTATGGGCTTTCCGGTGTGGTCGCGCGCGGTGTCGGCACAGGGCACGGTGAAGGAGACGCTGGGCTCGGTGAACGTGCCGATCGTGTGCGGCGGGCAGATCATCCAGCCGGGTGACGTGATCGTGGCCGATGACGATGGCGTCTGCGTGGTGCGTCGCGCCGATGCCGGCGCGGTGCTGGATTTGAGCCTGGCGCGCGAGGAGAAAGAGGCGGCGGTGCGCAAGCGGCTGCAGGCCGGCGAACTCGGGCTGGATATCTATGGCATGCGCGAAAAGCTGGCGGCCAAGGGGCTGGTCTACCGCGATACGGCGGAAGGCTGAGCATGGAGCGCGCGATCCGGTGCATGGCGATGCGGGGCGGCACGTCGAAGGGCCTGTATTTCCTGGCCTCCGACTTGCCGTCCGATATCGCCACCCGCGACGCGGTGCTTCTTGCGGCCATGGGATCGCCGGATATCCGCCAGATCGACGGCATGGGCGGGGCTGATCCGCTGACCAGCAAGGTGGCCGTGATCGGGCCATCGACGCGTGATGATGCCGATGTGGATTATCTGTTCTTGCAGGTGGTGGTGGACCGGCCGCGCGTGGATGCATCGCAGAATTGCGGCAACATCCTCGCCGGCGTGGCCGCCTTTGCGGTGCTGCGCGGGCTGGTGGCGGCCAGTGGTGAGACGAGTTCGGTGCGCATCCACATGGTCAATTCCGCCAACGTGGCGGTGGCGGTGATCGAGACGCCCGGCGGTGTGCCGCGATTTGACGGCACGGCGCGGATTGACGGCGTGCCGGGCACGTCCGCGCCGGTGCTGCTGGATTTTCTGGACGTCGCGGGGTCCACCTGCGGCGCGCTGCTGCCGACAGGGCATGCGATGGATTCGGTGCTGGGCGTGGATGTGACGTGCATCGACAACGGCATGCCGGTGGTGTTGATGCGGGCCGCCGATCTGGGCATCGCCGGCACCGAGACGCCCGAGGCGATGGAGGCGAACGCGGAACTGCGGGCGCGGGTGGAGGCGATCCGCCTTGCCGTCGGCCCGATGATGAATCTGGGCGATGTGACCGCCAAGACGGTGCCGAAGATGTGCCTCATCACCGGGCCGGTGGCCGGTGGGTCGATCTGCACGCGCAATTTCATTCCGCACCGGGTGCACAAGACCATCGGCGTGCTGGGCGCTGTCAGCGTGGCGACCGCCTGTGTGCTGCCGGGGTCGGTGGCCGACGGCATTGCCCGGCTTCCCAAGGATGGCCCGATGCGGCTTGAGGTGGAGCACCCGACCGGGTTCTTTACCGTGGATCTTGAGGTTGAGGTGAATGCCGGCACGATTGCCGTGCGGCGTTCGGCGCTGTTGCGGACCGCGCGGCGGCTGATGGATGGCGCTGTTTATATTCCGGCCAGCATCTGGCCCTGAGGGAGCATTCGAATGTTCGCACATGTTGGCATCATCGGTCTGGGCGAAGTGGGGCGGATTTTCGCGCGCGACCTGTTGAAGGCGGGCGTGAGCCGGATCACGGCCTATGACATAGCGCCGGTGGTGGCGCCGGATGGTGTGATTGTGTGCGACAGCGCGGTTGAGGCGGTGTCGGGCGCGGATCTGGTGGTCAGTTCGGTCACCGCCGGGGGCGCTCTGGCAGCCCTCGCGGCAGCATTGCCGGGGCTGGGACATGGGCCGTTGGTGCTGGATGTGAACTCCGTCTCGCCCGGCACCAAGCAGGCGACGGCGGCGGCGGTGGAGGAAGCGGGCGGGCGGTATGTGGAGGCCGCGGTGATGACATCGGTGCCGCCGAAGGGGCTGGCTTCGCCGATGTGGCTCGGTGGGCCGCACGCGGCGGCGTTCGTGGCGGCAGCCGAGGGGCTGGGGATGAATTTGCGGGTGTTCTCGCCGGAGATCGGTGGGGCGTCATCGGTGAAGATGTGTCGCAGCATCATGATCAAGGGTCTGGAGGCGCTGACCACGGAATGCATGCTGACAGCGCGGCATTATGGGGTAGAGACGCATGTGCTCGACTCACTCGGCGACACCCTGCCGCATCCGGATTGGCGGGGGCTGGCGCGCTATGTGATGAGCCGTGCGCTGATCCACGGCAAGCGCCGGTCGGAGGAGATGGCCGAGGTGGCGGTGACGGTGAGCGAGGCCGGGCTGGCGCCGATGATGAGCCTGGCGATCGTGGCGCGTCAGGCGAAGTCCGCCGAGCAGGGGCGGGAGCTGGGGGCCGGGATGCTGGCGACCGAAGATCTCGATGCCTTGCTGGACGCGCTGTTGGACCAGCGCGCCGTCACGCGTCATGCTGTTCGTTGACTCGCTTTGACGGCCGCCGACACCACATCACACTAAGAACGAGACCAATGGGAAGCGCCACCACAATGAAAACATTCCTCATGCGTGTTGCCGCCGGCGCCGTGCTGTGCGCGGGCCTGCTCTCCACCACTGCCTGGGCGCAGGAGCCGTTCAAGATTGGCCTGATCCTGCCGATGACCGGGGCCAGCCAGTCCACCGGCAAGCAGATCAACGCCGCCGTGAAGCTGTTCATGCAGCAGAACGGCGATGTGGTGGCGGGCCGCAAGGTGGAAGTGATCCTGCGCGATGACGCGGGCGTGGCCGACACCACGCGTCGCGTGGCGCAGGAACTGGTGGTGAAGGACCATGTGAACGTGCTGGCCGGCTTCGGCCTGACGCCGCTGGCATTGTCGGTGGCGCCGATTGCCACCCAGGCGAAGGTGCCGATGGTGGTGATGGCGGCCGCCACCTCCGTCATCACCGAGAAATCGCCGTTCATCGTGCGTACCGGCCAGGTGATGCCGCAGCCGGCGAGCACCATGGGCACATGGACAGCCGGGCAGAACATCAAGAAGGTGATCACGCTGGTGTCGGATTACGGCCCGGGGCTGGATGCCGAGACCTGGTTCAGCAAGTCCTTCAAGGCGGCCGGCGGCGAGATTTTGGGCAATGTGCGGGTGCCGCTGGCGAACCCGGATTTCGCGCCGTTCCTGCAGCGTATTCGCGATGAGAAGCCGGATGCGGTGTTCGTGTTCACGCCGTCTGGCTTCGGCGCGGTGTTCATCAAGCAGTTCGTCGAGCGCGGCCTGGACAAGTCCGGCATCAAGCTGATCGCGCTGGGTGACGTGACGGATGACGACCAGCTCAACGACATGGGCGACGTGACCCTGGGCGTGGTGACGGCGGGGCCGTATTCGGCGAGCCATCCTTCGGCGCTGAACAGCAATTTTGTCAACGCGTTCAAGTCGTTGAACGGTGGGATGCGGCCAAATTTCATGGCCGTGTTCGGCTATGACGGCATGCGTGCGATCTATGACGCCATCAAGAAGACCAACGGCAAGGGCGATGGCGAGGCGTTGATCGAGGCCATGAAGGGCGCTGCCTGGGAAAGCCCGCGTGGGCCGATCCAGATTGACGCCCAGACCCGCGACATCATCCAGAATGTGTATATCCGCAAGGTTGAGCGCGTTGGCGGCGAATTGTTCAACGAGGAATTCGAGACCATCAAGCAGGTGCGCGACCCGGCGAAGGCGCCGTAATGCTGACCAATCTGTTCGACGGCGTGGCGTATGGCATGTTGCTGTTCGTCATTGCCTGCGGATTGTCGGTCACGCTGGGATTGATGAACCTGATCAACCTGGCCCATGGCGCGTTCGCCATGGCCGGGGGGTATGTGACGGTGGTGTTGGTGAACCGGCTGGGGGTGCCGTTCTTTGCGGCCCTTCCGCTGGCGTTCCTGGCGGCGGCGCTGACCGGGCTGGTGCTGGAACGCACGCTGTATGTGCATGTCTATCGGAAGTCGCATCTGGAGCAGGTGCTGTTCAGCATCGGGCTGGTGTTCATGGCGATGTCGGGTGTGTCCTTCACCATCGGCTCGCAGCAGCAGTTTGTGAAACTGCCGGCGTTTCTGGCCAATCGCTATGATGTTTTCGGCGTGAGCGTTGGCGCCTACCGGCTGTTGATCATTGTGGTGTGCGGCGCGTTGGCGGCCGCACTGCAATATGTGGTGGCGCGCACGCGGTTCGGCTCGCAGTTGCGCGCCGCGGTGGATGACCCGGTGGTGGCGCGTGGGCTTGGGATCAATGTGGATCTGGTGTTTGCCACGACCTTTGCGGTGGGCTCCGGCCTAGCGGGTCTTGGCGGCGCGCTGGGGGCGGAGATTTTGGGCCTCGACCCGACGTTTCCGGTCAAATACATGGTTTATTTCTTGATCGTGGTGGCCGTGGGTGGCTCGGCCGGCATGACCGGGCCGTTGGTGGCAGCGTTGCTGCTGGGGATCGCGGATGTGTCTGGCAAATATTATCTGCCGGAATATGGCGCGTTCATTATCTATATCTTGATGATTGTGGTGCTGCTGTGGAAACCGCAGGGATTGTTCGGCCGGGCGGTGACGCGATGAGCACGCGGGCGGCAAATATCGCGGCTGCCTCGGCGGCGTTGCGCGATGTGTCGCGGGTGAAGCCGGCCGAGATTGCGTTCTGGCTGGCGGCGCTGGCGAGTTTCTTCTTTCTGCCGGACCAGTATCTGCTGCTGAATGAGGTGTTGATCACCGGGCTGTTCGCGTTGTCGCTGGATCTGGTGCTCGGCTATGGCGGCATCGTCTCGCTCGGCCATGCGGCGTTTTTCGGCTTTGGCTGCTATGCGGCCGGGCTGATGACCACGTTCGGCGTGGCGGACCCGCTGGCGGGGTTGGCGATTGTGACGGTGCTGACGGCGGCGTTTGGGTTTGCCACCAGCTTTCTGGTGCTGCGCGGATCGGATCTTACGCGGATCATGGTCACGCTCAGCGTGGGCGTGCTGCTGGGCGAGATCGCCAACCGCATGGCCTGGCTGACCGGTGGGGCGGATGGGTTGCAGGGTGTGGCACCCGGCCTGCTGCTGGGGCGGTTCGAGTTCGATATCTTCGGCAAGGTGGCCTACGGCTACACAATGGTGGTGGTGTTCGTGCTGTTCGTGATCGCCCGCCGTTTTGTGTTCTCGCCGTTCGGCTGGTCGGTGCGGGCGGTGAAGGAGAACGCGCTGCGCACGTCGGCCATCGGCATTCCGGTGAACCGGAGGCTGGTGGTGGTCTATACGCTGGCCGCCGCCATGGCCGGTATTGCGGGCGCGCTGTTGGCGCAGACGACGCAGTTCGTATCGCTGGATGTGTTGGCGTTTCATCGTTCGGCGAATCTGCTGCTGATCCTGATCATCGGCGGCACCGGCTATCTGTATGGCGGGCTGGTGGGCGCGCTGCTGTTCAAGATTGTGCAGGACGCGATTGCCAATCTGACGCCTGAGTATTGGGAGTTCTGGATCGGGCTGCTGCTGGTGGCGCTGGTGATGATCGGGCGCGAGCGGATTGTCGGCGCACCCGCGTTCCTGCTGCGTCGTCTGCGGGGCGTGGCATGATGGCCGCCCTGGAGACGCGCAATCTTGTTCGCCGGTTTGGCGGGCTGGTGGCGACCAACGACGTGTCTATCCGGCTGGAGCGGGGGGCGCGGCATGCGCTGATTGGCCCGAACGGTGCGGGCAAGACCACGCTGATCAACCTGTTGACTGGGGTGCTGGCGCCGACATCGGGCAGCATCGAGATGGATGGGGCGGATATCACCAAGGCGTCTCGCGCCCGGCGGGTGGAACTGGGGTTGGTGCGGACGTTCCAGATCAACCAGTTGTTCCCCGGGTTCACGCCGTTGCTGACGGTGGGGCTGGCGGTGTCGCGCCGGTTGGGGCTGGACCGGAACATGTTTCGCACGATCGGCTCGGACAAGCGGGTGATTGAGGGCTGCGTGGATGTGCTGGAGCGGTTCGACCTGATTGATGTGATGAACCGGCCGACTGCCTCCTTGCCCTATGGCAAGCAGCGGCTGCTGGAAATCGCCACCGCCATCGCCTGCGGCCCCCGTGTGCTGCTGTTGGATGAGCCGGCGGCCGGCGTGCCTGAGGGGGAGCGCGGCGAGATTATGGACGGGCTGGCGGCACTGCCGGCGGATGTGACGGTGCTGCTGATCGAGCACGATATGGATCTGGTGTTCAAATTCGCCAGCCGGATTTCGGTGCTGGTGGCCGGCGGGTTGCTGCTGGAAGGTACCACGGCCGAGATCGCCGCTGATCCGCGTGTGCGCGAGGTCTATCTGGGGGATGCGGCGCATGACTGACATCCTGAACGTGGAGCATCTGTCCGCCGGCTATGGGGCTGCGATCGTGTTGGGCGACGTGTCGATCTCGTTGGCCGAGGGGCAGTCGATGGCGTTGCTCGGGCGCAACGGCATGGGCAAGACGACGCTGCTGAACTCCATCATCGGCGTCACGCGCCGTCGTGCCGGCGTCATCCGGTTGGGCGGGCGGGACATCACCGCGCTGCGGCCGGAGCAGCGGGCGCATGCCGGCATCGGCTGGGTGCCGCAGGAGCGCAACATCTTCCGCAGCCTGACCGTGGAGGAGAACATGACCGCAGTGGCACGGCCAGGGCCGTGGGATGTGGCGCGGGTGTATGCGATGTTCCCACGCCTGAAGGAACGTCGCGCCAACATGGGCAACCAGTTGTCCGGCGGCGAGCAGCAGATGCTGGCGGTGGGGCGCGCTTTGGTGCTGAACCCGCGACTGATGCTGCTGGATGAGCCGACCGAGGGGTTGGCGCCGATCATCGTGCAGGAGTTGATGGCGGCTCTCGCCGGGATCGTCCGCGATGAGGGGCTGTCGATGGTGATTGTGGAGCAGCATGCCCAGAAGGTTTTGGGCGTGACGCACCAGGCGGTGATCTTGGAAAACGGCGCCGTGGTCTATGCCGGCACCTCGGCGGCCTTGCGCCAAGATGCCGCCATTCTGGAGCGGCATCTTGGGGTTGCGGGCAGCAAGGCCGCCTGAAGAGTTAAAAACTTCGACGAACAGAAAATATGGAGGAAAGCGAAGCGTTCTTTTTTGAAAAAAAGAACCAAAAAACTTTATGAATTCAGATGCATGGCGCGGAATTTGCCACACCATGCACCGAAATGAATAAAAGTCTTTTTGCTTCTTTTTCTTCAGAAAAAGAAGATCTTCATGTCCTGAAGATTGCTTCGCGCTTCAACCTGAAGCGAGCATTGCCCTCTCAGCGCCTGCCTTACGACAGGGCCGGCTGCAGCGCCGGGTAGTCGGTGTAGCCGACTTCGCCGCCGCCATAGAACGTGTCGCGGTTGTAGCGGGTGAGCGGGCTGTGGGTGCGCAGGCGCTCCACCATGTCCGGATTGGAGATGAACAGGCGGCCGAACGCCACCGCGTCAGACCGGCCGGTTGCCACTTCGGCATCCGCACTCTCCGCCGTGAATCCGCCGGCTGCGATGACGCCGCCCGCGAATAGGCCACGATAGGTGGCCACCACGTCCGGTGCGTTCTCCATCGAGGCGTCCGAGCCGCCGGCCAGGGTGGCGCGGGGTTCGATGAGGTGCAGATAAGCGATGTGGCGCTTGTTGATCTCGCCGATCAGATGGGCGAACAACCCCTTGGTGTCGCTGTCGGACATGTCGCCGAACGTGCCGTGCGGGCTGAGGCGAATGCCGACGCGATCAGCACTCCAGGCGCCGGCGATGGCGTCCAGCACCTGCAAGGTGAGGCGCGTGCGGTTTTCGATCGGGCCGCCGTATGCGTCGGTGCGGTGGTTGGAGCCGTCCTGCAGGAACTGGTCGAGCAGGTAGCCATTGGCCGAATGCAGCTCCACGCCGTCAAAGCCTGCGGCGCGGGCGCGGGTGGTGGCGTCGGCGTAGCTCTGCACCAGGGCCGGGATTTCGGACAGGTCCAGTGCGCGCGGGGTTTCGGTGTCGGCCATCTGCCAGCCGGCCGTCATCGTCTGGCCGGCTGGGCGGATGGCGGAGGCGGAGACCGGAAGGGCGCCGTTGTGGAACGAGGAATGCGAGGTGCGGCCGACATGCCAAAGCTGCAGCACGATCAGTCCGCCCTTGGCGTGAACCGCATCCGTCACCAGACGCCAGCCGGCAACCTGTTCATCGGTATGGATGCCGGGCGTGGCCGGATAGCCCTGGCCCTGGGTGCTGACCTGGGTGGCCTCTGCGATCAGCAGCCCGCCTTTGGTGGCGCGCTGGGCATAATATTCGGCGTTCAGCGGGCCTGGAATGTTGCCCGGCTGCAAGGCGCGCATCCGCGTGAGCGGCGCCATGACAACGCGGTGGGCAAGGGAAAGCGCGCCGAGCGAGAGCGGCGAGAACAGGGTGGGGGAAGTCATGTGGGCTTATCTCCTAGATACATCATCGTCTGGATGCGCGAACGTCACGCACCCAGAACAGGCCTGAGGCTGGGAAGTTCCTGGCCTGAAAGTTTAAGGTTGGGGTTTGGCCGGCTGAATACGAGCCGGATTGCCAACCGCGATGCTGCCAGCAGGTATGTCCCGCGTGACGACGCTGCCGGCGCCGATCACCGCGTCATCGCCGATGGTCACGCCCGGAAGAATGATCGCGCCGCCGCCGATCCAGACATTGCAGCCAATTTTGACGGGGCGCCCGAACTCGGCGCCTGCCTTGCGGATCGCTGGATCACGCGGGTGATCGGCGGTGAGGATCTGCACCGCCGGGCCGATCAGGGTGCCTTCGCCGATGGTGACGTCGACCACATCGAGGATGATGCAGCTGAAGTTCACGAACACGTTGCGGCCCAGATGAATGTTGGCGCCGTAGTCGCAATGAAACGGCGGGCGGATGATGGCGCCATCGCCGACCGAGGCCAGCAATTGGCACAACAGCGCGTGCCGGTCAGCGTTGGATGACGCGAAGGCGGCGTTGTAGCGCACCATCCATTCTGTTGCCGTCTGCTGGTCGGCCTGTAGCTCCGGATCGGTGCAGTGATACAGGTCTCCGGCCAGCATCTTTTGCTTTTCGGTCTGCATCTCTCAGCCTTCGTCTTCCCGGACGACATAGGTGTAGAACCGGGTGCGCCCATCTGGCTCGACCTGGCGGAACAGCCCCTGGATTTCGTTCTCAAAGCCGGGGAACAAATTGGCGCCGCGTTCGAACACCTTCAGGTAGTCAATCATCGGCCGCGCCGCATCGTCCAGCCGTTCGCCCGGCACGATGGTGGCGATGCCCGGCGGGTAGACCACGAACATGGTGGTGGCGATGCGGCCGTGGATGTCGTCCAGCGGCACGAAATCGACGTTGTTGCGCGTCATGTGGCGCACCGCGACATTGGCTGTCATGGCCATTTCCGGGAAATGGGTGCGGCGGAACTGCTGGCGTTGCAGCGTGCTGGTGCCGGCATCGCGATAATAGGCGTGCATTTCGGCGCACAGGTCGCGCAGTCGCATGCCGCCATAGCGCTGCGGGCGCTTGCGGACGAATTCCGGAATGGCGTCTTCCAGCTTGGCGTTGTCGTCGTGCAGGCGCTTGAAGAACACCAAAGCGGACAGCAGCGTGGCGCCCTTGCTGCTCTCCACGCCCGGCGTGAGCAGGAACAGGATGGAATTGAGGTCGTTCTTTTCCGGCACGATGCGGTTTTCGCGCAGATATTGCGCCAGCACCGGCGCCGGCACGCCGTGTTCCTCATACTGGCCGGTGGCGCGGTTGAACCCTGGCGTCAGCAGCGTCAGCTTGTTCGGATCGGTCATGGCATAGCCGGGGGCCACATGGCGGAAGCCGTGCCAGGCAGCGCCGGGGGAGAGTTCCCAATAGGCCGAATCGGCGGCCAGGGCGTCGGTCGGCACGTCCTCCCAGCAGATCTGCTCGCCGTCGTGCTGCACGAGGTCGGGCACGAACGGGTCGAAGAACCACTGGCGCGTGGCGTCTGTCTCGCGTTCCTCGAACTCGGCGCGGATGGCGCGCATCTTTTTGCGCAGTTCGATGCCGAGGCGGATGGTGTCGTCCCACAGAACCTCGCCCTGGCGGCCCTTCATCATCTGTGCGCCGACATCGAGCGAGGCGAACAGCGGGTAGAACGGCGAGGTGGAGGCGTGCATCAGGAAGGTTTCATTGAACCGGCGATGCTCGATGCGCCGGCGCTGGCCCTTGATGTGGTTGTCGCGCACGTGGATCTGGCTGGCCTGGCTGAAGCTGGCCAATTGCTTGTGCGTGGATTGGGTGCAGAGAATGCCGGGCGAATTTTCGTCCAGCCCTTCCAGGCCCATGGCGAAACGGCCCTTGAACATCGGGTGGAATTTGAGGAACCCGGCCCAGGCTTCATCGAACACGATGTAGTCACACAGATGGCCGATCTTCTCCAGGATCATCTGGGCGGAGTAGATGGTGCCGTCATAGGTGCATTGCTCGATCACAGCACAGCGGAACGGGCGTGGGCGCTGCCATGCTTCCTTGTCGGTGATGAGCGGGTTGTCGCGGATCTGTTCGCGAATGCGCGTCTCGTCCAGCGCCTCGATGTCCATCGGCCCGATCAGGCCCTGGGCGTTGCGATCGGTCTCCAGATACACCGGAATGCCGCCGCCGAGCTGCAATGCGCCGTGATGGGCGGCCTTGTGGTTGTTGCGGTCGAACAGCACCAGATCGCCCTCGGCGACCAAGGCCGTGAGCACGATCTTGTTGGAGGACGAGGTGCCGTTCAGCACGAAATAGGTGCGTTCGGCGCCGAAGATCTTGGCGGCCTGCTTCTGGGCCTCCAGGGCCGGGCCTTCATGGATCAGCAGGTCGCCGAGATCGAGCACCGAGTTGTCGAGGTCGTCGCGGAACACGTTTTCGCCGAGATGCTCGACGAAGATGCGGCCCACCGGGCTGCGGCCATAGAACACGCCGCCATTGTGGCCGGGGCAGGTCCAGAGCTGGTTGCCTTCCTCGTTGTAGTCCAGCAGCGCGCCGAAGAACGGGGTGCGCAACGTCTCGGCATATTGGCGCAGGCGGGAGGCGAGGTTCTTGGCGATGAATTCCGGCGTCTCCTCCGCGAGGAACACGTAGCCGTCCGCCTCGTGCAGAATGTCGACGGGGATATCTTCCAGCCGGTGATGGCGTACGAGGATGATGATGGGGGTGTCGAGCCCGCGCTTGCGAATGAGGCTGATGAGCGCCGCCATCTTGCCTTGCGGCCCGCGCTTGCCCCAGTCCAGCACCACGCAGCCGATCGCGGCATCGGTTCGGATGACCAGTTCCGCGTCGTCCGCCTTGCGGGCCTTGACGACGTCGAACCCGATTTTCTCGATTTCCGAGATGATCTGCGCCAGGCGCTGGCCTTCCAGATCCTCGGCGTCAAAGACAGGGGCACAGACCAGAAACTTGAACCGACGCTCGTATTGCATGACTTGGCCCAACCGTTTGCGATGGAGGTTCTAGCAGGGCCGGTGGTGGGCTCAAAGTCTCGCTGTGTGAATTTGAAGAGTCGGGGCAGCGTCCGTTTCCACGTGAGCCGGGTCTGCAATATTAGTGGATATCGCCAAAGCTCTGCACGAGGCTGCCGGTTATCAGGCGCCAGCCGTCGACGAGGACGAAAAAGATCAGCTTGAACGGCAGCGAGATCACGTTCGGGGGCAGCATCATCATGCCAAGGCTCATCAAGACGCTGGCAACGACCATGTCGATCACCAGGAATGGCAGGTAAAGCAGGAACCCCATTTCGAAGGCGCGGCGAAGCTCGCCCACCAGGAAGGCGGGCACGAGCGCGCGCCAGCCGGCCTGGTCGGGGGAGGCGGGCTCTGGCAAATGGGCCAGGTCGAGAAACAGCCGTAGATCTTCCCCGCGCACATTGACGGCCATGAATTTGCGAAACGGCTCGCTGGCCAGTTTTAGTCCGTCCATCTCGCCGATTTGGCCGTTGGCCATGGGCAGCAGGCCGGTGGCCCATGCCTGGTCCAGCACCGGTTGCATCACGAAATAGGTGAGGAACAAGGCCAGCCCGATCAGCACCGTGTTGGGGGGTGTTCCCTGCGCGCCGATGGCGCTGCGCAGCAGCGACAGCACGATGACGATGCGGGTGAACGCCGTCATCATCACCAGCAGGCTGGGCGCCAGCGACAGCACGGTGAGCATCACGGTGAGCTGGACGATGCGGCTGGTGGCGCCCCCGTTTCCGGCGGCTCCGAGGTCGATATTGACCGATTGCGCCAACGCGCTGACGGGTGCCAGCAGCAACAACAGCACCAGGATGATCATTCTCATGGCTGGGCCACCGGATATGCGTTGGAGCGGGCCGACAGAACGAGATCCGTCGTGCCGCCTGTGAGCACGAGAATGCTTTGGCCGTCGCATTCCACCAGCACCACGCGGCGCCGCGGGTCGAGCGCCAGGGATTGGACGAGTCGCACCCGTCCTGTTGATGGGCCGCCGCCAATTCCGCCGGCCCGAACCATGCGTTGAATCAGCCAAATCAGGCCCAGAACGCCGCACAGGGCGATGAAGCCGATGGAGACATCATGAAATTGCACGGATTTTCCGGTGCTGGCTGGAGTTTGAGGCCGTCGGCCGCCGCGTCATGTCGTGCCGGGCGGCGGGGCGCGGGACGTGACGGTGTGTTCAAGCTGGTTGAGGCAGTCCAGCAGGGCGAGAAGCGCCGGGCGGAGCTGACGCCCCTCATGCGGTTCGAGATCCAGCGCGCTTGCGGTCAGCCGGCCGAACCAGCGATCCAGCCCGGTTAAATCAATGGCGCGGCCCGATTTGGCCAGCGCGAGGGAGACGCGGAGGGTGCGGTGCGCGGCGTGCGCCAGCGCTTGCGCTGCTTGAAGTTCAGCGTGCGGGTTGGCGCGGGTAAACAGAAGTTTTGTCCAATCCTCAGCCGGTGATGCGCCGGGTGGGCGGTCTTCTGCGTGGTCCGGATCCTGCGTGTTGCTGGTGCTCACACGCAGGATTTTAGCGGACGAAAGTTAACGCAAGATTAGTCTCGCAAGTTTGAGGCGGCTTTGTTCAGCCTGTCCGCTTGCGGTTGAATTTGCGGGGCGCGCCCTCGCGGGGGGCGCCCTCATGGGATGGGAATGTGCGCGGAGCAGGTGCGGCACCAGCGGGGGAGATTTTGTATTCCTGCTCGCCGGCGCGGTCGATGGCAGCGGTGAAGCGTGCCACGGCAGCCTCGGCGATTTCGAACTTCGACTCACGGTCGAACAGGCGAATGGCGCCGATTTCCGAGCGGGTCACGTCACCGGCGCGGCAGATGAGCGGCAGCAGCCATTTCGGGTCGGCGTTGTTCTGCCGGCCGATGGTGATGCGGAACCAGGACGTTGCGCCCTCGACGCGTATCTTGCTCGGGCCTTCGGCGCGGTCCGGGCGCGTGGCATGGGCGCGGGTCAGATCGCCTTGCGGCTGGCTGTCGAACAATTCGGCAGGGGCCGGCAGGCGGGCACTGTACATCCGGATGAGGGCGGCGGCGATGTCTTCGGCCGAGCGGCCTTCCAGCAGCTTGCGGGCGAGTTCGGCGTCCGCACCGCTGGCGCGCTCGGTGAGAATCGGGTCGGCCAGGAGGCGCTCCTGGTCGCGGGCGCGGATTTCGTCAGCGGCCGGCGGGCCGCCCCAGGTGCACTGCACGCCAGCGGACATGATCAGCTGCTCGGCGCGGCGACGCTTCGGGTGCGGCACGAGCAAAACGCACATGCCCTTGCGGCCGGCGCGGCCGGTGCGGCCCGAACGGTGCAGCAGGGTTTCGCGGTCGGTCGGCAGGTCGGCGTGGACGACCAGGCCGAGATCGGGAAGATCGAGGCCGCGGGCGGCGACGTCGGTGCAGACGCAGACGCGGGCACGGCCGTCGCGCAGGGATTGCAGGGCGTTGGTGCGGTCGTTCTGGCTCAGCTCGCCCGACAATGCCACGGCCTGGAAGCCGCGGTTTTCAAGGCTTGCGTGCAGGCGGCGCACCGCTTCACGGGTGGCGCAGAACACCAGCACGGCGCGCATCTCGTAATAGCGCAGAATGTTGATGAGGGCGGCTTCAGTCTCGTGCGCCTGGATGCGGATGGCGCGGTATTCGATGTCGGCATGCGGCTGGTGGCGTACCAGCGTGTCGATGCGCAGCGCGTTGGTCTGGTAGCGACGCGCCAGGGCTGCGATGTCGTGGGCGATGGTGGCCGAGAACAGCAGCGTGCGGCGGGTGGTGGGGGCGGCGTCGAGGATGAATTCCAAATCGTCGCGGAAGCCGAGGTCCAGCATCTCGTCGGCTTCATCCAGTGCCACGGCGCGGATGGCGGACAGGTTCAGTTGGCCGCGCTCGATATGGTCCTTCAGGCGGCCGGGGGTGCCGACCACGATGTGGCAGCCTGCGGCCAAGGCGCGCTGTTCGAAGCGAGCGTCCATGCCGCCGACGCAGGAGACGACGCGGGCGCCGGTCTGCTCGTACAGCCAGCTGAGTTCGCGGTGGACCTGCATGGCCAGTTCGCGGGTGGGTGCGATCACCAGGGCCAGCGGCGGGCCGGCGCGCTCGAAGCGTTCGGCGTCGCCGAGCAGGGTGGTGGCGAAGGCCATGCCGTAGGCAACGGTTTTGCCTGAGCCGGTTTGCGCGGACACCAACAGGTCGCGCTCTTCACCCTCTGCCGCGAGGACAGCGGCCTGAACCGGCGTTGGTTCGAGGTATTCGCGGGCCAGAAGAGCACGTGCGAGGGCAGGATGGGTCGCGGGAAACGGCATGAGCAGGGTATGGCCAGTCTGGCGGGAGGCACGCATTGTCCGAATGGACAATAGACGTATGGAGCTCCGGCGGGGGGGATCAGGTACGCTCGATACAGGAATGCGGCGCCGCACGCTATTAAACAACGCATAGTCTAGGTCGCCCCTGCGTTGCGTGTGGCGAGGTCTGGCACGGCCGTTATGGCGATCGTCATCGCATTGGCATCCAACTGCCACGAACCTGTCATCATCTCCGGTGTAAGCCCCACTCCAGATGAGGGGGTGACATGCTGCGCATTTCGGGCCTTTCAAGGTCTTACGGCAACCGGTTCGCGGCACAGGACATCACGCTCGAGGTGGCGCCGGGTTCGTTCATTGGCGTGATCGGTCGCTCCGGCGCCGGCAAGTCCACGCTGCTGCGCATGGTCAACCGGCTGGTCGATCCGTCGGCCGGCACCATCATGTTCGACGGCATGAACGTCACCACGCTGAAAGGCGGGGCATTGCGAAGCTGGCGCCGGCGCTGTGCGATGATTTTCCAGCAGTTCAACCTCGTGGGCCGGGTAGATGTGCTCACCAACGTGCTCATGGGCCGGCTGGGCCACATGCCGGCGTGGCGGGCGATGTTGAAGATGTGGTCGCACGAGGACCGCGTGATCGCGCTGGCCGCGCTGGAGCAACTCGATATCGCCTCTCTGGCGGCCCAGCGCGCCGACCAGTTGTCCGGCGGCCAGCAGCAGCGGGTGGCGATCTGCCGGGCGCTGGTGCAGGAGCCCGACATCATCCTCGCCGACGAGCCGATCGCCTCGCTCGACCCGCGCAACACAAAAGTAGTGATGGACGCGCTGCTGCGCATCAACCGCGAATTCGGCATCACCATCATCTGCAACCTGCATTCGCTCGATCTGGCGCGCACCTATTGCGACCGGCTTGTGGGCATGGCGCAGGGGCGGGTGGTTTTTGACGACGTGCCGGCCGCACTGACCGAGGAGGTCGCGCGCGAACTCTATGGCCTCGAAGCCGGCGACGTGATGGCCGAGGCCAGTCATGTGCGCCACGCCATGAAAGTCTGACGCACCTTCATTTGCCCACCAGGAGAATTATCATGATCACTCGTCGTTCGCTGATCGCCGCCGGCACCGCTTTGGCTGCCGTCCCGATGCTGGCCACCCAGGCTTCCGCCCAGAGCTGGAAGGCCCAGTATCCTGAGCTGACCTTCGCACTGGTTCCCGCCGAGAACGCCTCGGGCGTGATTGATCGCTGGACGCCGTTCACCAGCTATCTCAGCAAGGAACTCGGCACGAAGGTGACGCTGCGCGTTGCCAACGACTATGCCGCCGTCATCGAAGGCCAGCGCGCCGGCAACGTGCAGATCGCCAACTATGGTGCGGCCTCGTTCGCCCGCGCCCGCATCACCGGCGTGAAGACCGATGCGATCCTGATTGATGAGAACAAGGATCACTCGACCGGTTATTACTCGGTGTTCTATGTGCTGGCGACCAGCCCGTACAAGACCGTGGCCGACCTGAAGGGCAAGAACCTTGGCCTGGTCGACCCGAACTCCACCTCGGGCAACAACATGCCGCGCTTCGTGCTCAACGAAATGGGCATCAAGCCGGAAGAGTTCTTCGGCAAGGTGGTCTTCACCGGCAGCCATGAGAACGCCGTGATCGCCTTGGCCCAGGGCCAGGTGGACATCGTCGCCAACGCCTGGACCAACGCCGAAGACAGCACGCTGACGCAGATGCTGACCAAGGGCATGCTGAAGTTCAAGGACGGCACGCCGATGAAATATTCGGATTTCCGCATCATCAAGACCTCGCCGGCCATTCTGAACGGCCCGTATGCGATCCTCGCCGATCTGCCGGCCGACCTGAAGGCCGCCATCAAGAAGGCGTTCCTGGACGCGCCGATGAAGGACAAGGTTGCGTTCGACCGTATCTCGGACGGCCAGCACCCGGCGTTCAAGGAAATCGGCACGCCTGATTACGACGACACCATCAAGCTGGTGAAGTTCGTCGACAGCCTGCGCAAGTCCTGAGCCTAAACCGGCCAGGGCGCGTCAGCGTCCTGGCCGGCTGCCTGCTGTTTCACCGGGAGAGCCTGCATGTTGCGTCGTCGTTCACTGATTGCCGCAGCCGCCACGCTGCCGGCAGCCCTCGCCGCACCGGCGCGGGCGCAAGACTGGAAGGCGCAATATCCAGAACTGGTGTTCGCCAACGTGCCCAGCGAGAACGCGCAGGGCATGACCGACCGGTTCGCACCGTTCATGGCCTACCTCACCCAGGCGCTTGGCATTCCCGTCAGCCTGCGGATTGCCAATGACTACGCAGCCGTCATCGAAGGCCAGCGCGCCGGCAATGTGCAGATCGCCTATTACGGCCCGGCCTCCTTCGCCCGCGCCCGCGTGACCGGTGTGGCCACCGACGCGGTGCTGATCCAGGTGAATGCCGATGGCAGCAAGGGCTATTATTCCGGCTTCTTTGTGCTGGCGAGCACGCCGTACAAGACCATCGAGGCGCTGAAGGGCAAGAACCTGGGGCTGGTTGATCCGAATTCCACCTCGGGCAACAACATGCCCCGCTTCATGCTGGACAAGCATGGCATCAATCCGGAGCAATTCTTCGGCAAGACGATCTATACCGGCAGCCATGAGAACGCGATGATCGCTCTGGCGCAGGGGCAGGTGGATGTGGCCGCCAATGGCTTCACCACGCTGGAGGACGGCACGCTCTCGCGCATGCTGGCCAAGGGTATGTTGCGTAACCGCGATGGAAGCCTGATGAAACTGGCTGATTTCCGGCTCATCCTGCAATCCGATCTCATCATCAATTCGCCGATTTGCCTGCTGTCGAGCCTCCCTGCGAATTTGAAGGCCGCCATCACCTCGGCGTTTCTGGCCGCACCCGTCCAGGCGCCGGAGGCGTTCGCCCGTCTGTCCAACGGCAAGGATCGGGCCTGGGAGCGCACCGACAACGCGGCCTATGACGACACCGTCAAGCTGATCCGCTTCGTCGACAGTCTGCGCAAGGTCTGATGCTCGTGGCGCGGACAATCAGCCCCATTGCGACCGCCGAGATCGCCGAACTGGTGGCGGGCTATGCGCGCGCCTTGTCCGCGCGGCGGATGCGTTCGCTGCAAGGGCTGGCGGTGCTGGTGGTGTGCATCGTACTTGCCGGCTGGGCGGCTGAAGTGCGGCCGCTGACGCTGTATGACAAGATCGGCAACTTCACCAACTACATCGACGCCACCTTCAAGCTTGAAAGTGGCGACCGTGTCTGGACCGATCCGGTGGAGTGGTTCTGGGGCCTTGGGAAATGGCTGAAGCTGTTGGGCGAGACGTTGCTGATCGCCTATGTCGGCACCATCGCCGGGGCTGCCATCGGGTTCCTGTTCTGCTTTCCGGCCTGCAGCAACCTGATGAAGACGAAATGGGTGTGCTTCGTCACCCGCCGGGCGCTGGAGTTCAACCGCACCGTGCCGGAACTCGTGTTCGCGCTGATCTTTGTCTACACCTTCGGCCTTGGCCCGGTGCCGGGCGTGCTGGCGATTGCCATTCACACCATCGGCGCGATGGGCAAGCTGTTTGCCGAAGTGGTCGAGAATATCGACATGAAGCCGGTGGAGGGCATTGCCGCCGCAGGTGGCACCTGGATCCAGCAGATCCGGTTCGCGGTGCTGCCGCAGGTGCAGACCAACTTTCTCAGTTATGCCTTGCTGCGCTTTGAGATCAACGTGCGCGGGGCTGCGGTGATGGGGTTTGTCGGCGCGGGCGGCATTGGCGACACGTTGATCGTGTCGATCCGCAAATTCTATTATTCCGATGTGAGCGCCATCATCGTGTTGTTGATCCTGACGGTGATGTTGATTGACTACGGCACCGAGAAATTGCGCCACCGATTGATCGGTTCGGAGCGGCAGCGATGAGCGATACCAGCGCGCGGTTGCGCGAGAGCATTCTGGCCGGGCAGGCCGAGATCATGGAGCGCCATCCCCATGCGTTCCGCCCAGCCTGGCGGGCGCAGTTGACGCCGGCCTTTGTGGCAACCGGGCTGGTGGGGCTGTTTGTCTTTGGGCTTTGGTATCTTGGGTTCACCTTCGGCATGCTGCTCACCGGCGGCAGCCAGCTTTGGGTGATCCTGGGGGTTATGCTGCCGCCCAACCCAGAGACCTGGGGCCGGGTGGTGTTCTATCTCGGCTCGCTGGCCGAGACGCTCGGCATTGCGTTTCTGGGCACCCTGGGCGCTGCCATCATGGCGTTTCCGCTTGGATTCATCGCGGCCAAGAATGTGGTGGCGAACCGGATTGTGCATATTCTGTCGCGCCGTCTGTTCGACACCATTCGTGGCGTGGACACGCTGATTTGGGCGCTGGTGTGGATCAACGTGGTGGGCCTTGGCCCGTTCGCCGGCGTGCTGGCCATTGCCTGCGCCGATTTCGGGGCGTTCGGCAAACTGTTCTCCGAGGCGATCGAGGCCACCGATCGCGCCCCGGTTGAGGGCGTGCTGTCCACCGGCGGAAGCCCGCTGGCCGCCGTGCGGTTCGGTGTGTTGCCGCAGGTGCTGCCGGTGATCACCAGCCAGGTGTTGTATTATTTCGAGAGCAACACCCGCTCGGCCACCATTATCGGCATTGTCGGCGCCGGCGGGATCGGGCTGCATTTGTCGGAGATGATCCGCACCGTGGAATGGCAGCAGGTGTCGTTCATCATTCTGATGATGCTGGTGGCGGTGTCGGCCATCGACTTCGTGTCGTCCCGGCTGCGTCAGGCCATTATTGGGGTAAGGCCGGTCTGATAGCGTTTTAAAAAGACAATTTTAGAGGAAGACCTTCTTTTTCTGAAGAAAAAGAAGCAAAAAAACTTCATTCGTTTGGCGTGGGGCGCGGCGTGTCCCCACCACGTGCCAAAATGAATGAAGTTTTTTTGGTTCTTTTTTTCAAAAAAGAACAAGCGCTTCCGCTTGTTTTATCATCCTCACACCGCCGTCCCGCTGGCGCGCAAGGCTTCGGTGGCCTTGCGGATGCGTTGGCTGGCCACGGTGAGCATGGCGAGATCTGGCGGTGTGGTGCGACCGATTTCCGCCAGCACTTCCGCCAGTTCAGAGCCGGTTTCGGGTGGAATGGTGTGCGCGCCCGTGATCACCAGGGCGCGGGTGATGGCGCGTTGCTGCACATAGCTGTCATCGGCGAGCGCATCGGCGGCCAGGCGCTGCCAATGGGTGCGGGCCGGCATGGCGCGGGCCTGGCGGCGGAGCATCAGCAGGCCGAAATCGACGCCGGCGCCCAGATGGATGCGGCCGGTCTCAACAACATCGTGATGCAGGTTGGCGGCGATCTGGATGATGTCCATCGCCGTGCTCAACGTGTTCAGCACCATCACGCGTTCGGCCAGGGCGGTCGGTGCGCCGGAGGCGATAAGGGCCGTCAGGCGGCCGTCATTGACGATGCGTTCGCGTTCCGGCAGCACGTCGTGCAGGTTCGCGGCCAGGGTCTGGACGTCAGGGCGGAAGGTTGCGGTCAAGGCCGCCGGGTCCAACGTCAGGCCGGACAGCAGGAACCAGCGCGCGGCCTGTTCCACAATGGCTTCGATGGCCAGGAACAGCCTGGTCTGTGCGGCGGCGGGGATGGTGTTGTCCAGCGCCTCGATGTCGCGCCAGATGGCGGGCAGGTTGAACACGTCTCGCACGATCAGGAAGGCCCGGGCGATGTCGTCTGGCGCGCGGCCGGTGCGGGACTTGGTGTCCTCGACATAGCTCGGCCCCATGCGGTTGAACAGTTCATTGGCAACGCAGGTGGCGATGATCTCCCGGCGCAGGCGGTGGCGCACGAGGGTTGTGGGGGCGAGGAGGCGCAGACGTTCTGGGAAATAGTTCAGCAGTTCGCTGACGAGTTCAGGGATGTCCGGGAGGTCTGACGCCAGCAGCGCGGCGTAGAAGTCGTTTTTGGCATAGGCGAGCAAAACCGCCATTTCTGGCCGCGTGAGGCCGCGGCCGGCGAGGGCGCGTTGAGCGAGTGTTTCGTCGTCGGGCAGGAATTCCACGGCGCGGTCGAGCCTGCCGCCACGTTCCATGGCGCGCATCATGCCGGCGTGGTTGTCGAGCAAGGCGGGCGCATGCGCCTCGGCCAGGGAGAGGGCGAGGGGTTGGAGGTAGTTGTCGCGCAGCACCAGATGTTCGACGTCATCGGTCATCGCGGCGAGGAAGGCGGTGCGCTCGGCTGGCGCCACCAGATCGGCGCCGATGGCGTCACTGACGGCGATCTTGATGTTCACCTCATGATCGGACGTGTCGACGCCGGCGGAGTTGTCGATGGCGTCGGTGTTGATGCGCCCACCTTTGGCCGCATATTCGATGCGGGCGCGCTGGGTGACGGCGAGGTTGGCGCCCTCGCCGACCACATGGGCGCGCAGGGTGGCGGCGTTGACGCGCAGGCTGTCATTGGCACGGTCGCCGGCCTCGGTGTGGGATTCGGTGGAGGCTTTGACGTAGGTGCCGATGCCGCCGAACCACAGCAGGTCGGCCGCGTGGCGCAGCAGGACCTGGATGAGGTCGGCCGGCGCCATGTGGTGCTGTTCGATGCCGAGCAGCGCGCGGATTTCTGGCGACAGGGCGATGGATTTGGCCCGGCGCTCGAAGATGCCGCCGCCGGGTGAGAGCAGGGTGCGATCGTAATCCTGCCAGCCGGAGCGGGGGAGGTTGAACAGGCGGGTGCGTTCCTGCCAGCTTCGTTCGGCATCCGGCGTGGGGTCGATGAAGATGTGCATCTGGTTGAAGGCGGCCACCAGCTTCGTGTGGTGGGACAGCATCATGCCGTTGCCGAACACGTCTCCGGACATGTCGCCCACGCCGATGCAGGTGAAGTCGGTGGTTTGGATATCGGTGCCGATTTCGCGGAAATGGCGCTTGACGGCCTCCCACGCGCCCTTGGCGGTGATGCCCATCACCTTGTGGTCGTAGCCGACCGAGCCGCCGCTGGCGAACGCGTCGCCGAGCCAGAAGCCGCGTTCGATGGCCACGCCGTTGGCGATGTCGGAGAAGGTGGCAGTGCCTTTGTCGGCGGCGACGACGAGATAGGTGTCATCGCCGTCATGGCGCACCACGTTCTGCGGCGGCACCACGGCATTGCCCACGATGTTGTCGGTGAGGTCGAGCAGGCCGGCCATCAGGATGCGGTAGCACGCGATGCCCTCGGCCATCATGGCGTCCCGCCCGCCGGTGGTGGGCGGGTTCTTGACCACGAAGCCGCCTTTCGAGCCGATCGGGACGATGACGGCGTTCTTGACCATCTGCGCCTTCATCAGCCCCAGCACCTCGGTGCGGAAATCCTCCCTGCGGTCCGACCAGCGAATGCCGCCGCGCGCCACCTTGCCGCCGCGCAGATGGCAGCCTTCCATACGCGGGCTGGCCACGAAGATCTCCACCAGCGGGCGCGGCTGGGGCAGCAGGTCGATCTCGCGGCTGGCGATCTTGATGCTGAGATAGGGTTTTGGCTGCCCGTCGGGGTCGTGCTGGTAGAAATTGGTGCGCAGCGTCTTCAGGATCAGCAGCAGGAAGCTGCGCAGGATACGGTCCTCGTCGAGGTTTTCGACGTGATCGAGGCTTTCGAGGATCTGCGTGTGCAGCGCGGCTGCGAGGGTTGTGCTGTCCTCCCGGGGGAGGGCCGGATTGGCGCGGGTGCAGAACAGATCCACCAGCAGGCGCGCCACATCGGGGTGGGCCCCCATCGTGTCTTCCATATAGGCCTGGCTGAACAGGCTTCCGGCCTGGCGCATCAGCTTGCTGTAGGTGCGCAGCACCACCACCTCGCGGGCCGACAGGCCGGCGTGCAGAATCAGGCGGTTGAAGCCGTCGCTTTCCAGCGTTCCGGCCCAGATCTGGCGAAAGGCGTCCTCGAAGCGTGCGGCATCGTCGGGGTTATGGGTGGTGTCCTGGGTTTTGAGGTCCAGTGCCTGCACCCATACGATGGTTGCCGCATCGCGTGGCGCCACCTCGTAGGGGATTTCGGTGATCACCCGCACGCCGAGATTTTCCAGAACCGGCAGCACGTCCGACAGCGGCACCGGCTGGCCGGGGTGATAAATCCGCAGCCGGGTGCCGCCGGATGCGGGGTGGGAGAAGGCGGCGTCGATGGCCTCGCCCTGCAGGATCTTGTTGATGAGACCGATGTCCTGGGCGGCATCCTGCGCATCGCAGCGGTTGCGATAGGCCGCCGGGAAGGCGTTGGCATAGCGGCGCAGATGCGCCTGGCTGGCCTTCGGGCCATGCATCCGCGCCAATGTCTCGGACAGCTTGTCGGGCCAGGTGCGCAGGGCATCGGTCAGGCGGCGCTGCATGTCCGGCACCGCGATGATGCTCGGCTGGTCCTTGGGCGTGGTGATGACGTAGTGCAGGCGCACCAGCGTGGCGCCGACGAATTGGGTGGTTTCGTAGCTGATCTGGCCGCCGATATCGGCCTCCAGAATGCCCGCGATGCGCCGCGCCACCTCGGCGTTGAAGCGGTCGACCGGCAGATAGACGAGGCAGGTGGAAAACCGCTCGAACGGGTCGCGCAGCACGAACAGCGCCAAGGCCGGCCGGAACTGGAGATGCAGCACGGCGATGGCGGTTTCGAACAACTGTTCCTCGTCGATCTGGAACAGCACGTCGCGCGGGAAGGTGTCCAGAATATGCTGTAAGGCGCGGCCGTCGCGGCTGTCGGCGGTGAAGCCGGAGCGCTGCTGGCAGGCGCGGATCTTTTGGCGCAGCACCGGGATTTCAAGCGGCAGCCGGTGGGTTGAATCGATGGTGAACAGGCCCAGCAGCAGGCGCAGGCCAACCACCTGGCTGGCTTCGTCGAACAGCTTCACCACGATGGTGTCCATCAGCACCGGCCGATGAATGGGCGAGCGGCGGTTGGATTTGGTGACCATCACCGGCCGCGGTTCACGCAGGAATTGCTGCACGTCGGCGGATGTGCGGGTGAGGGCGCGCAGGCCGTCAAACACCAGAAAGTCGTCGCGGCGCAGCAGGCCGCTGCCGGCGTGGGGTATTGCGGCGAGTTCGGTGCCGTCCAGCGTGTATTGGCGGGTGCCGAGGAACAGGAAATTGTTGGCGCCCAGCCAGTCGAGGAAATCCGCCTCCTCCATGGCACCCGGCAATGTGGCTGTTTGCGGAGCGGTGCGGATGGCATGGGCCAGGTCTCCGGCCTGGGCGCGCATGAGCGGCCAATCCTCGACCACGGCGCGCACCTCGCCCAGCACAACGCGCAGTCGGGCGATCACGGCATCGCGGCGTTCGGGCTCGATCTCGGATTCCAGCGCCGCATGGATCATCGATTCACGCGGTGGTGTGGTGAGGCTGGCGTCGAATGCGGACAAGACGTGGGTGGCATCGCGCTGCACATGCAGCACCGGGTGGATGATGAGGTCGATGGTCAGCCCCAGCCCGGCGATGGCGGCGGCCGTGCTGTCGACCAGAAACCGCATGTCGTCGTTGATGATCTGGATGGCGCGGCCATCGGCGGTGATGCCGATGGCGGGCTGGCCCGGCGCGCGGGTGGTGGCCAGCTTCCAGAGTGCGGCGGCGGCATCGGCCAGTTCCTGACTGCTGCGCACGAGCAACTCGGCGGGAGCGATTCCTTGCAGGAAGGCGGCAACGAAATTCGAGGCTCTGTCCGCGGTTGGGAAGGCGGGCGCGGCCAGTCGGGCCGCTTGCTTGATGTGCGTGAGGATCAGTCCATTTTGATCGGCATTCATGATGTCGTCTCCCACTGGGGAGAAGTGTGGCGCTACGTGGGCGTGCGATGCAATTCGCCTGTGTCCATGCAGGCGCCCCGGGTGCTGATGTTTATAACGAAAATTAATGTGTCGACGGCGCCGCTATAGGTGCTGCTGCTGATGGCGCCGGCAAAGGCGCCTTTCTCGTTCAACCTGAAGGTGGCGGTGGTGCGATTGATGGATGTCCAGACAAACGCACCGTCTTTGACGACGATTTTGACGTTTTTGTTGTTTCGGCATTTTGGGCCGCCGCTGATGATGTTGCCCACATAGGTGCCATCGAAGGCGCCATATGGTGGGTCGGCGGCGAATGAAGGTGTGATGGCGAAGGCGACGAAGCCGGAAAATACCAAGAAACCTAATATTTTTCTCATGAAGTCCCCGGCCGTCATCAAACGAATGGGCATGATAGAAGCGGGTTTCGCGCGGCAGAACGCTTGTTATTCCGGATGTTGTTCAAGGTGGGGATTGGGTGAGAGTTGCATTGATCCGGCATCCAAGGCCGTTGGTGGCGCCCGGCATCTGCTATGGGCGGCTCGATTTACCCTTGCATGCCGATGCGCAGGAGCAGACGGCCCGGGTGATCGGCCTGCTATCGGGCTTCGGGCCAGCCACCCTTCATGCAAGCCCCGCGCTGCGGTGCCGTGGCGTGGCGGAGGGGCTGGCTGCGGCCTATGGTTCTGCGCCGCAGTTCGACGACCGGCTGTTGGAGATGGATTTCGGCGCCTGGGAGGGTGTTGCCTGGGATGACGTGCCGCGCGCGGCGCTGGATCGTTGGGCAGCGGATCTTCAGGGCTTCGCAGCCCCCGGCGGTGAGACGGGGGCAGCCTTGGTGGCGCGGGTGTCAGCGTTTCACCAGGACCTCGTCACGTCCGGGCGGGATTGCGTTGTGGTCTCGCACGGCGGGCCGTTGAAGGTGCTGCGGGCGTTGCTGGCGGGGGGGGCGGTGGATCTGCTGGCGCCGTCCATGCCGATTGGCGGCGTGGAGATTGTGTCGTCAGAGCGTGAGCAGGCTGAGCAGGACGCATTCCGTGACCAGGGCCGTGGCGCCCAGCACGTCGCCGGTGTGGCCGCCGATCTGGCGGGTGGCGAGGCGGGCGAAGGCGAGGGCTATGACGGCGGTGATGGCTGACAGCGCCAGCGCGCGGCCGGTTGGCAGCAGCAGGGTGGCGATCAGGACCGGCAGGGCCAGGCCGGCGAGGGCGGCTGAGAACGGGATGGAGATGAGGCCTGAGGCCATGCCGTCCTTGCGGGCGGGGGCTGCGCTGATGAGCACGACGATCATCGCGGCGCGGGAGAAGGCGCCGGCTGTGATGAGAGCGGCCATGACATGCGATGGGGCGGCGATGGCGCCGATGGTGAGGGTGCGCGCTGCGATTGCCAGCATGAGCGCCAGGGCGCCGTAGCTGCCGATGCGGCTGTCGCGCATGATCTCCAGCTTGCGGGAGGCTGTGCGGCCGCCGCCGAGGCCGTCGGCGGTGTCGGCGAGGCCGTCTTCATGCAGGGCGCCGGTGATGAGGAGCAGGGTGGCCAGGGCCCAGATGGCGGCGATGTGGGGCGCAAAGCCGATGAGCGATGCGGCCCAATAGGCGCCGCCGCCGAGGGCGCCGATGATGGCGCCGGCCACCGGGTAGGCCCAGACGCTGGCCGCGAAATCGACATGCGTCTCGTTCGGCGCAAGTCGCCAGACCGGCAGGCGCGAGAGCAGGCCGAAGGCTGCGATCAGTTCCAGTCCGCGCCGGTTCATGAATCGGTGGACACGTGGGCTTCGGCGAATGTGGCCATGCCGGTGTGGCAGGCCAAGGCCGCGCGCAGAATGGGCACCGCGACGGCCGCGCCGGATGCTTCGCCGAGGCGCATGCCGAGGTTGAGCAGGGGGGGCATGCCGAGGCTTTCCGCCAGCCTGATGTGGCCGGATTCGGCGGAGAGGTGGGCGAGCACGGTGTGGTCCAGTCCGCCTTGGGCGAGGCGGGCGAGGGGGCTGGCGGCTGCTGTGCAGACGAAGCCGTCCAGCAGGACCGGCACGCCGAGATGGCGGGCGGCGAGGGTGGCGCCGAGGATGGCGGCGAGTTCGAAACCGCCGAGGCATTGTGCGGCTTCGAGCGGATCGGTTGGGGCGTGCAGGGCCAGGCCGCGATCGATGGCGGCGATCTTGCGGGCGAGGCCGGCATCGTTGACGCCGGTGCCGCGCCCGGCCCAGTGCGCGCCATTGCCGCCGAACAGCGCGGCCGCGAGGGCCGCCGCGGTGGTGGTGTTGCCGATGCCCATTTCGCCCAGGCACAGCAGGTCGGTGCCGGGGGTGACGGCGTTGTAGCCGGTGGCAACGGCGTTGAGGAATGCGGCCTCGGTCATGGCCGGTGCTGTGGTGAAATCGGCGGTGGGTGTGTCGAGCGAGAGCGGCACCACGCGCAGGCTGGCCTGTGCCACGCGGGCCAGTTGGTTGATGGCGGCCCGGCCGGCTGCGAAATTGCCGACCATCTGGGCGGTGACGTCTGTCGGATAGGGCGAGACGCCTTGGGCGGTGACGCCGTGGTTGGCCGCAAAGATCAGGATCTCAACGCGGTCCAATGTCGGCGTGGGGCTGCGTTGCCAGGTGGCGAGCCACGCCGCCAGGTCTTCCAGTCGTCCCAGACTGCCGGGCGGTTTGGTCAGCGTGCCTTGGCGCGTGCGAACGGCGGCGGCGGCTTGGGTGTCACCGTCTGGCAGGCAGAGGCAGGCCTGGCGCAGGGCGTCGAGGCTGGAGAATATCGGCATTGTGGGGCCTCAGCTTTGGGCGATGGCGTGAAAGAAGGTGCCGCTGACATGGCCGCGCTGGCCACCGGAGGGGCCGATCGGGCGCATGGTGCCGTCGGTCAGATCGGCGAAGGGGGCGTCGGGGCCGGGGCTGGTGACGCTGGCGTAGTGGAATTCATGGCCGCGCAGGCGTTCGCCTTTGCGGCCGAGAAGGCTGTCGGCGGCCAGGGTGGCCTCGCGGTAGCCGAGATGCAGGCGGCGCTTCTTGTAGGAGGTGGCGTGGCCGAGCAGGCCGGCCATCTGGTGGCTGATGCCGTCGGCATCCTCCAGCACGGTGCCGAGCACCATGTAGCCGCCGCACTCGCCATGCACCTTGCGGGTGGCGGCGAAGTGCCGCAGGCCGGTCCAGAAACGATGCGCCTCGGCCAGGGCGGCGGCGTGCAGTTCGGGGTAGCCGCCGGGCAGCCAGCAACTGTCGCAATCCTCCGGCGGGGCCTCGTTGGCCAGGGGGGAGAAGGCGACGATCTCGGCCCCTTGCTGGCGCCAGGCTTGCAGCAGATGCGGGTAGATGAAGCTGAAAGCGGCATCCTGCGCCAGGGCGATGCGTTGGCCTGGCGGCGGCAGGGCCGGGCGGTGTGTGGCGTTTGGGGCGAAGGGGGTGGTGGCGTTGAGGATGGCGTCGATGTTGAGATGGGTCTCGGCGGCATCGGCCAGTCGGTCGAGTTTGGCGGCGAGATCGGCGTGTTCGGCGGCCTGGATGAGGCCGAGATGGCGTTCGGGCAGCGCCAGCGTGGCGTCGCGCGGCATGGCGCCGAGGATGGGGAGTCCTGTCGCTTCCATGGCGGCCTGCACGCCTTCCAGATGGCGTGGGCTGGCGATCTGGTTGGCGATCACGCCGGCGATGGTCACGCGTGGATCATGCGTGGCGAAGCCGCGGGCGACGGCGGCGGCGGATTGCGATTGGCCGGAGACGTCCAGCACCAGCACCACCGGCAGGCCGAACGCGCCGGCCAGATCGGCGGCGGCGCCCGTGCGGCCGGGTGGGCCGGCGATGCCGTCGAACAGGCCCATCGAGGATTCGATGATGAAGATTTCGCTGCCGGATGAGGCTGAGGCCGCCACCGAGCCGAGCAGAGCCGGCGCCATTGCCCAGCTGTCGAGATTGACGCCGAGGGCGCCGGAGGCGGCCGCGTGAAAGGCCGGGTCGATATAGTCCGGTCCGGATTTTCCGGCGCGGATGGCAATGCCGCGTCGCCTGATGGCCGCGAGCAGGGCCAGGGTGATGGTGGTCTTGCCGGAGCCGGAGCGGGGGGCGCCGATGATCAGGGCGCGGGTCATGCAATGGCCTTGTTGTGACAGGAAGGGCTGGGCTGCCTATATCTGGCAGCATGGAGAAAAAGCCCGAATTGCGGTTTGGCTGGACCACCGGAAGCTGCGCCACCGCTGCCGCCAAGGCGGCGTTCGTGGCGTTGCTGACGGGTGTGTTCCCCGATCCGGTGGAGATTGTTCTGCCGCGCGGCCAGCGCGTGGCGTTCGCTCTGGCCGAGACGGTTCTGGCCGATGGTCGCGCCATGGCGGGCGTGGTGAAGGATGCCGGCGATGATCCGGATGTGACGCATGGTGCGGTGGTGCGGTCCACGGTGTGGCGCGGCGAGCCGGGCAGCGGTGTGGTGTTCCGGGCGGGTGAGGGCGTTGGCATGGTGACGCGGGCGGGGCTGCCGATTCCGCCGGGGGAGCCGGCGATCAACCCGATGCCGCGCCAGATGATCCGCGAGGCGATCGCGGAGGTGGCCGCACTTTATGATGTGCCGGGTGACGTGGTGGTGGAGATCTCGATCCCGGGCGGGGCGGTTATTGCCGAGCGCACCTTGAACGGCCGGTTGGGCATTGTCGGCGGGCTGTCGATTTTGGGGACCACGGGCATTGTGGTGCCGTTTTCCTGTTCGGCCTGGATTCATTCCATTCATCGCGGCATCGACGTGGCGCTTGCGGCGGGGCTGGAGCATGTGGCGGGGGCCACCGGCAGCAATTCCGAACTGGCGGTGCAGGCGCTGCACGGGCTGGACGAGATGGCGCTGATCGACATGGGCGATTTCGTCGGCGGCATGTTGAAATACATCCGCGCGCATCCGGTGCCGCGCGTGACGGTGGCTGGGGGCATCGGCAAGATGACCAAGCTGGCGCAGGGCAAGCTGGACCTGCATTCTCGGCGCGGATCGGTGGATTTCGACGCGCTGGCGGGGTTTGCGGCTGGGTTGGGTGCTACGGAGGATGTCGTGGCCGGTATTCGCGGGGCCAACACAACCGTGGAGGCGTTCGACATTGCCGCCGGGCTGGGGTTGGGCGACGCGGTGGCCTTGCAGGCACGCGATGTGGCGGTGGCGGTGTTCGACGATCCCGCCATCGAGATTGAGGTGGTTATCTTCGACAGCACCCAGAAGCTGGTGGGGCGGGCAGGCTTTGCTGCGGCTCATACGCGGAATCTGCGCCGGTAATCGGGGTCGTAGAGCGCCGATTCGCGGAAGTTCGTGGCGGCCAGAGCGGGGCCGACCAGGATGAGGGCGGTGCGTTCGGCGGGCTGGGCGGCGAAGGCCTCGGCGATGGTGGCCAGCGTGCCGCGCAGGATGATCTCGTCTGGCCAGGTGGCGCGGGCGACAATCGCCACTGGACAGTCCACTCCGTAATGCGGGGTTAACCTTTCGACGATAGCCTCCAGCGCATGGATGGCGAGGTGGATTGCCAGGGTGGCGCCGGTGGCGGCGAAGGCTTCCAGCGTCTCGCGCGGCGGCATGGCGGAGGCGCGGCCGGAGATGCGAGTGATGATCAGGCTTTGGGCCACTTCCGGCACCGTCAGTTCGGTGCCCAGGGCTGCTGCTGCGGCGGCGAAGGCGGGCACGCCGGGGGTGAGAGTGTAGCCGATGTCGTGGCGTTGCAGACGGCGGATCTGTTCGGCCACGGCGCTGTAGATGGACAGATCGCCGGAATGCAGGCGGGCGACGTCGTGGCCATCGGCGTGGGCGCGGAGGTATTCGGCCTCGATCTCGTCCAGCGACAGCGGTGCGGTGTCCACCAGCCGGGCGGTGGGTTTGCAATGGGCGAGCATGGCGGCGGGGACGATGGAGCCGGCATAGAGGCAGACATCGCAGGCGGCCAGCAGGTCGCGGCCGCGCAGGGTGAGAAGGTCGGCGGCACCGGGGCCGGCGCCGATGAAATGGACGGTCATGGGGAGCTTTCGGCGATGGCGCAGGTGGCGGCCGGATGGGTGATGCGGGCAAGTAGCAGCCTGGCGTTCGGGCCGCAGGCGGCGAGGGCGGCGGCTTCGGCGATGCTGGCATGGCCGGTGTGCTGACGCGCGGCTTCCGATTTTGTGACGCAGCTGGGTTGGGCCTGGGCGAGTGCGTCGTCTTCGATGAACAGCAGGGGCAGGCCCAGCGTGCGGGCTGCTTCGATCAGGCCTTGTTCGGCGGATTTGAAGGCGGGGGCGGCGAGGGCGGTGGCCATGGTGCCGGCGCGCGCCTCGGCATCGCGCAGCACGGCGATGATGTCGGCCGGTGGGCAGTGGCGGCGGCAGCCGAGTCCGGCGGCGATCATGGCCTGGTGGCCGACCATTGGGTGATGGTCATGGCCGGGCGGAAGCCGTGCATGGTGCCGACATCGGTCAGGCGTTCCACGCTCAGGCGGGACAGCGTGCCGCCATATGTGCGCAGGGCTTCGAACAGCACGGCCTCGGTTTCGATGGTGACGGCGTTGATGACCATGCGGCCGCCCGGTTTGAGCGCCGCCCAAGCGGTGGGGAGCACGCCTTGGGTTTGTGCGCCGCCGCCGATGAAGATGGCGTCGGGTTCTGGCAGGCCGTGCAGTGCCTCGGGGGCGGCGCCTTGCACGGATGTCAGGGCCGTTACGCCGAGTTGCGCGGCGTTGGACATGGCGCGGGCCAGTCTTTCCAGATGGCGGTCGATGGCGATGGCGCGGTTGGAGGGGTGGGCGCGCATCCACTCTATGGCGATGGAGCCGGAGCCGGTGCCGATATCCCATAGCAGGCCGCCGCGTTTTGGTTCCAGTGCCGACAGCGTGGCGGCGCGGATCTCGCGCTTGGTGATCTGGCCGTCATGGGCGAACAGATCGTCGTCCAGCCCGGTGCCCAGTGGCGCGATTTTGGCGGTGGGGCTGGCCTTGAGGGTGATGGCCAGCAGGTTGAGGGGGTTGGCGTCGGTCAGGTTGAAATGGGCGGCGGTGGTGGCGCGGATGCGCTCGTGCGGGCCGCCGAGGGCTTCGAGCAGCGTGATTTCGCTGGGGCCGAAGCCGTGTGCAACGAGGAGTTCGGCGGCGCGTGCCGGGGTGTTGGCGTTTTCGGACAAGGCCAGGACGCGGGTGCCGGGATTGAGCAAGGCCGCCAGGGCCGCCACAGGACGGCCGCAGAACGAGATGATCTCGGTGGTGTTCTGCGCCCAGCCCAGTCTTGCGCAGGCGAGCGACAGGCTGGAGGGGGCGGGGAGGCATTGCCATTCCTGGCGATCGAACGCGCCGGCCAGCATGGGGCCGACGCCGAAGCAGAACGGGTCTCCCGAGGCGAGGACCACGGCCGGGGCCGGGCTGTGGGCGCGCAGCATGGGCAGGGCATCGGCGATCGGGCTGGGCCAGACTTGGCGCGTGCCGGTGATTAGTGTGTCGGCCAAGATGAGATGTCGAGCGCCGCCGATGACGAGGCTGGCCTGGGAAATCAGCGCGCACGCTGCTACGGACAGGCCATCAGGTCCGTCCTCGCCGATGCCGATGATGGAGAGCCAGGGTTGGGTCATTGCGGGAGCGTCAAATGCGGAAAGTGCTGATCCTGGGCGGCACCACGGAGGCCACGGCCATTGCCACGGCTTTGGTGGGGGATGTGCGGTTCGATGCGTTGATGTCCTTCGCCGGCACCACGCGCACACCGCGTCCGCCGCCGATTGCGTATCGGGTGGGTGGGTTCGGCGGGGTGGAGGGGCTGGCGGCGTTCTTGCGCAAGAACGCGATCGATTTGATGATCGACGCCACGCATCCCTTCGCGGCCCGGATGAAGCCGAATGCCGTTGGGGCGGCGCGGCTGGCGGGGGTGCCGCTGCTGGGCATCCATCGGCCGGCCTGGGTGGCCGGGGAGGGGGACAACTGGATTCATGTGGCCGATATGGCAGCGGCGGCGCGGGCGCTCGGGAGCGAAACACGGCGTGTTCTGCTGACGATTGGCCAGAAGGATCTGGCGGCGTTTCAGGCAGCGCCTTGGCATCATTATATCGTCCGCAGCGTCGATCCGCCGGAGTTGGCCAGCATGCCGCCCGATGCGGAGACGATTGCGGCGCGTGGCCCGTTCCGGCTGGAAGACGAGTTGGATCTGCTGGGGCGGATCGATGTGTCCGTGCTGGTGACCAAGAATTCCGGTGGATCGGCCACCGAGGCCAAGCTGGCCGCCGCCCGCGCGTTGGGCGTAGCGGTGGTGATGGTCGACCGCCCCAAGCCGGCCGAGGGGGTGGAGCAGGTGGCCGATGCGGCGGGCGCCTTGCGTTGGTTGGCGCGTCATGCCGGGACCGAGCGGGGGGTGTAGAGCCAGGCGCGGGCGCCGGGGCGTTCGAGGAGGCGGGTGTCGGCCGAGCCTATCATGACCAGGGTGCGCATGTCCGCGCAGGTTGGGTCGGCCTCGGCGAGGGTGGTGATGAGGATGGTCTCGTCGGCGCGGCTGATGGCGGTGGCGAACACCACCGGGGTGGTGGGCGGCAATATCTCGCGCAGCAGGGCGAACGCCTCGCCCAATTGATGTGGGCGGGCGCGGGAGCGGGCGTTGTAGAGGGCGATAACGAAACCGGCCTCGGCGGCGAGGCGCAGCCGTTTGCAGACCAGCGGCCAGGGCTTGAGGTTGTCGGACAGCGAGATGGCGCAGAAATCATGGCCCAGCGGCGCGCCCAGCCGGGCGGCGGCGGCGAACATGGCCGAGATGCCGGGGATGACCGAGACGTTCAGCCCGCGCCAGTGCGCAGGCCCGGCCTCGATGGCCTCGAACACCGCGCTGGCCATGGCGAACACGCCGGCATCGCCGGACGAGACGACGGCCACGGTGTGGCCGTGCTCGGCGAGGCGCAGCGCGTGGCGGGCGCGGTCGAGTTCCACGCGGTTGTCGGTGGCGTGCCGGGTCTGGTGCGGGCCGGTGGTGACGCGGTCCAGATACGGGCCGTAGCCGATGAGATCGGTGGCGGCTTCCAGGGCTGCCTGGGCGTCGGGCGTGCGGGCGCCGAGATGGCCCGGGCCGAGGCCGATGATTGTCAGTTTGCCGCTCATCTTGGGCCTTGCCGGCCTGGGACCAGCACGATGGCGAAATACGGCACCCGGTCGCGGTCTAGGTCTGCGAAGGGGTGGATGATCTCGTCCTGCATGGTGCCGCGTTCGACGTAGATGGCGCGGTCGGTCAGTCCGGCGCGGGCGAGGGCGGCGCGGATCTTTGGCAGGTTGCGGCCGAGTTTCATGATCACAGCGGCGTCGCAGGCGGCCAGGTGCGTCACGAGGTCGTCTTCGGACAGGGTGCCTGGCAGCACGGACAGCACGTCGTCGCCATGGGTCATTGGATGGCCGGCGCGGGACCAGCAGCCGCTCATGCCGGTGACGCCGGGGGTGATCTCGGTGGGGTGGTCGGTGCGCAGGCGGTCGTAGAGATACATGGCCGAGCCGTAGAAGAACGGGTCGCCCTCGCAGAGGAGGGCGACGTCCTGGCCTGTGTGCAGCTTTTCGGCGAGGCGTTGGGCGCAGGCCTCGTAGAACACGCCCATTTCGAGGTGATAGCGTGGGTCGGCCAGTTCCACCTCGGTGGTGAACGGGTATTCGAAGCGCAGTTCCTCGCAGTCGGGGGACAGATGCGGGCCGATGATGGAGCGCGCGTGGCCGCGGCGGCCGTGCTTGCAGAAGAAGGCGGCGACGGGGCTGGCGGCGATCAGGCGGGCGGCGCGCAGGGTCATGAGTTCCGGGTCGCCGGGGCCGACGCCGATGACGTGAAGGGTGCCGCTGGTCATTCCACGTCACTCGCCAGGGCGTTGACGGCGGCGACCGTCATGGCGCTGCCGCCGCGCCTTCCGTGCAGGGTGAGGAAGGGGATGGCGTATTCGGCCAGGGCGGCCTTTGATTCGGCGGCGCCGATGAAGCCCACCGGCAGGCCGATGACGGCTGCCGGGCGGGGGGCGCCGGCATCGAGCAGTTCCAGCAGGTGGAACAGGGCGGTGGGGGCGTTGCCGATGGCGACCAGGGCGCCGTTCATGTCCTCGCCCCACAGATCGAGGGCGGCGGCGGAGCGGGTGTTTCCGATCTTTGCGGCCAAGGCCGGCACGCGCTCGTCGGCCAGGGTGCAGATCACCGCGTTGGCGGCCGGTAGGCGCGGGCGGGTGATGCCATGGGCCACCATCTTGGCATCGCACAGAATGGGGCGGCCGGCGCGCAGGGCGGTCTGGGCGGCGGTGGCGAAATCGGGGGAGAACACCAGGTCGGGCGCGATTTCCACCATGCCGCAGGCGTGGATGATGCGCACGGCCACCCGGGCCTCGACGGCGGACAGGCCGCGCAGGTCCGCCTCGGCGCGGATGGTGGCGAAGGAGCGTTCGTAGATGGCGGCGCCGTTGTGCTCGTAGTCGTATCCGATGGTCATGCCAGGCCTTCCGCGGCGAAAAGTGCCGCAATGTCAGTAATGGTCAGCCCGCGCAGCGCCGGTTCAGCGGCGGCGTTGCCGTGGCGGATCAGGTTGTAGCGCCCGGCCTCGCCCACCAGGGTGATGGCGCGCGGAAGCCTGTGGGCGCAGCCCTTCTGGCATCCGGACACGTGGATTGCACGCCCCGCCGCCGATTTTGCGAGCAAGGCAGCATCCTGCAGCGTGGCCACGGTGGCGCGGGCGCAGGACGGCATGCCGGGGCAGGAATCTATCGTCAGCCTGGGGTCGGTGGGATCGGTGATCAGGCTGGCGGGCAGGTTGTGCGCCGAATCGGCTGAAACGCCTGGCAGCAGCAGCGTGCGCCAGGGGGTGGCGCGCAGGGTGGCGTCGCCGTGGTTCTGCGCCAGTGATGCGATGTGGTGCAGGGTGGGTGCGTCGATCTGGCCGAAGGCCAGGCCGATGCCGAAGGCGCCGGCTGGCGCCAGATCGCCGACGACAGGGCCGCGTGGGCGGACAAGACTGCGTGTGTCGGGCGTCATTCCGGCGGTGTGGAACACGGCGTGCGGGTCAAGATCGCGCATCCGTCTGGCGTTGGGGTGTTGCAGGAATGCGCCGATCAGCGCGCGTGTGGCGGAGGCGGCTTCGGTCAGTGGCACCTGGGCGGCCATGGGGTTGCCGTCGAGGGCGAGGCGGACCGTATTGCCATTGGGCTGCACCAGGATATCGGCCTGTGCGTCGTGCAGCGGCAAGGCGCCGCCGCCGTCGATGGCGAGGCCGAACTTGCCGGGCAGGGCGGAGAGCGTGGCATCGGCCACCAGCATGGCCTCGATGGCCTGGGCCACGGCGGATGTGGCGGGGTCTACGGTGGGGTCGATGCCTGTCAGCGGCGAGATGATGACGCTGCGGCGGCGTTCGGACAGCGGGTTCGTCGAGGCGAGGCCCAGCCCGGCCACGATATCGGCGAAGGCGCGGGCGGTTTCTGGCGTCATGCCGCGAAATTGCAGGTTGGCGCGGTTGGTGAGGTTGACGATGCCGTTGCCGAAGCGTGTGGCGGCGGCAGCCAGCACCATGGCCGCCTGGGCGGGCAGCGCGCCGGAGGGGGGTTTTACGCGCACCAGCAGGCCGTCGCCGGTTTCCATTGGCTCGTAGAGGCTGGGGCACCATCCGCGTCTGGTCATGTGTCGGCACCTTGGGCGAACACATCGTTGCGGCGGGGGCGCCAGAGGCCGCGTTGCAGGGCGTCCTGGAAGCGGGTTTGCATGTCGTCGCGGGCGGCCTGGTTTTCGCGGGTCAGGAACGCGTTCACGGCTTCGTCGCCCAGGGTGGCGTTGAACAGCAGGTCGAACTGTGGGTCCAGCCGTGTGGGGATGGTGGCGGCGAAGGCGGAGAGGCCTTCCACGGCGCGGGCGATTTCGGCGGCGCCGCGATAGCCGTGGCGCATCTGGCCGGCGATCCAGACCGGGTTGGCGGCGCGGCCGCGGACCACGCGGGCGATTTCCTCGGCCAGGGTGGCGGTGCGGGGGGCGTCTGGGCGGGAGGTGTCGGCGTGATAGAGCGCGGGGGTGGCGCCGAGGGCTGTGGCGGCGGCGGCGAAACCGCCTTCGTGGGCGGCGTGGGTGCTGCCTTCGAGGATGTCCATCTCGCGGTGGTCCTGCTGGTGGACGAACGCGTCGGCGGTGGCCACGCGGGCGGCGAAGGCGTTGGGCAGGGCGATTCCGTCCAGGTCCTGGCCGTAGGCGACCGAGGAGGCGGCGAGATAGGCGGCGCCGAGGGCGGCCTTGTCGGTCCAGGTGTTGCGGGCCAGCAGGTCCGTCACGCCGGCGCCGTATGCGCCGGGGGCGTTGCCGAACACGCGGGCGGTTTCGGCGCGGGTCGCGTTTCCGGCCAGGGGGTTCCAGTCGGGGGCTTCGTCGCGGCTGGCGATGGCGCGGACGGCGCTGTCGAACAGGGCGATCTGGGTTTCGAACGCGTCGCGGAACAGGCCGGAGATGCGCAGGGTGACGTCCACGCGGGGGCGGTCCATGACTGCGAGCGGCAGGATTTCGATGCCGGTGACGCGGTTGGAGCCGTCATCCCAGGTGGGCCTGGCGCCGAGCAGGACGAAGGCCAGGCCGAGATCCTCGCCGCCGGTGCGCAGGCTGGCGCTGCCCCAGAGGTCGATGACGATGCGCTGCGGGTTTTCGCCGTGGTCCTGGCGGTGGCGGCGCAGCAGGTCGTCCGCCGCGCGTTCGGCCAAGGCGAGGGCGGCGCGGGTGGGCATGGTGCGGGGGTCGGTGGTGGAGAGTTGCCGGCCGGTGGGCAGAACGTCGGCGCGGCCGCGGGTGGGGGCGCCGGCGGGGCCGGGTTGGACGAATTGCCCGTCTAGGGCGGCGAGCAGGGCTTGCGCCTCGGCGGTGGGGGAGGCGTTCAGGCGGTGCGCCAGTGTGGCCGGATCGATGGTGGGGCAGGCGGCCTGCAGGGTGGCGAGCAGGCGGTCGTGTGATTCTGGCGGGGGGGATTGGCCGAAGATGTGCAGGCCGTCGCGGATTTGCAGGTCTTTGACGTCGCACAGATAGGCGTCGAGGCGGGCCAGGGCCTCGTCCTCCAGCGCATCGCGCGCGGCCCCCGCTTCGGCGAGCAATCCGTGGGTGGTGGCGAGTTCGAGGATGGTGGTGCGCAGCAGAGTGGCGCGGCGGCGGTCCAGGCCGTCGGCTGCGGCGTATTCGTCGATCAGGCGTTCCAGCGTGGCGGTTTCGCCGTGCAGGCCGGCGGTGCGCAGGGGGGGCGTCAGATGGCCGATCGTGACGGCGCCGAGCCGCCGGCGGGCGGCTGCGGCTTCGCCGGGGTTGTTGACGATGTAGGGGTAGATGACCGGGGTGCCGCCGGTCAGGGCCTGGGGAAAGCAGGTTTCGGACAGGGCGACGGATTTGCCTGGCAGCCATTCCAAGGCGCCGTGCGCGCCGAGATGCAGCAGCGCGTGCGCGTCCAGATGGTGCAGGCGCCAGAGGTGAAAGCCGATATAGGCGTGGCAGGGCGCGAGGTCTGGGTCGTGATAGCCGGATTTGCGGTCGAGTTCGCTGCCGCGCGCGGGTTCCACGGCGAGGGTGACGTGGCCCAGCGTGAGATGGCGCAGGTGGATGTCGGCGGTGGGCTCCCCCCAGGCGGCGAGGACGCGGTGCTGCATTGTGTCGGGCAGGGTGGCGAACAGGGTGCGGTAGGCTTCCAGCGTGAGGATTGGCGATGGTGGCGCCTGCGTCAGGGCTGTGACGAGCTCGGCGTTGGCGTGGGTGTGATATCCGTGGTCTTGCAGCATGTGCAGGATGGCGGTGGCGCTGGCGAAGGTGTCCAGCCCCACCGCGTGGCCGATCTGGCCGCCGGCGTTGGGGTAGTCCGACAGCACCAGCATCACCCGGCGTTCGGCCCGCGATGTGGTGGCAAGCCTTGCCCAGCCGGCGATGCGGGCGGCTGCCAGGGTGAGTCCGGGGGCGTGGGGGCGGTGCATCTTGCGGGCGAAATCCAGCCCGTCCACCGCCGGTTCGTCGGCCTTGAAGGAGATGGCGGTGGTGGACAGCCGTCCGTCCAGTTCCGGCAGCACGATCTGCATGGCCAGATCCGCCTGGGTCAGGCCGCGGGGGGACGCTGCCCAGGCTTCCGGGGTGGAGCCGGACAGGACCAGTTGCAGCACCGGCACGCCGGCGGCATCGAGCGGGGAGCCGCCTGCCTCGCGCCGGGCGGAGAAGCCGGTGGCGCTGAGGACCACGACGGGTTTCCAGTCGCGCAGGCGGGTTTCGACGAAGCTGGCGCCGGAGGGTTCCTTCAGGCTGGCCACGTAGAGGCCGCGCAGTCTTATGCCGCGTTTGGCGAGGTCTGCGGCCAATGACGTCAGCGGCGCCATGTCGCCGGCCAGGAGATAGGAGCGGTAGAACGCCACCACGGCCAGTGGGCCTTCGGCCGGGCCGTCGAACATGTGCTCGCCGGACAACGGGATTTCGTGGGCGGGTTCGTGGCGATCCTCGCCTATGCCGCCGGCATGGGCGGCGAGGTCCAGCGCCAGGCGCATGTTGGCCGGACCGCCTTGGGCGCACATCTCGTCAAGCCGCGCCAGGATCGGTGGCGGCACCGTCGACAGCGCCGACAGCGCCGCATCGGGGCGGCCGTCGCCTGGGATCACCGCGAGGGCGATGCCGCGGGAGCGGCACAGGGTGGCCACCTCCTCGGCGCCGTAGCGCCAGTAATCGAGGCCGCCGAGCAGGCGGATGATCACGCAGCGCGCATGGGCGATGACGTCTTCCAGATAGACATCCACCGACATCGGGTGCCGCAGCCGGACCAGATTGGCCAGCCGCAGCGTGGGGCGGTCCGCCCCCATCTCCTGCCAGGCCTGGGACGCGGCGCCCAGGTCGCTGTCGGAGAAGGACAGCAGCACGATGTCGCCCGGCGATTGGCCGAGATCGGTCGCGGCCTCGCCTTCGTCCAGCGAATGGGTTTCGCGGACCAGCAGGTGCATGGCGTCAGGCGGCGATCACGGTGGCGCCGAGGGCGGCTTCGATCGCGGTGCGGTCCAGGCCGCGCTGGCCGATCACGACGATGCGGCCCTGGCGGGGTTCGCTGGCGGTCCAGGGGCGGTCGAACTCGGAGCGGAAGCGGGCGCCGACGCCTTGGACGGCCAGGCGCAGCGGCTTGCCGGTGACGGAGGCGAAGCCCTTCATGCGCAGGATGTCGAAGCGTTCGGCCACATTCTTCAGCGTGGCCACCAGCGCGTCCGGCGAGGCGGTCTCGCTCAGGGCCACCGAGAAGCTTTCGAAATCATCATGCTCGTGTTCCAGACCCTCGGCGTCGTGATGCGAGGGGCGTGCGGCCAGATCGTCCTCGGCGGCGGCCAGCAGGCCGAGCAGCACGGAGACATCGACGCGGCCTTCGACGGCCTGCACCAGCTTCACCGCGCGCGGGGTGGTGGCGGCGATCTCGGCGCGCAGGCGGGCGAGGTCGGGCTCGGTGAGCAGGTCGGCCTTGTTCAGCACCACGAGATCGGCGCAGAGCAGCTGGTCCTCGTAGACCTCGGCCAGCGGGTTGTCGTGGTCCAGCGACGGATCGGCGGCGCGCTGGCGGGCCACGTCCTCGGGGTCGTCGGCGAACCGGCCGGCGGCGACGGCGGGGCCGTCGACGATGGTGATGACGCCGTCCACCGTGACGCGGCTGCGGATGGCGGGCCAGTTGAACGCCTTGACCAGCGGCTTCGGCAGAGCGAGGCCGGAGGTTTCGATGAGGATGTGCTCGGGCGGGTTCGGGCGGGAGAGCAGCGCCTCGATCACCGGCAGGAATTCGTCGGCCACGGTGCAGCACAGGCAGCCATTGGCCAGCTCGACAATGTCGTCCTCGGCGCAGCCGGGGATGCCGCAGGTTTTGAGCGTGTCGCCGTCGATGCCGATCTCGCCGAATTCATTGACGATGATGGCGATGCGGCGGCCGCCGGCATTGGCCAGGACGTGGCGCAGCAGGGTGGTTTTGCCGGCGCCGAGGAAGCCGGTGATGATGGTGGCCGGGATCTTTTGCATCAGACCGTTTCCTTCTGGGTGAAGCCGTGGCCGGGAATGCGGGCCACGATGGCGTCGCGCAGCGATTCAGCGCGGCCGGAGCGCCAGACCGTGCCGTTTTCGGAGGCGCCGAAGGCTGCGGCATAGGCCAGCAGGTCGGCGGCGTGGCCGGGATTCATATGGCCGAGCAGATAGCTCCATTTGCCATCCTGGGTGACGGCGGCGCTGCACCCTTGGGCGCAGTTGCCGAGGCAGACCACGGGGCGCAGGCGCACGGGCGATGCGTCGTCCATCAGGGCGGCGATGCTGTCGTGGAGGCGTTTGCCTACCACGGGCTGGCCTTCCACCACGGCCTCATTGGCGCGGCAGGTGACGCAGATATGCAGTTCTGGTCGTGTGTCGGTCGTCATCGCCATCCCTAACGCAAGGCGCGGCACGGATTGGCCGGACGCCCACAGAAGGTGCAGATCGCCCCATCGAGCACACGGCTCCCAGGGTCGATGTCCGAAGACACCGCCGCCACCGGGGCACCCCGCCCGGCATCGCGATCATAGCAACGCTGCCCACAGGGGCAGCGCCAGATGGCAGGTCTCCTGGCTCACGGATCGAGCGCTGCGTGCCGGCCTTCCCAGGGGGACCCCCAGTGGCGTGTGGCAGGCAGCTCTCCGCTTACAGTTGCGGGGGCAGCCGCGGCCTTGGGGCGAACCCCGCACCGCATTCCCTTTTCACCTTCCTTGCGGAAGGACCATCCTTGCGGTGGGTATGACCAGACGGCCGGGGTGTCAATCTATTCGAGGGTGGGGGGTATCAGGCGGGCCTGTGCGGGGCCTTGCGCCGGTGGATGAGGCCGAGGCCGGCGAGGGCGCTGGCCAGCAGGACCAGCGTGGTGGGTTCGGGGACCGCGACCGGGATTTCCTGGCTGATGATGACGGAGCCGTTGCCGGTGTTGATGCCGGCGGTTTCGGTCAGCACCGTGGCCGAGGCATCGAGATAGGAGCCGCCGCCGCCGCCGCCGGCGGCTGCGACCACGGAACCGCCGCTGCCGCCGCTATAGCCGCCGCCGCCGCCACCGCTGATGTCACCGCCGCCGCCGCCGCCAAATCCGCCGCCGCCGCCACCGCCGTAGCCTGAACCGCCACTCCCGCCCAATGCGGCACCGCCTGTGGCCTTAGCCGTACTGCGACCTGCTGTCAGAAATCCACCACCACCGGCACCGGCGGAATTGCCAGGGCCTCCTCCGACGTAACCGCCGTTTCCGCCTGTGCCGACGGACGTTTGGCCCGCGCCCTCAACGCCGTTGTTCCCGGTCCCGGCGGCCGTGCCTGCAAAGCTGGAGCCTGCGCCGCCACCGCCGCCGGCCACCAACAACGGCGCGGCCGCATTGAGGATGTAGATGAAGCTGCCGCCGCCGCCGCCGCCGGAGCCGCCGCTGCTGCCGTTGCCACCCTGGCCGCCGACCACGATCTCCAGCACTTCGCCTGCCGTCAGCAGGAAGGCGCCGCTCATCAGCGCGCCGAAGCCACCGGCATAGGTGGCCGAGATGCCACCCGCCCCGCCGGTGGCCGTGATGTCGTAGGTGCCGGTTGTGAGCACCTGGAAGGTTTGCAGCGCGCCGGTGTAGGAGAATGTCTGGGCCGAGGCGGCGGCGGGTGTGGCGCAGAGGGCGAGGGCTGCCAGGGCGGGCAGCGCGTATTTCGAGATCATGTGGTGCTGACCTTTGGTGTGTGCGGTGTCGCGAGACGGTGTGTCGGGGGCGGTTGAATGACTTGTTTTTAGGGCGCGGAAAAGTCGAGGGCAAACGAAAATTTTCATAAAATGCAACGAAACGCTTTAAAGTGAAATGGTGGTGTTGATCGATTTTTGTTGAATGTGGCCAGGTGGCGTGGTGTGAAATGGTGGGTGAATTCCTCAACATCCCCCTCCCCGTTTTCCAACCTGTCGCTGGTGATCCGCGCTTTGCGCGGGGAAGTGGGTGGCTGGGGGGCGCGTGGGGTGTTGAGCCAGATGCTGGCGATGCTGCTGTATCGGCGGCTCGGCCAGATTTGTGGGCAGATGGAGCGTTTGTGCCTGCGGTTTCAGGCGGGGCGGCTTTGGCGGGTTGGGATGTCGGCTCGGGCGGCGGACGGCGCGCGTGCGGCGGAGGGGCCTGGGCGGCCTGGTGGTGTGCGGGCGTGGCCGGGGCGGTTTGGCTGGCTGGTGCGGCCGGCTGCTTATCAGGCGGCGGGGTATGGCGCGCAGCTTCGGGAGATTTTGGGGCAGCCTGAGATGGTGGCGTTGCTGGTGGCAGCGCCGCAGGCGGCGCGGATTTTGCGACCGTTGTGCCGGATGCTGGCGGTGGAGACGGCGTTGTTGCGGCCGGGGACGGCGGTGGTTGTGCCGGTTGAGTGTGAGCCGGTTGTGACAGCGCGTTTGCGGGGTGCCCGCAAGGCGGTGGATTGGGGGCGGATTGCGTTGCCGCGTGGGGTGCTTTCGGCGGCGCGTCGGCAGGGGCGTGGGCGGGTTCGGTTTTGCGGAGGTGAATGAGGTTGGGGGAGCGGTGTGGGTTTATTGTTACGATTTAGCAATTATTTGGTGGTTTGGGTGGCGGGGTTGGTGGGAATTGGGTGGGTGGGGCAAGATGGTTGGCCTCGCCGCTTGTGAGCAGTTCGCGACGATGGGGTTTTTGGGGGCGGGTTGATGGCTGGGATTCATTTTGTTCTGGGTGGCGCGCGGTCTGGCAAGAGCTTGTATGCCGAGACGCTGGTGGAGGCGCTGCCGGCGCCTTGGGTCTATATCGCCACCGCGCAGGCCTACGATGAGGAGATGCGGGTGCGGATCGCCGCGCATCGGGGGCGTCGGCCGGATGGTTGGGTGACGCTGGATGCGCCGTTGGATGTGGCGGCCGCGTTGGCCGAGGCCGGGGAGGCGCCGGTGTTGCTCGATTGCCTGACGTTGTGGGTGACCAATCTGATTTTGGGCGAGCATGATATTGCGGCGGCGACCGAATCGTTGCTGGCGGCATTGGCGGCGCGGCGGGCGCGGACGGTGCTGGTGTCCAACGAGACCGGGCTTGGCATTGTGCCGGACAATGCGCTGGCCAGGCGGTTTCGCGATGAGGCGGGACGGTTGCACCAGTGCATCGCGGCGGTTTCGGACCATGTGGTGTTCATGGTGGCCGGCCTGCCGATGAAAGTGAAATAGCATGACCGAGACTGAAGAAGCCGCCCGTCACCGCGCCAAGATGGAAAGGCGCAAGGCGGTGCAGGATGCCGAGGTGGCCTCGAAAACCACCGAGAAGGGGCTGTTGATCGTCAACACCGGCCCGGGCAAGGGGAAATCCACCGCTGCCTTTGGGCTGTTGCTGCGGATGATCGGCCATGGGCGCCGGACCGGCGTGGTGCAGTTCATCAAGGGGGCTTGGGAGACGGGGGAGCGGAATATTCTGGCCGGGTTCCCGGATCTGGTGGCCTGGCACACGATGGGCGAGGGGTTCACCTGGGAAACCCAGGACCGCGACCGGGATGTGGCCGCGGCGCGTCGGGCCTGGGAGAAGGCGTTGGAGCTGATCCATGCGCCGGGGATGGCGCTGGTGGTGCTGGACGAGCTGAACATCGCGTTGCGGTATGATTACCTGCCGTTGGAGGAGGTGATCGCCGGGTTGCTGGCGCGGCCGGAGGGAGTGCACGTGGTGGTGACGGGGCGCAACGCCAAGGCGGAACTGATCGCGGCGGCCGATCTGGTCAGTGAGATCACCGCCGTGAAGCACCATTTCGCGGCGGGCGTGAAGGCCCAGCAGGGTATCGAGTTCTGATGCCGACGCTGATGTTTCAAGGCACCGGGTCGAATGTCGGCAAGTCGTTGCTGGTGGCGGGGCTGTGTCGTGCGTTGACGTTGCGGGGGCTGCGGGTGCGGCCGTTCAAGCCGCAGAACATGTCCAACAACGCGGCCGTGACCGAGGATGGCGGCGAGATCGGGCGGGCGCAGGCGTTGCAGGCGCGGGCGTGCGGGGTGGCGGCCAGCGTGCATATGAACCCCATTCTGCTGAAGCCGCAGAGCGAGACGGGGGCGCAGGTGATTGTGCAGGGCCGCGTTCATGCGCAGGCGGCGGCGCGGCGGTATCAGGCGATGAAGCCGGAACTGATGCCGTTCGTGCTGGACAGCTTCGCCCGGCTTTCGCGGGAGTGCGACATCGTGCTGGTGGAGGGGGCGGGCAGTGCGTCGGAGATCAATCTGCGCCAGAACGATATTGCCAATATGGGGTTTGCACGGGCCACCGACACGCCGGTGGTGCTGATCGGCGATATCGACCGGGGCGGGGTGATCGCCAGTCTGGTTGGCACCCATACCGTGATTGAGGCTGGCGATCGGGCGATGATCGAGGGGTTCATCGTCAATCGGATGCGGGGCGATCTGTCTCTGTTCGATGATGGGATGACGGCGATTGCCGCGCATACCGGCTGGGCGGCGTTGGGGCTGGTGCGGTTTTTCGACGCGGCCCGGATGCTGCCGGCGGAGGATGCGCTGGATCTGGCGGAGCGGCCGCGCGCCGGGCGCGACGGGGCGGCTTTGCGCATTGCGGTGCCGCTGCTGCCGCGTATTGCCAATTTCGACGATTTGGACCCGTTGGCGGCCGAGCCGGGGGTGGATCTGCGGCTGATCGCGCGGGGGGAGGCGATTCCGGTGTGCGATCTCATCATTCTGCCGGGTTCGAAGGCGACCATCGCCGATCTGGCCGCCTTGCGCGCCGAGGGGTGGGATATCGACATCGCGGCGCATGTGCGTCGGGGCGGGCGGGTGCTGGGGCTGTGCGGCGGCTATCAGATGTTGGGGGCCACGTTGTCGGACCCGGAGGGTATTGAGGGGGCGCCCGACAGCGTTGCGGGGCTGGGGTTGTTGGCGGTCGACACTGTTCTGCGGCCGTCCAAGCATTTGCGCGCCGTGTCGGGCGTGATGCTGGAGGGTGGTGCGGCTTTTACGGGTTATGAGATGCATATGGGCGAGACGACCGGCGCCGATACCGTTCGGCCGGTGTTGCGCTTTGATGATGGCGGGATGGAGGGGGCGTGTTCGGCCGATGGGCGCGTTCTTGGAACCTATGTGCATGGCCTGTTCACCGATGACGGGGCGCGGGGGGCGTTTCTGGCCAGGCTGGGCGTTGTTTCGTCCAGCTATCGCCATGACGCCGCGATCGAGGCCACGTTGGATCAGCTTGCTGCCCATCTGGAGGCGCATATCGATATCGACCGGCTGATCAGCCTCGCACGATGAAGAGCAGCGCGAGGGCTGACAGGATCTGCAGGCCGCAGGCGGTTCGGTAGAGAGTCAGCGCGCTGCGGAGATCCGTCTGGGTGGCGTCGGCGCGGCCGTCGCCCATCCAGCCGTCATCGACGATGGTTGTGCCGTAGATGCGTGGCCCGTTCAGCCGCAGGCCGAGGGCGCCGGCCATCGCTGCTTCCGGCCAGCCGGCGTTGGGTGAGCGGTGGCGGCCGGCATCGCGCCAGATGGCGCGGATGGCGCCTTTTGCATCGGCCCGGTGCAGTGTTGCCGCCAGGATAAGCCAGAGGGCGGACAGGCGGGAGGCGGGCAGGTTGATCACATCGTCCAGCCGGGCCGAGGCCCAGCCGAAGGCTTCGTGTTTGGGGGTGCGATGGCCGATCATGCTGTCGGCCGTGTTCACCGTTTTGTAGAACACGATGCCGGGCAGTCCGAAGGCGGCGCACCACAGCACCGGGGCGACGATGCCGTCTGAGAAATTCTCGGCGAGGCTTTCGATGGCGGCGCGGATGATTCCTGGTTCGTCCAGCGCTTCGGGGTTGCGGCCCACGATCATCGACACGGCCCGTCGCCCGCCGGCAAGGCCGCCATCGCGCAGTCCGTTCGCCACCGCCGCCACGTGCTGCCAGAGGCTGCGGCTGGCGATGAGGGTGCTGGCCAGGATCGCCAGCAACGGGATGGCGATGAAGCCGGGCAGGATGGTGAGGGCGGCATATTGCACCGCCCATCCGGCGCCGACCGAAACGGCCAGCAGGATTGCCAGCGCCAGCACGCCGCAGGCCTGGCGCGCCCGGAAGTTCGCCGGTCGGTTGAGCGCCCGGTCCAGCGACGTGATCAGCGCGCCGATCCAGACGACCGGATGGGAGATGGCGCGAAACAGCGCATCGGGGTAACCCAGCGTTGCCTCCAGCAACAGGGCGACGCAGAGAATGGCGAGATCGATGGACGAGATGGGGCAGACTCCGGTGACAGGCCATGATGATAGCCTGCCGCGCGGCTGGGCGGCAGGCCCGGGGATGCGCCATGGCGGCATGCTGTCCCAGGCACGCGTTTTGTTTCCGCAGGCGCCGTTGCCGTTCATCGATTTGTCCACCGGCATCAACCCGCATGCCTATCCGCTCGGCCCTCTGCCGGACGACGCGTTCACGCGGTTGCCGGATGAAGCCGATGAAGCGGCGCTGCGCGATGTCGCGGCCCAGGCCTACGGCGTGTCGGACCCCGCGATGGTCGTGGCCGCCCCGGGCACGCAGATTTTGATCGGCCTGTTGCCGCATCTGCTGGCCCGGCCAACCAGCGTGGCGATTTTATCCCCCACCTATGGCGAGCACGAAGCCGCCTGGGCGCGGGCCGGATATGCCGTGCGGCCCGTGAGCCGGTTCGAGGATCTGCTGGCCTCCGACATCGCCGTGATCTGCAATCCCAACAACCCCGACGGGTGTCGCACCGATCCGGCGTCGTTGCTGGGCCTCGCCGATGCGATGGCCCAGCGCGGCGGTTTTCTGGCGGTGGATGAAGCCTTTGCCGATCTGGAGCCACCCGGCATCAGCATGGCGGGCGCGTTGCCGCATCCGGCGCTGGTCATCCTGCGCTCGTTCGGCAAAACCTACGGGCTGGCCGGATTGCGCCTTGGCTTTGCGCTGACCGCACCGGACCGCGCCGCTCGCCTGCGTGCCGCCCTCGGCCCCTGGGCGGTCAGCGGCCCGGCGCTGGTGGCGGGGCTGCGCGGCCTGGCCGATCCATCCTGGCGCCATGCCATGATCGCCCGGCTGGACCGCGATACCCAGCGCCTTGACGCAATGGTGGCCCTGCACGGCCTGTCGCTGGTGGGCGGCACGCGACTGTTCCGCCTGTATGAAAGCCCCGCCGCCACCGCCCTGCACCAGCATCTGGGCGCGGCAGGTATTCTCGTTCGTCGCTTTGCCGGCCAGCCAAAGCGCCTGCGCTTTGGCCTCCCCGTCGACGAGGCCTGCTGGGCGAGGCTGGCCACGGTGTTGAAAACGGCTGATAGTTCACTGGATCGATGACGGTCCTTCGGAGATGACGATGCACAACAGCGACGAGATCTGGCGCCTGGTCGAAGCCAAACGGCAGGATTTCTTCGATCTCTCCGACCGTGTGTGGGAAACGCCTGAACTGAACTACGCCGAGTTCCGCTCCGCCGCCGAACATACGACGATGCTGGAGCAGCAAGGCTTCCGCATCACCGCCAACGTCGCGGGCATGCCCACCGCCGTGATGGGCGAAGCCGGGGAGGGCGGCCCGGTCATTGCCATCCTGGGCGAATACGACGCGCTGCCCGGCCTGAGCCAGGAAGCGGGTGTGGCGGAAATCCGCCCCCGCGCCATCGACGAAGGGCGCGGCCATGGCTGCGGCCACAATCTACTTGGCTCCGGCGCGCTGATGGCGGCGACGGCGGTGAAGGATTGGTTGGCCGCCAACGGCCTCAAGGGCCGCGTGCGCTATTACGGCTGCCCGGCCGAGGAAGGTGGGTCGTCCAAGGTGTTCATGGTGCGTGACGGCGTGTTCGATGACGTGGACATCGCCATCTCGTGGCACCCCGCACCGGTCGCGGCCGTGAACAACCCTGTGTCGCTGGCCTGCAACGAGATCGATTTCTCGTTTACCGGCCGTGCCTCCCACGCTGCCGCAGCACCCCATTTGGGTCGCAGCGCGCTGGATGCGGTGGAGTTGATGAATGTTGGCGTCAACTACATGCGCGAGCACATGCCCAGCACGGCGCGCATCCACTACGCCATGATCGACAGCGGCGGCACCGCGCCCAACGTGGTGCAGGCGCATGCCACGGTGCGCTATCTGGTCCGCGCGCGGGATCTGCCGGTGCTGCACACGCTGATCGCGCGGGTGGAAAAGATCGCCCAGGGGGCGGCGCTGATGACGGAAACATCGATGCGCATGCAGATCATCAACGGCGATGCCAATCTGCTCGGCAATTTGCCGCTGGAAAAGCTGATGCAGGCCAATCTCGAACGTCTCGGCCCGCCCCAGTTCGACGCCGCCGACCGTGCGCTGGCCGCGGAATTCCAAAAGACGCTGAGCGCCGAGGAAATCGAAGGCGCCTATGCCCGCTTTGGCCTGGAACCGCAGCCGGACAACGCGCTGTGCAACAGCGTGTTGCCGTTGGGCGCCGGTGACAACACCAATGTGGGCTCCACCGATGTCGGCACCGTCAGTTGGGTTGTGCCCACGGTGCAGATGCGCGGCGCCACGTATTGCATCGGCACGCCGGGCCATTCCTGGCAGTTGGTGGGGCAGGGCAAGGCGCCGGCCGCCCACAAGGGCATGGAACACGCGGCCAAGGTGATGGCGGGCACGGCGGCGGATTTGCTGGCCGACCCGTCGCTGATCGCCGCGGCGAAGGCGGATCTGAAGCGACGCCTGGAAAAGACTCCGTTCGTCCATCCGATCCCGGACGGCGTGAACCCGCCCGTCTGACACGCAAACGCGGCCAGGGAGGGTGTCCCTGGCCACGATATCAGCGATGCGAGACTAGCGACGCGACATCACCGATGCACCGATCAGCAGCACCCCCGCCCCCAACGCGAGCGGCGCAAGCCATGGTGGAATGCTGTGCCTGGTGTCTTCCGTCACCGACAACGACAGGCCCGCCACCTTTGCAACATCGGTGGTCTTCTCCGTCGTGAAGAACGGCACCCCTATTGCCAACGCGCCGCACACCACCAGCACGGCGCCGGCCAGCATCAGAAATCCCTTGGATCCATTCATCGCGACACGCTCCTGGCATTCGTTCGTGAGTGCAACGGCCCTGAGCCGAAACGGTTCCGTCCTGCCCAGCCAACGGCAGTTGCTGCCGCGCCGGCGGCGGCGGAGACCGTGCGCTTGAGGAGGAGCGCTGAAAGCGCTTCTGGCAGTGACACGATCTGATATCCAAGTCGCCCGGCGAACCATCGTATTGCAGCTGGAATGCAACGATGGTTCGCCTTCCTCCCAGAAATTTGTTGCTTATGTGACAGGGCATCGCCGGTAAACCGGTCTTTTTTGATTTTATGTCTCGCGCCAATGATTAACCGTTCGTTCAGTTTATGTAAATCCTTTTGCCAGTGGCGCCACGTTGCCGCCTTGTCATCGCTGGCCGCCATGTCCCCATAGGTCCGTGCGGCTTCCGAAAAGGCGCACCAACAGCCGGAGGCCTGGGTGTCGGTCACGCAGACGGGAAGCGTCTCGAACAATGCATTCGTGGACTGGGTCCCAAACCTGTTTGGTCGAACCCGCCTGTTGACAGTTTTGGCCTTTGGACTGCAAATTCACTGACCGGTCGGTCAATTCAAGAGGCTCGTCAAGAGCTCGGAGACAGAAGGCTATGGCAGGCGACGAACACCACGCATCCGCGCCCGACCCGCAGGCGCTGGCGCGACTGGCCGCCGATACGATGTGGGCGAACGACCACGCCGCCCAAGGCCTCGGCATCGAGATCCTCGTCATCGGCCCGGGCACGGCGACGCTGGCCATGACGGTGGGGCCCGCGATGCTGAACGGCCATGGCATCGCCCATGGCGGCTTCGTTTTCGCCCTCGCGGACACTGCCTTCGCCTACGCCTGCAACGCCTATGGCGACACCACGGTCGCCGCCCACTGCACGATCACGTTCATTCGGCCAGGCAAGGCGGGTGCGCGCCTGGTGGCCTCGGCACAGGAAGTCTCGCGCTCCGGGCGTTCTGGCATCTACGATGTGCGGGTCAGTGTCGACGATGTCGTCATTGCCGAGTTTCGCGGCCATTCACGCACCATCGGCGGCTCGTTTCTGCCCAATAACAGCATCCAGGCGTAATCAAAAAAGCGGAGGGGAAAATGGCACATACGCTGGAAGCACCGTCAAAGGGCACGATCAAGGACGGACTCGACGACGCCGAACGGGCATCGCGTGACCAGATCCAGGCGTTGCAGCTTCAACGGCTGTCCTGGTCGTTACGTCATTCCTACGACAACGTGCCGCATTTCCGCGCGCGCTGCGTGGCGATGGACGTGCATCCGGACGACCTTAAAACCCTTTCCGACCTGCATCGTTTTCCATTCACGGTGAAAGCCGACCTGCGCGACACCTATCCGTTCGGCCTGTTCGCTGTCCCGCGCGAGAAGATCGCCCGCTTGCATGGCTCGTCCGGCACCACGGGCAAGCCGGTGGTGGTGGGCTACACGCTCAATGACATCGACATGTGGGCCGACGTGGTGGCGCGCTCGTTGCGGGCAGCCGGCGTCCGGCCCGGGATGATGGTGCACAACGCCTATGGCTGCGGCCTGTTCACCGGCGGTCTTGGCGCGCATTACGGCGCCGAACGGCTGGGCTGCACGGTGGTGCCAATCTCCGGCGGCATGACCGAGCGGCAGGTGCAGTTGATCCAGGATTTCCGCCCCGACGCCATCATGGTCACGCCGAGCTATATGCTGGCGTTGCTCGACGGCTTCACCAAGGCCGGAATTGACCCGCGCGAATGCTCGCTGCGCTTCGGCATCTTCGGCGCCGAACCGTGGTCGAACGCGCTGCGGGTGGAGATTGAAAAAACCTTCGGCCTTGATGCCACCGACATTTACGGCCTGTCTGAAGTCATCGGCCCGGGCGTGGCGCAGGAATGCGTTGAAACCAAAGATGGCCTGCATATCTGGGAAGATCATTTTTACCCGGAAATCATCGACCCCGTGACCGGCGCCGTGCTGCCGGACGGCGAATTCGGCGAACTGGTGTTCACCTCGCTCACCAAGGAAGCCTTCCCGATCATCCGCTACCGCACCCGCGACCTCACCCGCCTGCTGCCCGGCACCGCAAGACCCGGCATGCGACGGATGGAAAAGGTGACGGGCCGGTCAGACGACATGGTTATCCTGCGCGGCGTGAACGTGTTCCCGACCCAGATTGAAGAACTGCTGTTGGCGACGGAATGGAGTTCCGGCCATTACCAGTTGGAACTGACGCGCCCCGGCCGCATGGATGAACTGACGGTGCATGCCGAAGTACGGGTTGATGAGTTCCCAAGCCTGGACACAGAGCGCGTGGCGGCTGATCTGATCCGTCGGATCAAGGCCAATCTTGGTGTTTCCACCCATGCCGTGTTGCACGGACCGGGCGGGTTGGAGCGGTCGCTCGGCAAGGCCAAGCGGGTGGTGGACAATCGTCCGAAGGAGCGGTGAAAACGTCAAACTATTTTAAGAGAAGGCCTTCTTTTTCTGAAGAAAAAGAAGCAAAAAGAATTTCATTCGTTTTGATGTATGTCGCGGCGCGTGCCGCGACATACATCTGATTCATGCAGTTTTTTGGTTCTTTTTTCAAAAAAGAACTCTATCGAATGCTTTTTTGTTTTTGCCTGTTTGTTCAAATCTGATCGAAATCCACGACGACATGCGACGTGGTCGGTTTTGCCTGGCAGGTAAGCACGAAGCCCTGCTCAAGCTCCCACGGCTCCAGCGAGTAATTCAGCTCCATCGCAACCTTACCCTCGACAATCTTGGCGCGGCAGGTGGAGCACATGCCGCCCTTGCAGGCGAAGGGCAGGTCGATGCCGGCGCGCAAGGCAGCGTCCAGAATGGCCTCGCCTTCAGCGACCGGCGCATCGCGGCGCTTGCCGTCGACGATGATGGAGGCCACGCAGGACGCCGGCGCTTCCACGTTAATGACGGTCGGCTTGTGCGGCACGCCATCAAACGCCGAGACGAAGCGTTCAACATGGATGCGGTCTTGCGCGATGCCGATATCGCGCAAGGTGGCCTCGGCCGGGTCGATCATCGCGGCCGGGCCACAGATGAAGGCGTGATCGACCGCCTCGGCTGGCACCACATGGCCCAGCAGCAGGCGAAGTTTCTCATCGTCGATATGGCCGTTGAGGATGGCGATGTCCTGCTGCTCGCGGCTGAGCACGTGAAAGACGGAGAGGCGGCCGAGATTGCGGTCCTTCAGGTCCTCAAGCTCCTCGCGGAACAGAATGTCGTCCACGCTGCGGCTGCCGTAGAACAGGCTGAAATTGCTGTCTGGCTCGCGCGCTAGCACGCCTTGGATGATGGACAAAATGGGCGTGATGCCCGAACCGGCGGCGATGCCCACATGCAGGCGGCCGTTGCCGGGAATGCTGCCCAGGCCGAAGCGGCCGGTGGGCGTCATCACGTCCAGCGTGTCGCCGGTCTTCAGCTGGGTGTTGATCCAGGTGGAGAACAGCCCGCCATCCACCTGGCGCACCGCGACCCGCAGAGTGCCGTCATCTGGCGCGGAGCAGATGGAGTAGGAGCAGCGGATATCGGCACCGTCGATGGTGGCGCGCAGGGTCAGGTATTGACCCGGCTCGAAGCGATAGGCCGCCGCCAATTCGGCCGGCACGGCGAACCGCAGCGACACGGCGCCTGGCGTTTCCTGGTGGATGTCGCTGACGCGGAGTTGGTGAAAGCGGGGTGCTGCCAGAATTGTGTCGATATGGGTCATGTCAGCCTCAATGGCATTTGAAATAATCGAACGGCTCGCGGCAGTCCTCGCAGCGCCACAGCGCCTTGCAACTGGTCGAACCGAATTCGGCGATGCGCGTGGTGTTGGTCGAGGCGCAGCGAGGGCAGGCGACCACATCGACGCTGAACAAGGCCCTGCGTCCGGTCGCGCCCCCCACAGCGGGTGGGGCGATGCCGTATTCGGTCAGCTTGCGCCGGCCTTCCAGGGTCATCCAATCGGTGGTCCAGGCGGGGTGCAGCACGGTCACGACCCGGGCCGGTGCAATGCCGGCACGGTCCAGCGCGGTTTCAATTTCCAGCGCGATCATGTTCATCGCCGGACAGCCGGAATAGGTGGGGGTGATCACCACTTCCATCGTGCCATCCGCCTCACGCACCTCGCGCAGCACACCGAGATCGGCGATGGTCAACACCGGAATTTCGGGGTCGCACACCGCGGCGGCAACGGCCCAGGCCTGCTCCCGCCGCGTTGCCATCACCAGGTGGCCGCCGGAATCAGCCGCTGCATGTATTGCAGTTCGGTAAGCAGATGGCCGAGATGTTCCGAATGCCGCCCCTGGCGACCACCGGCCTGCATCCAGCCGTCTTGCGGAATGTTGAGCGTTGCGACGAGCAGGGTTTCGCGCACCGTCTCTTTCCACACGCCGCGCAGCGATTCCGGGTCGATGGCGACGCCGGACGCGATCAACTCCGCATCTTCTACGTCGACGGCGAACAACTCGCCGGTATAGGGCCAAAGATGGTTCAGCGCGTCTGCGATGCGGGCATGGCTTTCTTCCGTGCCGTCGCCCAGCCGCAGCACCCATTCGGCGGAATGGCGCAAATGATAAGCCATCTCCTTCTCCGATTTGGCGGCAATCGCGGCCAGGGTGGGATCGGTGGAGGCCATCATCGCCCGCCAATACGGATCGGCATACGCGGCATAGAGAAACTGCCGCAGCATGGTCTCGGCAAAATCGCCGTTTGGCTGCTCGACCAGCAATATATTTTCGTAGGCGCGCTCGTCGCGGCGATACGCGAAAGCATCCTCGTCGTGGCCCTCATCTTCGACTTCGCCGGCATAGGTATAGAGCGAGCGGGACTGACCGAGCAGGTCAAGTCCCATGTTGGCCAGCGCCATCTCTTCTTCCATGATCGGTGCGTGGCCGCACCATTCGCTCAGGCGGTGGCCTAGGATCAGCGCGTCATCGGCGCGGCGCAGCACGTAACGGACGAGGGGCGTCGCGGCCACCTGGATCGTGGCTGATTCTATGGTGAGGGTGCTCCAAAATGAGGGAGTTAAGTCGGTTTTTTGGAATGAAGGCCTTCTTTTTCTGAAGAAAAAGAAGCAAAAAGACTTTCATTCATTTAGGCGCTCGCATCGCCGCAAAGCCTTTTTAAAACGAACAAAATTTTTTGGTTCTTTTTTTCAAAAAAGAACTCTTATCTCTTTCACATATGCCCAACTTCGTCCGGCACTTCATAGAACGTAGGATGCCGATAGATCTTCGACGCGGTCGGCTCGAACAACATGCCCTTGTCCTGCGGATCGGACGCGGTGATCGCCGAGGACGGCACCACCCAGAGCGAAAGCCCCTCACCGCGACGGGTATAAAGATCGCGCGCCGCCTGCAACGCCAGCGTGGCGTCCGCGGCGTGCAGGGAGCCGGCGTGCTTGTGGCTCAGGCCTTGGCGGGAGCGGATGAACACTTCCCAGATCGGCGTGTTGGGCGTGGGCATGGGATGATCCTTCGCGGTCAGGCTGCGGCGCGATGCGCGCGTTTTTCGGCATAGGCGGCAGCCGCGTCACGCACCCAGGCGCCATCGGCGTGGGCTTTGCGGCGGGCCACCAGGCGTTCGCGGTTGCACGGGCCGTTTCCGGCAATGACGCGGTTGAACTCGTCCCAATCGATCGGGCCGTGATGCCAGGTGTCGCCTTCTTGCCGCAACTCAGGGTCGGGAATGGTGAGGCCGAGGTATTTTGCCTGCGGCACGGTGGCGTTGATGAATTTCTGCCGCAGTTCGTCGTTGGAGAAGCGTTTGATCTTCCAGCGCATCGAGGCGTCGGAATGGGTGCTTGCGGTGTCCGGCGGGCCGAACATCATCAGGCACGGCCACCACCAGCGGTTCAGCGCGTCCTGCGCCATCGCCTTCTGGGCGTCGTTGCCGTGCGACAGGGTGATCATGATCTCGTAGCCCTGGCGCTGGTGGAAGCTTTCTTCCTTGCACACGCGGATCATGGCGCGGGCATAGGGGCCATAAGAGCAGCGGCAGAGCGGGATCTGGTTCATGATCGCTGCCCCGTCGACTAGCCAGCCGACAGCGCCCATATCCGCCCAGGTGAGGGTTGGGTAGTTGAAGATCGACGAATACTTGGCGCGGCCGGCCAGCAACTGATCGACCAACTGCTCGCGCCCGGTGCCCAGTGTTTCGGCGGCGGCATAGAGATACAGGCCGTGGCCGCATTCATCTTGCACTTTTGCCAGCAACGCCGCCTTGCGCCGCAGCGAGGGGGCGCGGGTGATCCAGTTGCCTTCCGGCAGCATACCGACGATTTCGGAATGCGCGTGCTGGGAAATCTGGCGGGTGAGGGTGCGGCGGTAGGCGGCCGGCATCCAGTCATTGGCTTCGATGCGTTCCTCGGCATCGATGCGCACCTGGAAGCGCGCCAGATCGGCGGCGTCCTCAAGCACGCGTTCGTCGCCGTCGGATCGCTGGTTGAGCGCCTGGGTGTACATGCGGTGAATTCCCCCTCGCCATTTGTTGAGGAAAACATATCACGAAAATAATAATGATCAAGATTTTCCGTAACATGTTTAGGCACGATCGCGTTATGCGGGGGCTGGCGGCACGTTTAGTCCAAAAAGCGCTTATAAATGAGGGTGTTGGGCGGCAGCGCTGCGCCAGTGTCGTCAATGGCGTTGGCATCGAGCCACGCCTCCGACGCTGGCAGAACCGCGCGATAGACGTCGGCGCACAGGCGGCGCGCAGTCTCGCCTGGCCAGTCGGTGGGCAGCACCTGTGTCGGCAAGAGCGGGTCGCGCAGCACGATGCGACGATATTCATGGATCAGCAGCACCCGCGCTGCCAGGGCGTCGATCCCGGAACAGATGCCGCCGTCGGCCAGAAAATCGCGCAGGGGCGTGAATGTTTCAACGAAGCCGGCATAGGATTCACCCAGCCGGTCCAGCGGCCAGGCGCGTGCGGCCAGGATGCGCAACGTCTTGGCATCGCCCTCTGCGCGCAGCCGAAGCCCGTCGATCTCTAGCGGGCGCGGCGCCAGCCAGACGCCGGGCGCCATGGCGCCACAGCCTGCTTCCTCCATTTTTGCGCGGTTGCTGTCATCTGGCAGCAGCAGTTCGAAATGTCCCTGCCAGGGCACTGGCTGGGCGTTGTAGATACGCTGCGCCGCCGCTTCGAACTGGGCCCGCCCCTTTGTCCGCAGGCGATAGAAGCTGTTGCGCCCAACCCGGTTGCGCTCCAGCCAGCCATCGGCGGCCAGCCGCGACATCGCCGTGCGCACCACGCCCTCACCGATCTCCAACGCGCTGAAGAACGCCAGCAGCGTGCCCAGCCACACCGACCCGCCACGCGGCACGATGGCGTCGCCATAGACGGTGATGATGAGCGACCACGTGCGCGATGGCTCATCGCGTAGATGCGCAAGGATGGGCGCCAGCGGAGATTTCACGCCATGCGCCCGGCCTCAGCGCCACCGGCGGTGATCAACCGGCAGGCCATCCGTGCGTAATCAGCGCGCGACAGCCCGCGGCCTTCGCGAAACCAGAGATAATGCCAGTTGATCATGCCGAACCACGACATCGTCAGCGGCTTCAGCGCTGGCGTCCCTGCAACACTTGGCAGGGCCGTTGCGATTGTTGCGGCCACTGGCTCCACCAGTTTGCGTTCCAGTTCGCGCAGGATGGCCTGCCTTTCCTCGGGGAGCAGATGTAGATTGGCAAGCTGCACCTGGTGCTCGGCATGAGAATCTCGATAGACATCCAGCAACGCCTCGCCGATCGCCAGCAGGCGCGGCGCCCCGTCGGCGGCGGTGGCCACGGCTGCATTCACGCGCTCCACCAATGTCTTCAGATGCGCGTGGAGGATGTCAAAGAGCACAGCCTCCTTGTCGGGGTAATAATGATACAGCAGGGCCTTGGACACACCACAGGCCTCGGCGATCAGGCTGATGGACGTGCCGGTGTAGCCATGCAGCGCAAACAGCCGGGCGGATTGTCGCAGGATGACGTCCTGCTTTTCGACATAGTCCAGGGCACGGGTCCGGGCCATGGGCCAGAGATTTCCTTGTGGTGGGGGTGATTGGATGGCAACAGGCTTACCAAACAATCGATGATCGGTCGATCAGTCAATGCAGGGCCGCATGCCCGCATCCGCCTCCCGCTCGCCCCGCCAGATGCAGCGCCGGTCAGTTTGCCAGAAGCTTGATAGCCAGTTTCTTCGATAGCCGGAAGGCTTTTGGAAACCGGGTCTCGATCAGTAATATCGCCTTGTTGCAAGCCTTCGACAGATCCTTCGGGTGATGGATTTCCATGCCGTTCACCGTACGCAAATCAAGTTTCTTGATGCGTCTCTGGAACTGGAGAAAACGGCTGCTGCCGGGAATGAAATGCCCGGTCATCGAGCGTCTGGACTGGGTTGTTTGTGTTGTTGGCAAGCTGCCATGAATGATTGTCGAGGAAAAAAACAGTACGTCTCCTTTTTTCAGGACAGGAGCGCGCAAAACAAGCTGATTTTCGTTGATAATTTTATGAACAAGTTCGATATATTTGTCGTGGTGAAATGCGATATCAAAATCTTTGCCGTTGCGCGGCATATCGATCAAATGGCTCTTCGGATAGACAAAAAACCGCCCAGCACCCTGCGCAATATCTTCCAACGCAATCCAGATACCAGTCATTCGGCCGATTTCCTCAGCATCCAGATAGTATGAATCCTGATGCGGCGGTGTCTGCGGGTTGCCTTCGAAGTACATGCTCTGCACCAGTTTGGCTGGCTCGCCCATCAGTGTGGCCAAAAACCGCTGCAATGTGGGGTGGGTGATCAGAGCCAGACCGGCGGCCCGAAAGCCGCCCATGTGACGTGGATCGACACTCTGGACGTTGAGGATTGCGTTCAGCAGGAAGCCGCTGTCGGTAAAAAAATGCCGCTCGGGGCGGGCTGTTGTTTGCCGATAGATGAAGCCATTGAACGGCCGGACCTCTGCTTCAAACGACGCCAGCAGGTCGTCGCAGAGCGCTGTGGGCAGCAGGTTTTGCACGACCGCATAGCCGTTATCGTCATAATATCTGCGAAGCGCCAGTTCGTCATCGACTGAAAAATAGCATGACAGGTCGTCGATCGGCCGTAAAACGTCTGGATTAAACGCCTTAAAATCAATGTTTCTTTGAATATCGATGCGATCGTCTTCCATTCTGTTGATCCCAAGCTGCCGCTAAATCCCATGTACCGAAAATATTCCGGGTGGAAACATAGCAGCCGGCATGGGCCTGCGGGATACTGTCATTACGAGCAGCCCCTGATGGATGTGAGATGTCCGCTCAGAGATCAACGGCAATGAGGTTCGGGTGGCGCTGCGCCAGTTCGTTGGCGATCCGCAGAACCTCGGACATATGGCGGCGGATCGCCAACTCGGCGGCGTGCGGGTCCTGGTCCAGCACCGCCTTCAGGATGGCCTTGTGCTGTTCGATCAACACGAAAACTGGGGTCACGGCGGGCAGGCTGAGAAACCGGATGCGGTCGAACTGGGCCTTCTCGCGCTCGATGATCGCCCAGACGCCGATCAGGCCGGTGGTTTCGGCAAAGCCGCGATGGAACACGTCATCAAGCTGGGTGAAGCGTTCGGCATCGTCCCGTGCGGCGGCCTGGCCCTCGATGGCGGCTTCGAGGCGCGGGCGGATGAGGGCAGACAATCCCTGCTCGGCGGCGCGGCGAATGATCGCCACTTCCAATGCCTCGCGCACCAGGCGTGCCTGTTCCATCGCCTGTAGCGAGATGCGGGTCACGAAGCTGCCGCGCTGTGGGCGCACCTCGATCAGCCCGTCATCCACCAGCCGGATCAGCGCCTCGCGCACCGGGGCGCGGCTGGTGCCGAAACGCTGGGCCAGTTCATTCTCCGACAGTTTCTCCCCGGGCATCAGCCGCAGCGCCACGATGTCCTGGCGCAGGCGGCTGTAGATGGACGGGGTGGCGTCGCCGGAGGGGAGGGGAGCGACGGCCAATTTACAGGAATCCGATCGAAATCCACGGTATCAGCGTGATGAGAAGAAGGGCCACGAACAAGGCTGCCAGATGCGGCCAGACGGAGCGGATCGCCACGTCGGGCGACACGCGGCCAATGGCGCATGCCAGATAGAAGCCCACGCCGAAGGGCGGTGTGAACAGCCCAAACCCCATGGCGAACACCGCCACCATGGCATAATGCACCTGATTGACGCCCATCGCACCGGCAATCGGAAACAGCAGCGGCCCGAACAGCACAATCGCCGGCACCCCCTCCAACACGCTGCCCAGCACGATGAACGCCACCGCCGACACCAGCAGGAAGCCGATCTTGCCGCCCGGCACCACGGCCATCATCTGCACCAGCTGGTGCGAGAAGCCGGATTGCGTCAGCGCCCACGCCATCGCGGTGGCAGCTCCCACCACCAGCAGGATGGCGCCGGACAGCGATGCCGTCTCGACCAGGATCGGATAGACGCGCTTCCAGTCAAACTGGCGATAGATGAGAATGCCCACAGCCATGGTGTAGAGCACGCCGATGGTGGAGACCTCGGTCGCGGTTGCCACACCCTCGACCACCGCCGAGCGGATGACCATGGGCAGGCCGAGGCCCGGAACGGCCACCAGCAACAGCCGGCCCTTCTGCGCCCAGGTGAAGCGCGGCGCCTGCGACACGTCCTCGTTGCGGCTCTGGAAGAACACCACTACGGCCAGTGCCACCATGCCCACCACGGCCGGCAGCAGCCCGCCGGTGAACAGCGCGGCGATTGAAACACCCGTCACCGAGCCCACGGTGATCAGCACGATGCTGGGCGGAATGGTCTCAGACATCACCGCCGAGGCGGAGAGCAACGAGGTCAGATTGCCCGGCTTGTTGCCGCGCTTTAGCATTTCCGGAAACAGCGCCGGCGCCACCGCCGCCATGTCGGCGGCCTTGGCGCCCGAAATGCCGGAGACGAGATACATCGCGCCCAGCAGCACATATTGCAGTCCGCCGCGCTTGTGGCCAATCAGCGAGACCAGGAACGCGATCATTCGGCTGGCCAGCCCGGCCATTTCGATCAACGCGCCCAGCAGCACGAACAACGGCACCGCCAGCAGGATGAGATGGGACATGCCCTCATCCATGCGCCCGGGCACGATCGAGGTGGGGATGGTGGTGGCAAAGCTGATGAAGCCCACCGTGCCCAGCAGGAAGGCGAAGGCGATCGGCATGCCGATGACCATCGACACCACCACGAACACCACGAAGAAGATGATGAGATTTGCGTTGCCCATGTCCTCGAACACCGGCCCCAACCAGGTCAGCACACCGACGCCGGCAGCGACGAAGGCCAGCGCTGCGATAATCTGGCGGAGATTGGCCAGCATCAGCAGGTTGCGAAAGGCGGTGAACAGCATCAGCGCCATGCCCACCAAAATTGCCGCCCCGCGATAGCCTTCGCTGATTTGCAGCACCGGGCTCAACCCGATGCGCAGATCGTCGAAATGCTCGTAGCTGGGCATCAGCAAGGTCATTAGCACGGCGCAGACCAGCGCCATCGCCACCGCGTCCAGCCACGCCCGCCGGTCAGGCCGCATGTCGCGCACGAAGGCCGTCAGGCGCATGTGCTCGCCGCGACGCAGCGCCACCACGGCGCCCAGCACCGCCAGCCAGATGAACAGCAATGACGCGAGTTCGTCCGACCAGGGAAACGGCGCGGAGAACACATAGCGCGCCGTGGTGCTGACGCCGAGCAACAGCAACTCGGCCACCACAAGGGCCGATGCCAGCATCTCGATCAGCGTGGACAGCAGCCTGTCGCCAGCGTGGAACACCCGGAGCAGTCTACCTTGCGGCGCGTTCGATGCGGAGGGCGGCGTGGCGGCATGATGCATGGGGACAGGCTCCAAATTCAAGGCAAGAGGCGGCGCGCGCCGATGCGCGGGCCGCCGGAACGAAGGCTCAGAGAGCGCCGGTGTATTTCTCAAGCAGGCCCCAGGCTTCGCCACCGAACTTCTCGCGCCATTCGGTGTAGAAGCCGGCCGATTTCAGCACGTCGCGGAACGGCTTCTTGTCGGGGCTGTTGAACACAGCACCGGCCTTGGTCAGCGAGGCCACGAGATCGGTGTTCAACACCACCAGGTCGGCGCGCTCACGCTCGGCCGCCACGCTGAGATGCTTTGTCACCACAGCGCGAATATCGGCCGGCAGGGCGTTCCACTTCTTGAGGTTCGAGAAGATGAAATGCCCGTCCCAGATATGGCCGGTCAGTGCGATATATTTCTGCACCTCATATAGCTTTGCGCTGCTGATCAAGGCCAGCGGGTTTTCCTGACCGTCGACCACATGCGTCTGCAGGGCCGCATAAAGCTCGCCGAAATTGATCGCCGTGGGCGACGCGCCGAGCGCCTTGAAGGTGGTCACCCAAAGCTGGTTGCCGGGCACGCGGATCTTGAAGCCCTTGAGATCGTCCGGGCTGTTGATCGGTTTGGCGCTGGAGGTGATGTTGCGATAGCCGTTGTCGAGCATCTTGGGCATCACGTGCAGGCCGACGGTCTCGAACTGGCCGCGCACATGCGCGCCGAGATCGCCGTCCATCGCCGCCCATACCTTCTCATAGCTCTCGAAGGCGAAGGACACGGCGTTGATGCCACCGACCGGAACCACGGTCTGGTTGACGCCGGAGGTGGACATGAAATCAAGCGCGCCGGTGCGCGTCTGGGAGAACATGTCCGGCTCGCTGCCAAGCTGGCTGTTCGGATAGACCTGCAGATCAACCTGGCCGTTGGTCTCCTTGGCGATGGCCTGGGCGGCTTCGATGATCCGGGTCACGCCGGGGTGATCGGCCGGGAAGGCTGTGCCGTAGCGGAGCTTGATCTTGGCGTTCTGTGCGAAGGCCGGCAGTGCCAGGCTGGTGGCGGCGATGGCGGACAGGCCCGCCGTGAAGCTGCGCCGTGTTGTGGAAACGGTCATTTGTTTGTCCCTCCCGGAAAATCACATTCTTGTCGACTAGTCGACCACTAAGGCGCTCTTTAGGCGCGCGCAAGAGGCAATTTACGACATTTGCGAGGCTTGCAGGCCGATATCAGCGCGTGTTAATCCAAACTGGTCGACTAGTCGACCAATGCTATTCAAGAGCCGAGGAGCGCAAGATATGGTTGGGATCGCCGTCCTTCCGACAGGACATCTCGAACTCCGCGATGCCGCACCGGCGCCCTGCAACGTCAGCCAGCAGGAGATCGTCAAGAAGGAACTGACGCTGGTTGGCTCGCGTCTCAATTGCCGGCACATCCCGCAGGTGGTCCACTGGCGGGCGGAGGGCAAGCTGCAACCCGCCGGCATGATCATCCAAACTTTCGCTGCCGCCGATGCGCGCGCGGCGTTCGGTTTGATCGAGCAAGATCCCGCCAGCACCATCAAAGTTCAGTTGGATTTTGCCTGATGACCCTCCCAAGCTCCTTGCCGCGCCTGTCGTCCGGAACACTGGCGCAGATCTCTGCCGGCGTGACATTGCCGGGCTATGACCGCGACGGCCTGCGCATCGGCATCGTTCATCTTGGCCTGGGCGCCTTCGTGCGTGGCCACATGGCCGTCTACACGGATGATGTGCTGGCCATGGTGCCGGGCGATTGGGGCATTGCCGGTGTCAGCCTGCAACGCCCCGACCAGCGCGACCATCTGGCGCCGCAGGGTGGGCTTTACACCACGCTGGAACGCGACGGCGCCGGCGTGCGCGCCCGCATCATCGGCAGCTTGCGGCAGTTGCTGGTGGCGCCGGAAAATCCGGACGCGGTAGTGGCGGCGATGGCCGATGCGGGGTGCCGCATCGTCAGCCTGACCGTTACCGAGAAGGGCTATTGCCACAACCCGGCTACCGGCAAGCTCAACGCGGATCATCCGGACATCGTCCACGATCTCGCAAACCTGACCGCGCCGCGCACCGCCGTGGGCCTGATCGTGGCAGCCCTGGTCCGCCGCCGCGAGGCGGGCCTGATGCCGTTCACGGTGCTGTGCTGCGACAATTTGCCGCATAACTGCACGCTGTTGGCCGGATTGGTGCGCGACTTTGCTGCGTTGCGGGATGCGTCATTGGCCGATTGGATCGCGGCGAACGGCGCGTTCCCGTCCACCATGGTGGACCGCATCGTGCCGGCCACCACCGACGCCGACATCCAGGCCGCCGCCGCCGCCACTGGCCTGTTCGATGCAGCCCCTGTCAGCCACGAACCCTTCCGCCATTGGGTGATCGAGGATCGCTTCGTGGGCGGCGCGCGTCCCGCCTGGGAACGCGCCGGGGCGCAGTTGGTGGGCGACGTGGCCCCGTATGAACATATGAAGCTCCGCCTGCTCAACGGCGCGCATTCGGCGCTGGCGTATCTCGGCTATCTGGCCGGGCACGAGACCATCCCCGACACGGTGGCTGATCCGGTGTTCGCTGCCTATGTCGAACGACTGTGGTCCGATGAGATCATCCCGGTGGTGCCGCCGCCGCCCGGCGTTACATTGGCCGAATATGCGGCGGAGTTGCATGCACGCTTTGCCAACACCGCGGTGCGCCATCGCACCTGGCAGATCGCCATGGATGGCTCGCAGAAACTGCCGCAGCGTTTGCTGTCCACCATCCGTGACCGGCTGGCGCACGGTCTGCCGATCCCGTTGCTCGCCATGGCTGTGGCGGCATGGATACGCTATGTGGGCGGCACCGACGATGCCGGCCAGCCGATCGACGTGCGGGACCCGCTGGCACAGCAGCTGCGCGAGGTTTTCGAAAAGGCGGGACCGAATCCGGCCGAGCAGGCGCGCGCGCTCATCCACGTGCAGGCGGTGTTCGGCAGCGATTTGCCGCAGTCGGATATTTTCATCCAAGCCGTCAGCACCGCTGCCCGCAGCCTTGTGGCACTGGGCGCCCGCAGCGCCCTCGCCGCACTCTGACGCGATCATTCTGGAGAGACACATGCAACAAAGCTGGCGCTGGTTTGGCCCCGACGATGCCGTTCCCCTGCACGCCATCCGGCAGGCGGGGGCGAGCGGTGTGGTGACGGCGCTGCATCAGGTTCCCTATGGTGAAGTTTGGACGGTCGAGGCCATCCAGGAACGTCAGGCGCTGATCGGCGCCGACGAATCGCTCGGCCTGCACTGGAACGTCGCTGAAAGCCTGCCGATCCATGAGCGGATCAAGCTGGGCGAGGGCGATCTGACGCCGCTGTTCGACACCTATCGCCAGTCGATGCGCAACCTCGCTGCCTGCGGCGTGCGCACGATCTGCTACAACTTCATGCCGGTGGTCGATTGGACCCGCACCGAGCTTTACCACAAGCTCCCCGGCGGCGGCACCGCGCTGCGCTTCAACGCGCATGAATATGCGGCGTTCGACTGCTTCATGCTCGAACGCAAAGGTGCTGAGGCCGATCATTCGCCCGACGTGCTGGCCCGCGCCCGCCTGTGGTTCGACGCTGCCAGCGAGAGCCACAAGGCCACGCTGCTCGGCAGCATCATGGCGGGCCTTCCCGGCGCGTTCGACCGCTATGACATCCCGGCGTTGCGCGGGATTCTGGCGCGCTATGACGGCGTGACGGTCGATGTGCTGCGCCAGCGCCTGGAGCGGTTCCTGCAAGAGGTGATCCCCACCGCCGAGGAATGCGGGATCAACATGGCAATCCATCCCGATGACCCGCCGCGTCCGTTGATGGGCCTGCCGCGCATCGTCTCCTGCGCCGAAGATCTCGCCTTCATCACCGGCTGCGTGCCGGCGGTGCAGAACGGCATCACCCTCTGCACCGGCTCGCTCGGCGCCGGCGTCCAGAACGATGTGCCCGCCATCGCCGCCCAGTTCGCCGACCGTATTAATTTCGCGCATCTGCGCAATGTGGCCAAGGAACCGGACGGATCGTTCATGGAAGCCGAGCATCTGGGCGGCGACACCGACATGGTGGCGGTGGTGTCCGTGCTGCTCGCCGAGCAACGCCGCCGCGTGGCGGCGGGCCGCGCGGATTGGCAAATTCCGTTCCGGCCTGATCACGGTCATGAATTGCTCGACGATGCCGGAAAGGGTAGCTTCCCGGGGTATTCCGCCATTGGCCGCTTGAAGGGCCTCGCCGAAATTCGCGGCGTGATGACGGCGGTTGCGAGCATGAAGGCATAGACGAAGGCATGACGGACAAACGCGTGGCCTGTATCGGCGAGTGCATGGTGGAACTGTCTGAGCGACAGGACGGCGCCATCACGCGCGGCTTCGGCGGCGACACCCTCAACACCGCCCTGTATCTGGCGCGGCTGGGCGTTTCAACCGACTACGTGACAGCCCTTGGCACCGACGCGTTAAGCGACGAGATGCTGGCCGCGTGGCAGTCGGAGGGGATTGGCACGTCTCTGGTGGCACGCGTGCCGGGGCGCGTGCCGGGATTGTATTTGATCCGCACGGACGAGACCGGCGAACGGCAATTCATGTACTGGCGTGACACCGCGCCGGTGCGCCAGTTGTTCCATCTGCCCGAGACGACCGCCATCGAAGACGCTGTGTGCCGCGCCAGCCTGATCTATGTCTCCGGCATCACCCTCTCGCTGTTCGACCCCGCCAGCCGCGACCGCCTGTTCGGGCTTCTCGAACGCGCCCGCAAGGCTGGTGCACGCGTGGCGTTCGACACCAATTTCCGCCCGCGTGGCTGGCCGGATCTGGATGTGGCGCGGGACGTGTATGCCAACGCCTTCCGCCATGCCGATCTGGTGTTCGCCAGCGTCGAGGATCACGCGCTGCTGTATGGCAATGCCGAGGCGGAGGCGGTGCTCGATCGCCTGCAAGGCTCTGGGATTGCTGAGATCATCGTCAAGCTGTTGACGCCCGCGTGCCATGTGATGACGGACAGCGTGCAGGCGCTTGTGGAAGCAGCGCCAGTGGCGAATGTGATCGACACAACAGCCGCCGGCGACAGCTTCGCCGCCGCCTACATCGCCGCCCGCAACGCCGGGGCAGGGCCGGTTGATGCCGCCCGCGCCGGGCATCGCCTGGCCGGCGCCGTGGTGTGTCATCGCGGCGCTATCATTCCTTTGGCGGCCATGCCCGTCATGCCAACAGCAACGGACGCCCAATGACCCATCCCTCGACCCCGATTGACGACATTCTTCGCGCCGCCCGCCTTGTTGCGGTCCTGACCATCGAGCGCGTGGCCGATGCCGTGCCGCTCGCCCGTGCCCTGGTGGCCGGTGGCGTGCGCACGCTGGAAATCACGCTGCGCACCCCGGCCGGCGCGGATTCCGCTGCCGCCATCAAGGACGCCGTGCCGGATGCGGTGGTCGGCCTCGGCACCGTTTTGCGTGTGGCCGATCTCGAACTGGCAAAGTCGCTCGGCTTGCCCTTCGCCTTCAGCCCGGGGGCGACGCCGGAACTGCTGGATGCCGCCCGCGAGCTGGGCGTGGCGTTCGTTCCGGGCATCGCCACCGCATCGGAACTGATCGTGGCGATGAGCCGCGGGTTCAGCACCGTCAAGCTGTTCCCGGCCGAGCAGCTGGGCGGGATCGGCATGCTGAAATCACTCGGCGGGCCGTTCCCCACGGTGCGTTTCAATCCCACCGGCGGCGTGACGGAAGCGAACATGGGCGCCTATCTGGCGCTGCCCAACGTGGTCGCCGTCGGCGGCTCGTGGCTGGCCCCGGCCGCCGATATCCGCTCGGGTGCGTGGGAGGCCATCACGGCGCGCGCCGCCAAGGCCATGGCCACATTCGGCTGAAAATAACGTTCCTCAACGTCCGGGCTGTGTGGCCTGGACGTTGATTATCGCGACATCAGCACCGGAACCGTGGCGCTCTCCAGGATTCCGCTGGTGACCCCGCCCAACACCAGTTCGCGCACGCGGGAGTGGCCGTAGCCCCCCATCACCAGCAGGTCCGCGCCGCAATCGGCTGCCTGGTTGAGCAGCATATCGGCGGCTGACAGTCCGTTGGACACGGCCTTGGCGGACGATACCGTCAGCCCGTGCCGCACGAGATGCAGCGCGATGGCGGCCGAAGAGCCGTGGCCGGCTTGCATTCCGTCCTCAGGATCGACGCTGAAGACGGTGATGTGCTCCGCGCCATGCATCACCGCGACGGCATCGGTCACGGCCCGGGCCGCCTCCCGCGTGTCTTTCCACGCGACCAGCACATTTCGTCCAACGGATGCGAAGTTGCCGGCATACGGCACCATCAGCAGGGGGCGGCCAGACGAGAACAACACTTCCTCAACAACCGCGTTTGGGCGATCCGGCTCAGGGCGCGAAGGGTCGCTTTGGCCGACAATGGTAAGATCGGCATAGCGCGCGAACTGCGCCACCGTTCGCGGCAAAGGCCCGTGGGCGAGGCGCCATTGGCCCGCAACAGCCCCGCAGGCAATGGCTTCGTTGAAGGTGGCTTCAACAGTCTGTGCGTCCTGTTTGTTCTGCTCGATGAATTGTTGCGCCCACTCTGCCATGAACTCTTCATCAATCCCGACAGAAGTCGGCACAACCGTGGGCAGGGGGCTGATGACATAGAGCCCGGTCAAATGGGCCTGATGGCTGCGGGCCAGATCGACCGCCAGCGCCAGACGTGCTGTTGAACGTGGTCCAAGGTCGAGATGAACCAGGATGTCCTTGAGGCCCATGTTGTTCGCCCTTCTTGACTGGCCGCGTTCAGGTATTTTTATCTTTCAGACTTACAATGATGATGTTCCAGTTTGGGAACCTTGATCTAGATCAGGCCATCTCGGCGCGAAATTGGTATGTATTACGTTCGGGCCGTTATTTTGGACGTGAATGCAAAGCAGACACGTCATGGAAGTTCTATGCAAAAAAAACCTATGAGAACGACACCTGAATTGAGGGCGTTTTCATAGGTTTTTTGAAGGCAGTCGCAGGAAAAACCTTTTGTATTAGAGAACCGAGATCATCCCACCATCAACATAGATGATCTGGCCGCTGACGTAATCAGATGCCGCCGAAGCAAGGAACACCGCCGTGCCGATCAATTCCTCTGGCCGGCCCCAGCGGCGGGATGGGGTGCGGGCTTTCACCCACGCGTCGAAGGCGGGGTTTTCCACCAAGGCGGTGTTCATTTCTGTCAGCATATATCCCGGCCCGATGGTGTTGACCTGGATGCCGTGCTCGCCCCATTCCGCTGTCATCGCCTTGGACAGCATCTTGATGCCGCCCTTGGCCACCGTGTAGGGCGACACCGTCGCACGGGCGAGTTCGCTGGTCAGCGAGCCGATGTTGATCACCTTGCCGCGGCCGCGCGGGATCATGCGCTTTGCTGCCTCGCGGCCGATGACGAAGGCGCTGGTCAGGTTGGTGTCGATCACGCGCTGCCATTCGGCGGTGGTGAGGTCCACCATCTTCTTGCGAAGCTGGATGCCGGCGTTGTTGACGAGGATGTCGATCTCCACACCGTCTTTGTCGAGGTCCGCGAAGGCGGCCAGTACGGCGTCTTCGTCGGTGACGTCAAAGCAGGCTTCACGCACCGTATAGCCGGCCGCGCGCATTTCGATGGCAGCTTTGGCGAGACGGCCCGGATCGGCGCCGTTGAGCACCACGCTGGCGCCCGCAGCTGCAAGGCCTTCGGCGATGGCGCGGCCCAGCCCGCGCGAGGACCCCGTCACCAAGGCGGTGCGGCCGGAAAGATTGAACAGGGAGGTAGACATCTTGTTGCTCCTACAACGCGGTGCGGCGGGTCTTGAGATCAGTTCGTTCGAACACCTGTGGCAGCAATTTCATGCCCATGCCAGAGCCCTGTCGTTCCACGATCCGACTGCGCGACAGGCCGGAGGAAATTCGCATCAGCTCTATCGCCGCTTGTAATATATCACAATGTGTTTAATTTCGCCTCCAGGGGAATGGAGGCAACCATGGCAAAAGCCGTCAAATTGGGATTGCGTCTCATCAGCGACGCCGCCGCCGTGACGGCTGTGGTGAAGCCAGCCCGCCAAAATCATGTCAATCTGTTCGACCTCGCCTATGAAATGCTGGAGGAACTGATTGTTGGCTGTACGCTGAAACCGGGCCAGTTTGTCACCATTCAGGAATTGCAGACCCTCACCGGCCTCGGCCGCACGCCGATCCACCAGGCCGTCAACCGGCTGGCCGGCGATACGTTGATCATCATTCGCCCCCGCCATGGTTTGCAGATAGCACCCGTCGATCTGGCGCGCGCACGCACGCTGCTGCGGTTCCGGCGCGATGTAGAGCGTTTCGTGATCCGCCTTGCCACCGAACGTGCCCGCGCCGCGCACCGCAGCCAGCTTTTGCACGTTGCCCGCAGCCTGCGAACCCAGCGCGACACGATGACCGTGGACGCGTTCAATCGGATCGACCGCCGGCTGGACCGCTTGGTGATCGCCGCCGCTGACGAGCCGTTCGTCGAACACACGCTGCGCCCGCTGCACACCATCTCGCGCCGCGTCGGCTGGCTGTATCATCGCTGCGTCGCCTCGTCAGGCAGTCTGGTGCAAACCATCGATCGCCATCTGGCCATCGTCGAGGCGGTCGCCAGCCAGCATCCGGATGCGGCGGTGGCGGCGTCTGACCGGCTGATCGATTTCGTCGACAGCATGTTCGATCTCATGGAGCAGGAGATCGACCCATCTTTGCTCGATTGCAGCTTTGAATCGCTGCTCACCCCATGACGGAGGCTTGAATGCGCATTGTCTTTCACGGTGAGAACGCCTGTGCGTTTCACGATGGTTTCGCCGCTTTGCTGCAAGGCGATGCCGAGATTGAGACGTTGCCGCATGTGCTGGCAACGGATGCGGACCGAGCCACCTATGCCGCCGCCGAGGTGATTGTCGGCACGCATTTCAGCGCCAGCCTGCCGAACCCGGCGGGGCTGCGCCTGTTTCTGGTGCCAGGCGCCGGATATGACGCGGTGGATCTCGCGGCCCTGCCGAAGGCGGCCATGGTCTGCAACTGCTTTGGCCATGAAGCGGCCATTGCCGAATATGTGATGGCGGCGTTGTTGCAACGGGCCATCCCCCTGGCCGCCGCCGACAGCGATCTTCGTCGTGGCGACTGGACCTTTTGGGCTGGGTCGGCTGACCGCGTGCATGGGGAGATCGCCGGCCGCACCATCGGCCTGCTCGGCTTTGGCCATATCGGCAAGGCTGTCGCCGTGCGGGCGCGGGCGTTCGGCATGCGCGTGCATGTGGCCAATCGCAGCCTGGTGAATGATCCGGCGCTGGTGGATGAAGCGTTCACGCTCGACTCGCTCCCCGCATTCTGGGAATCGGCCGATGCGTTCGTAGTCTCGCTGCCGCTGCTGGAGGAAACGCGCGGCATTGTGGACGCCGCCGCATTCGAGGCGATGCCGACGCATGCTGTGCTGATCAATGTCGGGCGCGGCGCTGTGGTGGATGAAACCGCCCTGTTCGAAGCCCTGCGCGACCACCGCATCGCGGGGGCGGCGATCGACACCTGGTATCGCTATCCGCCGTCTGGAAGTCTTCATGCAGCGCCCGGAAGTTTGCCGTTTCACGAACTTCCAAATCTGCTAATGACGCCGCACATGTCCGGCTGGACCGATGGCACCATCCGCCGCCGACAGGCGGTGATGGCTGATAACATCAACCGGCTGCGAGACGGCAAGGGTGGCATCAACGTCGTCCGCCCATCTCACGCCTAATCATCGTCGTTAAAACAATAAACAACCCGAGGAACACGCCCATGTTGCGCCCTACACGCCGCCAGTTCACGCTGGGTGCCGCCGCCACCGCCCTGCTCGCCCGCCCAGCCATTGCCCAAAATGCCCGCGAAGTCCTGAGCTTCGCCGCCGTTACCTTCTCTGAATCCGGTCGTGGCGAGAAGCTGCGGGCCTGGGTGGATGTGTTCAACAAAAGCCAGGACCGTTACGAAGTGCAGCCGCTGGCGCTGCCCTTCTCCACCTTCGCCAACACCATCTTCACCCAGATGGGCGGCGGCGGCGGGCCGGACATCGTCCGCTTCGATCATATCGACTACCACGCGGCCATTCCCGCCGAGCGCATCCTGCCGCTCGATGATTTGATCGACACGTCCGCCCTCAAGCTGACCGCGACGGACGCCTATATGAAGGTCGGCGGCAAGCGTTACGGCTTCACCTTCGAAAGCAGCAACTACATGCTGCTCAGCAACGCCGCCCTGCTGCCGAGCGGCAAGCCGCCGACCGATTTCGACGGCTTCCTCGCCGCCGCCAAGGCCGCCACCGGCAACGGCAATTACGGCTATGCCTATCGCGCCACGATGGCCGAACGGTCTGGCTTCTGGCAGGATTTTTGTAACTTCGTGTTCGGCTTCGGCGGCCGTTTCAGCGACGACAAGGGTCAATTGACCCTGACCGCGCCCGGCGTGATCGCGGGCCTGACTGCCTACAAGGCGATGTATGAATCGGGCGCTATTCCCAAGGGCGCCGATGCCGCGACCTATCGCCGCATGTTCTGGGAAGGCAAGCTTGCGATGGAAGTCGACAATGGCGGCGTTGCCGGCATTTTCTACAGCCAGGCGCCGACCATGAAGCTGTTGGCCTCGCCGGGGCCGTTCCCCACGCGCAATTTGGGCCTGATCATGGCGCCGGTGACGATCAACGCCAACACCAAGAGCAAGGCCGGTGCGGCCGCGTTCCTGAACTGGGCGTTGAAGCCGGCCGTGCAGGGCGATCTGCAACAGCTTCTCGGCGCCAGCAACGTCGCCACCGTGGTCGAGCGCCCCGCGGCCGATCTGACGGCGCGTCCATGGCTGGTGGATTACGACGCCCAGACGCCCTACAGCGTGCCCCAGCTGATCACCGGCCTTGAGACCAAGACGCCGGAACTGCAGCAGATCATTCTGGAAAACGTGCTGAAGGTGCTGCAGGCCGGCACCGATCCGAAGCAGGCGATGGACGCGGCGCAGAAGCAGGCCGTCTCGCGCGTGCTGCGCAAATGAGCAAGACCGCGAGCGGCCCGGCCCGCAAACCCCGGCACGACGATCCGCGCTGGTTGCCCTATCTGTTTGCTGGGCCACTCGCGGTCTATCTGCTGCTGTTCCAGGTCTATCCCCTGGTGCAGGAGGCGATCCTCAGCCTGACGCAAACGTCGCTGCTGTCACCACAGAAGCATGCGTTCATCGGGCTGGAGAACTATCAGGATCTGATCGACGGCGGCGACTTTGGCTCGGCGCTGGCGATCACCGGCATCTACACCGTTGCCTGCGTCGGGCTGGCCATCGGCTTCGGCCTTCTGGCGGCGCTGTTGCTCGACAGTCCGTTTCGGGGGCGCGGCGTAGCGCGGGCCTTGGTGACCATTCCCTGGGCGGCGCCGCCGGTGGCGGTGGCGCTGGTGTTCACCTGGATTTTCAACTCGCAATACGGCGTCTTCAACTATGCCCTGCGCAGCCTTGGCTTCGCGGCCGGCAAGGAGAACTGGCTGGACACACCGGGCCTGGCCCTGCCGGCGATTCTGCTGACGACGATCTGGCAGATCTTCCCGTTCGCCGCCGTGGTGATTTTGTCGGCGCTCCAAGGCGTGTCCAGCGAACTGCGCGAGGCCGCGGTGATTGACGGCGCTGACAAGCTCAGCGTGTTCAAAGCCGTGGTCTGGCCGACCATCAAGCCATCGGTGACGTTGTTGTCGCTGTTCCTGACCATCTGGTCGCTGCGCCGGTTCGACCTGATCTGGTTGATGACCCAAGGCGGCCCGGTCGGCGCCACCAACACGCTGGTGATCGAGCTGTATCGCCAGGGCTTCGTCTACCGCCAACTCGGCGCCGCCGCTGCGGTGGGCATGGTGGGTCTGGTCATCGCGCTGGCGATCACGCTGGTCTATTTCCGCGCCACACGGCGCGACGAGCTTGCCCGGGGAGAGCACTGATGTCGGCCGAAGACACGAGCGGCCAGACTGCCGGCCCGCTGCGCATTGCGACCGTGGTGGTGGTGCTGATGGCAGCACTGTTCCCACTCTATTGGATGTTCGTCACATCGCTGACCCCATCGGCGGCGTTGTTCTCGGTGCCGCCGCGCGTGGTGCCGGATCTGACGCAATGGAGCGTGTATGCCGAGGCGTTCTTTGAAATTCCGGTGCGGGTGTGGCTGATCAACAGCGCCATCGTTGCCGGCGGCACCACGGTGCTGAGCCTGGGGCTGGCGATCTTCCCGGCCTACGCGTTGTCGCGCTTTCGCTTTGCCGGCAAAGGCCCGTTCGCACTGGGCCTGTTCGCCACGCAGATGCTGCCGGAGGCGATGCTGGTGGTGCCGCTCTATGCCATCTTCGGCCAGTTGCACCTGCTCAACACCTTGGTCGGCCTCATCCTCGCCAACACCGCCTTTGCCGTGCCGGTCATCACCTGGATCCTGAAGGGCGCCATTGACGGCGTGCCAACCGAGATCGAGGAAGCCGCCCGCGTCGATGGCTGCTCGCGCATCACCATCGTGCTGTCCATCGTTTTGCCGCTGGTGGCCCCCTCATTGGCCGCGGCTGCGGTGATCGCGTTCTTCCATGGCTGGAACGAATACGTGTTCGCGCAGACGCTGATCTCCGATGACAAGCTGCGCACCGCCTCGGTGGGCCTGGCGGGCTTCGTCGGTGAGTTGAGCACGCCGGTGCATTCGGTGATGGCGGTCGGCATCATCTACACGCTGCCGGCGGTGATTTTCTATCTGTTCGTCCAACGTTTCATCGTCGCCGGCATGATCGCCGGCAGCGTCAAAGGGTAATCTCATGGCATCGCTCACGCTCAAGGGCGTCACCAAGACCTTCGGCAGCTTCACGGCCATCCGCGACGTCAATCTGGACGTGGCGGACGGCGAGTTCCTCGTCCTGCTCGGGCCGTCCGGCTGCGGAAAGTCCACCCTGCTGCGGATGCTCGCGGGCCTGGAAACCGTCACCACCGGCGAAATCCACGTCGATGCCAAGCGGGTGGACGACCTGCCGCCCAGTGCGCGCGACATGGCGTTCGTCTTCCAGTCCTATGCGCTGTATCCGCATATGACGGTGCGGCGGAACATCACCTTCCCGCTGATCATGCGCCAGTTCCGCTGGTGGTTTCACGTGCCGGTGCTCGGCTATTTCGCCAAGCGCCGCATCGAGCGTTCGCCGGAGGTGCGTGATCTGGTCGAGAGCACGGCCCACACCCTGGCGCTGACCAAGATGCTCGACCGCCTGCCGAAAACCCTCTCCGGCGGCCAGCGCCAACGCGTGGCCCTCGGCCGGGCGATGGTGCGCAAGCCGCAGGTGTTCCTGATGGACGAGCCTTTGTCCAACCTCGACGCCAAGCTGCGCACCGCGATGCGTGCCGAGTTGATCAGCCTGCATCGCAACGTGGGCGGCACCTTCGTCTACGTCACGCATGACCAGGTGGAAGCGATGACGATGGGCACCCGCATCGCCCTGATGCGTGATGGTGTGGTGCAGCAATTCGCCACCGCGCGGGACATCTATTCCTCGCCCATCAACACCTATGTGGCGCGCTTCATCGGCACGCCGCCGATGAACCTGCTGGAGGCGCAGGCCGACGGCCCGACCCGCCTGCGCATCGGCCAGACGATCCTGGACCTGCCCGCACCGTTGCACGGTCTGGCCACCGGCGCCGTCACACTCGGCATCCGGCCAACGGCGCTGTCGATCACCGACACGTCCCATCCGGCCACGCTCACCGGCGCAGTGGCGTTGGTGGAGCATATCGGCGCGGAATCCCTGATCGCTCTCAAGCTGGACGGCGCCCGCAACGCGCATGACGATCTGGATGGCCCCCGTGACCAGATCATGATCACAGTGCCGGGCTACAGTGAGTTGCGCTCGGGGGATCGTGTGTCGCTCAGTCTGGATATGAACGAGGCGGTGCTGTTCTCGGCGGACACCGGCAAACGCCTGATCTGAACTGGAACAAACGGCATGTCGAAAATCACCTGCGTTCGCACGGTTCGCATCCCTGAGCGGCCCAACCTGATTTGGGTCGAGCTGGAAACCGACGAGGGCCTGACCGGTCTCGGCGAATCGTTCCGTGGCACCGGCGCCACGGACGCGGTGATCCACGACCAGATAGCACCGTGGCTGATCGGCCGTGATTCCCGACAGATCGAGGCGGTGTCACGCCATTTGATGACGCCGTATCTGGGCTTCCACAGCGCCAGCGCCGAAATTCGCGCCGCCAGCGCCATCGACCTGGCGCTGTGGGATCTGTGCGGCAAACGCCACGGCATTCCGGTGCATAAGGCGATGGGGGGTGCTGTGCGCAGCGAGATCCGCGCCTACAACACCTGCGCCGGCTATGCTTACAACACCACCGGCGGCAGCCGCCGCGACGTGTCGGCCAGCGAGGAGATGCGCGGGCCATACGACGACCAGATCGCGTTCACCAATGATGCCGGCAAGCTGGCCGAAAGCCTGCTGTCCGAGGGCTTCACGGCGATGAAGATCTGGCCGCTGGACATCTACGCCCCCGCCAGCGGTGGCCAGTTGATCACCCTGCCAGAGCTGAAGGCCGGGATGGAGCCGTTCCGCAAGATCCGTGCGGCGGTGGGAGATTCCATCGAGGTGATGTGCGAATTGCACAGCCTGTGGAACACCACCTCCGCCATCCGCATCTGTCGCGCGCTGGAAGATGTCGGCGTGCTGTGGGCCGAAGACCCGATCGCCAAGATGGACGACGCCCACGCCTTGGCCGATCTGCGCCGCCAGACCCGCACACCCATCTGCGGCAGCGAAACGCTGGCCGGCACGGTGCCGTTCCGCGATCTGCTGGCGGCCGGCGCGCTGGATTTTGTGATGCTCGATCTCGCTTGGTGCGGTGGCCTCACCGAAGGGCGCAAGATTGCCGCCTTGGCCGAAGCCTATGCCAAGCCGCTGGCGCCGCATGACTGCACCGGCCCCGTCACGCTCTGGGCCGGGCTGCATCTGGCGATCCATGCGCCAACGGCCATCTTTCAGGAAGTGGTGCGCGCGAGCCTTGCCACATGGTATCGCGATCTGGTGACTGATTTGCCGATTATCCAGAACGGCATGGTGCCGGCGCCGACCGCACCGGGGCTGGGCGTGTCGTTGCAACCGGGGCTGAAGCAGCAGGGTGACGCACTTGTTCGTGAAACGCGGGCCTAACCGACGCTGAGGCGGCAGAGGGTGAACGGCCATATTTCCAGGGCGAAACGCCCGATGAGGGTTTCGGCCTGAAGCTGACGGCCGAGCAACAGCGTTGCGGTGACGCACACTGTTGCCAGCACCGGCTTTAAATGCCGAAGCTGCTGCGGGCGTGGGCCTGCCAGTTTGATCAGGATATATGCGCCCGCCACGCCCACCGGCGCCCCGACCAACACGTCGGTGGGGCTGTGGTAGCCCAGGATGATGCGGCTTGCGCCAATGATGGCGGCGAAACCGATGGCGCACAGGGCAGCCATCGGGGCCGGGCGCCGGAACGGGATGAGGAGGGCCATCAGGCTGCCATAGACCACCGCGGCCGATGCCGTGTGGCCGCTGGGGCTGTAAAGTTGCCACCACGCCGGCAGGTGAGTGGCGCATGAGACGGCGAACAGCTTGCCCAGTAAAATCACGCCGAGGACGGCGGCAATTACGAAAACCCATGCGAGGGCGGCCCTGCGCCAGCCCATGACGATCAGCCCCAGGCACACAACGACGACGACCGGAAGGATCACTGCCTGATCGGCAATGTCGGTCAGATGCTGAATCATTTTGGATGCCCCGAGGTGCCGGCGGGCGGGGTTTTCGCCCGGATGCCCGATATTGTTTTGAGTGTCTTGTGGTGCTTTGAAACGCAAGCCAATTCTAGGCAATGTGGCTGAGGCGATGCCGGTGTCGTTATGGCCTGTACGCTGGACGGATCTACGGAAACCTGCGCAAATCCGTTCGTGTCAATGCAATCATGTTGCAACCAATTTGATCCGTTGGAATTATAGATACCGCAATATGGCATGCTTGGAAAACGAAATGACATCCAGCCTTATCCAAAGTGTTCTTGAAGCAGAGTTGGCCGTTCTGATTGTTGAAACGCTGAACCTTGATGTTGCCGCGTCCGAGATTGATCCGGATGCGGCCCTTTATGGTGAGGGTTTGGGGCTGGATTCGATCGATGTTCTTGAAATTGCGCTTGCGGTATCCCAACGCTACGGCGTGAAGCTGCGCGCTGACGATGAGAACAACACCGCCATTTTCCAATCGCTGCGGCGTTTGAACCATGAAATCCAAAGCCGCCGGGTCGGCTGAATGCAGCGTTGGGCCAAGCGTATCGGCCTGCCATTGTTCGTGATGGCCATGCTGGCCGCCCCATTCGTTGCGCATTTTGCGGTTGTGGCTCCCGGAACCGGATGGTGGGCAGGTGGGCTTGTGGCCCTCCAGACCGCAACCGTTGGGTGGGTGGCGGTGTCGCTTGCACAGTCTCTGCGTGTCCGCGTGCCGCATTGGCGCCTGCTCCGCCTGGGATTGTGCGCCCTGTTGTTCATCGGCGTTGTGGTGATCTGGCGACTGTCCGCTGACGGGTTGATGCTGGCGGCCGCCATGCCGCACGGGCTTGCCTATGGCGCGATGTTGGGTGTGTTCGCGGGCTCACTTTTGCCGGGGCACAAGCCTGTCATCAGTCGTGTGGCTGCACGGGCCCGCGGCACGCTGACGCCGGTGTTGGTTCGGTATACCCGCACCGTCACCATCGTGTGGTGCGGGTTCTTTCTGTTCCAGCTTTTGATGTCGCTGGTGCTGGGCCTCCTTGCGCCGCTGGCGTGGTGGTCGCTGTTCGTCAATTTCGGCAGCCTGCCGTTGGTGGCGGTGATGTTTGGAACCGAACTGATCTATCGGCATTGGCGTCATGGCGTTCATCAACCGGCTGCGGGAACGGGCCGGTGGCAGCAGGCAATGAATGTTCTGGGCCAGATCCGCGCGCCCATTCGGCAACAAGGGCAGTGACGCGATGATCTGGCTTCCATTGCTGCGCAGTCCCCGCCCTGACGATATTTTTGCCCGCCGGCACGGTGCGGCGTTCAGCGTCGCACGGTTTTTGGGGGATGTGGCGTCTCTGGCAGCGCGCCTGCCGGACCATGGCCATGTCGCCAATCTGTGTCACGATCGCTATCGCTTTGCCGTTGGTTTCGCGGCCGCGCTGTGTCGTCGCCAGATCACGCTGCTGCCGCCGTCTGACATGCCGGCGCAGCTGGACGAGATTCTGGCCGGCTATGGCGATGTTTATTGCCTCGCCGATACCGGACACTCCGTGTCGGTTCCCGTCTTCACCTATCCCCATGATCTCGCGCGTCATTCGGTCACCCCGGGCACCCCGGATTTTCCACCAGATCAACCGGCCGCCATTCTGTTCACGTCCGGCTCGTCCGGTGTGCCGCAGCCGCATAGGCGCAGTTGGGGATTGCTTGTCTCCAGCGCCGTGAGTGCGGGAGACGAGATGGGGATGTCCCGCCTGCCACAGGCCGCACTGATCGGCACTGTGCCGCACCAGCACAGCTATGGGCTGGAATCGCTCGTCATGCTGGCGCTGCAAAACGGCTTGGTGCTGCATGCCGAACGGCCGTTCTATGCGAGCGATATCCGCGACCAACTCGCCGCTGCCGGTCGGCCCTGCGTTCTGGTGACAACACCTTTCCATCTGCGGGTTCTGCTGGCCGAACCGGACCGATTGCCCCTGATCGACTGCGTGATCTCGGCAACGGCCCCGTTGCCGCAGGACCTGGCACTCACCGCAGAGGCGGGTCTGCACGCGGAACTGCACGAGATCTACGGCTGTTCCGAGGTGGGGCAGCTGGCCACGCGGCGCACGGTGCAGACCGATGAATGGCATTGCCTGGCCGGAATTGCCTTGCGCCAGGATGGGGCTTCCACCTGGGCCGGCGGGTCTGCGATCGCCACCGAGTCCCGGCTTGCCGATATCGTGGAGCTGCGTGATTCCCGCCATTTCCGGCTGCTCGGCCGCCACAGCGATGTCATCAACATTGCCGGCAAGCGCAGCTCGCTCGCGTATCTGAACATCCAGCTGAACGCCATCGACGGCGTTGTGGATGCGGCTTTCGTGATGGCCGACGATGCGGCATCTGGCACCGCTCGGTTGGCGGCGTTCGTGGTGGCGCCGGGCCTCACGCCGAGCGATATTCTGGCGGCACTTCGAAGCCGGATCGACCCTGCATTCCTGCCGCGGCGCCTGACCATGGTGGATGTCCTGCCACGCAACACGCTTGGCAAGCTCACGCGTGACAGCGTGGCGAAGATGTTGAGCGGCGCGGAGAGCGCTTGATGCCGGATATGGCGAACAACCGGGTCGTCTGGCAGGTGCCGGCGGATCACCCCTGCGCGGCGGGGCACTTCCCTGGCAACCCGATCATACCCGGCGCGGTGCTGTTGCAGGCCGTGGTTGCGGCGATTGCCTTGCAGCATCCGGGCTTGATCTGCCGCAAGGTCGGTTCGGCCAAATTCCTGCACCCGGTTCGGCCGGGCGAGAGTTTGGTCATCACCTGGCACGATGCCGCCAATGGGGATGTTCGTTTTGTCTGCGCGGTTGGCCCGGACGGCGTGCCGGCCGTGACTGGCTCAATGCGCTTCGGGGCGGCATAGCCGCGCCATGGTGGGCACCGCAGAGTGGACGACCCAGCGGGAGCGCGGTTCGGCGTGGGTCATTCGGATGGTCGTCTGGCTGGCGCTGCGTCTTGGCCGAACGGCGATGCGGGCGGCTTTGTATCCTATCTGTCTGTATTTCATGCTGGTGCCGTCGCATTGGCAGGCCGCCTCGCGCGTCTATCTGCCGCGCGCGCTCGGCCGGAAGGCGCGGTTTGCCGATGGCTGGCGCCATTGCCACAGCTTTGCATCCTGCCTGCTGGACCGTGTGTATCTGCTGCACGGCCAGTCGCAGCTGTTCACCGTGTCGGTGCAGGGGGCGGCGATCGTTGACGCGCTTCAGGCCGAGGGCGACGGCTGCCTGTTGTTCGGCGCGCATTTCGGCAGCTTCGAGGCGGCGCGTGCGGCGGGGCGCGGGAGCGGCCATCAAGCGATCAGCCTGGTGATGTACGAAGAAAATGCCCGCAAGACCGGCGCCGTGCTGGCGGCGATCAATCCGGCGCTGGCGGTGGACATCATCTCGCTTGGTCGGCCGGGCGCCATGCTGGCGGTGCGGGATCGGCTGGAGGAGGGGCATCTGGTCGGGCTGTTGGCCGATCGGGGGCTGAGCGATGACGGCGGCGTGCGACTGCCGTTCCTGGGGGCGCCGGCCGCCTTTCCGGAAGGTCCGTTTCGGATGGCGGCGCTGTTGCGGCGGCCGATTGTGCTGATGTTCGGCATTTATCGCGGCGGTGCGCGATACGACATTGTGTTTGAAACGTTGGAGAATTCACAGGACGTGCCGGCCGCGATGCGCGACTACGTCTCGCGGCTTGAGCGCCACTGCCGGGATGCACCTTACAACTGGTTCAATTTTTATGATTTTTGGCGCTGATATTCTGCGACGTGCAGTTCTGGTGATGCTGCTGTTGGCACCATCACCCGTCCGCGCCGAGCCTGACGCGACCGACCCGCGCTGGGGGCTGCCGAATTTGATGCGCGGCCTCGCATCGGTCCGGTCGGGTGCGGCGCGTTTTACCGAGCGGAAATATCTGAGCGTGATGACGCAGCCGCTGAACGCCTCCGGCCTGCTGCACTACACGGCGCCCGATCGGCTGGAGAAGGAGACGCTGCTGCCGCAACCGAGCCGGTTGGTGATCGAGGCGGATCTGCTGATCGTAACCCGTGGCGGGGAGCCGCCGCGCACGTTGTCCTTGCGCGATACACCGGAGATCGCCGGGCTGGTCGAGGGGGTTCGCGCCACCATGGCCGGCGATTTGCGAACGCTGGAACGGCTTTATACCCTCACGCTGAAAGGCGATGCTGATGGGTGGGTGCTGCTGCTGGAACCACAGGACCGGCGGGTTCGAAATCTGGTGACATCCATCCGCATCACCGGCCATCATAATGCTCTCACCGGCGTCGAAACGCTGGAGCATGACGGCGACCGCACCGAGATGACCATCGAGCCCCACGCGTCATGAGGCGCGGCGCCTGGGTGATCGCGGTCTGGGTGGCGGGGTTGGTCCTGGCCTGCCTGCTGATCGTGCGCACGCCGTTCAGCACCGATATGTCGGCGTTCCTGCCGCGCTCGCCCACCCCGGCGCAGCAATTGCTGGTGGAACAACTGCGCGAGGGCGTCGTCTCGCGCCTGGTGCTCGTGGCTGTCGAAGGCGCGCCACAGGAAGCCTTGGCGCCGATCAGCCGTGGTTTGGCGGCGCGGTTGCGACTGGACGATCATTTCTCGGTGGTCAACAACGGCGACCAAACGGCGATGACGGCCGAGGCCGGGATCGTGCTGCGACACCGTTTTCTGTTGAGCCCGGCGGTCACGCCGCAGCGTTTCACCGAGGCGGCGCTGCACGATGCGCTGCTGGCCGATATCGCCATGCTCGGGACCGATCTCGCGCCGGTGGTCAAGCGCATGCTGGCCTCGGACCCCACGGGGGAGACGATGCGGCTGTTGCAGGATGTCACGGGCCGTTCGCATCCAAGATCGCGCGACGGCGTGTGGGTGTCGCGCGACGGCGCCAGCGCCTTGCTGACGGTGTCGGCACGCGCGCCGGGGTTTGATATCGACGCCCAGGAACGGGGGCTGGACTATATTCGCGCCGCTTTCGCGGACACGCTGCACGACATGCCGCACATGCAGGGCGCGCGGCTGGTGCTGACCGGCCCGCCGGTGTTCGCCGTGCAGTCGCGCGCCCGCATCAAGAGCGACGCCGAACGGCTTTCGATCATCGCCACCGTGCTGGTCGCGGGCGTTCTGCTGCTGGCCTATCGGTCGCCGCGCATGCTGGTGCTGGGGCTGCTGCCGGTGGCCACCGGGGCGTTGGCGGGGGTGGCGGCTGTTGGCGGCGTGTTTGGTTTCGTGCATGGCATCACGCTTGGCTTCGGCGTGACGCTGATCGGCGAGGCGGTGGATTATGCGATCTATCTGTTCACGCAGACCCAGCCACAGGCCGCCCCGCGTGACACGCTGAAGCGAATCTGGCCCACATTGCGGCTTGGCATGGCCATTTCCGTGTGTGGGTTCAGCGCCATGCTGCTGTCTGATTTCACCGGGTTCGCGCAACTTGGCCTGTTCACCATTGTGGGATTGCTGACGGCGCTGGCGGTCACGCGGTTTGTGCTGCCGGTGCTGATGCCGGCGGGGTTTTCGGCCGTTGGCTCGGCGCGGATCGCAGCGCCGGTGCTGGCGCTGATCCGCCACCGACTGCGGCTGCGCTGGGTGGTGTTGGTGGCGACGATGCTGGCCGGCGCGTCGCTGGTGCTGCATGCGGGACCGTATGGGGAGGACGAATTGTCCTCCATGAGCCCTATTCCGCGCGCTGACATGGCGTTGGATGCGCGGTTGCGGGGCGAATTGGGCGCGCCGGACGTGCGCACTCTGCTGGTCGTCGAAGCCGCCAGCCGGGAGGCTGCGTTGGAGGCCAGCGAGCGTGCCGCGGCCCAGGCGGATGCGCTGGTGGCGTCGGGCGTTATCACCGGCTTCGATGCGCCGGGGCGCTGGTTGCCGAGCCAGGCCGTGCAGTCTGCCCGCAGGGCGGCGTTGCCGGAGGCGGCTGTGTTGCAGGAAAATTTAGCACGGGCTGTCGCGGGAACGGGGCTGCGCGGCGATATCTTTGGGCCGTTCCTGGCCGATGTGGCGGCGGCGCGTTCGGGTGCGCTGTTGCAACGCGCGGATCTGGATGCCACCAGCCTCGCCCTGCAGGTGGACAGCCTGCTGTTGCGAAACGGCGGAAAATGGGCAGGCTTGCTGCCCTTGAGCGGCGTGACCGACCAGGTGGCCTTGGCGGCTAGCGTGGCGGCGATGGGTGAAGCGGGCGTGGTGTTCCTGGATCTGAAACAGGAATCGGACAATCTGCTGCGCAGCTACCGGGCCGAGGCGTTGATGCTGTCCGGCGCGGGTGGCGCGGTTATCCTGTTGTTGCTCGCGGTCAGCCTGCGCACCCCGCGCCGGATCGCGGCCGTTGTGTTGCCATTGGTGGCGGCGTTGATCTGCACGGCGGCGCTGGTGCTGGGGTTCAATGAACGGTTGTCGATCTTCAACCTGTTCGGCCTGTTGCTGGTGGTGGCGGTGGGGTCCAACTACATCCTGTTCTTCGCGCGTGCGGAGGCTGATCTGCCGCGCATGGTGGCGTCGCTGGTGCTGGCCGATCTGTGCACCGTGATCGGATTTGGCATCTTGTCGGCCTCCTCGGTGCCGGTGTTGCACGGCATTGGCGGCACCGTGGCGATTGGCGCCTTTCTGAGTCTGGTGTTCGGCGCCGTGCTGAGCGCACGCACGACATGACGCGCGAGATCCTGCTGGTGATGATCCCGGGCGCGTATTTCAAATCCGGCGATTTCGCGGCGCATGGCTTCGTGAGCGCGGTGCGCCGGCATGGGGCGGCCGCTGAGGTGCTCGAATCCGGCTTGCCGCCGGCGCATTATCTGGACGGCGATGTCGCGCCGTGGCTGCATGCGCATGTGATCGCCCCGGCGCGCGGCGGGCGAGAATTGTGGCTGCTGGGTATTTCACTCGGCGCATTGGGGGCACTGCTGTATGCGCAGGCGCATCCGGGCAAGGTGGCCGGGATGATTCTGCTGGCACCTTATGTCGGCTCGCGTGGCCTTGTGGCGGAAATTCTGGATGCAGGCGGCTTGGCGGCGTGGGACCCCGGCACGATGACGCCGGGCAATTTCGAGCGTCCGCTGCTGGCGGGGCTGAAGGCCGGGCTGCCGCAAAACCTTTATCTCGGCTACGGCCAGGCGGACCGGTTTGCACCGGCGAGCCGGCTATTGGCGCAATGCCTTCCCGCCAGCCACGTCGTGACGCGGCCGGGCGGGCATGACTGGCCGGTGTGGGAACAATTATGGGACGATATCCTGACCAAAAGGCCGTTCGATGAGACGGAGGCCTGAATGCGCCACGTGAGTATGGCGCTCGCCGCCCTCCTGCTGCTCAACGGATGCGCCAGCACGCTTTACAATGTGAAGCCCGGTGCCACGAACGAGGCGGAATACGCCGCCCTGTTCCCGTATTACGTCGAGTTCTGCGCATTGTCCGAGATCCGTAAATACCCCGGCTCGGTGGTGGATATCGAGGGCGGTGGGCCGGGCGGGCATTCGGTGCTCTACGTCAATGGCGTGTGCAAGCAGCGCCTGGGCGGTGATTTCGCGCTGGAGCTTTGCCCGGGCGACCCGAAGCCGGGGCAGGGCGTTGGCCTCAGCGTCAACGCGCATTACGCCAACGCCAACTGGACCGCGACCGAGGGGCGGGATTTTTTCTTTCAAGGCGATCTTGCGTCAGGCGAGGCGCTCACGCTCGCTGCCTACGCCCGCACCCAGGCCCGTGCCAAGGCGCAGGGCGTGCTGGACGGCATCCGCTTTCATGAAGGTGTGATGGAGGATAGGCCCGCCGGGTTGTCGCCGCGCGACTATCAATACGAGATGTCGATTGCCACCGACTACGCCATCGGCTTCGGCCGTGACCGCTACTGCGCACGCATCCCGATCGATCGCACCCGGATGGCAGGGGTGGTGCGCTATCTGAACGAGGTCAACGCGCCATACCGGCGGGGCGAGCGGGTGTTCAACTGGGATGTGCTGCGCGACAATTGCGCGCATCTGACCCACAACGCGCTCGCGACCGTGGGCTTGTGGCGGCATTGGCCGACCGATCGGTCGCTGCTGGTGGCGGCGTTCGATTTTCCGGTACCGAAGAACGAGTTCGTCAATCTGATGCGGCGGACCAACGACCTGCCGATTGCTGACGCCGAAGCGCTGTATGACGATGATGAAGTACGCGCCGCATTGCTCGACAAGAACTGGCTCGCCACTCGTCCCGGAGCGCTGGCCGAGGCCGAGCGGGCGGTGCCGGCGAACACGATGTATGACACGAAGCTGCGGCTGATCTTTTACGACGAGGCGATGTTCGGGCATTACCAGGAGCGCTTCGAGGCGATCTTCACCGATCCGCGCTACACGGATCTGCGCGTCAATCTGGATTACTTTTCCGCGCTGTATCACCACATCCTGCAGGCAGGAACGCCGCCCGGCGATGCGGCCTTCGGGGCGCGCTACATCGGCCATATCGCCCGCGAGAATGATGCGCTGACAACCCTTCGCGCCCGGCTGGCGCGGAACAACCTCTAGGATTCGGCCAAAGATGTTTCCGCTGCGCCTCAGCCATCTGTGTGTGGCCACCAGCCTGGGCCTTGGCATCGATCCCTTGCTGGCGGCGTTGCGCACCGGCGCAAGCGGGTTGCGCCCTTGCACCTTTCAAGGCGCGACGGTTTTGACCCATGTCGGGGAAGTTGATGCACTGGACGGGATGCACCTGCCGGGATCGCTGGCGGCGTTCGCGTGCCGCAACAACCATCTGGCGGAACTGGCCTTGCGCCAGGACGGTTTCGAGGCGGCGGTGGCGGCGGCCAGGCTGCGCTATGGGGCGGATCGGATCGGGCTGTTCCTCGGCACCAGCACGTCCGGCATTCTGTCCACCGAGCACGCCTATCGGCAGCGCACCCCGGACGCCACTGCACTGCCAGCTGATTTCAACTACGAGACCACCCAGAACACCTACTCCCTGGCGGCGTTCCTGCGCGCCCGCCTGGGGCTGTGTGGGCCATCGCTCGTGGTGTCCTGTGCCTGCGCCTCCACTGCCAAGGCATTCGGCAACGCGGCGCGGATGATCGCGGCCGGGCTGTGCGACGCCGCCATCGTCGGTGGAGCAGACACGCTGTGTCTGACAACGTTGTACGGGTTCGACTCGCTGAATCTCACCGCCCCTGGGCCGTGCCGCCCCTCCGATGGGGAGCGGGACGGGATTTCGATTGGCGAGGCGGCGGGGTTCGTGCTGTTGGAACGGGCGTCAGCACCCCATGACGACGTGATGCTGCTCGGCATCGGGGAGAGCAACGACGCCTATCATATGTCCTCGCCGCATCCGCAAGGCGCCGGCGCACGGCGGGCCATCGAGCAGGCGCTGGCCTCGGCCGGAGTGGCGGCCTCGGAGGTCGGCTACGTCAACATGCACGCCACCGCCACGCTGGTGGGCGATTCCGCCGAGGATCACGCCGTGTTCGATGTGTTTGGCGACGGTGTGCCGTGCAGTTCCACCAAGGGCCATACCGGGCACACGCTTGGCGCGGCGGGCGTGGTGGAGGCGATCATCTCGGCGCTGGCGTTGCGCCACCAGTTGGCGCCCGGCAGCCCGCACACCCGCACAATCGACCCGGCGTTCCGATGCCGATACCTGCTGGAAAGTGCTGCGTTGCGGCTGGAGCGGGTGATGAGCAACTCGTTCGGCTTCGGCGGCAGCAATTGCAGCCTGGTGTTCGGATTGCCGCGATGATGCGCGTGTATGTCGACGGGGTGGGTCTGCTCGGCCCCGGACTTCCCGGCTGGCCCGAGGCCCGCACGGTGCTGAGCGGCAACGCCCCGTATCAGCCGCGTGATGTCGCCCTGCCGCAGGTGGCCCAGCTTCCGCCCGCCGAGCGTCGCCGCACCGGTGCTGTGGTGAAACTTGCCATCGCGGCTGGTCTGGAGGCCTTGGCCGATGCCGGGCGCGATGCGCATGACATGGCCACCGTGTTCACATCCTCCGGCTGCGACGGCGACACCATCCACGCCATTCTCACCGTTCTGGCCACCGAGCAGCGCGAGATTTCGCCGACCCGTTTCCACAATTCCGTGCACAACGCGCCGTCCGGCTACTGGGCGTTGGCCTGTGCCGCCACCGCGCCCAGCACCAGCCTGTGCGGTTTTGACGGCAGTTTCGCCGTCGGGCTGTTGGACGCCGCCACGCAGGCGGTGGTGGACCAGCGCCCGGTGACGTTGATTTCCTACGACATGCCCTATCCTGAACCGATCAACAGAGTGCGGGCCATCACCGGCGTGTTCGCCGTGGCCTTGGTGCTGACGCCGGATCGCACCCCGCACAGCATGGCCGTGCTGTCGTTGCGGCTGCGGCAGGGCGATGGCGGCGGCACCGCCATGGTGGAGCCGGGCCTTGAAAGGCTTCGGCGGGGCAACCCCGCCGCCCGCGGCCTGCCGTTGCTCGTGGCCATCGCCCGGTGTGGTGACGGGGGCGGCGGCGATGTCGGCATCGAAGGGATCGACGGCGCGGTGCTTGAGATCAGCGTGGCGGCACCATGATCGGGCGTGCGAATCTGGCCGCGCTGTTGCCGCATGAAGGGGCGATGTGCCTGCTGGATTCGGTGGTGCAGTGGGATGCCACACGCGTTCACTGCCGTTCGGCCACCCATCGCGACGCCGCCAACCCGTTGGCCCAGGATGGGCGAATCGCCGCTTTATGCGGTGTGGAATATGCAGCCCAGGCCATGGCGGCGCACGGGGCGCTTTCGGGTGAGATCGGGTCGCGGCCACGGCTCGGCTATCTGGCCAGTGTGCGCGATGTGGTGTGCGAAATGGCGTGGCTCGACGGGCTTGCGGGAGATCTGGACATCATGGCGGAGCAACTTCATGCCGAGGCGGGCAGGGTGATCTACAGTTTCAGTCTTGCCTGCGACGGTCAGGCCCTTCTGTCCGGACGCGCCGCCGTGGTGCTTGACGGCGTGATCGCATGAGGCGCGCCCTCGTCACCGGCGGCAGCGGTGCGCTGGGGGCCGCCATCTGCCGGCGCCTGGCGCGTGATGGCCACCACGTGACGGTTCACGCCAATTCCGGCATGTCCCGCGCCGAGGCGGTGACGGCGGAGATCGTGGCGGCGGGTGGCATGGCGTCAGTTGCGGTGTTTGACGTGACCGATGCGGCCGCCACGTCCGACGCCCTGGCGCGGCTGCTGGTGGACGGGCCGATCGAGATTTTGGTCAACAACGCCGGCATCCACGACGACGCGGTGATGCCCGGCATGCGCGCCGACCAGTGGAACCGGGTGATCGACGTGTCGCTGAACGGCTTCTTCAACGTCACGCAGCCTTTGCTGATGCCGATGATCCGCAGGCGCTGGGGGCGGATTGTCAGCATCTCGTCGGTGGCCGCCGTCATGGGCAATCGAGGCCAGACCAACTACGCGGCGGCCAAGGCCGGTCTGCACGGGGCCACGCGCTCGCTGGCGCTGGAACTGGCCAGCCGGGGCATCACCGTCAATGCCATCGCCCCCGGAATCATCGCCTCGCCGATGGCCGATGCGGTGTTCAGCAAGGCCCAGATCGACCAGATGGTGCCGATGAAGCGCGCTGGCACGCCGGAGGAAGTGGCCGATCTGGCCGGGTTCCTGGCGTCGGATCAGGCGGGTTATCTCACCGCGCAGATCATCTCGATCAACGGCGGGATGGCGTAGCGTCTGCCTTGCGGCGCTGGGACAGCATTTCGCCCAGCAGGCGGAGATACATGAACGCCAGCACCAGATTGTCGCGCAGATAATGGAAATGCGACACGCCGCCCTCCGTTGGGCGGAAATACCGCACCTTGGTCGGGAAGTTGATCGGCCGCACGCCGCGCCAGCAGAGTCGGATGGCGGCCTCGGGGTCGAAGTCGAACCGGCGCATCCAGCGCGTGGCGGCGAACGCTTCCAGTAGTGGGGCGATCGGATAGACGCGCAAGCCGAACAGCGAATCCCCGATTCCGGCCCAGAATGTTTCCACATTCGCCAGGAAATTGGCTGCCCGCCGCCCCAGCACCCGCACCCGCGGCGCGCTGGCGTCGAAAATTGGCGTGCCGAGCACCATCGCATCCGGGCGTTCTGCGGACAGCGTCATCATCGTGGGAATGTCGGCGGCATTGTGCTGACCATCGGAATCCATCGTCAGAACATGGGTGAAGCCCTGTTCCTGCGCCAACGCCACGCCGCGCAGCACGGCCGCGCCCTTGCCCTGGTTGGTGGACAGCACGATCACACGCAGATCCGGGTTGGACGCGGCCACGCGCTGCAACGCCTCCGCCGTGCCGTCATCGCTGCCGTCAATCACCACCCAGACCGGCGCCCAGGCACGCAAGGCCCCGGCCACCGTCTCGAACAGACGCGGGCCGGTGTTGTAGCTGGGGATCAGCACCAGTCGTGTCGCCGACAGAGGCGGCATTGGCCGGGCGCTCAGGCTTTCCCAACCGGCGCCGGAGAGCGGCCTGCCGTGAGATGGAGGAAGAAGCTCTTGATGAAATACACACCCTTGAACAACATCAACGGCACCTTGATCGGGGAATGCCCAAACACGTCGCCGGACAGCAGCGACAGCAGCGCCTCCTGCATGCGGAAGTAATTGCGCGGCGCCATGAACAACTCGCGCATCGCCGGGCGGTTCATGCGGTAGATATACCACGAGAAACGCGCCAGCGACTGGGAGACCGTCGCCTCGAAATTCCGCCGCGCGCGCGCACCCTCGCGGGCGGATTTGTGCAGGCAGGCTGAAACGACATCCGCCCCCAGGAAGCCGCCCTTCATCGCCAGATACACGCCGGTGGAGAACACCGGGTCGATGAACGCATAGGCGTCGCCCAGCATGATGAAGCGCTCGCCGGTCATCTGGTCGCAGCGATACGAGTAGTTGCCGGTGGCCTGCGCGTCGCCGCAGATCGTGGCGTCCTTCAGGCGTTGGGTGAGGGCCGGGCACAGGGCGATCAGGTTCATCAGGAAGCTGGTCACATCCGTGCCGCGCGCCTTGAGGAAGTCTGGGCTGCACACCGCCCCGATGCTGGTGGTGCCGTCGGCGAGCGGGATGAACCAGAACCAGCTATGGGCGAACCAGAACACGCTGATATTGCCCTCGGCCTTGTCCGCCAGGCGGTGGGCGCCGGTGAAATGGGCGAACACCGCCGCTGATTTGTGGCGTGGGTTGCGCTGCTTGATGGCCATCTTGTTGGCCAGCAGCGTGTCCCGCCCGGAGGCATCGACCAGAAATTTGGCTACGAATACATGCTCTTGCCCGGCATCGTTGCGTGTCGTGGCGCGCACGCCGCCGGCTTGGGGGAATTCCACCTCGCCCACCCGGCAGCCTTCGATCACGCGTGCGCCCTTGGCGGCGGCGTTCTTCAGCAGCACGTGGTCGAACTCGGACCGGCGCACCTGATAGGAATAGGAGTACTGCTTGTCCCAGGACTGCGCGAAATCCAGCGTCATCGCCGCGTCGTGGTGCGGCGAGACGAATTCCACACCGAATTTCGGCATGCCGATCCGGGCCACCTCGTCCAGAACGCCGAGTTGTTCCAACAGAGGCACGTTCATCGGCAGCAACGATTCGCCGATGTGAAAGCGCGGATGCTGGTCCTTCTCGACCAGCAGCACGCGGTCCCCTCGGCCTGCAAGAAGAGCGGCGATGGTGGACCCCGCCGGGCCGCCGCCCACCACGAGCACGTCGTATTCAGTGTCGTCGGATCGCATCGCTGCATTCGGCAAGGGGAACACCATGGGCAAAAGGAAGCGGGACTGAACGAGGCAGTATCATCAAAATCGGAACGTTCCGAACGTGCCTGCGCGCTTCAGCCTGTGACCAGCAGCGTTGCCGCACGAACCGCAATTGCGCAATAAAACGATAGGGCGATAGTTTTGGTTCCCTCGAAGCCAAAGCCCGGCCACACTCCATCCACGACCGATCCCGCAGCAAGCGGGGCGAACGATAAGAAGCAGGGAGCGTCTATATGAGAACCACACGCCGCCAGATTTTGGCAGGAAGTGCTGTCGCCGTCACCGCAGCCGCCACAGGCCTCGCACGCCCGGCGTTTGCTGCGTCCGAACCCTTGCGCATCGGCTGGCTGGCAGCGCTGACCGGCGCGAGTTCTGCCCCCGGCATCGGCTTCAATCGCGGCGTGATGTTCGCCGCCGATGCCTTGAACGCGGCTGGCGGCGTGAACGGCCGCAAGATCGAGATCATCACCCGCGACACCCAGGGCGACCCAGCCAAGGCGGTGAACGCCACCCAGGAAATGATCAGCCAGCTCAAGGTCCATGCCATCTGGGGGCCAACCAACTCCGGCGAATCGCTTGCCACCACGTCCATCATGGCGCGGGCCAAGATGCCAAATATCCACCCGTGCGTCGTCGATTCGCTGATCGATCCGGTGAAATACCCCAACGCCTACCGTATTGCGCCCTCGAACGGGCAGTGGGACGACGCGGTGCGCAATTATTGCCTCGGCGTGCTGAAGGTGAAGAAGGTGGCCGTGTTCGGCGACACCACCGGCTACGGCGTGTCTGCCGTCGCTGCCTCCGCGGCCGCGTTCAAGGCGGCTGGCGCTGACGTGGTGTCGGTGGCCAATATCGATGCCACCCAGCCGGACATGACGCCGGACATGCTGCGCGCCCGGGAGGCAGGGGCCGAGGTGATCGTCCTGTGGAGCGTGTCCACCGGCATGGCCGCGCGCCTGTTCAACACCCGCGGTACGATGGGGTGGGACGTGGCGTTCGCTGGCCATCCGTCGCTGGCATCAGGCGAGATTGCAGGCCTGATCACCAAGCCTTCCTATTGGGAAAAGGTCTATGTCGTTGGCTATCGAAGCTGCAGCTACGACGCCAACGGCAAGCTGCCGGCGCGCAGCCAGGAATTGCTGGCCAAACTCGCCGGCAAGGTGAACCTGGACGACACGCTGCTGTGGTGGGTGGCCTGCGGGATCGACGCCGTCAACCTGGTGGCAAGCGCCGTCAAGGCCACTGGCGAGAGTTCCAGTGCGGCCATCATCGGCCATTGGAACACGCTGTCGCCGTATCCCGGCTATTTCGGCGACTTCGTGTTCTCGGCCCAGCAGCATAACGGCTATCCGCCGGATGGGGTGGTGATGTCCAAGGCGAACTCGGCCAAGGCCGGCGCGTTCTCCCTGGCGCCTGGCTACGGCTGAGCACGGTCATGCTCCCCTCCATTCTGGCGTCTGGCCTGGCGATGGGCGCGATCTACGCGCTCATCGGCATCACCTACAACACGATGTTCTCCACCTCGCGGGTGATGAGCTTTACCACGGGCCAGCTTGGCATGTTGGGGGGCGTGTTCGGTTCGCTGTTCATGCTGCACTGGGGCCTACCGGTCTGGCTGGCCCTGCCTTTGACGCTGTTTGCGTGCGCGATGCTGGGCGTGGCCACGGAATACGTGGCCGTTCGCCCGGTGCTGAAAAGCCTGGACCAGCATCTGTATGTGCTGTCCACCCTGGCGCTGGCGCTGGTGATCCAGCAGATCACCGCCATTGAATGGAGCACCGAGCCACAGGCGTTTCCGCAACTGGTCGGGATCGGCTCGGGCGTATGGGACGAGAAATACTGGCTGCCGGTGGCGGCGTGCGCGCTGACGATCGGCGGTCTGGAATTCCTCTATCGCCGCACCTTGCTGGGCCGGGCGTTCCTGGCGGTGGCGGAGGATAATTTCGCCGCCCGCGCGCTGGGACTGCCGGAACGCAACCTGCGCGTTGGCAGCTATGCCTTGGCCGGTGCGATCGGGGCGTTGGCGGGGTTTTCCGGCGGACAGTTGCTGCTGGCGTTCTTCGCCAACGGCGCGTTACTGAATTTTTACGGGTTTATTCCCGTGGCCCTTGGCGGCCTTGGCAACAATCGCGGTGCTGTGATCGGCGGCCTCGCGCTGGGGCTGTTCCAGCAGGCGACCAACTTCGTCTTTGGCGGCATCTTTGCCTCGGTCGCGGTGTTCGCGTTGTTCATTCTTGTGTTGCTGGCTGCACCGCAGGGCCTGTTCGGCTCCACCTCGGCGCGGAGGGTATGATGGATATGACGCAGCCTGATCTGCTGTCGCACCAGACGCCAAAGCGCGGCACGCGTCTGCAATCGGCATTGCTGCCCTTTATGGCATTGCTGGCAGCAGCATTGGTGTTGCCGTGGGTGGGCAACGATTACTGGGCGCTGATTGCCACGCGCGCGGCGATCTATTGGATATTGGTGGCGGGTCTTAATCTGATCGTGGGGTATGCTGGCCAGTTGGCCATCGGCTACGTGGCGCTGTTCGCCCTGGGTGCCTACACCGCCAGCATCCTCACCACCGGCAACATCCTGCCGGAGATGCCGGTGGTGGTGGCGCTGCTTGCCGCATCCTGCGTGGGGGCCGTGTTCGGCGTGGTGGTGGGCCTGCCCGCCTTGCGCCTGCGCACCTTCTATTTCGCCATGACGACGTTGGGCTTTGCGACCATCGTGACGCAGGTGGCGTTGGGCTGGCGCAGCGTGACCGGTGGCGGCATCGGCCTGTCCGGACCGCAGATGCCAGCACCGTTCGACAGTGCATGGGGTCTCTATTACCTCTGCCTGGGCCTTGCCGGCATTTGCACCGTGATGAGCGCCAACATCGCCCGCAGCCGCTTCGGCCGTGCGCTGATCGCCACACGCGATGCGGAAGTGGCGGCGGAAGCGGCGGGTATTTCCAAGCCTGCTTTGCTGATCAGCGTGTTCCTGTTCGCCGGGGCTGCGGCCGGTTTGGCTGGTGGTCTGTTCGCCAGCCTGCAAACCTACATCACGCCGGATGCCTTCACCTTCGACCTGTCGTTGCTGTTCTTCATCTCGGTGCTGATCGGTGGACGCGGTTCGATCCTGGGGCCGTTGCTCGGCACCATCATTCTCACCTTGCTGCCCGAAATCGCGGCGCCGCTCGCCGCGTGGTCAACCCTGCTCTATGCCGTGTTGCTGCTGGTGATTGTTCTGGCCCTGCCCGGTGGCATCGCAGCGTTGCTGGACCGCACCCGCAATACGCCCTTGCCGCGTGACCGCGCCATCCTGCCACAGCCGCGTGCGTTGGCGGCTTTGCTGGGGGGCGGCACGGGCACGCGCTCCATCGTGCTGCGCAGCGTTGTGCTGAAATTCGGTGGCCTGCGCGCCATCGACGGGCTGGATCTGGATGTGAAGCCTGGCGAAGTGCACGGGCTGATCGGCCCGAACGGCAGCGGCAAGACCACCACGCTGAACGTCATCTCCGGCTATTATCGGCCGCAGGAAGGCGGCCTCGCGCTGGGCACGCATGATTTGATCGGCGAGGCCCCCAGCACCCGCGCCGGCCAGGGTATCTCGCGCACCTATCAAACCCCGCGGATCGTGGGCGACGCCACCGTGCTGCAAAACGTGATGATCGGCGGCACGATCTCCGGCCGTGCCAGCTTTGCGGAGGCCATGCTGTGCCTGCCGCGCCAGTTCGAAGACGAAAGACGGATCACCGCCACGGCCATGCTGGCGTTGCAGGCGGTGGGGCTTGCCGGGCTTGCGCATATCCGGGCCGATCGTTTGCAGCACAGCGAACTTCGCTTCGTTGAGATTGCGCGCGCCCTGATGCTCAAGCCGGCTTTCCTGTTGCTCGATGAACCCGCGGCTGGCTTGTCGCCGGACGAGATCCATCGTCTGGGCGCGCTGATCCGTGCGGTCAGCCGACAGGGCGTGGGCGTGTTGCTGGTGGAGCATCATGCCGATCTGATCTTTGAGATTTGCGACCAGGTGACGGTGCTGAACCTCGGCCGTGTGCTCGCACGCGGCACGCCTGCTGAAATTCGTGTGCACAAGGAGGTCGTCAGTGCCTATCTCGGCGGGTGACGCGTTGCTGACCGTATCGGGCCTGGATGCCGGATATGGCAAGATTGCCGTGCTGCACGGCATCGATCTTCATATCAAACGTGGCGAGGTGGTGGCGTTGCTTGGCCCCAACGGCGCCGGCAAAACCACGTTGCTGAGTGCGGTTTCGGGGCTGCTATCGTGGAACGTGGGCGATGTGATGTTTGACGGGCGCAGCCTGCGCAACGCCAGTCCCCGCGAAGCGGCAAAGATGGGGCTGGTGCATGTGATCGAGGGGCATCGTGTTTTCGCCCAGAGCACCGTGTCCGACAACCTGTTGCTGGCCGGTTACGACCTGCCGCGTGGGGAGCGCACCGCACGGGTTGAGGAAGCGCTCGCCTATTTCCCCGAGATTGCCGAGAAGCGGCATCTGCTCGGCGGCGCGTTGAGCGGTGGCCAGCAACAGATGTTGGCTGTGGCGCAAGGTTTGGTGCGGCGCCCACGCCTGCTGATGCTGGATGAACCATCCGCCGGATTGTCGCCGGTGCTGGTCGACCGGGTGCTGTCGGTGGTGGATCAACTGCGCGCAGGCGGTACATCGGTGCTGTTGGTGGAGCAGTTGATAGAGAAGGCGCTGGCGGTGTCAGACCGGGTGTATGCGTTGGCCCAGGGCAAGATTGTGCTGGAAGCCTCCACTGCCGAGGCTGGGTTGGCGAAGCGGTTGGAGCAGGCTTATTTCGGGTTGTCCGTGCTCGCCTGATCGCTGGGCGGAATGGCGCGTCGTTCGAGCCATCCGCGACTGTCATCGTCATTGCGACAGCTTGCTTGCCAATGTCGCTTGCCCGTCAAGCGCCCACTGAATCGCCAAGGGGAGTTCAACGGCGCCCGGCTTCAAATACGGTCTTCTTGATCGAGAAGATGACGTTCCCACCAACTTGCGGTATTGCCGGTCTGACCGGCTGGCATCGAATGGAGCCGGCGAAAACCGGCGTGGGGAGGCAGTGTGGGAACAGTTCTGGATTTTGGTGTCGTGCTCGACTCCATGCCTCTTTTGCTTTGGGGGTGCCTTGGCACGCTTGGGCTGGCGCTGGCTGGCATGACGATTGCGATGATCATCGGCGTGCTGGGCGTGGTGGCGCGTGGATCTCATATCCGCGCCCTGCGTGTGGCCACGATCGGTTTCATCGAGATTGTGCGCAACACACCGTTTCTGGTGCAGATATTCTTCCTGTTTTTCGCCCTGCCGCAACTTGGATTGAAGTTGAACCCCACCGCCACCGCCATCATTGCCCTTGGGTTGAATGGCGGCGCCTACGCCATTGAGATCATTCGTGGCGGCGTGCAAAGCATCCCGAAAGGCCAGACGGAGGCTGGGCTTGCCTTGGGCCTGCACCGTGGCCAGGTGTTTCGCCTGATCGTGCTGAAGCCCGCCTTGCGGGCGATCTACCCGTCGCTGACGGGGCAATTCATCATGCTCACGCTGACCTCCAGCATCTGCTCGTCAGTCGCAGCCTATGAACTGACATCGGTTGCACAGCGAATAGAGTCCGAGACGTTCCGCAGCTTCGAGGTCTATTTTACGATCACCCTGATGTATCTGGCGATATCGTGGATGCTGATGACCGCGTTCGCGGCGATTTCGCGCCAGTATCTCAACTATCCGGTGCGGTGAGGAACTGAACATGGGCGGTGGTGTCGGATTAAATGAACTTGGGTTTCTCTTGGTCGGCCTGAAGTGGACGGTTCTTCTATCCATGATCGCCTTCACTGGCGGTGGCGCGGTGGGGCTTTTGGTGGCTGTTGGCCGCACGTCCGAGCGTGCCGTGCTGCGTCGGGGGATGTCGCTCTACATCAGCATTTTCCAGGGCACGCCGCTGCTGATGCAGTTGTTCGTGGTCTATTACGGGCTGGGCCTGATCGGCATCCATCTGCCGGCCTGGCTTGCCGTGGCGATTGCCTTCACGCTCAACGCCAGCGCCTTCCTGGGCGAGATCTGGCGCGGCGCCATCCAGGCCCTGCCGCGCGGCCAGACCGAGGCTGCGCGGGCGCTGGGGCTGCCTTATATGTCGTTGATGCGCGACGTGATCCTGCCACAGGCCCTGCGGATCGCGCAGCCTGCAACGGTTGGATATCTGGTGCAGTTGATCAAGGGCACGTCGCTGGCGGCAATCGTGGGCTTTATTGAACTGTCACGGGCCGGTCAGATCGTTTCGAGCCAGACGTTTGCGCCGATTTTGGTATTTGGCATCGTCGGGGTGATTTACTTCTTCCTTTGCTGGCCACTCTCACTTTACAGCAGCCGTCTTGAACAAAAATTCGCCGCCGCACGGTGAGTTTATCCGCTACGCCTACCAACAAAAACCGGGGAAACAGCATGTCCGAGCATTCAAGCTTCAAGCGCCGCGCCATTCTGGGCGGCAGCATCCTGGCCCTCGGCGCGGGCCTGCTGCCGCGTATGGCTGCGGCCGCTGACAGCATTGCCACCATCAAGTCGCGTGGCCGCGTACTAATCGGGATTCAGGGCGACAATCCGCCTTGGGGCTTTGTCAACACCAGCGGGGCATCGGACGGATTCGATGCCGAAATCGGCAAGGCGTTCGCCGCTTATCTGGGCGTTGGCGTGGAATTCGTGCCACTCGCGGTCGTTAACCGTATTCCCGCGTTGACCACGGGGCGCGTGGACATTCTGTTCGCCACGATGGCGATGCTGCCTGAGCGCGCCAAGGCTGTGCAGTTCAGCAAGCCGTATGTGGCCAACATCATCACGCTGGTGGCCGCCAAGTCTGCTGACGTCAAGACCAACGCCGACATGAAGCGCTTCACCATCGGCGTGCCGCGCGCCAGCGTGCAGGACACGCAGATCACCAAGAACGCCCCGGAAGGCACCACCATTCGCCGCTTTGACGACGATGCCGCGACCATCCAGGCGCTAATGTCCGGCCAGGTGGATGCCGTGGGTGGCAACATGTTCTATATTGACCGCATCAACCAGGTGAAGCCGGGCGTGTTTGAGAACAAGCTGGAATTCACCCGCCTTTACAACGGGGCCTGCACGCGCCTTGGCGACAAGGAACTCAACGCGGCGGCAAATGGCTTCGTGGATCAGATTGTCAAGAACGGCGTGCTGGCCAAAGCCTACACGACATGGATGAAGCAGTCCCCGCCAGTGTTCCCGGAAGCCGTTGAGGGTGTTCCCTTCACGGTTTCCTGAACGTCACACGCACGGAATCGGTCATGTCGCACACACAATCCGCCGAACCAGAAGCGCTAGAGAAACCTCTGATCGTGATGGAGGCGGTGGAGAAATGGTATGGCTCGTTCCATGCTTTGAAGTCGATCAGCCTGTCGGTTCGCAAAGGCGAGAAAATCGTCCTTTGCGGGCCGTCAGGCTCAGGCAAGTCTACGTTGATCCGGTGCATCAACCATCTTGAGACCTATCAGAAAGGTCAGATCCTGGTTGATGGCGTCAAGGTCGGTGACGATCCGAGGAACATCGACAAGGTGCGGGCGGAGGTTGGGATGGTGTTCCAGAGCTTCAATCTGTTTCCGCATATGACGATCCTGCAGAATTGCTCCCTGGCGCCGATGCGCACGCGCGGTCTGGACCGGGCCACGGCGGAGGCCGCGGCGCGCAGATATCTCGACCGGGTCAGGATTCTGGATCAGGCCGACAAGTATCCGGCACAGCTTTCAGGCGGCCAGCAACAGCGCGTGGCCATTGCGCGTGCCTTGTGCATGGAGCCGAAAGCGATGCTGTTCGATGAGCCGACATCGGCGCTGGATCCCGAAATGGTCAAGGAAGTTCTCGACACCATGGTGGGGCTTGCGGCTGACGGCATGACCATGATCTGCGTCACGCACGAGATGGGCTTCGCACGGCAAGTGGCGGACCGGGTGATCTTCATGGCGGATGGCGCCATCGTCGAGCAGGGTGACCCCGAGGCTTTTTTCAGCAATCCCACCCATCAGCGCACGCGCGAGTTTCTAGGTCAGATTCTGTCCCGGCACTGAACCAGATTTTTGCAGGAGATGCCGATGAGCCGTCTTGTTTATGTTCTAAATGGCCCCAATCTCAACTTGCTAGGCAAACGCCAGCCGCATATCTATGGGCATGAAACCCTGGCCGACGTTGAGCGGGATTGCCGCGCATTGGCGGCCGAATTGCAGATGGAGTTGCGCTTCCACCAGAGCAACCGGGAATATGAGATCATCGACTGGATTCATGAGGCGCGGGAGAACGCGTGCGGCATCGTCATCAATCCGGCCGCGTTCACCCACACCTCGGTGGCTATTCTGGATGCGTTGAACGCGTTCGAATCACCAGTGATAGAAGTGCATATCTCAAACGTTCACAAGCGTGAAGAATTCCGCCATCACTCTTTCGTATCTGGCCGGGCGGACGGGGTGATCGCGGGCTTCGGCACGCAGGGTTATCTGCTGGGCCTCCGCAGGATTGCGAAGCTGGCCGATGAGGTCGTAAAATAAGCCATCCCCGCATGCTTTGACTGACAGGTAGACCCATGCACCTCGACGCAGAATTCATTCAACGCGACCGCGATGCCCATCCGCCGGGGCTCACGCCTGGCTATAAGACGAGCGTGCTTCGGTCCCCGAAGCTTGCCTTGCTGTCGTTGCAGAATTCTCTGTCCGAAGTGTGTGGCCCTCAATTTGGGCGCGGCCAGTTGGGGCCGCTCGATCACGACCTGATCCTGAACTACAGCCAGGGCGGTGAGCCGATCGGTGAGCGCATCATCGTGCATGGCCGGGTGATCGACGAAAACGGTCGCGGCGTGCCGAACACGCTGGTGGAAGTGTGGCAGGCGAACGCCGGCGGCCGCTATCGGCATCGCAATGATACCTATATTGCGCCCATTGATCCGAATTTTGGCGGCTGCGGGCGCATGATCACGGATCTTGACGGGCGCTACGTGTTTCGCACCATCAAGCCGGGTGCTTATCCGTTCCGCAACTATGTCAACAGCTGGCGACCGGCACATATCCACGTCTCGGTGTTCGGCACTGGCTTCGTGCAGCGTTTGATTACGCAACTGTATTTCGAAGGAGACCCGCTGCTGGCGCGGGATTCGATTTTGAACACCATTCCGGACCCCGCGGCCCGCGAACGGCTGGTGGCGAAACTGGATTTCAATGCCGCCGTGCCGCTCGATTGTTTGGCCTATCGTTGGGACATCGTGCTGCGCGGTCGCCGATCCACCGTGTTCGAGAACAAATTGCAGGGGAACTGACATGAGCACCGAACCGTCGTTCCACGAAACGCCGTCGCAGACCGCCGGCCCTTATGTGCATATCGGGCTTATTCCGCGTCAGGCTGGGTTTGCGATTTTCGATCAGGATTTCGGAAATGTTCTCGCCGGGCCGGAGACGCTTGGAGAGAAAATTCGGATCGAAGGCCATGTGCTGGACGGGCTTGGTCAACCCTGCCGCGATATCTTGCTGGAAATCTGGCAGGCCAATGCGGCTGGAAAATATGATCATCCTGCCGACCGGCAGAACAAGGGCGCAGATCCAACCTTTACTGGTTGGGGCCGCACTGGTACGGATTTCACGACCGGACTTTATACGTTCGAGACGATCAAACCCGGTTCGGTCGAGGGCCGACATGGTCGGCCAATGGCGCCGCATGTCAGCTTCTGGCTGGTGGCGCGTGGCATCAATATTGGCCTGCAAACCCGGATGTATTTCTCCGACGAAGCAGAGGCCAATGCCGGCGATCCGGTGCTGAACCTCATCGAGCATGCGGTGCGTCGCAGCACGCTGGTGGCCGAGCGTCAGGTTCGTGCGGATGGCGTGGTCTATGTCTTCAACATCCGCCTTCAGGGCGAGAACGAGACGGTGTTTTTCGATGCCTGATTCTGTTGTGATTGCCGTTGCCATCACCGGGTCCGTTCCGCGCAAGCGGGACAACCCGGCGGTGCCGACGAATCCTGCCGAACAGGTGGAAAGCACCCACGCAGCGTTCGAGGCGGGCGCCACCCTGGTGCATATTCATGTTCGCAACCCTGACGAAAGCCCGTCATCTGACCCGGATCTGTTTCGACAGGTTCAGGAAGGCTTTGCGAAGCATTGCCCTGGGATGGTCATCCAGTTCTCCACCGGCGGTCGTGGGCGGGACCAGGCGGCACGTGGAAACGCGTTGAACCTGCGACCGGATATGGCGTCGCTGTCAACCGGGTCTGTGAACTTCCCCAGTATCGTCTATGAGAACGCGGCTTCGCTGGTGGTCGATCTGGCCACCAAGATGCAGACTAACAATGTTCTGCCCGAGATCGAGATTTTCGACCTGTCGCACCTGCATGGCGCGCGCCGCCTGGTGGATGCCGGGTTGATGAACGAACGTCCGCATGTGCAGTTCGTCATGGGCGTGAAAAACGCGATGCCGGCCGAGGAGCGGTTGCTTGACCTGATGCTTGGAGAGTTGCGTGTGGTATTGCCGAACGCAACCTGGACCGCTGCCGGTATTGGTCAGAACCAGGCGGTGGTGATGGAGTGGGCGTTGGCACGTGGGGCGAGCGCCGTTCGCACCGGACTTGAAGATAATGTTCGCATCTCACGCGACCGTTTGGCCGCCAGCAACGCCGAGTTGGTGCAACGCGCGGCCGAAGCTGTGGCACGGCATGGCCGTACAATTGCCACACCGGCGCAGGCCCGGGCGGCACTGGGCCTGCCTGCGATGATTGGCTGAACATCAGTATTGCAGACGGGCAACCCCACGCAGTTCCTCGGGTGTGCTGGTGCCAAAGCCGAAGAATTCCAGATAGGCCGGAATTTGTTCGAACAGCATGTCGGTGCCCACCTGCACCTTGCAGCCCTTTTCGATCGCGCGGCGCAGCAAGGGAGTGAATTCCTCTTTCATCACGACTTCGCCGACGAAACTGCTGGGCGCCAGCCGGTCGATATCGATCGGCAGCGGGTCGTCGACATTCATGCCCATCGGGGTTGCGTTCACAACGATGTCGTATCCGTCAGGGTCTTTCGAGCCGGTGGTGACGGAAATGGCCGGGTAGTGCTGGCGCAGGCGACCGGCGAGGGCTTCGGCGGAAGGTTCGTAAGCGTCGAACAGCCCAAGGGCGCTCACCCCTGCCGCCGCCAGCGAGGCCGCGATGGCGCAGCCGACCCCGCCGCTGCCGACCACAAGGGCGCGGGCGCCGTCGATCTTCTGGCCTTTGCGGGCCACACCGCGCACGAAGCCGGCGCCGTCGAACATGTCGCCCAGCAAGGTGCCGTCTGGCCGCAGCAGGATGGCGTTGCACGAACCGGCCACTTTTGCGGTGGTGGACAATTCGTCCATCAAACCCACGGTGGCAATCTTGTGCGGCATGGTGATAAGTGCGCCACGGATGTTCTTGAGCTTGAACAGATTGGGCAGGAAGCTGGGATAGTCCTCAGCTGTGACACCCATTGGCACCACCACTGCGTCGATGCCCTTCATATCGAACCACGGATTGTAGATCATCGGCGCCTTGAACGACTTGGTGGGGTAGCCGACATGCGCAACCAGCGTTGTGTTTCCAGTGATCATGAGGCTGAATCCGTTGCTGCCCGTGAGGTTCGTCAATGAGATAGGCGGCTTCGCATGGCGAATGCAGAAAGACAACAGCGACACTCGGATTTGATTTTGGTTTTGTTTGCGCAGCGCCCCGGCCATGACGATGCGCGCGCTCTCGACAGGCCCGTAAACCCGGCTACCTTGTCTGAAAGCACAAGAACCGAAAGGGTCACCCTATGCCGATCTACTCTTTGGACGATCACAGTCCCGAGCTTCCCGATGCAGCCCAGCACTGGGTGGCGCCGGATGCGCATGTCATCGGCCAGGTGCGGTTGGCCGAGGACGTTGGCATCTGGTTCGGCGCTGTGCTGCGCGGCGACAATGAACTCATCGACATCGGTGCGCGCACCAACGTGCAGGAAGGGGCGATGCTCCACACAGATCGCGGCTTTCCGCTGACGATCGGGGCGGATGTGACGATCGGCCATCACGCCATCCTTCATGGCTGCACGGTGGGTGCAGGGTCGTTGATCGGCATGGGCGCCACTGTGCTGAACGGCGCCAAGATTGGCGTGGGCTGTCTGGTGGGCGCCAATGCGTTGGTGACGGAGGGCAAGGAATTTCCGGACTATTCGCTCATCGTTGGCTCGCCCGCCAAGGCGGTGCGCACGCTGGACCTTGCGGCGGCGGAGAAACTGATCGGCTCGGCCCGCGGCTATGTTGCCAACTGGCGGCGCTACAAAAAGGGCTTGCGTCGGATCGATCCGGTCTGAACAGCACCGAAAGTGGCTGGACGATTATCGGTCGATAAGTAACACTGGATTCCGGCAGTTTTTCCCGATCAACGAGGAGGGGCGCCGTTTGGGGGAGAAGCCTGTGGCGTCAGTTGCATTGCGGGGCATCCGCAAGACTTACGGACAGCTGACAGTGGCCGACGGGATTGACCTGTCGATCCAGCACGGGGAACTCGTGTGCCTGCTCGGCCCATCCGGCTGCGGCAAAACCACCACGCTGCGATTGATTGCCGGCTTCATCGTACCGGATGCCGGCACGATCATGGTGGGTGACCAGCTTGTGTCCGGGCCCGGCCATGCGCTGCCGCCCGAAAAGCGCAACATGTCGATGATTTTCCAAAGCTACGCGCTGTGGCCACACATGACGGTGGCGGAAAACGTCGCCTATGGGCTGAAGCTGCGAAAGCTTCCGAAGGCGGATATTGCTCGCAAGGTGGCCGCCATGCTGGCCGTGGCGAAACTGGAAAAGTTGGCCGACCGTTATCCGGGTGAATTGTCCGGCGGCCAGCAGCAACGCGTTGCCTTGGCGCGGGCCTTGGCGGTGGAGCCGGAGACGCTGCTGCTCGATGAGCCGCTGTCCAATCTCGACACCAATCTGCGCGAGGAAATGCGGTTCGAGATCCGCCGGCTGCACGACGAGTTTCGCTACACAACCGTCTATGTCACGCATGACCAGTTGGAGGCGATGACGACGGCAGACCGCATCGTGGTGATGAACGCCGGTCGCATCGAGCAGATTGGGTCGCCTGAGGATATTTTCCTGCGGCCGCAATCGGAATTCGTGGCGCGGTTCATTGGTGGCACGAATATTCTGCGCGGGCGCTCGTTTGGCCGCATGATTCAGTCCGGCCCGTTGTCGATCATGTGGGAGTTGGGCGAGGCGGCGTCCGGCAGTGATGGTGCGCTGTCCATCCGGCCGCATGAAATCGAGCTGAGCGCGCATGCCGAAGGCGGGCCAAACACTTATTCCGGCACAGTGTTGCGGCACACCTATATTGGTGCCCAGCGCGATTACCTGGTCGACCTGGGCGGCGACAACCATTTGCGCGTGGTGACCGCACTGGAGCAGCATTTCGCACCTGGGGATGTCATCGGCGTGCATTTGCCACCGCATCGGTGCCGGGCGTTGGCGCGATGACGGCCATGTGGCGCAGGGTCGACCTGTCGATCCTGCTGTTCGCCCTGGTGGCGCTGGTGTTGGCGGTGCTGGTGGTGCTGCCGCTTGGGTGGCTGGCCTGGTACAGCGTGACAGACAGCGCCGGCAATCTCACCACGGCCAATTTCGTCAAGCTGGTGGCCGACCCAGCGATGCGAAAGCCATTGATTATCACGGGCCAGATTGCCATCGGGGCCGCGTTGTTCGCCTGCGTCGTGGCGGTGCCGTTGGCCTGGCTGGTGTCGCGCACCGATCTTCCGATGCGCGGCGCCATTCGCGCGTTGGTGACGGCCAGCTTCGTCACGCCGCCCTTTCTCGGCGCGGTTGCGTGGGAGTTGCTGGCGGCCCCCAATTCAGGAATTTTGAACCAGTGGGGCAGGGCGCTGTTTGGTCTTGATGACTACGACTACGTGTTTGATATCTATACCAAGGAAGGCGTGATTTTCTGCATCGCCTGCTACACCTTTCCCTATGTGTTCACCGTGTTGGCCAACGCACTGGACAACATGCCCGCCGATCTCGACGACGCCTCGCATATTCTCGGCGGTGGCGCCTGGGTGACGTTGCGGCGCATCACCTTGCCGCTGGTGCTGCCCTCCATTCTGGCCGGCATGTTGGTGGCGTTCCTGCAGGCGCTGACCATCTTTGGAACGCCTGCGATCCTGGCGTTGCCCTCAGGCTTTCACACATTGACCACCAAGATCTGGAGCCTGTTCCAGGTGCCGCCGCAGCCCAATCTGGCGGCCGCCGCAGCGCTGCCGATGCTTCTGGTCACGCTTGCGGTGCTGCAACTGCAGCGCTGGTTGCTTGGGCGCCGATCCTATGTGGTGGTGGGTGGCAAGAACTCGCCGCCACGGCGGATCAAGCTGGGCTGGATGGCCCTGCCGGCTTTGGGCTTATGCTTTATGATCATGTTGGGGCCGATCATCTTGCCATATGGGGCGCTGATCAAATCGGCCATCACCAACAATCTGTCGGATGGGCTGTCGTGGAGCACGCTGTCGTCGCGGCATCTGCACTTCATCTTGTGGGAGTTCTCCGGCACCCGCGATGCGATGGTGAACACGCTGATCCTGGGTGCCACGAGTGCCACGGCAGTGACGTTTATTGCCCTGGTGGTCGGGTATCTGGCGCATCGGCAGTTGGTGCCGGGGCATCGGTTCTTGCCTGCCCTGGCCATGGCGCCGATTGCGGTGCCGGGCATTGTGATGGGCGTGGGGTTGTTCCTGGTGTATACGCGCCCGCCTTTCCTGCTTTACGGCACGCTGGGCATTCTGTTCGTGGCGTTCATCACGCTGGAAATGCCGGCTGGATTTCAGCAGGTGCAGGCGGCGATGCGGGGGCTGCATGTGGAGTTGGAAGAAGCCTCGCGCATCTTCGGCGCCACACGGATGCAGGCGTTGATGCAGATCACCGCACCGCTGTTGCGCACCACCATCATCGCCACCTGGAGCATCGTGTTCATCGGCGTCATCCGCGAGCTATCCGCGACGATTCTGTTGACCACGTCGAACACCAAGGTGATTTCGGTGGTGATCTACGACCTCAACGAAAGTGGGGAGCTTGGCGCCATCGCCGTGCTGGGGCTGTTCCTGCTCGTGGTCACCTTTGCCATCGTCTTGCTGGTCAATCGCCTGCCTATCCTTGGTGGGCGGACCGTTCGTTGAGGAGTTTCGCATGACCCAGATTGTGTATGCCGGCGGCAAGATGTTGGCCGCGGTGGCTGACGGCGTTGGCACGATCACGTTCAACCAGCCGGAAAAGCGCAACGCGATGTCGGTCGAGATGTGGGAGGGTTTTGGCCAAATTCTGCAACGCTTCGCGGCCGATCCGGCCATTCGCGTGGTGGTGCTGACCGGGGCGGGTGACAAGGCGTTCGTGTCTGGTGCTGATATCAGCCAGTTCGAACAGCAACGCGGTGACGAGGCGGCGCGGGCGGAATATGACCGCAAGACCAATTTCGGCCGGGCCGTGTTTGAGGCGTTCACCAAGCCGATGATTGCGCGCATCCAGGGATTTTGTATCGGCGGCGGTCTGGCGATTGCCATGAGCGCGGATATCCGCGTGGCATCCGACGACAGCCAGTTCGGCATTCCGGCGGCGCGACTTGGCATCTCGTATGGCTATTCCAGCGTGCGCAAACTGGTGTCGCTGGTGGGGCCGGCAGAGGCCAGGATGTTGCTCTACACCGGCGACCGCATCTCGGCTGCCGAGGCGCGTCAGATCGGTCTGATCAACCGGGTTGTGCCATTGGCGTCGTTGGACGACGCAGTGGCGAATTTGGCCCGCACCATCGCCACCAACGCGCCGCTATCGGTGGTCAGTATGAAAATGACCGTCACCGAGGCAACGAAAGACGAGACCAAGGCGGACAAGGCGGCAATCGCGGAAAGTATTGCTGGCTGCTTCAACAGCGCTGATTACCGTGAAGGTCGGGCGGCATTCATGGGAAAACGAAAGCCGACCTTCACCGGCGCCTGATGGACCATTGACAATGCAACCCGTCGCGCGCGAGCGTGTGGATAAGAACGTTCGTATTTCATGAAACGTCATCAAAAACGTCTTGGGGAGGCTGCATTGAGCAAAACCAGCGTGTTGATCGGCCGTCGCACCATGCTCGCGATGTCCGCCGTGATGCTGTCAGCCGGGGCTGCGCGGGCACAGTCCAAGCCGCCTTCTGCTGAATTGATCGCCGCTGCCGTCAAGGAAGGCACGGCGGTGTTTCACACGTCCATTGACCTGCCAGTGGCGCAGAAGATGGTGACGGATTTTCAGGGCCTTTATCCGGGTATCCGCATCCAGCTTGAGCGCACCGGCGCCGAGCGGGTATTGCAGCGTATCGAGCAGGAATATGCCAGCAACATCAAGGCGGCCGACGTTGTTGAAAGCTCGGACGTCACGATGTTTCTGGGCTGGAAAAAGAAGGGATGGCTGGCGCAATACGTGCCCAGCGAAGTGCGGCAGTTCTGGCCTGCCGAAGAGCGGGATGCCGATGGACAGTTCGCATCCGTTCGCGCCCAGCTCAGCGTGATTGCCTACAACACCAAGCAGGTGAAGGCCGAGGATGCGCCCAAATCCTTCGCTGACCTGCTGGCGCCGAAATGGCGCAGCCGCATGGTCAAGGCACATCCCGGCTACAGCGGCACCATCCTCACCTCCACCTATGCCACCGAGAAGGCGATCGGCTGGCCGTATTTCGACGCCTTGGCCAAACAGCGTATCTTGCAGGTGCAGTCTGCATCGGACCCGCCGAAGAAGGTGGCGCAGGGTGAGCGCTCGATCATGGTCGATGGCAGCGAATATGTGGTGTTCTACCTCAAAGAGACGGGCAACCCGATTGAGGTTGTTTATGCCACGGAGGGCTCGCCGCTGATCTCGGGCCAGGCTGCGGTGATGAAGGATGCACCGCACCCGAATGCTGCGCGGCTGTTTGCCGAATACATGTTCAGCCTGCGCTGCCAGCAATTGATGGCCGATGTCGGCGGCTCGCGCTCGTTTCATCCGGACGTGAAGCTTCCGGCCGGACGGCTGCCGTTGTCGCAGATCAAGGTGCTGCGGTCGGACCCGGTTGAGCTCGCGGCATCTGGTGAGGAAGTGAAAAGAAAATATACCGAGTATTTCGGCGTATGAGGAAATCTGAATGACGCATGTTCAAACCGGCCACGCATTGGCTGAGACTTTGGCCGATTGGCTGATCGCAACGCCGACTGAGAGCTTTCCGGCCGAAACCGTCACGATGGCGCGCAACCTGGTGCTGGACGTGGCTGGGTTGTGCGTGGCGGCGCGGTCTCAGGATTATGTGCTGGCGACGCTGACCGCGCTGGACCGCGGCGGTGTCTGCACCGGCTTTGGCCATGCCGGTGGCTGGAGCGGATTTGACGCCGCTTTGCTGAATGGCACAGCGGCACATGGCGAGGATTACGACGACACCTTCGAGGGTGGTCCGGTGCATTCCGGCGCCGTTCTGGTGCCGGCGTTGCTGGCCGCGTGCGAGCGTGAGGGGCTGGGCGGCGAGGCGTTGCTGCGCGGGTTGGTGCTGGGGTCGGAACTGCTGTGCCGGTTGAGCCTGGTGACGCCCAAGGCCATCCACAAGGCTGGGTTTCATCCAACCGCCGTGATTGGCGCCATCGCCGCGGGGGCGGCGGTGGCCGTCACGCTAGGCTTGCCGCGCGATCAGATTGTGAATGCCATCGGCATCGCCGGCAGCATGGCGTCCGGGATTATTGAATATCTGGCGGACGGCTCCTGGACCAAGCGGATGCACGCGGGATGGGCGGCGCAGTCGGGTTTGCGCGCAGCCTTGATGGCGCGTGGAGGCTTCGTGGGGCCGCGCACGGTGCTGGAGGGCACGCATGGTTTCTACAAGGCGTTCGCGCCATCTGTGGTGCCGGATTACAGCAAGCTGCTGGATGGGCTTGGCAGCACTTGGGTGATGTCGACCATCGCCTTTAAGCCGTATGCATGTGGCACGATGACGCAACCGTTCATCGATTGCGGCATCGCGTTGCGGGCGCTGGGTGTGCAGTCGGCCGACATTGCCGAAATATCCTGCGATGTTGGCGAAGGCACGGTGCATCGGCTGTGGGATCCGTTGACGCTGAAGCACAATCCGCCGACGCCGTATGCGGCCAAGTTCAGCACGCCGTTCTGTATTGCCGTGGGGTTTGTCGATGGTCGCGCCGGGTTCGGGCAGTTCACCGAGCAGCGCATCCACGATCCGGAGATCCTCGCGCTGTGCGGCAAGATCAGCTACCGCGTTGATCCGGACAATGAATATCCGCGCAATTTCACCGGCCATCTGCGCGCCACGATGAAGGACGGCACGGTGCACGAGCTGCGCCAGCCGCACATGCGCGGCGGTGCGCGGGACCCGTTGCCGCAGGCGGAGCTTGACGGAAAATTTGCTGAAAATTGCGCCTTTGGCGGCTGGACCACGGCCCAGGCCGAAGCATTGCGCACCGCTATCGGCAACCTCTTCGCCCAACCAACCCTTGCCTCTCTCTCGGAGTTTCGCATTTGACCGAACTTGCAGGCCACGTGGCCGTTGTGACCGGCGCTGCCCGCAACATTGGCCGCGCCATCGCCCTCGACCTCGCGCGCGGTGGGGCGAAGATTGTTGTCCACGCCAACACGTCCACGGAATCGGTGGCTCAGACCGTCAGCCTGATCGAGGCCGAGGGCGGCACCGCTATTGTGGCCGGCGGCGACGTGACCAGCCAGGCCGACATGGAAGCCTTGATGGCCACCGCCGTTGCTGCGTTCGGCCGGATCGACATGCTGGTCAACAACGCCGCCTTGCGCCGGGAGACGAAGTTCGAAGACCTGGACTATGCCGAATGGCGCGAGGTGATGAGCGTTATCCTCGACGGCGCGTTCCTGGCCGCCAAGGCGGTGCTGCCGGCGATGAAGGCGGCCGGTGGCGGCACGATCATCAATCTCGGCGGCATGTCCGCCCATACCGGCACCACCGATCGGGCACATGTGGTGGCAGCCAAGACGGGCCTTGTGGGGCTGACGCGGGCGTTGGCGTTTGATCTGGCGCCGTTCAAGATCACCGCCAATTGCGTGGTGCCAGGATTGATCGACACCAAGCGCGGCAAGTCCGGCCATGGCAGCGCATCGCTGGCGGCCGCACGGGTGCCGTTGGTGGGGCGTCTGGGGCAGCCAGAGGAAGTGGCCAGCATGGTGCGTATGCTGTGCGGCCCGCAGTCACGCTACATCACGGGCCAGACCATGCATGTCAACGGCGGCGCGTTTCTGATTTAGGACGAATACGATGACCTTGCCCCTGGCTGGATTGACGGTTCTGGACCTGACGCTGGCGCGCGCGGGGCCCACCTGCGTGCGCCATCTGGCGGATTGGGGGGCGAACGTTATTCGCATCGAGCCGCCGGCGTCCGCAGGCGAGGATATCGGCGGCAAGCGGGACGGGTTCGATTTCCAGAACCTGCATCGCAACAAGCGCACGATGAATCTGGATTTGAAATCCCCAGAAGGGCACGCGGCCTTTCTGAAGCTGGCCGCCACCGCCGATGTGCTGGTGGAGAACATGCGCTCCAGCGTGAAGCATCGGCTGAAGATCTCATATGACGATCTGAAGGCCATCAATCCGCGCCTTGTCTATGGTAGCATCAGTGGGTTTGGCCAGAGCGGGCCTTACGGCAAGCGGGCGGGCGTGGACCAGATCGCGCAGGGCATGGGCGGGCTGATGTCCATCACCGGCGAGCCAGGCCGTGGCCCGATGCGGGTGGGGATTCCCATCGCCGATCTGACGGCGGGCAATCTTTTGGCGTTTGCGATCATGACGGCCCTGTTCGAGCGGCACACCACTGGCGTGGGGCGTTGGGTGCATACGTCTCTGCTGGAGGTGCAGGTTTTCATGCTCGACTTCCAGGCCTCGCGCTGGCTGATGCAGGGCGAGGTTGCAGGCCAGGCCGGCAACGATCATCCGACCGGCATTCCCACAGGCGTGTTTCCGGCATCGGACGGGTTCATCAATATCGCGGCGTCCTCCGGGCGGTTGTGGACGCGGTTTGCCGAGACGATCGGGCATCCGGAATGGGCCAGCGATCCGAAATGGGCCACGCAGAAGGGCCGAAGTGATGATCGGGTGACGATCAACGCGGCCATCGGCGAGGTGACGCGCCATAAGCCTTCTGCACATTGGATCGAAACATTCGAGGAGGCCGGCATTCCGTGCGGGCCGATCAACACCATCGACAAGGTGTTCGCCGACCCGCAGGTGCAGCATCTGAAGATGGCCACGCCGGTGACGCATCCGACGCTGGGCGATCTGAATTTGGTAGCCTCTCCGGTCAATCTTGAAGGCATCACCAAGGCGGTGCGCAGGGCCACGCCGACCGCCGGTGAGAATACCGACGAAGTGATGGCAAGCCTTGGATACACGCAAGCGCAGATCGCCGAACTCCGAAACAAAGGCGTGATCGGGTGACCCATCGCGCCGCCAGCCAAGGCAGACACGCATCATGCTGATCAGACGCAGAGCGGCCGTTGTGGGACTGGGCGCCATGGGGGTGGGGCTGGCATCCGGGCCGGCACGCGCCCAATTGGCGGAGCTTGAGGCAGCGGCGCGCAAGGAAGGGGCTGTCACCTGGTATACCGCGCACACGGACGGCGAGAGCGCAGAGCAGGCGGGTGCTGCGTTCACCAAGATGTATCCGGAGATCAAATGCACCGTCATTCGCACCACCGCCCAGGTGGCGTTTCAGCGGTTGGAGCAGGATCTCAAGAACAAGTCGGCCAATTGCGATGTGTTCAGTTCGACCGATCTTGGGCACGATGAAACGCTGAAGGGGCGCGGTCAGTTTGCCAAATACACGCCGCTGAATCTGGCGGGCGTGTCGCCTGATTTCCTCGGGTTGGACAAGGATGGCTTTTACCACGCAACCGTTGCGGAATTGTGCGTGCTGCTGGCCAACACCAAGAACGTGGCCGCCGCTGAGACTCCCAAGGCCTGGGGGGATTTGCTGTTGCCGCGCTGGAACAAGCAGGTGACGTTCGGCCATCCCGGGTTCAGCGGCACCGTCGGCACCTGGGTTGTGGTGATGCGCGACCTGTACGGATGGAAGTATTTCGAGGCGCTGGAGCGCGGCAAGCCACAGATCGGCCGTTCGGTGAACGATTCCGTTACCACGTTGAACTCCGGCGAGCGCCAGGTGGCGATGGGGCCGGTGGGGCTGGCCAAGGTGTCCGCCGCGCGCGGCAATCCGATCAGCATCACCTATCCCACGGACGGCGCCGTGATTGTGGTGTCGCCATCGGCGGTGATGCTCAACGCACCGCACCCGAACGCGGCGCGGCTGTTTATGGAATTCCTCTGCGGCCCCGTGCACGCCGAAGTGATGGCCGCGGCCGGACGCGCGCCGATCCGGCCGGTGAGCACCGGCACCGGTATTCCGGCGGGGGCGAAAATTCTGCGGCCCACCACGCAACAGATCGTCAAGGGCATCCCTGAGGTGATCGAGCAATGGCGTGATCTCTTTGGCAATTAAAATGCGGCGCTTTGAGCCGCTGACGCTGGTGTGGGTGTTGCTGGCGGTGGTGCTGGCGTTCCTTGTCATCAACCCCATCCTGCGGCTGGTGCTCAGTTCGTTGCAGGCCGTCGATACCGGTGATTGGACGCTGGCGAATTACACCATCGCCTATGGCAGGCCGCGCTACATACAGGCGCTGTGGAACGCGTTGATGCTGGGTGTGTGCGTGACGGCACTGTGCCTCTTACTGGCTGTGCCGATGGCATGGGCGGTCAGTCGCACGGACATGCCGGGCAAGGGCGTCATCAAGCTGATGACCCTGGCTGCGTTCGTGACCCCGCCTTATCTTGGCGCGATCGCGTGGATCTTGCTGGCGGGCCCCAATGCTGGCTGGTTGAACCAGGCCTGGATGGGCATCACCGGCGCCAGCGAGGGCGTGCTGAACATCTATTCCTTCGCGGGCCTCACATTCATCATCGCGCTGTATTCGTTTCCGTATCTGTTCATCTTCATCAGCTCTGCGCTGGACACGGTGTCGTCCGAGATGGAGGACGCCGCCAACGTGCTGGGCTGCGGCACATTGCGAACCATGTTCCGCATCACACTGCCGCTGGTGCTGCCGGCCATTCTGGGCGGCGCCATCATCACCTTTCTGGAAGCCATCGCGTTGTTCGGCTCGCCGGCCCTGATCGCCATTCCGGCGCGATTCAACGTGGTGACAACGCAGCTGCTGCAATTCTTCAGCCCGCCGGTGCGCGCCGAGGTGGCCGCCGCCTATGCGGTGCCGCTGCTGCTGATCACCCTGACGTTGTTTGCCCTGCAACGCCGTATTCTGCGCCGGCGCGGTTTCGTGTCCATGACCGGCAAGGGCGGCGAGCGGCGGATCATCGAACTGGGGCCGTGGCGCTGGGTGATGCTGGGGTATGCGGCGTTCATTCTGTCGCTGTCGGTGGTGCTGCCCTATGCGGCGCTGTCGCAGGCGGCGTTGGCCAAGGCCTGGGGCCGGGGCTGGCATTTCGACAACCTGACGCTGGACAATTTCGCCTATCTGCTGTTCCGCCACGAGACGGCCGGGCAGTCGGTGCTGAACAGCTTCTATTATGCCGGGGCCGCCGCCTGCATCGGCATCGTGCTGACATTGTCGATCGCCTACATCGTCAGCCGCCGTCTGCTGCCGGGGGCCAATGTGCTGGGCTTCCTGTGCATGGCGCCCATCGTGGTGCCTGGCATCGTGCTGGCTGTCGGCTTCTATGCCGCCTACGCGCCGCCGCCGTTTGCCTTGTATGGCACGGCAACCCTTTTGATTCTCGCTTTCACGACAAGGTTCCTGCCGGTGGGTTACGCCAATGCGAGTGCCGCCATACGCGGCATCAATCCTGAAATGGAGGAAGCGGTGCGCATCCTCGGCGGCGGCCGCACGGTGGCCATCCGCCGGGTGCTGGCGCCCTTGATGCGGCGCGGCATGATCGGCGCCTGGCTGCTGGTGTTCATCCCGGCGTCCCGCGAACTCAGCACGGCGTTGTTCCTGTATGGGCCGACCACGCGCACGATGTCGGTGATGCTGCTGGACCTCAGCGAGGAGGGCAATTTCGAGCGGCTGGCGGCGCTGGGCTTCATGCTCCTGATTGCCACCATGGTGATCGTGGCGATCGGCTTCCGGCTCGTGGGCCGCGATTTCATGCAGCGCCGCGCATGAGCCGCCTGCAACTGAACGGCCTTGGCCGGATGTTCGGCCTGGTGCCGGCGGTGGAGGACGTGTCGCTGACACTGTCCGACGGGGAGTTCGTCTCGCTGCTTGGCCCGTCCGGCTGTGGCAAGACCACCACGCTGCGGATGATCGCGGGGTTCATCAAGCCGTCGTCTGGCACCATCAGCGTGAGCGGCACCGTGATCTCCTCGCCTGAGCGCATGGTCGCACCCGAGCATCGCGGCATGTCGATGATTTTCCAGAGTTATGCCATCTGGCCGAACATGACGGTGGCGGAGAACGTGGCGTTCGGGCTGACGCTGCGCAAGATGTCCTCCGCCGAGGTGCGCGCCCGCACGGAGAAGATGCTCGCCGTGGTGCGGCTGCTGCATTTGAAGGACCGCTATCCGAGCGAACTGTCGGGCGGCCAGCAGCAGCGCGTGGCCCTGGCGCGCGCCATCGTGATCGAGCCGGCGGTGCTGCTGCTCGATGAGCCGCTGTCCAACCTCGATGCCAATCTGCGCGAGGAGATGCGGACTGAAATTCGCCGGCTGCATGACGAGTTTCGCATCACCACCGTCTATGTCACCCATGACCAGTCCGAGGCGATGGTGACGTCGGACCGGATTGTGGTGATGAACCAGGGCCGGATCGAACAGGTGGATGATCCGGTTTCGCTCTACACACGGCCGCAGACACGCTTTGTGGCGGGGTTTATCGGGCGTACCAATTTCCTCGACGGCCAGTGTGATGGCCATGAGATCCGCTTTGATGGCTTTGCCGCGCCGGCCGATGGCGTGCGGGCTGGGCCGGCGAGTTTTTCGGTGCGTCCGCAGAGCATTTCTATCCACGCCGCGCGCGGGGATAGTCCTGCATGGTGGCTCCAGGGTGTGGTGATGGAGCGGGCGTATCTGGGCGAATACTGGGATTACGGCATTCGCCCGCTGGACGGCAGCCGCATGTTGCGGGTGACCGCAAGCCCCGGGACGATTTTGGCGGCTGGCCAGACGGTGTGGCTGGCGATTGATCAGCTGCAGGCGGCATCGGTGCCGCCACCGCAGACGGGCGCCGCAGCGTTGGGGTGAACCCGTGCGGTCGCCAGCGTCAGAGTGTGCGCAGGAGTGCGGTGCCCTCCTGGCGGAATCCGGAGTGGAGCAGGTCGCTTGTCACTTTGCTGTGTTGGGCGTGCAGATTGGCGCGAAGAGCCTGGCAGCCGTGTTCGATGGCGATCAATTCCAGGGCCGCGACGAGAGCTGCGCTGACCGCATGCGGATAGAGCAGATCGGCACTGACAAAATGTTCAGCGAGCAGGATTCGGTGGTGTCGTAGGTCGTTGATGCAGCTGAAACAAACAGCTCCACAGGGAAAGCCGCCAGTACTGCGCCGGGCAACCAAAATACCTGCGTTGGCGTTACGTCTCGACACAAGGCGACGTGCGTAGACGAGCCAACTTGAGAGATTTAAAAGTGGTTCAATCTCGCGCATCAAGGGGAACAGGGCGCGAATGTCTGCTTGTACGATAGGCTCAATGACCAAATAGGCGTGTGTTTGATGTTGCCCCATACGGCCATATACTATTGAGGAGGATTTAAATGTGCGTTGACGTGGATCAACTAATGGAACCAAGAAAGAATTAATAAAGCGTAATCGGGCAAATGTGCCTAGAGCGCGTTGACATTCAGCATGTCCAGATGAACGCACTGACGACGGATAG
>JBBART010000006.1:0-169100 GCA_040399685.1 Acetobacteraceae bacterium
CGCTCCGGCGGGCGACTTACCCACCGCTGCTACACCACGATCTGGGGCACGACCTGCAACGGCAGCAACCCTTCGGCGTTGGCCATCGCCTGACCCGTCTCACCGGTCGAGCGGTTCATCTGCTTGACGGCCCATTGTGGCGACACCGAAAACGCGTAGCAGACGATGCGCGCCAGCCACTCGTCGAAATCGTCCTTCAGCGCTGCTTCCTTCGTCTGCACGAACGCTTTGGCGGCAGCGCCTGGCACGAAGCGGATGCGCCGGCGCGCAGCCTGGTCATCTGTCAGCAGCTCATCCCAATATCGCTGATAGTCGCCGATCTGCTCTGGCGACCAGCTATCCGGCACACCAGCCAATGCATCCGGCACGGTGCCAGCGGTGTAATATTCCAGCTGGTGCATCTGCCGGCGCAACGCGATGTTCACTGTCATCGCCACCTGCTGGACGGGTGAGCGGCCGTAGAGCTTATAGGTGCGCAGGTTGCGCGGCAGATACAGCAGCTCATCGCGTGTGTAATTCACCGCCGGAAGGCCATGCAGCACCTGCTGATAGGCGGGCATCGGTGGCAGCGGCGTCCGGCCGAAATCATCGATCACACGCTTGATCGTGCCGCCGTCGACAAACTCGAACCCGTAGACGTCACCGCCCATCGTTCGGCGGGGGAACACAGTCGCCGCATCGATCACCAGCAGGTCGTCGATGATCGCGGACAGCCATTCCGACCAGCTATGCTCGCGGTCCGGTGATTGGAAGAAATCGGACAGTATTTGCAGGCGCGGATCCGGCGTGCCGTACGCCGTCTTGTCCTTCATCTGAAACTGCCACCGCTGTGCGGACAGCTGATCCTTGCGGGTCTGGATCACCAGCGCCATCACGTCGCAGTTCTCGGCCAGTGCCCGCAATTGCGAGGCCGAAATCTCCTCATCCGCGCGCGGCGCTGCCTGCTGGTTGGTTGCCGGCGCATAATCGAGTTGCCGTCCCGCGATGGCCGGCGGCGCTTGCGGTGCAATCGGCTCGCCCGGGCCAAACCAGTTCGGCCCTTTGCCGGTCACGGCATAAACCACGGCGGTGGCCAGGCGAGAGAGCAAGGCCGGACGGCCTGCTGCGGCGGGGTTCGTTTCGCTCATCTGGCGGTTCCTTTTTCCATCACAAACCGCCCGGCGATGCTCAAGCTCAGCCGACCGCCGTCGTCGTGGTCGACCAGGTGTCGCTCCACCAACTGCCCGAGCAGGTTCGGGCCGATCGGTTCGTGGTCGTCGTAGAAGCGCAGCAGCGTGGCACCGCTGCCGACGTTCGCTACCCATCGCAGGGCGCCAAACAGCATTGGGTTCAAGCCGCCGGCCTCGGCAACGCGGCGCGCATGCATCTCGCCCGCCTGCTGGCGATACCATTCCAACAGCCCATCGTTCGGCTTGGTGACGAATGGATCAGCTGCGGCCAGGCCCATCATCGCAGCCCAGGCACGGTCCGCGTGGCCGGCGCCGTCGCGATCGGCGATCAGCCGGGGAATGCCGGTCTCACTGGTGACTTTCTTGATCTTGTTCAGGTCGGCCCGCAGCTTTGGATCACCGGCCGGAATGCGCACTCGCCGATCCTCGAACGCCATCTTCGCGGTGCTGGCCACATTCATGCGCACGGCGCCGGCCAAGTGCATGCCGATCAAACGGCCATGGCCATGGGCGGCCTTCATGTCCTCTACCGGCTTCTCGCCCATGCCGGTCTGATCCATGACCAGGCGCTCGACATTGTAGGTTCCCATCAGCCGGGCGATCTCCGCATCCTGCGCCGCGAAGCTGGCGTTCTTCAGGGTCACGATCTCACGCGTCCACATCACGTCGCCGATCAGCTCCCACACCCACGCTACCCATAGGTCGGAGCGGCGGGCGATGTCGTTGCCGATGAAGCAGCGACCACCCTGGTAGCCTTCCGGCTGCCCGGCACCGGCATCCTCGCAGGCGGTGATCATGTCGTAGGTCAGCCAGGCGCTGCTCTCTTCGAGGAATTCGAGCAGGAATTCCTGGCGCCAGAGATCCTCATCACCGGCGTTGCGGTGCAGTTCCTCGATGTCGCGCGGCAGTCCCTCGGCGACGGCCTGGTTGATGTCCACGATGTGGCGCGACCAGTCGTCGTTGGCGCCGGTGATGATCTCGTAGAACTTGTTCTTCTTGCCGTTCGGCGTGCTGATCACACGCAGCTTCAGGCCGGGCTTCGAGATCACTGGAAACAGCGCTGACCAGATCGCCCGGCTGTCCTTGTGGAAGGCAAATTCATCCAGAATGGTGTTGGCGGAAAAGCCGCGCGCCGTATCCGGATTGGCCGGCAATGCCGTGATCTTACCACCGCCAGGGAACAGCACCTCGGCCGCACGATGCGTGGCGTCATCGATCTTCAGGTCGAATTCGATGATCTCGGATGCGAGCCCGTAGGCGCGCATATGCGGACGCACGCCTTCGTTCAGCGCCTCGAACGCCTGGCGCTCGCCACGCGACAGAATGATCCAGCGTGTCCGACCACCATTGACCTCGTGCTCGATGACGTCATCCGTGGCTTCGAGCGTGGTGGTGAATGTCTTGCCGGTCTGGCGCGCGAACATCCCGGCCTTGAACCGGCTTTTGTCGGCCAGATACCGCGCCTGGTAGGGCATCAGGAGGCCCATCAGCCCTCGCCTGCATACAACGCCCGGATGCGGGCCAGGGCCTGCTGCGGCGTCATCGGCTCCGCCTCTGCCTCGGCCTCAACGGCTGCAACCTTGCGCTCCATGTCGGCCGCGATCTCTTTCTTCAACCGCAGCGTCGTCTCAACGTCGCTCTTCTGGGCAGACGCCAGGTTGGCCAGCGAGCGAGTGAGGAACTGCACCTGCTTCCAGTCCAACTTCACGGTGCCTTCCGGCCCGTTGGACGCGGCGATCAGTTTCGTGACCAGGCCGTGGCTCAGTTCGATGTTCAGGCGTGCCTGCCGGCTCTCCGGCGCATCGCCCAACCGCCGCACCAACGTCTCCGACATCGAGCGGCTGGTGGTGATGATCTCGGCCAGTGCATCGAGCCCCTGCACGTGCCGGCCCATACCGGAGCGCGATGGCATGCCGTCTTCGTCCAGCCCCATCTTGGCGAGGTAGACCAGGATCTCGTCGATCGTGTGCCCATCCTCCCGCAGCCGGCCGATGGCGTCGCGGAACTCTGGTGGCAGGCGGTCAATCTTGGATGGGCGCGGCATCAGCTGCCGCCCGACATGCGCCAGCGGCTCTGCTCGATGCCCGGAACCGGCACCCGACCCTCTGCTGCCATCTGGCCGCGCTCGATCAGCGTGACAACGCGGACGTCGTCCCACGCATCATGTGTGCAACCCATCGCGTGCAGATGGTCCAGATCGCAACGGAACACATCCCGCGCATCGCGGGCAAATCCGCCATGCTCCAGCGCTGTGGCGATCACGCCCTCATTCGCTGTGCCGCCGACCTTCGCCAGCAACCGCAGCACGAACACCCGACGGGCGCCGGTCCAGTCTTCCTGAAATGTCATTGATGGCGGGCCTTCAGCTTCTCGTCGATCAGCACGTTCAGCGGGCGCTCGATGCGCTCCATCGTCTCGTGGATGCTCGACACCTGGGTTTCGATCTTCTCGATGCCGCCCTCCAGGCGGGTCATCCGCTCGCGCAGATCAATCCACTCACCACCATCCGGCATGTGCGCCAGGTCGCCTTCCAACTGGGTGATGCGGGCGCCGTGCTGATCCACCTGCAAACCAATCGGTTCCAGCGTTTCAGCAAGGGCTTTGTGCGTCACCACAGATTGCCGCATCAGCCAGATGCCGGACGCGGCCAGGAAGCCCAGCACAGACAACGTGATGGTCAGAACGTCCACCCAGAAGCGGATCGTGGCGGGGATTTCGTACAAGGGATTCTCCGAGACAATCATGGGTTGGCCACGGCGGTGCATGCGCGCGCCATGGCACGCAGGGCAGCGTAATCGACCAAAAATCGGGGTAGGACGCTCTGTTGCGGCAAGGCTGCCAGCTCGTCAGCGGCAGCGATCCGCGTCGCCGCGTCGTAGGTCACGACTGGAGGGCAGACGTCAGAAGGTGCCTTTGCGCAATGCGCTGTCGAGAGCAGCATGATCGCGAGGCGCACCCATTTCAGCATTGAGCATCGCATGGCTGGCCTCCGCGGTTCCGGCAGCATCTGCCGCCTGTTGCGCCATTCGGCCGGCGTTGCGCAGGGACGAAACCGCCCACACAACGCCGCCGATCACGAGAGCTGCCAGGAGCGCGTAAGCGCCGGCAGCGATCCCAGCAGGAAGCACTATGCCGTGGGTGATGCGGAGGCGGCCGGCGGCAGGGCTGCCGGGGCCGACTTCAGGTTTCCGATGAAATGGAGCGTGCCGTAGATCAGCACGTAGACCGACGAGCTGGCCGTGGTCGGCACCGGCAGCATCAGCAAAATCGCCGAGGCGATCGCAATGATGAAGGTGAGGTAGGGGATGATGCTGGCATAGGGCGTGGCGGCGATGAACGAGACGATATCCATGGGAGCATTCCTTGGTGCGGGAATGCCAACCTACGGTGCTGGAACTGGCAAAATCAGACCGTCCACTGTCCACCGCACATGGGCCTAAGACGCCTCTTAGAGGCCGGTCAGACGCATTCCACGGGCATCCACCACGAAGCCCAGATCGGTCTGCGGATCAGGGCGGGGAACACGCGCGACGCGCGTGACCCGAGCCCCCACGCCATAATGCCGTGCCACCGAGCGCACGACCTCGTTGATCTCGATGGTGTCAGGCTGAAACCCGGACAGCAGCCGGTTGGCGTGCCGCAGCGTGATACCCAGCTTGCGCGCAATGTCCGGTTGCGACAGCCCGCAGACGCACAGGGCATGCGTGTCCAGCCAGGTCAGATAATTGGAGCCTGATGGCACCAGCAGATATTCACCGCCGTATTGCCGGCTGACCAGCTGCGAAGCTGGTAGACCCAGGCACCGCACCAGCGGATGCGCGGAATAGACACTCTTGGGGATGTAAAGCCGCTGGCCGCCGAACGTGCGGGCAAATTGGATGGCCAGTGTCGTGCCAGTCATGCGGCTGATGCGCTGGATCAGCGGTGGCATCAAGGCCATGCGGAAATCAAGCTTGGCCATGCTCACCTCCGGGAAGTTGATAGACCTGCGGCAGCACCGTGACGATCAGCACCTCGTCTGGGCTGTAGACCACCCGCACCGCGGGCCCATGCGGAATACGCAACAGCCAGATCTCCCGGCCATGCCGGGCACGCGACAGCAGCAACGCCGCCACGACATCGCCGGCCACGGTCAGCACGATGTCAGCCACCATGGCTGCGAAATCCATCTCGGTCAGGGCGATCCCATAACGGGCCTGCGCAGCGTCGACAGCGTGTTCGCAGCCATGGAAAAACGTCATTTCGCGGGACCGCGCAGCGCCTGGATACCGGCGTCGGTCAGGTCGATCGTCCGCGTGATATAGCGCGCATCGCTACAGTCCACATCCAGCTCAACCCGGATCAGGCCGGCCGCCCGCAACCGGACCACCTGCGCCAGGCGCCGCTGCACATCGGACGGCATGCCCTTCAGGGACGCCTGCACTACGTCGCGTTGTGGGCAACGGACCATCAGCGCGCGGTCCTCGGTGGAGAGGGGGGTCATGGCAACAAATCAGGCACGAACGAAAGCGCTGCAGACACGCCGTGCATCGAATTGACCTGCATCGCATAGAGCCAGCCACCATCGACACGGACACGCGACAGGTCTTGGTTCCACCCTGAACCGCTAGCCTCTGAGATCACCTCCACCGTGTGCAACTCGGGGGACATGGATGGGGGGGCACTCCAGTCAGGCACGCAAAGCCGAGCCGCCGGGTGGCTGAGTGTGCGGGGCACTTTAACCATGTCCGTTCACCAGCCGTGCCTTCCACGCCTTCAGGCCCTCGGTCACCTTGTTGGCCTGCACGCCGTCCAACCACTCCGGCGCCGCAACGCCGGTCTGGCGCTGCACGAAGGCGCTCAGCGCCCCGTGGCTGCTGTCGCCAAGCAGCGATGCCATGGACGTCCACAGCGCATAGATCTTGCGCACATGCGGTTGGCGCGCAGCCGGACGCTTACCCGACGGCGTGAAGCCCAGCCGGCGCATCTCGGCCACCACCCTCTCAAGCCCCCGCAGGTCGAGCAGCGTCAGGCTGCGCTCGCCGGTCACGCGCACCAGCACGGCGCGATAGGTGCTTTCATCGAGCACCAGATCCTTGCGCGCAATCTGGATCTGGGCGATCTGCCGGTTACGGGCGAGATCGAGCGGCGCGCGGGGCGCGGCGGTGCGTTTCTTAACCGACTGCATGTATTTTGACCTCGATGCGCCGCAGAATTCCCATCTGCTTGGGGGTGATCACGAGCCAGGACGTAAACCAGTCAAACCGGCGGCCAACATTGAAGACGAAATCGCGCTCCCACCTGGAAAGGCGCGGGCTCTTCGCGCAGTCGGCCAGGAACTCCTTCAACCAGGCCTGGACTTCCGGGCTCATCGCCGCCGCTGCCTGAGTGCGCGGCTCACGCGGTGTCGCGGTCCCCGCCCGCTGATAGACGGGTGCGCGGGCGCTCCAACTGCCCATCACAAGCGCCCCGCAATAAGGACGCTGATCGGTGTGCCGCGCATCAGATCCACCGCCTGGCCGGCAGCCCAGATGCAGGTCAAGGTCCATCCAGCGCACACCAGAAAAGCAGCCCCCTGAACCAGCCGTGCACGCGCCCGCCGTGCTAGGCGACGCTGTTGCGCGCGGATCATGCCGCCACCTCGGCCAGTGCCGTCTCGAAGGGCTCGATCACGAACTCCTCGCGCTGGCTGATGGTGATGCCCGGCACCGCGGTGGCAATATCCGGCTCGTTCAGGATTGCCTCCTTGTTGATCTCGGTCTTCACGCGGGTGAACCGTTCCAGCTTCCGCGCGGCAAGCAGCGCCAGCACCGCTTCCTCACCTTTGATCGACACCTTGGACGGCGTCAGGCGCCATTTCACCTCGCCGGAGGACAGCGAAACCGTCTTAGTCTTGCCGTTCTGCGTCAGCTCCGCACGATGCGCCTCGCACCATGCCTGAACGCCCTTCGACAGATCCGCGATGGCCTGGGCATGCGGTGCTGCGAGCCCTTCGAACTGGCCGCGAATGCCGGACAGCTCGTCATTCATATCCGCCTCGATCTTCGTGCGATCGCGGACATGCTGCCCGATCGTGCTGATCGCTTCGATCACTTCATCCCGGCTTTGCAACACGCCGGTCGCCGCCGTTGCCTTCAGTCTCTTCGCTGCTTTTGCCATCATGCGCTCCTGTGGTTTTCGGCCCGGCCGAACGACCGGCTAGTGTGGTTTTGTGGTGCTGGCGCGCCGCCCATGCGGCCCTGCCAGATCGTCTCGGCACGCTTGGTGCAGTCCAGGCACGCATCGGCAGTGCCCCGCGCACCCACAAATCCAAGGTCATCGCAACGGCGGCAGAGCGGGACGCGCGGTGGGATCATCGGCTGGCCAACAGGCTGAGCCGCCGATCGCGGCCACCGTTCAGCAATTCGGCAACAGTGGGTGAAGCCATGTGCGCCACCCCGGGCGGCAACAGCCGCCACCCGGTGTTCGCCATGCCGGCCATCACTGTGCCAACGAGATGATCGAGTTCTGCATCGGCCAGCAGGTCAGCAATCGGGCACTGGCTGGCACGTGCGGCGGCGCGGATCTCGGCGATGTGCGCCGGCATTACGCAGCCCCCCCGACGGCCGTGTTGCTGAGCTGGGCGTCTGCCATGATGATGTGATCGGCGCCCACCGCATCGACGTCCTGACCGGTGGCCAACATCCTTGCCACCCGCAACGTGCGATCCATCTTGCGCAGGCCGCCCGGTTTGTTGGCCACAGCACTCAGCAGACGACGTTCCTCTTTGCCAAAGATGCTGCCCGCATCGAGCAGCGCCGCCACATCGCCGGCCAATGGCTTGCGGCGCAGCAGGTGCATGCCAAATCGGCTATCCAACTGCGCGAACTGCGCGCGCGGGCCGCCGTTCTGCATCCGCAATTTGATATCGGGATGACCGACCAGGGCCATGCCGACGCGAACCGCCGGGTTGTCATGCAGCGCCCGCAACTGATCGAGCGCCGACAGAGAAATATGCTGCGCCTCGTCGATCACGATCAGCGCCCGGCGACCGATCAGGAAGCGCGCAATGGCCCGTGACCGGCGCACCGAACTGCTCTCACGCACATCCAGCAGGTCGCAAAGATGCTCCAACACCGCGTAGGGGGAGCGCATCCCTGGTTCGCCGGTCAGCAGAAACACGTTGCTGTTGCGCCGCTGGTATTCGCGGCACGCCTCGGTTTTGCCAACGCCTGGCTCGCCGCACAACGTCACCATGTCCGGATCGAACTGCGCCTGCTCCAGCAAGCTCATGAACGACGTGGCCGACGGCGTCTGCACAAAGCCGATACGCGGTGGCGTGGCGGATTTCACCTTCGCCTGCTTGGCGCGGCTGGACAGCCAGATCCGGGTGCTTTCGGCCAACTGGTTGTTGTTGCCGGCATACGTCCCATTCATGAACGCCTGGAAGGTGGACCGCCCAACCCCCGCTTCAGTGGCAATGGCCGGGATGCTGAGGCCGTCTTCCTCGGCTGCCTGGCGCACGGCCTGCCGCACACTGTCGAAGTCCGCCAAGAATTTTTCTGTCGTCGCGCTCATCAGCCAAATCTCCTGTGAAATTCACGCACGTCCCGGCGATCAATCGTCGCCGTTCGTCACCACGCGAAGACGCGCCCGGCTGGTGGCCGCGACATAGGCGGCCTCGGCCGGCGACTGTTCTTCGAGTTCTGTTTCAGGGGCCAACTGGCGGGCTGTGTTGCCCCAGACCAGCTGCACAACTTTCGGTTCGCTGAGCGGCGGTGCATCCGGCAACGGCTGGAGGAACTTGAGGCGCTGCTTGAGCGACATCTTGCTGGTCGCGGCATCGAGTGCTTTCGCGGCCCGCACGAACGCCTTGGACTTCCGACCCGTCTCGCGCGCATCGTCGCGGTTCATGAAGCCGCTGTCGGCGATGCAAGGGGCCTCGCAGAGATACGCACCATCGGCGCGATATACATGCACGCCGGCCTGGACGTTCATCGGATCAAACCGCACAGTCACGCGTGCCCCGCGCGTCTCCACCAGGTCTTCATGCCAGAACCGGTTGCCGAGTATCTCAATGCTGCCATTGATGCGGGCCGTCTTGATGCTCTCGGTCGCCAATAGACACAGCCGACGCTGCTCGGCCGTCGCCTTGCGGATGGTTGAGACGGCGTAGCTCTCGGCGAACACCTGATCGAAGCTGCGGCCGTCGCAGATGCCGCCCGTGCGGCCCAGCCTGCCATTGTGCTCTGCGATGCCCTCGTTGATCACTTGAACGAATAGCGCCAGCGGCACCGCCTTCTCGCCATAGTTTCCAGGCTTGTTCACGGGGCTATTGCCGACATAGGCGCCCTCGAAGCGCGGGTCTTTGGCAATGCTGCCGGCCATGTCGCGGAACGCCCGTTCAATGGGCTTGGCCTGGCCGTGATAGACGTTCGTAAAGCGCACATTCACGCCCAGCTGCGTCATCAGGCCAACAGGGTCTTCATCCTTGATCTTGAACCTGTGACGCGTCTTCTGGCCGCCGGTGATCTCCTTGGCTGCGAACTCGCGGCCGTTGTCGAAGATGATCTCGGGCGGAATGCCGTACCGCTCCATCACCTCGCCGAAGCAAAGCCGCACGCCATCGCGCGTCGGGCTGAAATCCACGCGCCACGCCAAAACCTTGCCGGACTGAATGTCCTGGAACGCCGCCATCACCGGTCGGGTGATCGTGCCGTCCGGGTAAAGCACACGCACGTCCCAAGTGTGGAAGTCGGCGTTCAGCACCTGCATCGCATGAAGATCGCTGCGATCACGGCGTTGTGGCGGATACAACGTCGCCACCGCATCGGCACCTTTCCGGCGCAGCACGCGCACGGTCTCAGGGATGGCCATCAGCCGACGCTCGCACGTCTTCAAGCTCGGCACCGTCCAGCCGTGCAACGGGGTTTGGAGCTCGCGATCGGCGAACAGTCGCCGGTAGCAATCCGCCACGGACGGCTCGCTCTGGCGTAGCCAATCGGCTTTCAGCGCCTCCCATGCCTCGTCGCAGAATTCTACCCGCGCACCGGCACTGCCGGCATGGCGGGGCGACAAATATGGTAGCCAGTCGGCTACTGGCACGCGGTGCACGAGCTTCTCCCACTCATAGAGGCTCGATTGGGCCACCTTGTTGTGCTCGGCCACCTGGCGCATTGCGACGGTCTTCGCCACGCCGGCATCGGTGAGTGATCGCACAGCCTGGAGCGCTGCCAGCCGTGTGCTGGCGACGGATTTTTTCTTGTCGGTCTGCCGATCGAACCACTGCCAGCGGTCGCTCCGGTCTGCCCCATTCAGCGCATGGGCCGGGGCCACTGCGGTCGGCTTCTCAAGCGTCAGATCAATGCACAGCTTCACCTGCGCTGCCTGTGGCAGCACGGACAGATGGTATTCAATGCCGCCGCCGCGTCCGGTGCGCTCGCGCCACCAGGTGCCGCGCTGCTCGGGCTTTGTCCAAGCCTCACGCTCAGCTTTGAATGCAATTCCGCGCGGCGATGCTGGAAGGTCTGGCAGTGTCCGGCAGGCAAGCTCGGCGGCCGTGAACCACTCTTGAACCAATCTCATAGCGCACCATCCCGGCGCGCATCACGCATCAGGGCCTCGCGCTGCTTGCGCAGGGCGTCCTCCCGATCACGGATTGCGGCCAGCTCGATAAGGGGAAGGAATTTGCGCGGGATGACGGCCCAGCCGAACATCTCCGCCAGCATCTCCAGCAGGCGCCGGTCACCGGTTGCATGGATCAGCGCCACGAAACGCGGCAGGTTGATCACCTGGTCAGCACGGGCCTGTGACGCATAGGCGTCCAGCATGTTCTTGCTGACCGTCTCACCGAGAAAATCGGACATGCGCTTGGCGATGGCAGGCCGGTCCAGGGTGCAATCAGCCATCGCCTGCGACAACGCCATCGCCACCCGCCCCTGAATGGTCGCGGCGCGCACGTCGCGCTCATCGAACCGGGCCACCGTCTGCGGCGGCTGCCAGTCGAGCAGGTCAGGCTGATGGGGTGACGGGCGCTGGGCCATTGGTCAGACGCTTCCGGTCGCAGGCTGAAACCAGCGACGGACCAAACGGGCAAAAGGCCCTCCGCCATCGCGTCGCGCCGCCTGAGAGGCGCGCTTGGCTCGGGTTGAGCACGGCATGGGCGCGGCCATGCATCGGTTCATGCCGTGGCATTGCTCATCGCGGCAGCTGCGCCACGGCTCAGAAACGTGCGCTATGATCGCAGGCGCACCATCACTGGCCTTCGGCGCCGTCTGGCGCTCGGCCCATTCATTGACCGCAACCCGGATCACGCTCGCAATGACGTGGACGTTGGCGTCCGGCATGTCCGTCCACACGTCGACAATGGCCACCTGATGACCATCCGCAGCCCAGACAACACCGGCCTCGACCGCCAGGTCGACGTGCCATGGTGTGGGTGCGAGCTGGTGCAGTTGTGCGAGCAGCATCTGGGCTGCCTCCGGCCGCGTGCTCATGCCACTTCCCTGACCCAGAGCATCAGGCGAACCCACCAGCCGGGCATCCGTGCCTCACGCTCCCTCTGGGTCGCAGGGCGAATGTCGTTTGCAACGGTGGCCAGCCGATCTGCCAGATCCCAAAGCAGGTCCACCTCTGCCAACGCCGGTACGCCGTTGCGCAGTTGCGCAGTTGCGCGTCGGTCAGGGTATCGAGGTGCGCAATCCAGATACGACGCCCAATCTCGCGCATCTGGAGCGCTGTGCGATCCAGCTCGGTCCAGGCACGCCGGGTGACCTGCATATTCGGCCCTGCGGCGATCGCGGCGCTCATGCCGCGCGCCCCTGCCGAGCGGCTTCGCGCGCCATCTGGCTGAGATGCTCGCGGAACCGCTGCTGCGCCCCAACATCCGAACGCTCGAACAAGCGCCGCAGCTTCTGGAAATCTGCATCAACCACATCTGTGCGTGTGGTGGGGGTTTGCTTGATCAGCCGAATGGCCGCGCCGACTGTCAGCATCTCGCCCACCGCGCCATGCGCCAGCAGCAGATTGACCACTGCCAGCTGATCTTCGGACACCAGCTTGCTGATCGCATCCAGGTGCGAGGCGCGCCGGGCGATCCAGGTCGTGCCGATCAGCTTCTTCGTCGCATCGCTCAGCCCGTTGGCGCGGGCCACCGCACGGTCGATCGTGCTTTCGGAAATTCCCAGCCGCTCGGCTGTGGCTGCCGAGAAGGTCTGGATCAAATCCGCATGTTTGCGGATTTGATCGCCCTTGCGATTTCCGCCCGCTTTCACCTCGGGATGAAGGTTGAGATAGATGTCCTTCCGGCGCGCCATGAACACTGCGCGGTCCAGCGCATTCAGCTCGTGGCGAGATAGGTTCTCGTCGATCTCCATCACCTCGGCAGTGAGGTCGTCCACATCGCGGACCACCGCCAGGATCGCCGTCATCCCCTCGATGGTGGCACCGCGGAGGCGGTGCGCCCCGGCGATCAGCGGATACAATCCGGTGCTCGCCTGCCGCGGCAAAACCTCGATCGGCGCCCGCTGGCCAAAGGCGGTCATGCTCGCGCCGATTTCAGCCGCATGGTCGTCGTCGACTGGCCGTAGGCGGATGCCCACATCGATGTCGGCCAGGGGGAGCGTAATGATTTTCATGTTTATGCGGCCTTCGCGTTTTGAGTGTTTCGGACGGCCGGCAGCGCGATAGGGTCAAAGCCACTGGAACGGGACTTCGACGATCCACTGACGGTCCAGCGCGCCGGCCAAACCTCGTGCAGGGCAACGCCCAACACATCGGCAATCCGGCGCTCGATCGGAGATGAGTAGTCGGCGCGGCAGATGGTGTTGCTCACGGCCTTGCGGCCAAAGCCCCACTGCGATGAAAGGGCGCTGAGCGTAAGCCCAGAGTTCTTGCGAAGGGCTGCCTTGATATCTTCCGGGTGCCAGCCGACGGGGTTGCGTGCCACTGCGTGATCCTTTGCCTTGCGTCCCCGGCCGCGTATGTTGAAAGCGGGAGCTTTCACCGGGGATTGCCCCGGCAGAATACGAGAAATGAGTTCTTTTGCAACTCATAAGTTGGCTTCCGAGTTCTTTCGGACGCGCTTTTTACGTGAGGCGGTGCCATGTTATTGTTTTTGCTATGAAAAATGCGATGACTACGCCAAAAAATCTCGAAAATGAGAATTTCCGAGTTCTGGGATCTAACTCGGAAGAGAGCGACGGCCGCGAGCGGCTGCGCATTGCCATCAAGAGGGCTGGCGGTAATAAGGTTGTCGCTCAAAAATCAGGTGTCCCTATCGCGACACTTGGCGGCTACATCGCGGGCCGCGACATGAAGCAATCGAGCCTGATTGCGCTCGCCAGGGCTTGCGGCGTGAACGTGGGCTGGCTGGCAGCCGGTGAGGGACCAATGTTAGGTGAACCGGTGACTGCGCCCGTGTTAACCGAGCAGAAGCCAGAAATGGGACCTAATAACCCTGGCGCGGCACAGCCTCTGCAGCGTGGCGCTTTTGCGACGATCGACGTCGATATTCTGGCGCGCTCGATGCAATCTGCGCAGGCTAAATTTAGCGAGGCCGGCAAGACCCCGAACCCACGCGAGCTCGCCCAGGTCACGTTGCTTCTTTACGACGTCTTAAAAGATGCGGAAAAAAACGATGATGAAGATATTACGAAAGAGGGTAGACGTGAGATCAATACCGAACAATTATCGGGTTGATAAGTCCCAAAGGGGCTCGACAAGGTAAGGTATCAAAATTGCCACCGAAAAAATATAATGCGATAGATTCGATTATCGCATCCGCCACAAAAGAATTAAAAAAATCAAATCAAAACGATGGGGCCGATAGAGAACAAAAAAATATAGTTATTCATATACATACACTTAACTATTACGAGTTTTCGTCCAGCAATGAGAGGCCATAACGTGAAATTATATCAAGCCATTTCGTTATTTTTGATCATTCCATCAATGCTTGTTGGTTGCGCCACAGCCGGAGTGAAAATCGACCAGCAGCAAGCTGCTGCCTTTCAACCAGGCATTGCCACATATGCCGATATCATCGCGAAGTTTGGTAAACCGAGCCGAGAAACGATGATGGGCAATGGCAGTCGCACCGTCGCCTACGTCTATGTGCGGAGCACCGCGCGGCCTCAGAGCTTCATTCCCGTCGTCGGTGCATTTGTCGGTGGCGCGGACCAAGAGACCAGCAGCGTCGCGTTTCGGTTTGCACCAGATGGCAAGCTAATCGACCACACCACTAGCAGCGGCCAGATCGGTGTTGGCACAGGTCTGGCCGGCGGCTAAGACGCTTCTAAGACGCCGGTAGGCAGTGATCGCCGCCGGCATCTTAAATTCCGAAAGCCAGTGTCGCAAACGCCCCCTAAACAAGAATTTCCGGAATTGGCCAAATTTCTCCGCCAACCTCCGAAACCCGCAGAAATCCCACGATATCCCGCCCCATCGCAGCCTATCCCGGTATTCCAGATTCCAATGTCCGGTTACAGCCACTCACGCAAAAATTCGTTGCTGCAACGCAGTAAAGTGCGCAGATGTTTGCGCATGCCGGAGGCTGCCTCCTAAAGTTCCGACATGCGAAGCCCAAGTCAGCAAAACGGCCGCCGACCAACCATCGTCACCCTGGCCCATGAGGCTGGCGTGGCGCCTTCAACCATCTCGCGCGCCCTCAAGGGCGACACGCGCATTTCGGCGGAAATGCGGGCCAAGGTCGCACGCCTGGTAAAGGAACACGTCTATACGCCGCATGCCTCAGCCCGATGACCTCGGCGGAACTGCCATCGAACGTGGCGGCCGTCTGCCGGGCCAATGGCGTGCCCGTCTTCATGGTCAATAGGGTGGCGCGGCTGCACGCGAGTGCGGTCGCCTGCGACAACCTCAGCGGCAGCGCGCTGTTGGCGGAGCTGCTGCTGCAAGGCGGGCATCGGCGTATCGGCCTGATCCGCACATCCACCTCTTCCTCGACCGGTCTGGAGCGCGACATCGGGTTCACCCGCCGCCTCGAAATGGAAGGCGTGACCCTTGCCGTTCGCCTCGATGGGCATTCGACCTATGAAGGCGGGTTTGAGGCCGGCCGGCAGCTTGCGGCCATGGCGCCCTACAACCGGCCCGACGCGATCTTTGCTGTCAGCGACATCATGGCATTCGGGGCGCTGGAAGCCTTCCGGCTTGCCGGCCTGAGCGTGCCAAGCGATGTGGCGGTCGTCGGCTTCGACGGATTGGCGGAAGCAGGCCGACCCATCTACGACCTGACGACCGTGGAGCAACCGCTCGTGGCGATGGTGGGACGCGCGTTGGACCTGTTGCAGGCCCGCATGGCCGATCAAACCCAGCCAGACGAAACCGTTTCGCTGCGCGGGCGCTTGATCATCCGCGGCTCCAGCCGGGTGGTTCCAGCCGCGGGCCACGTGATGATACATCAACAGCAAGACTGAGAGTGGAGCGGCACGCGTTGCCGCAGCCATTGACAAGGCGATCGCATCGTGGCGACTGGCATTGTACAAAATCAAAAAAACAACGAAAGGAACGTCCCAAATGCAACCAGCCAAGCAGGCCTTCAGCGGCAGTGAACGCATGCACTGGTTGCGCAAATTTCTGGTGGCGACCGCCGTCACATTCACTCTGGGTTCCACGAACGTTCTTGCGGCGGACATTGTGAAGATCGGTGTGCTGACCGACATGGCCGGCGTGACCGCCGACATCACCGGTCGCGGTTCCGTGGAGGCCGCGCGCATGGCGGTGGAGGATTTCGGGGGCAAGGTGCTTGGCAAGCCGGTCGAAGTGGTTTTCGCCGACCACCAGCACAAGCCCGATGTCGGCTCCGCGATCGCTGCGAAATGGTTCAGCAATGACGGCGTGAACATCATCGTTGACGTGCCGAACTCAGCCGTGGCCCTGGCCGTGCAACGCATCGCCCGGGAGCAGAACCGCATCCTGATCGTGTCCGGTGCCGGCACCACCGCGCTGACACAGGAGCAGTGCAGCCCGAACGGCATTCACTGGACCTATGACACATATGGTCTGGCCCACGGCACGGCGGCGGCCGTGGTCGGGGATGGCGGCAAGAGCTGGTTCGTGCTCGGTGCCGACTACGCCTTCGGCCGCCAACTGGGCCAGGATGTGTCCGACGTCGTGAAGGCGCGCGGCGGGTCCGTTCTCGGCTCCGTCTGGCATCCACTGGACGCCCATGACTTCTCGTCCTTCCTGGTGACTGCACAAGGCTCCAACGCGCAGGTTGTGGCCCTGGCCAATGCGGGCGGCGACACCATCAACGCCATCAAGCAGGCCGCCGAGTTTGGCTTGGCCCAGTCCGGCCAGCGGGTCGCAGCCATGATCCTGATGGTCAATGACGTCAAAAGCCTGGGCTTGCCGGCGGCACAGGGCATCTATCTGACGACGGCCTTCTATCATGACACGGATGAGGCAAGCCGGGCCTGGTCGCGCCGGTTCTTCCAGCGCACGGGTGCACAGGCGTCCATGTTGCAGGCCGGCGTCTATGGCAGCGTGATGCATTACCTCAAGGCCGTGCAGGCCGCCGGCCAGGACGACGCACCTGCGGTGCTGGCCAAGATCCATGAGCTGCCGATCAACGACTTCATGACGAGCAACGGCCGTGTGCGGGAGGACGGGCACGTGCTGCGCGACATGTATCTCGCCCGGGTCAAGACACCGGCGGAATCGAAGGACCCGTGGGATCTGTTCAGTATTGTTCGTAAGATTCCCAGTGAAGATGTGGTCTGGCCGCTCTCTGAATCCCGTTGCCCGCTCGTGAAGCACTGATGACGGAATCTCCTCTCACCCTGGCGCATTTCGGCAGCTACTTCGTCGGCGGGCGCAAGATCACCATCACCGGACAGCCAAGCCAGACGATCCATTTTTCCACCCAGGCCAGGATCGAGCACGATCCGAATGGCACGTTTCACGTCGAGCAGGCCTATGTGCAGGCCTTTGTGCCCGCCAACGCGGACGGTCGCCTCCCAGTGGTGCTGGTGCATGGCGGCTGCCTGACAGGCGCGATGTGGGAAACCACGCCAGACGGGCGCCCCGGCTGGCTCGACCGCCTGCTCCGCGCCGGCTATCCGGTGAACGTCGTCGATGGCGTGGAGCGCGGACGAGCCGGATGGTGTGCCCTGCCGGGCGTCTGGCCGGAGCAGCCGATTGCCCGCAGCGCCGAACAGATGTGGGAGCTGTACCGCATCGGCGACGCCCAGGGTTATGCGGAAAGGCGCCCCTTCGCCGGGCAGCGCTTCCCGGTCAGCGCGTTCGATACCCTGCTACAGCAGCACGTGCCGCGCTGGTTCTCCACCATCCCGGCCGCCACCGAGGCGCTGCTTGCCGTGCTTGAACGCACAGGGCCTGCGATCGTCATCTCTCACAGCAACGGGGGACTGATCGCCTTCGAGGCCGCCTGGCGTCGGCCGGACCTGATCGCGGGCGTGATATCCATCGAGCCATCGGGGTTCCCCGAGGCGCCGCCCCCGGCGGCGCTGGCCGGCATTCCCTTCCTGTTCATGATGGGCGACAATCTCGATGCCCTGCCGCTATGGCGCGGCCTGTCGTCGGCCCTGACCACATTGCGCGCACGCCTGTGTCAGGCAGGCGCATCCGTGACCCACTGGCACCTGCCCGAGCGCGGCATCACCGGCAACTCCCACCTCCCCATGATGGATGACAACAGCGACGAACTCGCCGCGCAGATGATCGGCTGGATGGATCGGGAGATCGACCGGAGACGGCCTGGATAGAACAGCCACCTCTGTATCCTCTGCCAGATCAAGAAGCGTTGAGACGCCACCTGACAGCGCACATCGACGTTAACGTCCGTACATCGTCCGGCCTGTCTGACGAATATTGGCCAACAGCATTGTCGCCGCCCGTGACAGCCTGCTTTCTCGCGGCACCAGCGCCTGAGCCGTGACAATTGTCGGCGGCATGAGCGCGATGGCAATGACACCGCGATCCAGCGCACCGACCAGCAGGAACGGGTCGATAACCGCCACCCCCACCCCTTCACGCACCAAGGCGCAGGCAACGGAAGACTGGTTAACCTCCAGCCCGATCCGTCGCGGCACGCCGGCACGCCGGAACGCGGTCTCCACCAGGTGGCCAAGTGGCAGGTTGCGGCTGAAGGAAATCAGAGGATAAGGCGCAAGATCGCCCGGCGTCACACTCACCCGCCCGGCCAGTGCGTGGCCCGGTGGAACAACGACGATCAGCGCCCCGCTGCAAAGTGGCACCAGCCGGGCCTCCGGCTCCCCCAACGGTGTCAGAACCAGGCCGAAATCGACGCGTTCCTGCGTGACGGCCTCCACCACGCCGAGATTGTCCATCGTGCGCAGCGTCAGGCCGATGCGGGGGCGGAGGGCCTGGAAGCGGGCAATGGCCCGGGGGAGCAGATTATCGGCCAAAGTGGGCGTGACGGCGAGATGCACCGTGCCAAGGTTGGTGTCGCGCATGTCGGAAAGCAGACGGTCAATTCGCTCCACGCCGTCGAACATCCGCAGCAGATCGGGCAGCATCACCTGCGTCTCGGCGGTGGGCTGCAACCGCCCTTGTTTGCGGCTGAACAATGGAAATCCGGCGGCACGCGCGCAGTCCCGCAGCACCATGCTCACAGCGGGCTGTGAAATCTCCAGCGCCACGGCCGCGGCGGTGACCGAGCCGTGGCGGCAGACGGCGTGAACGATTTCGAGTTGGCGCAGGCTAAGTGACATCAGCTCAGCTTATGCAGAATTAAGTGAATTGCGATATATCTTAAGTTTTGTCCGCTCTAGCATCGCCTGATGAAGATCACTGCCATCGAAACCTCCGTCATCGCCCTGCCCTTCACCATGGGCGGCCCTTACCAATCCTTCGCCGGCCAGCTTTGGGACCGGATGGAAATCCTGCTTGTAAAGGTCGAGACGGAAGACGGACTCGTCGGCTGGGGCGAGGCGTTTGGGCATGCGGCAATTCCCGCCACCAAGGCCGCCATCGACAGCATCATTGCACCGCTGATGATCGGCCGTGATGCCGGGGATATCAACGCGATCAACCGGGCGATCCTGCATTCGACCCATCTGCTCGGTCGCAACGGATCGTTCGTCTATGGCTATGCGGGCGTGGAGATTGCGCTGTGGGATTTGCTCGGCAAACGCACCGGCCAACCGATCTGGCGGCTGCTCGGCGGCAGCAGGCCCGGGATGCTCGACGCCTATGCCAGCCTGCTGAACTACACCACGCCGGAGCTGCTGGCGAAGAACGTCACCGATGCCGTCAACGCCGGCTACCGCGCCATCAAGCTGCATCAGACAACCCGTGAAGATGTGTTGGTGGCACTCGACGTAGCCGGTGAGGCCAAGGTGATGCTCGATGTGAACTGTGCATGGTTGCCGCCCAAAGCCCATGAGATGGCAGAGGCGATGTCACTTGATGGCCTGCTTTGGCTGGAGGAGCCGGTTTGGCCACCCGAGGATGTCGATAGCCTCGCCAGCCTGCGCAGCCACGGCATTCCCCTATCAGCCGGCGAGAACGTGGCTGGGCTTTTTGGGTTCAAGACGTTGATCGATGCCGGCGCCATCGACATCGCACAGCCCAGCGTGACGAAGCTTGGCGGCATCAGTGAGATGGTTCGGATCATCCATCTCTGCCAAGCCAACGGGGTCGCTGTCGCCCCGCACAGTCCGTATTTTGGCCCCGGCTTCCTCGCCACGCTGCACATCGCCGCGGCCCTCATCGAGAAGCCGTTGATCGAGGTGCTGTGGGTGGAGATGGAGGCGAACCCGTTCGACCCGTGGGTGCGTCCGCGCAACGGCAAGCTGGCCGTGCCGGAAGGACCGGGACTGGGGTGTGATCCAGATCCCGCCATTCTCGCACGCTACGCCAAGGGGCCAACCACACGAACCGAGGCAGTACGATGATAGTCACCAAGATTGAGACGCTGGTCGTGCCGATGCAGATGGCCAAACCGATTGGCAGCGCGCTCGGCCAGCTCACCGGCTTCGGCTGCATCCTTGTCACGGTGCACACCGATGAGGGGATTACCGGCGAGAATTTGATCTTCACCCTCAACAATCGCCGTACGAAAGTACTGGTGCAGATGGTGGAAGATCTGGCCGATGTGATTGTCGGATTCGACGCGGGCCATATTGCCGGTTTCTGGGCCCGCGCGTGGACGAGCATCAATTTCCTGGGCCACGCGGGTGTGTCGGTGGTTGGCATCTCGGCCATTGACGGCGCGTTGTGGGACGCACTCGGCAAGGCACAGAACATGCCGATCTATCGTCTGCTCGGTGGCGCCAAGAACCGGGTGCCCGCCTATCACAGCGGCGGGCTGTGGCTGGACCGCAGCAAGGAGGCGCTGGTGGAGGAAGCGCTGCGCTTCAAGGCCGAGGGCTGGAAGGCGATGAAGATGCGCCTCGGCCTGGCCGATCCGCGCGAGGACATCGCAAGGGTCAGCGCCGTGCGCGACGCCATCGGGCCGGGCATCAAGCTGATGGCCGATGCCAATCAGGGCAAGACCGAATCCGAGGCGATCCGGCTTGGGCGGATGTTGGAGGAATTCGACCTCACCTGGTTCGAAGAACCTTTGCCCGCCTGGGATCTGGCAGGGCTGGCGCGGGTGGCCGTTGCGCTCGACACGCCGATTGCCAGCGGTGAGACCGAATATACCCGATACGGCTTCCGCCGCATGCTCGAACTGCGCTCGGCGGATGTGCTGATGCCCGATCTGCAGCGCGTCGGCGGCGTCAGCGAGTTCGTCCGGGTTGCGCATATGGCGGAGAGCCATGATGTGCCGGTGTCGAGCCATCTTTTTCCGGAGACCTCGCTTCAGGTCCTTGGCGGGCTGTCCAATTCGATTTTCCTCGAATACATGCCGTGGTTCTCGCCGCTCTATAACGAGGCGATGGAATTCGAGAACGGTGAAGCGGTTGTTCCGGAACGGCCTGGTTGGGGGTTCACCTTCAATCGAGAGAAAGTGGAATGTATACTTCGGTGATAAAGGTGGATAATACACCCGCTTTTAACAAACCTGTCTGGCAAAACGCACGCGAAAACATTGATTTTTTGATCGGGAGCAATGCCGCCAGGACTTGTTCTTTGACGAGAACTCTCGCACGCCCAGAGTCGTTGTGTGGAACAGTCCTGTGCATTCTCGATTTTCTTGATTGTGCGTTGGTAATCCCCCCGTTTTTAACGGGCCTCGGTCGTAGAATTCACGCGGGCATGTTCAGTTTCTGGGCGGGAGTGATCCCGCCGATGCCCATGTTCGGGCGGTCATTGTTGTATGTCCAGAGCCATTGTGTCGCGAAGTCCTGTGCCTCCTCGATGGTTTCGATGATGTGTTGATCCAGCCATTTGTGCCTGACCGTGCGGTTGTAGTGCTCGATATAGGCGTTCTGCTGGGGCTTGCTTGGCTGGATATGCTGTAGGCTAATGTTCTGCTTTTCGGCCCAGCCTTTCAGCTTTTCGCTGATATATTCTGGGCCGTTATCAACCCTGATGGCGCCGGGTTTGCCCCGCCATGAAGTCCATCGACCAGACCACATTCGGGCTTTCCGGCACGGCCAGGGCGTCAGGCTTGTCGCGTTTCAAACGCTTCCTGGGCTTGATCCGCAGGTTCAGTTCCTGCTCGCGGTAGATGCGGTAGACACGTTTGTGGTTCCAGCCATGCCCCTGTTGCGCAGATACAGGAAGCACAGGGCCAAACCCCCAGGTCTTCTTGGCATTGGTCAGTCCGACCAGCAGATCGGCAATGCGCTCGTTTTCATCGCTCAGCTTCGGGGCTGTAGCGAAAACAGGTCTCGCTGACGCCAAAGGTCCGGCAGGCCAGCGCAATGCTGACCCCTTGTCGTGCCACCGCAGTCCCGGCCATCTCGCGGCGTTGAGATGGCCGGGCTATTTTTTTCCAAGAGCCTCCTTGAGCAGTTCATTCTGCATGCTCAGCTCGGCGAACATTTTCTTGAGCCGTCGGTTCTCGTCCTCAATGCTCTTCAATTGGGTGATCATCGACGCGTCCATTCCGCCGAACTTCGCTCGCCATTTGGTGAACGACGCATTGCTCATGCCGTGTTCACGGCACAGCTCTGCCACCGGAACGCCGCCCTCGGCCTGGCGCAGGATCGAAAGGATCAAAGGGTCGCTGTATTTGCTGGTTTTCATTCGAAATCTCTCCATGCATCGTGCCGAGAAAATTCTACTTGTGAAGCCCCTTAGCGTCGGGGGGGATTAACATGGATTCCCCATCTCCGATCGGGGAGCGATTCCCCCCCCCCCTCAGCTCCCCGCAACGCCGTTCTCGTCGAATAACCTCCCCTATCCTGAGGTTATCGACCACGCGGCTCTCCTAATCAGACTTGAACGTCACGTGGCGAACTTGATTGCATCTATCCCTGTCGCCATCGCCTGGGCCATCGCTCGAATACTGCCGCGATGCCGTGTTGTGAGCGCATGAAAAAGCAACAAAATTTATGGCATAGTGATATTATGCGGCACAGAGCCACAGAAATATCACGAGCATGTCAAGCAAGTAACAGTCTACTTTAGCATAGTTTTTCTATCGACAACATTATTAAGCTGCACCAAACAGCCTTCCAAGGAGGCCGAACACACGCGCCCAACAAAACAGCCGAACATGCTGCCGCCTTGGTGCGTTCTCGGACAGGCTTCCGATGGGCCACAACTTATCATGCAACACCATTGCGCTGACTAAACACTTGGCGTAATTCATGGACAATTATTGACCATCGTGTGCCAGCGCCGCAAGCGTGACATTGAGGAAAATAGATTTGGAGACCGCTTTTTTCTCTGGGGCGTCACTTGCCTCACTGTTCCAGGTCATCATGATCGACCTCGTGCTGGCGGGCGACAATACCGTCATCATCGGTCTTGCAGCCGCAGGTCTGCCGGTTGCGTCGCGAACCAAGGTCATTTTCGGCGGCATCGTGGCCGCCACCGTGCTGCGTGTCATGATGGCAGCCGCAGCGACGCATCTTCTGCAAATTGTCGGCCTTACGCTGCTCGGCGGCATCCTGCTGTTCCTGGTGGCGTGGAAACTATGGCACGATCTACGCCAGACGAAACACGAATCGATTGAAAAGAATTCGTCGAAACCAGCAGCGTCAGAAAGCACTGCAAGCATTGCACGAGCGGCTGCTCAGATTGTTTTGGCAGATATTGCGCTATCTCTGGACAATGTTGTGGCCGTTGCCGGCGCATCACACAACAGCATCCCGGTCCTTGTAATCGGACTCGTCGTCTCCATTGGCGCGATGGGTATTGCTGCTTCGTTAATCGCCGATCTTTTGAAGCGCAATATGTGGCTGGCGTATGTCGGTCTCGCAGCGATCCTGCTGGTTGCTGCGGAGATGACCTGGCGCGGCGTCAATGACCTCTTGCCATATGCGACCCAAGCCTGTGCTGCACACGGTCTCTTCAGCGAAATTTGCAGATGAACAAACCAATCCCACAGCTCCAGGAGCGACCCAAAGTGCCACGACCATCCGTGTTCGCGTGTGTGCATAACGCCTGGGAGCAGTTTCGTGCCCATACAACCAAGGCCCTGTTCTCTGCCAAGAGTTATTGGGACATCAGGGGCCTTGCGACCACGATACGCCTCTATATTGCTTACGAGTTCGTTTCCGAGTTCAAGGGGTGGCTTCGGACTGCTCGCTATCATGCGATCGTTACTGCTCTTGCCGTTGCAGCGATCGTTGGTGTTCTCGTCTACGTGAAACCATTCCCGCCAAACACCGCCTATCTTGCGACCGGGCAGGCCGGCTCATCTTACCGTGTTCTGGGAGAAGGTCTGAGAACCTACTTTTCCTCGGCGGGTTTTGATCTGAATTTGGTGCAGACTGACGGTTTGACGTCGGGCTTCAATCAGCTTCGGTCGGATGCATCACCGACTGATGCCAGCTTTGTCCCGGCCGGAATGATCAAGGGCAGCGACCACCCTGACCTCGTCTCATTGGGCAGCGTTCAGATTGCTCCGATATGGCTTTTTATTCGCGGAGAGCGGATTGGGTCGGGCGACGATCTGTTTGCCGCCCTTGCCGGGAAAAGGGTCGGCATCGGGTTGGCTGGCAGCGCTGCCAATCAATTGTTCCGCCGCATCCTTAAACTCGGCAGGTCAGCCGGGGCCGAACCGCTGGTGCTGGTCGAGGAAGACAATGTGACCGCGGCCGACCATTTGAGTGCGCGCCAGCTCGACGCTGTGTTCTTGATCGACGGGCCAGCATCTTCGATCATTCGCAAACTTGTGACAGACAGAAGCCTCAGCCTGCATGACTTCACTCTTGCTGACGCTTACATTGCAAGGTTGCCATTTCTGGAAAAAGTCGTTTTGCCGCGTGGGGCATTCGATATCGCGCCAGTGAGCCCGGCAAGAAACATCACACTTCTGGCAACAACAGTCACGCTTCTCGTCGAAAAGCGGATGCACCCGGCTTTGCAATGGGCCTTTCTTCTTGCCGTGCAGGATACCCTGCTACGACAAGGCCCATCTTCGTTTTTCCGTGCGGAGGTATTCCCCCGCTACACTGATCTCTCGGTGCCGTTAAGCGATGTCGCCCAGGAATTCTACACCAGCGGCGCTCCGGCAGCGCTGCGGGTGCTGCCATTGTGGGCAGGCACCTTGGTCGCACATTTCTGGGGCCTGACCCTTGTGGTGTGGCTGATTGCCCTGCCCATCCTGTCGCGCCTTGCGCTTTTTCGGAAATATAGTTCACAGCACCTGCTGTATGGGTTCTTCCGATCGCTCCGCCATCTGGAACAATCGATCCCGCTGACGCACTCCGTCGCCGACGCTGAGGCGCTTGTGACAAAGCTAGATCTGCTGGACAGTGCCGTGGTGGAAACCTGGGTCAACAAGGACAGCATTCGGCACATCTACAGTGTGCGCAAGACGATCGAGTCCGTACGCACCCTCGCTGTCGCCCGTCTCTCGAGCCTGAAATCAATATCATCCGACGCCGAAGCAACCGTTTGACGATCGCGATTGCGCGAGAACCGCGAAAGCGTGATGGCCGCACCTATCGGTGGCTATCACGCTATACGGCCGCCTAGAATGGAACAATCCCACTTTTCTAATCACGTCCGGAGCTAACATGACACGCAAGCCATCCGTCCGTCGGTCTGCCACGCCAGCAAAGACGGTTTTTGAACCCTCCGACATCGAGTCCCCGGCCGTGAAAGCCGCTCCTGCCAAAGATACGACGACTGCGATCAACGCAGTTGTCGAGCGGATCAAAGAACAGCTAGCCAAGCATGGCATCCAGCTTTCGATGCAAGGCGTGGGCAACGGCTTTTCCGTCACGCTCGGGCAAGCATTCCAGCAAGGCGAGGCAGAGGGCGTGGCCGGCGCAGGGGGACACGAGACCGAGATCGCGACCCAGCACAATGCCAATGCCCCGCTGGTGATCAAGCTGTCTGGCCCTGTCACGATCGACATTGGCGCCATCATCCTGAACTCCAACGACTGAGTCTGTGCCGGATGGACCGCACACGTGGCCCATGGCCATTTCTGTGCGAGACTTTACCAGATCTTTGAGTGGAGGTGTTCGTGAAAGTTCCTGATATGTCGGATTGGACAATCCATCTGGTTATCCTGGGGCTCGGGATCAGTGTCATGCTAGGATTGTCGCGTGCGCTGCGGCGTGTTGCGCGCGGACGCAGCCTCACTCAGGATGACGTCGTTCTTGTTGATTCCATCACACAAAACGTTGCCCAGGGCGTCTATGTCGTACTGAGCATTATCTTCGCCTTGGTGCTTGCCACGGCGAACGGTGTGAGTGACAACGTTATTACAGAGGCGGGGCAGATCCAGAGCCTGGATCAATTGCTGGCCTTCGAAGCAACACCTCAATCCGAGCAAGCGCGCATTGTCCTGCGCTCCTACACGCAATCGATCGTTGAGGACGAATGGCCACAGCTGCCCGACAAGCACGGCAGTACCGCTACAAAAATTAAACTGGACGCGTTGCTGGGCAGCATTCAAAATTTGCGGCCGGAATCAATCCAGCAGGTTGTGTTACTGCCTGAAATCGTGCGGACGACACAGGCGCTGGACCGGTCACGGGACAAGAGACTTCTTGATTCTCAGTCAGTTCTCCCGTCTCTGTTCTGGTTCGTTAGCGGCATCAGCATATTGGGATTGATCATTGTCTCAGCATTGCGTCTGATGGAGGCAACATGGCCGAGCGTGGTGGTCCACGTGGTTCAGTTGATGATGGTCGGTGCCTTGTTTTCGGCATTGATGATCCTGAATGCTCCGTTTTCCGGGAGCACCCGCACCTCACCGGACGCCATCGTGCACATCCTTCAGGCGCTTAACAGCGCCCACGGCTTAAAGTGAGCAAATTACCTTGGGAGTTTTCCTTGCCCGGCATCGTTCAATTTCTGGCTGCCACCATGCTGCTGGTGGGCATCTCGATATGTCCTACACCCGTTCGGGCTGATACAGTCGGCCAAACGGAGATGGTCCAGGGCATTCGCACCGAGTTTATCGGGCGGTGGGACGCGGACAAGCTGAATGCATTCCTTCAGGTCGAATCACCCAAGTTCTTCGGCGTCGCCCCTGCGTATACCCCAGCCCGCAACGCCATAAAGCTGTATCGGATCACATATCCCTCAGTGATCCCTGAACAAGGGAACAAGCCAACTTTTGCCAGCGGCTTGCTCGCCATACCGGACACGGATGACACGACGTTTCCGATTTTCTCCTACCAGCATGGCACTGTGTATGGAAAGCATCAGGTACCATCCTTTCCCGACCAATCAAGGGAGACACAACTGGCTCTGGCACAGTTTGCAGGCCAGGGTTACATCCTCATTGGCGCCGATTACTTCGGCATGGGCCTTTCAGAAGCACAAGAAGGCTACATGGTAAAGGCCAGCCACCAGCAGGCCACCTACGACATGCTGGTGGCCAGCCGTGTGGTGCTGGCACAGATGAAGATCACGTCCCCAAAGCTGTTTATCGGCGGCTGGTCGCAGGGCGGCTTCGTCACTATGGCGTTTTTGGAGAAGCTGGAGCAAGTGGGTGTGCAGGTCATGGCCACCGCCACTGCGAGCGCACCCCTGGATGTTTTCGCAGCACTCAGCGGGTATCTTGATTTCCCCCGCAAGAATGACGCTGATTGGCTATCATCGCTTTTCATCCTCTCAACATTTGCGTTCGAGAACTATTACGCGGTTCCCGGCCTCGCGCGGTCAGTGCTCAACGACGCATACTACGACGTCTCACGACGGGCCTACGAGAAACAGCCGTTCGACGTGACCGAGATCCCTTCGGATCTGCGCAAATTGATTCGCGCCGAATATTTCGAACCACAGTTTTTTGCCGCCTCCGCCTATGGCCGCCTGATTGCGCAATATGCGCAAGCCTATCGCTGGGTGATCAAGAGCCCCGTGCGCAACTACTACGGTGAAAAGGACGAGGCCATCACGCCCGGTCTCGGGCAAATGGCAATGACCTGGCAGCGCGCCATGGGCAGCGGCAACACCCAGGTCACCGCGGTGTCAACCGGTGACACCGACCATCGCGGCACATATGCAACTTCCATTGCCCAGTGGAAAATCTGGTTTGACGGCCTGTAGCGAGGGCTTGGCGATCCAGACAACGCAGTCTCCAAGATAAGGGTCAGTCGACGGATTGCCGCCGCGCAAGCCGACGGCGACCTCCACTCAAATGAGAGAGCCAGCGTGTGACCTGCAACATCCAGCCTGTGCGCTTCGGCCGCAACTGCGCGTCGATTTTTTGTGCCAGCACAACAACGTTCGGCAGCAGCAAAATCGTGCCATGCCGCCCAACAACGTCCTGTGTTTGAAGTCCGGCCATAAACTCCTGCAAACCGTGCCGATGGTGCCCCTTCCCCTCTGCCGCACGATAAAGGGTCACCGGGCAGTCGACGGATTGCGGATGATGGCTGTGAAACGCCGAGAGAACCGCAGCGAAGTTCCTATAGATTTGCTTCAGACGTGCCGCCGTCAGACCGGCCAACGCGTGATGCAGCGCCACGATCTCCAGCAACGCCTCAGGCTGAGTCGGCAGGTCGGCCGGCAAAACGATCAACGGGTCCAGTCCGGCCGATTCAGCCAGATCCGAGGTGAATGCGCGCATCGTATCGCCCATATGCGCCACAGACATGCCCAGCATCGCAGGCGTGTAGGAATCGAGCAGGATCACATGGCGCACAGCGTGGCCCAGCAACTCAAACTGACGCGCCACCTCAAGTGCTATGATACCACCGACCGACCAGCCGAGCAGATGATAGGGGCCCTGCGGCTGCACGCCGCGAATGGCGGTTACATGATCGGCCGCGAGGCTCGGCAAATCAAACGGTACAGGCTTCGTGGCCAGTTGCACACCATAGACAGACCAGTTTTTATCCAGTGCCCGCGCAAGATGAAGGTAGCAGGTGGCCGTGCCGCCTGCCGGATGAACACAAAACAAATTCTGGTCGCCCCCCGCACGCAGCCTGATGATGGCGTCCGCGGCCTCCGCCTTTACCGGCCGTCGGTCGAGCAAGCGCGCCTGTGAAGCGATTGTCGGAGATTCGATCAATTGGGAGATCGATAGCCCTTGGCCGAAGCGCTGTTGCACCAGACTCGCCAACCGCACCGCCGACAGGGAATGGCCGCCAACGGCAAAAAAATCGTCGTCAACCCCAAGGTCCAGCTCTGGCCCCAGCACGCTGCGCCAGATGTCCAGCAGCAGCGTCTCGTTATCATCGCGCGCGGCGAGGACAGCGTGATGCTGCGGCCGGCCTCCCGGATCGATCAACGCCAATGCCTGGCGGTCCAGCTTGCCGGACGGCATCGTGGGCAGCGCATCCAGCCGGATCACGTGCGCGGGCCGCGCCGGAGGCGGCAGCATGGCGTTCGCTGCACGCGTCAGGGCCTGCATGTCGAAATCCCTCGGCGCTGACACGAACGCGATGAGCGACGCCGTGCCGTCAGCTTCGGTTCGGGCGATGACGGCGCATGATGGCGCGCCACAGGCAGCGAAAGCAGCCTCCACCTCGCCGGGTTCAACGCGAAAGCCCCGGATCTGGACCTGATCGTCCACGCGCCCCAGAAACCCGACGGTCCCTTTGCCATCCAGCAAGAAAACCGCACGATCGCCTGTGCGATAGAGAACTCCGTTAACAAGAGGATCGGCAACAAAGCGCGCTTGTGTCAGTTCGGGCTGCCCATGATACCCCACGGCAAGACGCCCGCCGATATACAGTTCGCCCGGCACACCCGGTGGAACCGGCCGCCCGGCGATATCCAGAATGCGCAGTTGCACCCCGGGCAACGGGCGACCGATCGGGATCAGGGCCGTTTCGCGCAGGCCCACTGTATGCACCGTCGCGGTAATCGTGGCCTCGGTCGGGCCATAGGCGTTGAGCAAGGTTGCGGCGGAAAGCGGGCCGTCGCGCCAAAGCCGCGCCAGCGCCGACGGCATCGCCTCACCGCCGACAATCACCAGGCGCGGAACGCTCTGTGGTGCCGCATCGGCATCAGCCATCCAGGCCTGCAACACCACCTGCAGATAGGCGGGTGGAAGGTCGGCGACGTTCACACCCTGCTCGAAGGCGCGCGCCAGGTCAGCCGGGGTCCACGCGGCAGCACCACGCATATGCAATTCTGCGCCGCAAACCAAGGTGGGAACAATCTGTTCCAGCGCGGTATCGACATCATGCTGCGCGAATTGCAGCACCACGTCGTTGCGTTTCAAGGCGTAGCGATCGATCACGGCCAGACAGTGTGTGGCCAGCGCCGCGTGTGGCACCGCAACACCCTTTGGCCGGCCGGTCGATCCGGATGTGTAGATGATGTAGGCGACTGTGCTGGGCTCGACGACGACGAACGGCGCCCGCGCCGAACAGCGCCGGATTGCCGAGGCATCGCGGTCAAGGTCCACCAGCCTTCCTGTGGCGCCGAGGGCACGCGCCCTTGGCGCCAACGCCGCATCGGTGATCAAGGCCGCGCAGGCGCAGTCCCGCAGGATCAACGCGAGCCGTTCATCCGGTGAACCTGGATCGAGCGGCACCCATGCCGCGCCACTGCCCATGACCGCCAGCAATGTGACAACCGATTCCGGTCCACGGCTGAGCAACACGGCCACCCGCGTGCCCGGCCCCACATCCTTCGCGCGCAGATAGGCCGAAAGCTGGCGTGCGCGTTCGACCAATGCGTCGTAGCGAAGCTTGGTGGTTGCGCACGTCGCTGCCAGCGCATTGGGGTGCAGCCGTGCCACCTCGGCAATCCAGTCACACACCTGCCCCGGCCGCATCGGCAGGAGAGCGCCCTGCCCCAAGGCGACGATTTCGGTGATGCCAGCGGCATCCAGCAATTCAAGCGTGCCCTCCAGCGCATCCGGCCGGGCGCAGACCATCTGCAACAGATGCGTGAACTGGTCGAGCATGCGGTTGACGGTTGAATCGTTCAGGCGCGATGGATTGAACACCGCCAGCACCTGCAACGTGTCACGCCGTTCGCTGATCTCCAGCGCAAACAGGCTGTCGCCTTCCTGGCGCAAGGCGAGGAGAGGACTGATCCGTCCGCCATCGGCCAGTTGGGTTGGCTCGCCCAGCGGCAGATCGAACGCGTTGGTATAGGCATAGCCGAACTGGTGCAGGGGCTGCCCGCCTTGGCCCAGTTCACGGCAGAGACTGGCATAGGGGTAGAAACCATGATCCAGACCATCGGTGACCTGGCGCTGCAAACCCGATAGCAGGGCAGTGACCGTATCCTCATGCCCGATGCGGGTGCGAACCGGGATGACGTTGGCGAACAATCCGACGCTGGCTTCAAACCGTTGCTCGGGGCGGCCCAGTGTTGGCATGCCCACCAGCACATCCTCAGTGCCGCATAACCGCGACAGCAGGATCTGGAACACGCCTAGGAACAGCACGGACGGATTGATGCTCAGCTGGGTGGCGGTGCGACGTGCCGTTTGGGTCAGTTCAGGCGACAAGATCCGCTCGATGTGACGGCCATCAAACGCGTGCGCATCATTGGCCGGGCGGTCGGTGGGAAGTTCAAGCATCACAGCCGGCGGCTTGAGCACCTGCGCCCAGTGCGCCCGCGCACGCTCACCTTGCGACGAGGCCAGAAAGCGGCCCTCCCAGCCGACAAATTCGCTGTAGGCCGACGATGACGAACGTGGCAACGGCAGCGCCCCACCGGTGGCGAAGCGCTCGTAGAACACCCAGAACGCCTGCGCGATCAACAGTGCGGACAATCCGTCGATCACGATGTGATGAACCACCAGCAGCACAATGTCGCGCTGCTCGGACCGGAGCCAGTCGCACCGCATAGGGGGACCGGCGATGAGGTCGAACGGCTGCCGGGCACGGTCCCGCGCGAACGGGAGCGGGTCAGCATCTTCTGGCATCGTCACCAGGTGCAGCACCGGGGGGCACGTGGGCACACAGCCTGGAACTCCGTCCGTTTCCGGGAAACGGCAGGCCAGGATTGGAAAACGTTCGGACAGTGCAGCGCAGGCCTGCCGCACAGCCTCGGCATTCAGGCCCTGTGCCTCGAATGCGAGCGGCACGTTATAGGCGCCGGCTTCGGGATGCAGGGCCTGAAACGCCCAAAGCCCGGCCTGCCCCTGCGACAACGGCAGTGCGACATTGGGGCGTGCAGGCTCCGGCGCAGACACGGCGACAGGTTCGCATGCACCCAGAAATGCCGCCAGGCTGCGGGCGCTTGGGTGATTTTCGATGTCACGGTTGGTCAAAGTCAGGCCAAGTTCATCGGCGCAGGCCCGGATCAGTCGCAACCCAAACATCGAGGTCGCGCCAAGATCCCGAAATCGTGCTTCGGGCTTTGGATCGGCATGGCCGGTTTCTTCCGCCAGCACCTTCAGGATCAACGCCTCCGCGTTGCCAGACGCAACGGAAGCTGGCGCCAAAGCCACATCGAGCCAATACCGCTCCCGTGCGAGCGGATAGGGCGGCAGGTTCAAGGGGGGCCAGAGCGTATGGTCCTCCGGCAACACGGGCCCTGATGGCGGCGGGGCAACATCCGGCCATGCCGCAAGCCGGGCCAGCAGATCGGCGCGACCGCTGGCGATGATCTCGGCGCGGCAGGTCAGGCGCTCGCGTCCGAAAAACAGCGTGGCGGCAAGGCGACCAAGGCAGAGATCAGGTCGATTGCGGACATAGTCGGCGGTGTCGGCGAGAATCTGGCGCAGTTGCCTGTCCGTCTGCGCCGAGAACACAAAGCGACGCACGCCGGGCGGTGCCTGCGGGGGGGGCGCCTGCACAGGCGCTTCCTGCAGAACCATGTGCACGTTCGATCCGCCAGCGCCGAAGGAACTGACGGTTGCGCGCAGCTTCTGGGCCACACCATCGACCGACGCTGGCTGCCACGGTTCGCATGCCGATTGCAGGCGGAACGGGGTGCCACCGAGGACAATCTGGGGATTCAGCCGCTCGGCGCGGACACCCGGCACCAGCGTGCGGTGCTGCAATTGCAGCAGCACCTTGGTCAGTTGCGCCAGACCGGATGCTGCCTCGGCATGTCCCATGTTGGATTTCACTGAGCCGATGGCGCAAAATCCACTGTCTTGGCTGAAGGCGCGAAACGCCTGCGTTGCCGCGCGCATCTCGATGGCATCGGCCATCGGCATGCCGGTGGCGGCCGCTTCGGCGTAGGAGATGCTGCGGGGATCGACACCGCTGGCGCGCAAATTGTCCTGAATCAACCGCGCTTGCGCCGCCAGGCTGGGCACGCCAAAGCCAGCCGAACGGCCGGCGTGATTGGACGCACTGGCCTTGATGACACCCAGCACCTCATCACGGTCCCGCAACGCGTCGGCCAGGGGCTTGAGCAGCACCGCGCCCACCGCCTCGGCCGGCAGGTAGCCATCGCCGTCAGCAAAGGAGCGACTGCCGGCATCGCTGCCCAGCATCCCTGCCCGGCTGAGGCCCAGGTATTTTCCAGCGTGCACCGACAGATTAACCGCCCCTGCAATCGCCAGCCTGCACTCGCCGCGCAGCAGGCCCTGGCAGGCAAGATGCACCGCCTCCAGGCCAGAGGCGCACATGGCGTCCACGGCCACGCTCGGCCCCTGCAGGTCGAAGAAGAACGACACCCGGTTCGCGAGGGCGGCGTGACTGCTCAGGGACAGCAAGGCACGGTCGTCGGGGTTGGTCGCAAGATCCTGGTATTGCTGATACATCGCGCCTGCATAGACGCCGACCCGGCTGTCATAACGGGTGCGCAGCGCGTCGCGGTTATGCCCTGCACGTTCCAGCAGGCTCCAGACGACTTCCAGGAACAGTCTCTCCTGCGGGTCCGTTCGCGCCGCGTCGCGGGGGGAAATGCCGAACAGATCGGCATCAAACCGGTCTATGTCAGACAGAAAGCCACCCCAGCGGCAGTTGGTGCGACCGGACTGCCCCTTGTTCGCGTCAAAGATCGCAGCATGGTCCCAGCGTTCGGCAGGAACCTCGGTGACGAGATCGCGGCCCTCGCGCAAGGCGTCCCAGAAAGCCTCGATCGTGTCGGCGCCGGGATAGCGCCCGGCCACCGCGATCACCGCGATGTCGGTGGCCTCGGCCGACAGGCTGGCGAGGAGGGCCGGTTCTGGTTCACGTGCTGTGGCATGGCTCGCCTCCAGCGCGGCGGCAAGGCTCGCCAGCGTGGGATGCTCCAACGCCAGTGTGTTGGGCAACGGCCCCAGCGTGCTCGCCAGCGTCTCGGCCAACTGGACCGCACTGACAGAATCCATGCCGTAGCGGTCGAACGTTTCATCGGGATCGATCCGCGCAGGGTCGATCAACAGCACCGCCGCCATGGCCGCACGCACCAGTTCGGCCATGCTCCGCGTCGGCTTCGTTTGTGCCATCGGCAGGGGGCGCAACACGGCCGGGGCGATGACGGCACGCAACCGTGCATGATCGCCGTCGAGGACCAACACCTGCGCATGGCCAGCCTTGGCCAGGCCCAGTGCTGCATTCAGTGCTGCCATGGCAGGTGCTGTGTCCAGCGGGGATGCGCCGACCGATCGCTCCATGGCCGCGATCATGGCATCGGGCATGCGCATGCCGCCCTCGCGCCAATATGGCCAATCGATCGACAGCGTTGCGCCACATCGTTCACCGCATGCCACCAGGGCGTTGCGCGCCGCAGCGAAGGCGTCGAGGAAAGCGTTGGCGGTGGCATAATCCGCCTGCCCGGCATTGCCGAGCGCGCCCGCGGCTGAGGCAAACAGCAGCATGATATCCAGAGTCAGCCCGGCCGTGGCTGCATCCAGATTGACCGCGCCGGCCACCTTGGCGGACAGCACGGTGCGAATTTCAGCTGCTGACTTGCCCGCCAAACCACGGTCGCGGGTCATGCCAGCCGCGTGCACCACCCCGTCCAGCTTTCCGTGGCTGCGGACGATCGAGGCCACCAAGGCGGCAACGGCAGTGGCGTCTGTCACATCGCAGGCCTGATGGATCACGGTGGCATCGCCAGCATCAAACCCACCCGACAGCGTCCGGCTCGCGAGCACCAGCACGGTGCTGCGCGCGTGGCGGGCGATTTCACGGCACAGGAGTTGGCCCAAGCCACCGGTGCCGCCCGTGATCAGGTAGACCCCGTGATCCTTCCAAAGCGATGTGGCCGGTGGCACGGGCGGTGCGGCCCAGTGGCGCACCAAACGCCGGTGCCGCTGATAGCGAATGTCAGTGTCAGCGGAATGCCGCTCCGCGTGCAGAATGGTGGCGACCGGTGGCGCCGTCGGATCGAGCCCTATGATCTGCCCGCGCAGGGTTGGCCGCTCATGACAGGCGCTGCGCAGCATGCCGCCCAGCGCCTCCGGCAGACCGGGATCATCGGTGAGTGGCACGACCAGTTGCACCAGAACCTTGTGGGTGGCCGCGAGCAAAGGACGCAGCACCTCGGCAAAGCCGACGGCGTAGGCGGCCAAACGGCCTGCCGCGTCGGTTTCGTCGGGCACCAGGATATGCGTGCTGGCACCATCGCGGCTTTCTGCGGAGACCTGTCCACACAAGACGACCACGCTCTGCTCGTCCTGATGGGCAAGGTCCGCACTGGCCATGCGGGGTTGCCAGTCCGGCGTGAACAGCAGCGGCAGTCGCACCGCCGACACGGCGATCTCGGGGGCGAACCAGTGGCGCTCCCTCGAAAACGGATAGGTGGGCAAGGCGATGCGGCATGGCGGCCCGTCGCGCAAATGGTCCCAACTGATCTGGGCTCCATCCACCCAGCCGGCAGCCACGGCATCGAGATCCCGCATATGCGCAGGATCAACGGCAACGCCGGGCCGTCGCACACCGCGATACAGATTGGCCGCCACTCCCTGCCCAAGGGCCGTGCGCAACGTGTGACGCAACGCAGCAGCATTGGTGGCGACGACGGCAACGCGGTGCTCGAAGGCTTCCCGCCCCTCCTGCAGGGTGAAGGCAGCGCCCGCAAGGTCGTCGACATCGGCATCCAGAAAGTTCTGGATCACCCGCCCCAGCGCGGCATCGTCCCGTGCGGAGAACACAAACACGCGCCGCGTGTCCGGCGTTGCAGCGCGCGACGACGCGCGATGCTCGGCAATCACCAGATGCGCGTTCGACCCGCCCGCCCCGAACGAGGACAGGCCGGCGATGCGCGGCCGCACACCGGTCTGGGGCCAGGGCGCCAAGACTTGCTGGACGTGCAACCCTGCGGCCGCGAAGTCGATATGCGGATTGAGCGTCTCGGCATGCAGCGACGGCACCAACATGCCGTGTTGCAACTGCAACAGCACCTTGCTGAGGCCGGCAATGCCAGCAGCACTTTCGCAATGGCCAATATTCGATTTCACCGACCCGATGGCGATCGGTGTACCCCGCTCGCCTCCCAACGCCGCTGACAGCGCCGCCACCTCGATGGGGTCGCCGAGTGCTGTGCCGGTTCCGTGCGCCTCGATGTAGGAGATCTCATCGGATTCCACGCCCGCGGCAGCCATGGCACGGGAGATGACCTCACGTTGCGCGTGCGGATTCGGCACAGTGTAGCCGTTTGTCTTGCCGCCGTGATTGAGCGCCGAGCCACGGATGGTGGCGTAGACGCGATCCCCATCCTCGACAGCGCGTGACAGCGGCTTCAGCAGAACCGCGCCGACGCCCTCCCCGGGCACATAGCCATCGCCACCCCGCCCAAAGCTTGCGCAGCGGCCGTTCGAGGATGTGAAGCGCCCCTGCGAGAGCGCCAGATACTTGTTGGGGTGCAGATTGAGGTTCACGCCGCCCACCAGCGCCACCTCGCAACCACCCGCACGCAAGCTGTCGCAGGCGAGATGGATCGCCGTCAGCGAGGACGAGCACATGCTGTCCACCGCCAGGCTGGGGCCATTCAGGCCGCAGAGATACGAGACGCGATTGGCAATCGTCGCTGCACTCGCCCCCAGCACAAGCGGATCGCCCGCAGCCGTGCGTTCAGCCGCATAAAGCTGATATTCGCTGTACATGACGCCGACGAACACGCCTGCCACAGTGCCCGCCAGCGCAGCGCGAGTGTAGCCGGCATCCTCGATCGTCTCCCAGGCGCATTGCAGGAACAGCCGCTCCTGCGGGTCCATGAAATCGGCCTCACGCGGGGAGATGTTGAAGAACGAGGCGTCGAAGCGGTCCACACCGTCGAGAAAGCCGCCCCATTTGCTGTTCGTCTTGCCCGGTTGGCGCACCGGATCGAACCACTTGCCGTGGTCCCAGCGGCTGGGCGGAACCTCCGTGATCCCGTCACGCCCGTTCGCCAGATTGTCCCAGAACGCAGCCAGGGTCGGAGCACCCGGATAGCGCCCGGCCAGACCGATGATCGCGATGGGCTCATTCGGAAGCGCTGCCGTCCTGGCCTCCGTCCGCCGCAGCAGCGGCTGGGAGGGGATCAGCGGCGCCTTGGGCACCACGACATGCCCCAACACCGCCGCCAGCCTATCCGGATGCGCCTTGCAGAAATAATCCGACAGCGCATCAAGCGTCGCGTGTTCAAAGAACAGCGTCTTCGAGAGCGTTCCGAAATCCTGCTCCAGCCGCTCCGTGAGGTGGGTGATCAGGACTGAGTCGATGCCATACGCGTCCAACGGCGCCGCCGGCTCGATCGACTGCGGCGCGACCTGGGTGGCTTCTGACAGCAGCCCCACCAGATAGGCCGACGCCTGCACCCGCAGGGTCGGATCGGCCTTCACGGCGGGCTTCACAGGTCCGGCTGTCGGACCATTCATGAACCGCACCGCCAATCCGCGCACACGCACACAGATTGTTCCATCTTCGCTGGCAAGATCAATGTCCAGCCGGCGAACAGCGCCCTCGATCTGCCGGGCCCGAACATGCGCCCACATCCGCGCCGTGGTCGGCCCGAGCAGATCCAGCCGGTCAATCGAGAACGGCAGGGCCGTGCCGCCGTTATGTGCCTCGCTCAGCCCCAGGCAGGCCTGAAAGGCACCGTCCAGCATGGCCGGATGCACACCCCAGAGCCCAGCGTCCTCGGGCCGATGCAGTTCGGCCAGCACTTCCCGGTTGGAGGCGCGCAGCCCGACGACGCTGCGATAACACGGGCCGTAATGCATGCCGAGCGCGGCAAAACGGTCATAGAGCCAGGCGGCGGAGTGCTCTCGGTCACAACGCCCCGCAATGGCATCCACGTCCAGGACAGCAACCGGATCGGCCGCGATCACACCCACCACCGCTTGCGCGTGCGCCACACCATTGGCCATCACCCGCACGGCTGGGCTGTCGACGTCCACGCGAAGCTCGGTGCAAGGCGGCACCATCACCGGCTTGATCCAGACGATCTGCCCCAAAGACGCCGGGAACGCATCGCCCGCCACAGCCTGACGCGCCAGTTCCAGAATCATCGCACCTGCCACAAGGCAGGCGCCCTGCACTCGATGATCGCGCAGCATCGGATCGCTGGGGTCCAGAGGCAGTGTCGCCGCTGCTTTGGCTGCGGTTTGAGCAGGCGCAACCGCCTCCGGTATTAGCCCCGGCGTCTCCTGGCTGAACGGATATGTCGGCAGGCGAAGGCGGCGATGCGCTACGCCATGCAATCCGGCCCAATCCACCAACCCGCCGCGCACCCAATGCGCCGCCAAGGCGTGCAGATCGTCACCCCGCGGTTGCTCCAGTTGCCGCACGCTCGGCAATGCCGCGCGGCCGACGACGGGGCGCCCGACGTCTCCGCGCAGGAAGCCTTGCAACTGCGCCCGCAGATCCGCCAGCGAGTTCACCACAACAGCCAGTCTTTCGCGCAACGGTGCACGCCCAACTTGCAGTGTATATTCCAGATCAGGCAGTTCAGCGGGATTGAACGCGCCGGAATCCAGCACGGCGAGCAACTGGCGCACCTGATCCGCCAGTCGTTCCGGCGAATGGGCTGACAGCACCACCAGTGCCAGACCTTGTGCACGTGCTGCGACAGCGGCGACAGGCGCCTCCTCCAGCACCACATGGGCGTTCACGCCACCGAACCCAAAGCCGCTGATGCCGGCACGACGCGGCAGCACGCGGCCCGCATCGTCATGCGGCGGCGGCCAGTCCTGCAAAGCCTTCACAACGTAGAAAGGTGTGCCCTCGAACTTGATGTAGGGATTGGGCGGCTCGGCATGCAGGCTCGGCGCCAGCACGCCGTGGCGCATCTGCAACAACACCTTGATCGTGCCGGCAACACCTGCCGCCAGTTCCAAATGGCCGATGCCGGACTTCACAGCCCCGATGCCGCACCAGGCCGCTGCGGCCGGTGTCGGATTGAGTGCGCCGAAGGCAGCGACCAGCGCATTGACCTCCACCGGATCGCCAAGGGCCGTGCCCGTGCCATGCGCCTCGATATACCCCACCGACGCCACATCCACCCCGGCAGCGCGATAGGCCTGCCGCAGCAAGGCGGCCTGTGCGTCGGTGTTCGGCGCCGTCAGGGAGTTCGCGTGCCCGCCATGGTTGATCGCGCTGCCACGGATGATCGCGTAAACCGGATCACCGTCGCGTTGCGCGGCCGACAGGGGCTTGAGGAACAACATCCCCACGCCTTCCCCACGCGCATAGCCGTTCGCGTTGGCCGAGAAGGTATGACAGCGCCCATCCGGAGACAGCATCCCGGCCTTGCTGAAACTCAGATGCCCTTCGGGCGTGACCATGGTGTTGACGCCGCCGGCCAACGCCATCTCGCAATCGCCGGCCCGGATGGCCTGCACCGCGCGATGGATCGCCACCAGGGAACTCGAACAGGCTGTTTCCACCGGCTCGCTGGGGCCATGCAGATCCAGAAAGAAGCTGATGCGGTTCGGCCCCACCGACGGCACGCTTCCAGTCGCGACATAACCACCGCCCTGCCCCGCCTCGTCCGCGCCAGGGCTGAAGCCACTGGAGGCGGTGGCAACGAACACGCCCACCGCGCGACCAGCCAGGCTGCGCGGCGAATGACCAGAATCCTCGATGGCCTTCCAGGCATGTATCAGCATCAGCCTCTGCTGCGGGTCCATCAGCGCGGCTTCACGCGGTGAGATGCCAAAGAACAGCGGATCGAAGGCCAGGACGTTGTCGATGAAGCCGCCCCAGCGGATGTTGGTGCGCCGGCTGTCATGTCTGGGATCGCCGTCAAGCGCGCGCCAGTCCCAGCGATCGGGCGGAATTTCCGAGATGGCATCGACGCCGTCGCGCAGGTTGCGCCAGAACTGCTCCGCATCCGGCGCACCGGGGAAACAGCAACTGAGCCCGACGATGGCGATAGGGTCGTCCTGCACCGCCACGGTGCCAAACGGGCCCGGAGCGACAACCGAAGGCTCGCGCGTGGGTTGGATGACGTGCTCGGCCATGTGCCGCGCGAGCCGCCCGAGTGTGGAGAACTCGAACAGATCAGCGGGCGTGAGCGACACGCCAAAGGCGGCATTGACCTGGGTTGCAAAGGTGGTGAGGCCGATTGAATCAAATCCAAAGTCACCAAATGCGCTGTCTGGATCGAGATCCTCGGCAGCAGCCTCCAGCAGTCGAGCTGCGATATCGGTCAGGCGTGGCAAGCAATCAATGGCCGGAACCGACGGCCTCGGCATGGGCGAAGAGACCTGCGGCACCGCCAGGCGCGACGGTTCCACAGCGCCCCGGTGCACCCAATGCCGGGTGGCAGCCAATGGCAGGCCCGGCAAGCGCACGCGGCACGGTCGCGCACCGGCATACAAAGCGGCGAAATCGAAGGCGAAGCCGCGCACCCACAAGAGCAACAGAAGATCATATCGCCCACGCGCCGGCAGGGTCGTGAGTGCTGCGCGAACGGCCTCATCACTGTCGAGCAGCGCCAATGTTGCCCGGTTGGGCCGAATTTGGCCTTGCTCGACGCCATCCAGACGTCCAGCCGCGATCGCTTCCAGTCGTGCCATCAGGTCCTGGCGATTTTGGCACATGAAGGCGAGACGATGTTCCATCCCGTCACGGCAACATTGCAGCGTGTAGGCAATATCGGCCGCCGTCACGTCCGCTGGCATCCCGGGCACGGCATCGCGCAGCGTGACCACCCACGCGGCCAATTGCGCCTCGCTGCGCGCTGACAGCACGATCAGGCAGGGCGCGTCCGGCAGCGGGCTGGCGGAGTGCAGTGCCTGATATTCCTCCAGCACCACATGCGCGTTGCTGCCGCCAAAGCCAAAGCTGCTGACGCCCGCGCGCCGTGGCAAAACATTCCCGGCGGCGTCGCGTGCCGGCACCCAGGGCTGGTATTGCTGCACAAGCCGGAACGGACTGCCCGGCAGGGCCAGCAGCTTGTTCGGCGTGGCACAGTGCAGCGACTGCGCCAGCATGCCATGGCGCATTTGCAGCAGAACTTTGGTGACCCCGGCAATGCCCGCGGCCAGTTCCAGATGCCCTATATTGGACTTCACCGACCCCAGGCCGCATTGCATCGGCGGCGCCGGCCCAAACCGCGCTTCGGCATCGGATACCAGTTCGCCAAAGGCTGCGATCAGTGCCGCGGTCTCAATCGGATCGCCCAGCGGCGTGCCGGTGCCATGCGCTTCGATATAGCCCACGCTGCGCGGATCAAACCCGGCCTGACGATAGGCCCTGCGCAAGAGGGATGACTGTGCGACAGGATTTGGCGCTGTCAACGAATTGGCGCGACCACCGTGATTTTCCGCACTCGCACGGACGACCGCGAGAATGGTGTCCCCATCACGCTCGGCATCTCGCAACGACTTGAGCAGCACAAGCCCGCCGCCTTCGCCGCGTCCGTATCCGTTGGCGCCGTCGGCAAAGGATTTGCTGCGCCCATCAGGCGCCAACATGCCGGCTTTGGTGAATCCTTCGAACGAATCAACCGACAGCAGGGCGTTGATGCCGCCCGCAATGGCCACGTCGCACTCGCCGGCGCGGATCGCGGACACCGCGCGATGGATCGCCACCAACGCGCTGGAGCAGGCGGTTTCCAAGGCCACGCTGGGGCCGGTGAAGTTGAAATGAAAGCTGATGCGGTTGGGCGCCACCGAGGGCGCAAGCCCTGTCATCGCCTGTGCTTCCACCGGGCCGCCGGCCGCCGCAAGCAACCGGCCATAGCCGGTGTCAGCAATGCCGACGAACACGCCAACGGGCGCGCCCCACAGCCGGTGCGGCGCAATATTGGCGTCTTCCAACAGTCGCCATGCAAGTGTGAGCAGCAAGCGCTGCTGCGGGTCCATCATGCGCGCCTCGGCTGCCGACTGGCCAAAGAAGGCTGCGTCGAACTGGTCGATGCCGTCGATGAATCCGCCCTGCAGCGCCTGCCCCGGCCCGCGTCGCCACTCTGGCATCACATCGATGCAATCACGCCCTTCGCGCAGCACGTCCCACAACGCGTCGGGGTCCTTGGCGCCGGGGAACACGCCACTCAAACCAATGATGGCGATGGCGTCAGGCTCCCGTGAGGACGCCGCAAGAGCGATTGGCGCGACCGGCGCCGCTGTGGAGACGGGCGGCATATCAGGCGCCACGGCGACCAGTGCTGCGAACGCGGTCATCACCTCCGGCAACAGGGCAAGATGACCGGCCAGCCGGGCCAAGGTCGTGTGTTCAAAAAACAAAGTTGGCGTCAGCGACAGATCGAAGCGCTGGTTCAGCGCGTCAGCAAATTGAGTGAACGATATAGAATCAAAACCATATTCATTGAATTCAATGTCCGGCGCCAGATCCTCCGGCGACACCTTCAACAGACGTGAAACCATCACCTCAAGCGCGCCCACGACAGCGCGCCGCACAGCACCGGTATCGGCCTGACGCGGCACGGCCGCTGCTGCCGGCAACGGGTTGAGCATGCGTTCGATGCGGGTGGGGTCGCCCGCCGCCACCAGCACCTGGGATTCATCGCCCGCCAAGATCAGATCAAGCGCCGCCATGGCGGTTTCTGTCGGCAAGGCAACCAGACCAGTGCTGGCCGTCATCGCCTGTTCAAGCTGTGCCGGCATCCGGATGCCGCCGTCCTGCCACAAGGGCCAGTCGATCGCGATGGTGCGGCCATGCCGAAGACCATCGGCACGTCGCGCCTCTCGCCAGGCAGCGAAACCATCCAGAAACGCGTTGGCCGTCGCATAATCCGCCTGGCCCGGACTGCCGAGGGCACCGGCGAGTGAAGCAAACACGACGAACAAGGCGAGTGGCTCGTTGCCGATCGCCCCATCCAGCGCCAGCGTGCCCGCGACTTTCGGGGCGAGCACTGCGGCCAGCGTTTCCGGCGTCTTGTCGCGCAAGACACCGTCATGCGTGAGACCTGCGGCATGGAGCACGACGTCCAGCCGACCATGGCGTTGGCGAATATCAGCCACGCAGGCCGCAACGGCTGCAGCGTCGGTCACATCGAGCACGTGATGCACCACCTGGGCGCCCTGCGTGCGGTTAAGTCCGCGCAGCCATGTTTCAGCCGTCGCATCAGGCGCGGTTCGACCGGTCAGCACCACCACGGCATCGCGGCTGCGCGTGACAATATCGTCCGCAAGCAGACGGCCAATGCGGCCGAGGCCACCGGTGATGAGCGTGACCGCATTGTCCTGCCAGCCGGTTTTGGCCGTGCGATGCGGTGGCTTTTGCCAGGTCAGCATCAACAATCCATCGGGACCGGCGCGCAGTTCCGTCAGATCTGGAAGCGATGCCGCATGGTCGAGCCACGCAGCCAGCGTGTCAGCGGACGCCTCATCCGGAACCATGACCAACTGGGCATGAAGGCGCGGAAACTCCAGACGCGCGGCCCGCACCATGCCGGCCAAGCCCCCAAGCATGGGCCCGGATTTTGGCACCGCCACCTGCACCACTCCCTCGCGTTGGGATGCTGCCTGCAGAAGCGCGAGGACGATCTGAGCATGACCCGCAAAATCATCTTGGGAAGCGGCGGATGGAATGCAGTTCCAGCCGGGCCGGGCGCTCGCCACGGCTGCAGCGACGTTGGACATGCCACAGAACAACACCGTGCGCGAAGCGGCAGGGGGCAGCACCGCCCGTGCGGGTGCGGCGGACCAGTCCGGCACGTAGAGCAAGGGCGGCAACGCGGTCCCGCTCTCGGCAGCCTTCACGCTGCGATCCCGCGTCGTGAAGCCGCGAAACCGGGCGCACAGGACACCGTTTGCATCCAAGAGGTCCAGATCCGCTATGCGTTGACCGGCCGCAGCCGTCCCGGCGCGAATGTGCACCACCATATCCGCCGTGCAAGGGCGCAGCACTTCGAGGCGCTCCAGCGCGAACGGCAATCCGGGCTCGGCGTCGGTCCCGGCGGCCAGCGCCAACGCGGCTTGAAACGCGCCGTCCGCCAGGCTGGGATGCAGCACAAAACCATCCAGCGATACGCGCTCTGGCAAACGAAGCCGCGCCAGCACCACGCCATCACCATACGACACGGAAACGACCGCACGATGTGCGGGGCCATACGCCAGGCCCATTCCGGCACAGCTTTGATAGAACGCGTCGATGGCCATCCGGCCGGACAAGGCGGCTTCAATCGCATCGATATCGGTTGCTTCGAAAGCCGGCGCGGCTCCGCCCGTTTCAATGCGGGCCTGGGCATAGAGATGATTTTGGCCATCGACCTCGCCCTCCAGCGTGACCAACGGACGCCGCCCATCACGCTTAATCGTCAGTTTGACGACGCGGGCGACCCGCACCTGCAGCGGCGCCAGCCAGATCACCTGGCGCAGCACCGACGGCAACCCGGCACGACGCGCCGCCTCGCTCAGGAGTTCCAACGCCATCACCCCCGGCAGGACCGGCACGCCGCCCACCACATGGTCGCGCAGGAAGAAAGATTCCGGCTCAAGTCGCATATGCCAGGCATCCACGCCCACCGATTCCAGCGTCGGCGCGGCCTGTTGCGGCAGCCAAAAACGGGTCAGCGCAAAGGGATAGGGCGGCAGTTCCACCCGACGCCGTGGCAGGGGATGCAGGATTTTCCAATCGACCGCGCCGCCATGCGTCCAGGCGGTTGCGATGCTGGTCAGATCGGCATCGGCTGGGATCGCGGGCATCGCCTTGCGGGCCGTCTGAATCGCCGCATGCTGGCCCGCGCCGATAGCCGCCAGGGCGCGGCGCAGCGCAGGCACGCTGTCAACCACCACGGCCAGCCGGGTCCGCAGCGCGTCGCGCCCGAGCTGCAAGGTGAAGGCAAGATCGCCAAGATAGGCTTGCGGGTCACGATCGAGATAATCGTCCAGCCGCGCCACCATGCGCAGCAATGCCGGCTCGTCGCGGGCAGAAAGAGGAATGATCTGCGGGCCGGCGGCCGTGCCCGGCCTCGTTGCCGCCTGATATTCCTCCAGCACGACATGGGCATTGGCGCCACCCGCGCCGAACGAACTGACCCCGGCGCGACGTGGCGCGGGAAGGCCGTTGATGATGGGCCTGTCCCATGGCTGCTCGGTGTCGAGCAGGAAGAACGGGCTGGCGGTGAGTTCGATCAACGGGTTCGGCGGGGTGCAATGCAGGCTGCGATAGCGCCGGCCATCGCGCAGGGCCATCAGCACCTTGATCACCCCGGCGATACCGGCGGCGGTCTCGGTGTGGCCGATATTCGACTTGACCGATCCCAGCCCGCAATACGGCACAACCGGCGAAGGCAGGTCCCGCTCGGCAAAGAGTGCGGCAAACGCGGTCTTGAGGCCATCGATCTCCACCGGATCGCCCAGCTTGGTCCCGGTGCCGTGGCATTCGATCATGCCCACGCTGCGGGGATCGATGCCGGCCTGGCTGTAGGCATCGATCAACAGGCGCGCCTGGGCCGCCGGATTGGGCGCCGTGAGAGACGAGCCGTGGCCACCATGGTTCTCGGCCGACCCGCGGATGACCGCCAGAATGGGATTGCCGTCGCGCTCGGCCAGATCCAGGCGCTTGAGCAGAACCGCCCCCACGCCATCGCCCCTGGCGTAGCCGTTGGCGGCGGCGCCGAACGTTTTGCAGCGACCGTCCGGCGCCAACATGCCAACACGCGAGAAAAGAATGTGCTGCATCGGCGTCAGCATCAGGTTGGAGCCGCCGACAATGGCCATCTCGCAGCCTTCGTGACGGATGCTGAGCACCGCACGATGCAAGGCGACAAGTGAACTGGAACAGGCGGTGTCGACAACCTGGCTGGGGCCGTGCAGGTCGAGCAGAAAGGACAGTCGGTTGGCGCAGAAGGCGTGCCCAAGGCCGGTCAGCTGCATGGGGTCGATGGAGCCCAGCCGATTGGCGCGTTCGGCATAGTCCTGCAGATTGATACCGAGAAAGAGCCCCACCTTCTGTCCGGCGAGACTGCGTGGGGCGTGGCCGGCACGCTCGATCACCCGCCAGACGCATTGCATGAACAGCCGATGCTGCGGGTCCATCAACTCGGCTTCCTTCGGCGAGATGCCGAAGAAACTGGCGTCGAAGGCGTCGTGGTCAGGCAGGAAGCCGCCGAAGCGCACGCGGGTGAAGGGCCCCTGCTTGGGGTCGCCGTCCACCAGGCGCCAGTCCCAGCGCTCGGGCGGGACTTCGGACATGCAATCGTCGCCAGCGCGCAAATGCGCTTCCAGCGCCTCGATGTCGGGGCTGCCGGCGAAGCTGCCGTCCATGGCGATAATCGCGATGTCGCAAAGCGCGCTGTGCGGCCGTTCCGGCTGCTCAGGCACAGAAACAGGAGCAGGCACCGGGCGCTTGCGCTGGCGATGGCGTGCGATCCAGTTCGGCACATCCGCAGATAGCGCCACAGCCTGCTGTGCGGCATAGCGCGCCGCGATGGGGTGGGGATGGCGGGCGCGCAGGATGCCGACCAGTTCGTCCAGTGTTCCCGCCTCGAAGAAGACGGTGGGTGCGAGCGGCACGCCCAGAAAACGTCCGATCTGGCCCATCACCTCGGTGATCGCGATGCTGTCGATGCCATAGCCGGCCAACGATGCGGACGTATCCAGCTCGGCTGTCTCCATCCGCAGGGCGGCTGCGGTCAGGCGCAGCACATCGGCGCCAAGGCCGTCCGTTGCAGGGTGCGGCGCAGGTGGCGGGGCCGCCGTAGGGATGGGGATCGCGGGCAGCCGCTTTGCCATCCGCGCCATCAGGTCGCGTTCAAGTTGCTGGCGCATTCTGGCACGCAAGGAATCTCTCATTGTGCCGCCTCCTGGCGCAGCATGTCGCGGTAGGACCGCATCTGGGCCAGCAGCTTCCACAGATCCGCCTCCCACAGATGCCGGTGCGAGGCGATGAACTGATCTTGCCCAAGATCGGGGGCATCGACCTTCTTGGCGGCCAGGAAGCGGCGGAGCCCCTCGGTGCGTCCAAACAGGGCCCGCGCGTAGTCACGCACAAACAGGCCCTGGGTCTTCAGCCCATCGCCCAGGCCACCGGCTGCATTGATGAACCCCATGAACAGAAGCGAGTCATGGTTGCGTGGAACGGAGTGCAGGAACAGGTCCGGAATACCCGATTTCCATTGCAGCAGATCGGCGTCGAGGAAGGGGAAATCCCGGCGATACCCGGTGGCGTAGATGATGGTGTCGATCGGCTCGACCGATCCGTCGGTGAACCGGACTTGATGGCCTTCAAATGCGGCCACATCCGGCTTGGGGATGATATCGCCATGCCCGATATGGTACAGAACCAGCGTGTTCATCACCGGATGTGCGGCATCCAAGGCATGATCGGGCGGTTGCAGCCCATAGCTGGTGCCGTCATAGCCAGCGAGGCGGAAAACCTCCTCGATATAGGCCATCGTCTCGGCCTTCGAGCCGAAACGCGCGCCCAGTTCCATCATCCATTGCGGCGTTGGTTTGCCATCGATGAATTTCGGCTGGAAATGATAGCCGCGCCGCATGGAGTGCACGAGCCGCGACGCGCCATGCGAGGCGTCCACCGCAAGGTCACAGCCGGAGTTGCCGCCGCCGATCACCAGCACCCGACGCCCCCGCACCTGGTCGGGGGATTTGTAGGCGCTGCTGTGCAGGCACTCGCCGTCGAAATGGCCGGGATAGGGTGGGCTTGGTAAGGCAGGCACACGCTGCAGGCCGTTGCACACCACGACCAGGCTGTAGCGCGCATCGTGGCCATCCGAGGCCACGATGCGCCACTGCGCGCCATCCGGCTCCAGACGATCCACCTTCGCGTTGAACCGCGTCTTTGCGTCCAGCCCGAAATGGCGGGCATAGTTCTGGATATAGCGCAGCATCAGCGCGTGGTTGGGATAGACCGGATAGTCATCCGGCATCGGGTAGTCCTGCACCTGCGTGTTGAACTTCGGTGAGATCAGGTGCAGCGAGGGATAGGTGCGGCCACACGCGGCGTCACTGTTCCAGACGCCGCCGAAATCCGCCTCGGCCTCGAAAATCGTCACGTCGATGCCGGCTTCCACCAGTTCGCGCGCAACACCAATACCGGTCGGCCCGCCACCGATGATCGCAACCTTGTTCATTCCGCGGCTTCCTGCTCAGGGTCCAGCGATAGCTCAGCCAATTCATGTCCGGGCCGCATGATGAGACTCTCCAGCAGCAGGACGGGAGCGCCGGCGGCATCAACGCCAACAAGCGTGATTGTGGCATCCGCGTTCGTCACGAGCCGCAACGTCAGTGACGGCGGCAGTCTAGCGGCGAACCAGAGGCGGCGGGCCGCATAAGGAAGGTGATCCGCGCCGGCCTGCGTGGCCAGTGCGCGCCCCAGCGCTTGCAGCAGCGCCGGATCGAGGCCGTCATCATCGGTGATGCCCTGGACGTGGATCTCAACACCCCCTGCCCTTGGCACCTGCGACGGAACCGTCGCAACGGCGGTCGCCGTGCCGAGATGGCAGGTCGGCCCGCCCTGCACGGCGATGTCGAACAGCAGCGCGGCCCCGTCCGCACAGAAATTGATCTCAGCCACGTGGGACGCAGCGTCCGTCGTCATGCGGCCCCACACCAGTTCAGACAATTCCATCGCCTGCCAGCCCGCATGGCGCATCGCCGCTGCCCGCGCCAGCAGCGGCAAGGCCAATGCGCGGGCCGCCCCCTTCAGGAACCCGTCCGGGAGATTGCTGGCCGTGACAGTGGCAAGCAGCCCACCAGGACTTGGTTGATACAGAACATCAAGTCCAAACGGCACGGGCTTCGCCTCCGGCAACGCTGTCGGCACAACCCAGTAACGCTGAGTGGCAAACGGATAACCCGGCGCGTGCAGCCGCGCCGCAACGGCACTGGCGGTCGGCCACGCGGCCTTGTCGTCTAGGGAATCCGTGCCGTCGGCAACCGGGCGAAGTCCGGCCAACAGCCCAGCCCGATCCTCGAACGCCACGCTCACGCGGCAGTCAAAGCGGGTGCGCCGCTGGAAGGTGGCTGCCAGGGCTGACAGATCAAGCTCCGGCCGGTCCTGCACAAACTGAATCAGACGTTGCGCATAGGCCCGCAGCCGATCCGTATTCCGGGCCGCGAGCGGCAGCACCCATGGACCGCGTTGCGGCGGGCGTTGCTGCGACGGCGCTTCCTCCAGCACAAGATGCGCATTGGTGCCGCTGAAGCCGAACGCGCTCACCCCCACACGGCGGGGCGCATCGCGGCGGTCCCACGGGCGCAGCTTGGTATTGAGCTGGAATGGCGTTCCGGCCAGCGGCAGATGCGGGTTGATCTGTTCGAACAGGGCAATCGCCGGGATCTCCCGCGCCTGCAAGGCCAGCATCGCCTTCATCGCCCCGGCGACACCGGCGGCGGCCAACAGATGCCCGACATTGCTTTTCACCGAACCCAGAGCAATCGGGCCGGCAACACCTTCAAAGGCAGCGGTCAGGCCTTCGATCTCGATCGGATCACCCAATGCGGTGCCGGTGCCGTGGCATTCGATCACATCGATACTGGCCGCATCGATCCCAAAACGAGTGTGGACGCTACGGATCAGCCGCGCCTGTGCCGCAGGATTAGGTGCAGTGATGCCGTTGCTGCGGCCGTCCTGGTTGGTCCCCCAGCCGCGAATAACCGCCCGCACCGGATCACCGTCGCGCACAGCGTCTGACAGGCGCTTGAGCAGCATCACGCCCACCCCCTCGCCCGGCACGAACCCATTGGCGCGCGCATCGAAACTGAAGCAGCGGCCTTGGGGCGACAGCATGCCCACCTTGGATGTGTCGATGAACATCGACGGGCCGATCAGCACGCTCACCCCACCCGCCAATGCCAGGTCGCAATCGCCCAGCAAGAGGGCGTTGCAGGCCTGGGCAATCGCCACGAGAGAGCTCGAACACGCCGTGTCCAGCGAGATGCTCGGCCCGGCAAGATCCAGCAGGTAGGCGATGCGTGCGGCCAGGATGGAACCGGAACTGCCCAGCAGCGAATAGGCGTTCCGCTCCTGCACAAGATCGGCATACCCGCTCGGGCCGCTGCCGACGAACACGCCGGCAGCACTTCCCGACAGAGACATCGGGTCAATCGCCGCGTCTTCGATGGCGTGCCAGGCGTGTTGCAGGAACAGCCGCTGCTGCGGGTCCATCAACTCTGCCTCGCGCGGGGTGATGTTGAAGAAAGCAGGGTCGAACCTGTCGATCTCCTCTATCGCACCCATCCATTTCGACGCGCTCTTGCCCGGCGCCCGCGGGTCGGCATCATAGAAGGCGGCGATGTCCCAGCGATCGGCGGGCACTTCGTCAACGCAGTCCCGCGCCGCACGAATATTGGCCCAGAACGCCTCAAGATCCGGCGATTTGGGGAAGCGGCCAGAGGCGCCGATGATCGCGATAGGCTCAGGCGTCAACGATGCCACAGCCGGCGCCGGGATGATTGTTGGTGTCGGCAGAGGGATAATTTCCGCCAATACGGGAGGTGGCGGCGCGGGCGCGGGTTCTGGCTGCTTTTCCGGCTGGATCAAGGCCATGTGCTGCGCCAGCGCGCGCAAGGTCGAATGGGCATAGACCGTCGTTGCGGGCAACGCCGTGCCCAGGCGCGCATTCAGTCGCCGCATCCATGTCACGGCCAGGATTGAGTCCATGCCGAGATCGATGAAGGCGGCATCGTCCGTGATGTCCTCTGCGGTGATCATCAGTTCTTCCGCGAGGCTGGACACCAGCTCACCGCGAATGCGCAACGTCTCACCAACGTCAGCCGTGCGGATTGCAGCCGTCGGGGCAGGCATCGTTACCACGCCAACGGCCTCGTCGCCCGGCACCACACGAGGGGCGAGCGATATTTCTTCCGTTATCGCATCGATCCGGCGAAGGGCATCAGCATTCCCGATCAGGGTCACGCGGTGCATGTCCAACTCGGCCGCCAGCACGCCATCGAGCCGTTCGCGCAGCGGGCGGGCGAGTGCTGCTTTCAGGCCCACCAAAATGTCACGGGACGCAGCCGCCAGCCGATGCGCACACGCCAAAGCCTGCGTCAGCAACGCGGCATTGGGCCACATGCTGATCTCGCCGGACCGTGCGGCCAGCGCGCCCCCCCGCAGATCGACGGCGGTGAACAGCAGTTCCCACCCCAGCATGCCCAACCGCGCCGGGAAGATCAGCGTCGCCCCGGCACCGGGCGTGAAGCCCAGTTGCAGATAATTGCTGTGAAACACGCTCTCCTGGCCAAACAACCGGACATCGCTGAACATGCCCAGCGACCAGCCCGCGCCGATCGCGTGCCCGTCCATCGCGGCGATCACCGGCACCGGGCACGCCAGGGGCAGTGAATAGATCTGCCGGTCGGTAAACAGCGTGGCACCCTGCTGCAGGCTGCGCAGCCCACCGCGCGTGCCGCCACAGGCAAAGCTGCCGGATGCCCCCGTGAGCACCACCACCTTGACCTGCTCGGAGCTGGCGATGACGGCAAAGCCTTCCTCCAGCCCGTCCATCAACGCATCGGTGAACATGTTGCGCTGGGTGACATCCTGCATGTGCAGCACCGCCACACCGTCGTCATGCAGTTCCAGACTCACGACCTTCGAGCGCAATGCCACGGGGCGGGCGACCCCACCGACAGGGCCGATCGGGGTGGCCATCAGCCCGGCGAGCGTGGCCTCTGCCGCATGGTCCGGAAAAAACAGCGGCTGCGCGCGCTTGTGACGGATCAGGAGCGACAGCGCCTCACGCGGCGCCTCGGCAATCTGCCGCGCCATCGTGCGGGCCTGCTCAAGCTCGACCACGAAATCGCATCCATTGACCAGATCACCAGCCAGGCCTGCACACACCACCGGCACGGACAATGCCCGCAGCGACGGCACCGCTTTCGCCAAGCCCGTCGCATCCGGGGCCACGCGCAGCAGCAGGACGCGAATATCAGGATCGATGTCCGCACAGGCCTGTATCAGCGCATCCGCGCAGGCGCCGCCCAGCAGAAGCTCACGCACGCCGGCTGTATCGGCAACGCGGCGCAGGCTCGCCGGCGCCACATCCAGCGGCACCAGAACGACCTTTGGCGCCCGCGCCACAGTCGGCAGAGCAGGCACCGCAACATCGACCAAGCGTATCTTGCCCGAGGCCGTCACGATCTGGGGTTTCTCGGGCGCTGCGTCGTCCACCCAATGACGGGTGGGCGCGAAGCGCGTGGTTGGCAGCGGCACGCGCCGACGACCTGCCCCCGCGTGGGCCGCGATATCCGGCTCGCCGCCGGCCAGGAACGTGGCCGCCTCCGCCACCTCCGGCAGAACAGTGCCATCCAGCCAGGCGCGCAGCCCACTTTGCAGCGCGGCAATCGTGTTCGCTCGCAGCGCAATGCGATGCGTCAGGTGCCGCCGCCCCACAGCCAGTGTGAACGCCACGTCAGCGCAGGTGAGATCAGGCGTGGCCGCAAGATGCGCCATCAACGACTCCACCTGTGTGCGCAGCTGCGCCTCCGATCGCGCTGACAGCAGAACCACACTGGGCGTGGCCGCCTCAAGCAAACGAGGCTGCATTGGTGCGACCTCGATCACCGCATGCCCATTTGTCCCACCAAAACCGAACGAGCTGATCGCCGCCCGCAGCGGCGCGGGGGCCGCCCAAGGCTCGACGGCCTGATTGATGCGCAATGCGGCACCAAGCTGCACTGCCGGGTTGCCGGTTCCCACATGAATGGCGGGCGGGATCATCCGGTGCCGAAGGGCGAGCAGAACCTTGACCAACCCCGCCATGCCGGCGGCGGTGGTCGTGTGGCCGATATTGGACTTCACCGAGCCGAGGATGGCCGGTGTTGTGCGATCGGTGAACACCTTGGCCAGCGCTGCCGCCTCGATCGGGTCGCCCAACGGCGTGCCGGTGCCATGCGCTTCGATCAGACTGATGCTGGCCGGTGCAATGCCATGGGAAGTGTAGACCTCGCGCATCAGCCGTTCCTGCGAATCAGCACTGGGCGCGGTGATGCCGTTGGTGGCGCCGTCCTGGTTCAGGCCGGTGGCCAGCACCAGCCCATGGATCGTATCGCCATCCGCCAGCGCCGCCGAAAGCGGGCGCAGCAGCACGGCGGCCACCGCCTCACCGGGCACGATGCCGTCGGCACCGGCCCCGAAGGCGGCGCAAAATCCGGTCGGTGACAACATGCCCGCGGGTTCGGCAGAGCGGAAAAAGCGATCTGTGCAATGCACGAACACGCCGCCGGCCAGCGCCATGTCGCATTCGCCCTGCGCCAGGCTTTGGCATGCCAGATGCAGGGCCACCATCGAACTTGAGCAGGCGGTATCGATCGCGACCGCAGGGCCTTTGAGGTCCAGGAAGTAAGCGATACGCGCCGGGATCAGCGACGCCGTGTTGCCCCAAAAGGCCTGACCCGGCGGCGGCGTGACAAACAGCTTGTCATAGTCGCCAGCCGACGCGCCGACGAACACGCCACAGCGCCGCCCTGCGATATCGCCGGCGTGTCCCGCATGTTCCAGCGTTTTCCAGGCTTCTTCCAGGAACAGCCGCTGCTGCGGGTCCATGTAGCGTGCCTCACGGCCTGAAATGCCGAAATAGGCAGCGTCGAACTGATCGATGGAGTTCAGGAAACTGCCAACACGCCCCTCAAGGCCGGGACGCGTGCCGGGGCCCACCAGATCCCGGCCGGCCATGAGATTGGCCCAGAATGCATCGGCATCTGCTGCCTGCGCGAAACGGCAGCTGAATCCCACGATGGCGATCGGCTCACCCCGGCGCGGTGCGGCCACGGGGGCAGTGGACACAGCAATCGGGGCGATCACGGGTGATGGGGGGATAACAACAGGCGACCGCGCGACAGGCACGCGCGATGCCAGATGCGCCGCCAATTGGGCGACGTTGCGGCTGTCAAACAACTGCCTGTGTTCCAGCGTCACCCCAAGCGTGGCGTGCACCCGCTCGACCAGCGTGGCGCCCAGAATGCTGTCCAGCCCATAATCAGCAAAAGACGCATCGAGCGCCACGGCGGATGGCATGACATTGAGCGTCTCGGCCACCAGACGACGCACCATCTCGACCAGCGGCTCCGTGCGGACCTCAGCCAAGGGCGCAGCCGGCGTTGCAGGCACCACGACATGCACCTTGGCTGCGCGGGCCGCGATCACCTGCTGGCCAAGCGTCTGCTCGGCCAACGGCGAGACACAGAGCCAGTCAAAGCCGGTCTCCTCCAGGGCCGTGCGCCAGGCGTCTGCGGTCAGCGAAGGCGTGCCGGGAATGCGCCGATGCATGTCGGTGGCACGCCACCAGCCATCGAGCAGGCCGAAGGTGAGATGGGTGAACAGCGTCGCGCGGCTGGTTTCGTTCAGCAGCAGCAACCCGCCTTCGGCCAGCGTCGCCCGGGCATGGCTGAGCGTGCGGCCGATGTCGGCGGTGGCGTGCAGCACGTTGGCCGCGATCACGAGATCATACGCGCCAGCTGGAACATCCTGACCATCGAGCGGACGCTCGACATCGAACAATGTGGTGCGCAAAGCGGGCCAATCAGTGAGACGGCGCTCGGCCTGGATGAGGAAGGCACGCGACACGTCGGTGTAGCGATATTCACCGATCAGGCTGCGCCGATCGCCCAATGCGTGCAGCACGGCATGGGTGGTGCCGCCGGTGCCTGCGCCGATCTCAAGCACGCGTGCGCCCGGATGTGCTGTGATAAACGCGCCAGCCGCCGCAGCCAGCGTGGCGTTGAACCGCCTGGCAATCGGATCTTGGGCATAGACCGCCTCGACCAGCCGCAAACTGCCTGCGGGGAACAACGCAGCGGTCGCCAGACTGTCGCCCGCAAGAATCTCGGGCAGCGCCCGCAAGGCGGCCTCGGCAAGAGCGCCTTGTGCAGAGGAACCATGGCCGGTGCTGTCCCACTGCCGCCACGCGTCTGCAATCGACTGCACGCTGCCAGCCGGCAACAAGGCGTCCAGTGCCTCTAGCCAGCGCGCATAGCGTGGAACGATCGCCCCCGCCGGCACCGACGCCATGATGGCGCGCAGCAGCGGTGCCACGGCCTCATCAAGCATGCTCGGCGGCGGCGCTGGGGTAGTGATCTGTTCGATCGCCCGGCGCACCGCATCGCCCTGCGGCACGCTCGCGCCCGGCCAGAAGCGGTCCTCGCGGAACGGATAGGTGGGCAACGACACGATGCGCGGCCTTACAGCACGCGTCAGCACCGCCCAATCGATCACCACGCCCTGCACCCAGAGCCCGGCAAGCCGGCCGAAATCGCCACGTCGGACCCAGCGGTCGGCCAGCGCCTGCATCGTCTCCTCATCGCCGTCGAGGGCAGCGGCAAGAGCGCGGGGCGCACCCGGCACGCCGACATGCAGCCCGCCTGCGGTCTGCCCCAGCAGGAATTCGCGCAAGCGCTGTGCGAGTTCTGGCAGCGAAGACGCCACGATGGCCAAGCGCGCATCCATCGGCTCGCGCCCGACCTGAAGGGTCCAGGCGATATCGGCCAGGCACAGGCTGGGCCTGGTCGGCGGGGCCAGCAGATCGGCAATCGCCTGTGGCGTGGCGAGATCCTCAACGCGGGGCGATATTGGCAAATGCTCTGCCAGCCACGCGCGCAAGGCCAGCCGATGCATCGGCCCAAAGCCCATCGCATCGAGCGATTCCGCCGGGTCGATCTGTGCCGGGTCTACCCCCAGCCAGACGGCGATCTTGCCGCAGATATCGGCCAGTCCAACCGCCCCGGCCGCAGCCGACGGTACGCGTTCAATCGTTTGCAACAACCGTTCGGCGGCCACGCGCAGCCGCTCGGGGTCGCGCGCGGACAGCGGCACGATCTGCGACGCTGTATCATCAAGACGCGAATCTTCCGAGGGCGGGGCCTCCAGGATCACATGCGCGTTCGCACCGCCTGCGCCGAACGACGACACGCCCGCGATCAGACGCTGCGCGGTCCAGGGGCGGGCCTTGGTCACCAGGGTGAACGGCGAGACCGCGAGATCAAGCCGCGGATTGACCGCCGCCACATGCAGCGTCGGCGCCAGCACGCGATGGCGCATCTGCAGGATCATTTTGGTCACACCGGCGATGCCGGAGGCTGCCTCCAGATGGCCAATCGATGACTTCACCGATCCCAGTGCGCAACTTGCCTGCGGCACGCCGGCGAAAGCTTGACTCAGGCCCGCCACCTCGATCGGGTCGCCCAGATCGGTGCCGGTGCCATGCGCCTCGATGCACGTTACATCGCCGGGGGCGAGGCCGGCCTTGTCCAGCGCCATGCGCACCAGATCGGCTTGCGCCTGCGGGTTCGGCACGGTGTAGCCGCTGGTGTGGCCACCATGGTTGACCGCCGTGGCCCGGATCACCGCATGCACCCGGTCGCCATCGGCCAGCGCGCGGTCAAGCGGCTTCAACAGCAGGCAGCCAACGCCTTCACCGGGAACGAACCCATCCGCCCCGGCGCCGAAGCTCCGGCAGCGGCCCTGTGGGCTCAGCATGCGGGCAGCACTCAGTTCAACGTAGTTGGACGAATGCAGATACAGGTTCACGCCACCGGCCAGTGCCAGGTCACAACTGCCAGCGCGTAGAGCCTCACACGCGAGGTGAAGGGCTGTGAGCGAAGACGAGCACATCGTATCGACCGGCTGGCTGGGGCCGATCAAATCCAGCGCGTAGGAGACGCGATTGGCCGCGCTGGCGAAAGACGTGGTGGGCCGGATGGTGGTGCCATCGGCGGCCGGAAACCCGCCATGCAAGGCAAAGCCTGTCTTGGTGATGCCGGCGAACACGCCCACCCGCTTGCCATGCCGCGCCGCCAGGCGTGACGGCGGGTAGCCCGCATCCTCGCAGGCGGCCCAGGCCAGCATCAGGAACAGTCGCTCCTGCGGGTCCATCGCGGCCGCATCCCGTGCGGCGATGCGGAAGAAGCCAGGGTCGAACGCGGCAAATCCGTCGAGGAACGCGCCCCATTTGGAATAGCTCATCCCGCCGCGAATGGCCGCGGCCTGATCGGGCTGGAAGAATCCCTCCAGCGACCAGCGCTCGGCGGGAATTTCCCCCACCATGTCCCTTCCCTCGCGCAGATTGTCCCAGAAACCATCGAGATCGGCAGCGCCGGGATAACGGCCACTCACGCCAATGACCGCAATCGGGGCCTCGGCGCCCAGCGGGGCGCGCATCATGGCGGGCTGTGCTGCCAGTCCCGGCGCGACGGACACCACATCAGGGGCGGACGCACCGACCCAGCGGGCGCACTCCTCGGCGTGGGAGGATGCCAGATGACGCGCCAGCGCCCGCAGCGTGCGGTGCTGGAACAGCAGCGTGTGGTCCAGCACCCGGAACCGCTCGCCCAGCGCACGGTTCAACCGCACCACCATCAGCGAATCAATGCCGTATTCCTCAAGCGGCGTTCCCGCGTTGATCGACGCGGCGGGTAAGCCGGATACCTCCGCGAAAGCCTGCCACAGCGCGTCGACCATCTTGGTTTCAAGACCAGAATCGGGTGCCATCGTCATCGCTGCCGCCGGTTGCGTCAGGTCCACGAAGAACTGGCGGATTTTCACAGCCTCGCCGGCCACCACCGCGACATGTGGCAACCCGGATGCACAGGCCGCATGCAGCGCCGCAATGCCCGCCGCGTCGCCAAGCGGGCGCTGCCCCATGCGGACCAACAGACCGGCCTCGCCTGCCGCGTCCATCCGCATGCCGCCATTGCGCCACAGCGGCCAACGCACCGACACCATCTTGCCCTGGCTGCGCTCTGCCAATGCATCCAGAAAGCCGTTCGCCGCCGCATAATTCGCCTGCCCGGCATTTCCGGCGACGGAGGCCAGTGACGAGAAAAGCACAAAGCAATCCAGCGCAAGATCGCGGCAGGCGTTCTCAAGTGCGACCGCTCCGGCCACTTTCGGAGCCAGCACAGCAGCGAGTTCCTGCGGCGTCATGCGGGCCAGGCTCTGGTCTCGCAGCGCGCCTGCTGCATGCAGCACACCATGCAGCACGCCATGCCGCGCCAGAATGTCACTGACCAATCCTGCGACATCAGAGGAGTTGGCAATATCGATTTGGCAATACCGCGCCGTGGCGCCCCTGGCGGCAAGATCGTCCAGCACGGCTTGATGCCGAGGTTCACGCGGCCGGCTGCCGACGAGGATCAGGGTGGCGCCCGGCGCGTTGGTGGCAATATCGCGGGCGATCAGTTGGCCCAAGCCGCCCATGCCGCCAGTGATCAGGTAGACGCCCGCCGCTCGCCAAGCAGGCGGCGTTGCGGCCGGAACCTCACGCCATTGTGGCGTCAGGCGTAGACCCGCGACATGGCGCACCCGCTTGTCGGCGGGGCTGGCGGCCTCGCGTGCCAGCAGCGCGGATGCTTCGGTCACGTGCTCCGGCGCGATGCCGACCACCTGCCCCCGGAGATGCGGCACCTCCAGCATCGCTGTGTCCAAAAGCGCACCCAGCCCCTCCAGCAAAGACCTGGCGCCACCGATCGGCACCGCAAGCTGCACCAGCACAGGACGAGGATCGCGCGCAGCGTCCTGCACGGTGCGCATCAGGATTTCGGCGGTGGCGGCGTAGCAGGCAGCGGCATCCAACCCGGATGGAACCGGCGTAGCATCGGCCATCCCCAAACCGCCATCAAGCACAATGCGCCGCATTGCGGGGCCAGTGGCCGCCGGCAACGGTGTCGCCATCCATTCCGGCGCAAACAGCAGCGCTGCGTCCGGCTGACCTGGCGGCACCCAGAAGCGGGTGCTGGCAAACGGACGCGGCTGCAGCTTCTGTCGGCCGGACGGCGCACCGGCCGGCGGCGCGCCGATCACCACATGCGCATTCGTCCCCCCAAAGCCGAAGCTGCTGACGCCGGCGCGACGTGGCTCCGGCCACGCCTCACGCGTGCGCACCAGGCGCAGCGGCGTGCCGTCCAGCGCAATATGGGGGCTGATCTGGTCGCAATGCAGCGTCGGCGGCAACGCACCACGCGCCATCGCCAGCAGCAGTTTCGCCACGCCGGCCAATCCTGCCGCCGCTTCCAGATGACCGATGGCGGACTTCACCGATCCCACGCCGATCGTGCCCGGCGCGGCGCCGCGAAACGCGATCTGCAGGGCCGCAATCTCCACGGGATCGCCCAACGCGGTGCCGGTGCCGTGCGCCTCGATATAGCCGATGTTGGCCGGATCGAGGCCTTGCAGCGCCTGTTCGATCAGTGCCGCCTGTGCGCGTGCGTTTGGAGCGGTCACGGCGCCCGCACGGCCGCCGTGGTTCACGGCGCTCCCGAGCAGCACCCCGTGGATGCGGTCACCGTCGCGCTGTGCTGCCGCCAGCGGCTTGAGCAGCAGGCAGACAACGCCTTCGCCGCGCACATAGCCATTGGCCCCGGCTGCGAAGCTGCGGCAGCGGCCATCCGGGCTGAGCATGCCGGCCGATTGCGGGCCTTCGAAGCCGGCCGCGATCAGATTGAGGCTCACGCCGCCCACCAGAGCCAGTTCGCACGCGCCGGACCGCAGCGCATCCGCCGCACGACACAACGCCACAAGCGAGCTGGAGCAGGCCGTGTCGACGGTCTCGCTGGGGCCATTCCAGTCAAAGCTGTAAGAGACCCTGTTGGCGATCATCGCCGCCGATGTGCCTGTCGCGACGAAGCCATCATTTGCCACCCCATGAGCAGCCAGCAGGCTCGCCCAGTCATGGCCGGAGGCGCCGACGAAGACGCCGGTCTGGCGCGGGGTCTCGTCTGGCCGCAATCCGGCGTCTTCCAGCGCGCGCCAGGCGGTCTCCAGAATCAACCGCTGGCGTGGGTCCATGCAAGCGGCCTCGGCGGGCGAGATCCGGAACAGCGCCGCATCGAAGCGGTCGACATCGGTGAGGCTGCCGCCCCAACACGGCACATCGCTGCGCAGGCGTGCAGCATCCGCCGCGTTGAACCGATCAAGAGGCAACGGGGTCACGAGGTCATCGCCGGCGAGCAATCGGTCGATGAAGGCGTCAGGCGAGTCCGCGCCTGGCACGCGCAGGGCGAGGCCAATGATGGCCAACCCGGTCGAGAGCGACGCGGGCGGCTTGACCGGAGCATGCTGTGGCTGGACGTGGGCCGGCATGGCTTTCGGACGCGCCGCAACCGGGGCGACGGGGGCTGACACCAATGGCGCCAGATGCACGGCCAGGGCTGCGATGTGTTCGACCTGAAAGAACAACGCCGGTGAGATCGTAACGCCAAACTGGATGTCGATACGGCTGGCGAACTGCGTCACGGAAATGGAATCAAATCCCAGATCATGGAAATTGGTCCGCGGGCTCAACGTATCAGCCGGGAATTTGAGCAATGCGGCCGCGAGGTCGATCAACTGGTCCTGCAGTCCGGTCGAGGCTGACGGAATCCGCGCCGGGCGGGCGTCTCCCATCCCGAAGCGAACCCCCCGCCATGCGGCCAAGCTGCGACCGGTGGCGTCGAGGAACATCACGTCCTGACCTTGAACGACCACCTGGGTGGCTGCTCCATCGGTCCAGGCAATCGTGTCGACACCGGCCAGCGGTTCCAGTCTGGTGTCGCTGGCAAGCTGCAGCGCCTGATAGGCCGCGGCGAGCAGCCGGGCTGCAAACTGTTCGCTGGGCCTGGATGGGTATTGCTGGGGTGGCGCGTCACGCAAGGTCGCGACAACATGCCCCTCGGGCGTGATAACCGCGCGTTCCAGTACCAGCAGATAGGGTTGGAACGCGAACCCATGGCCTGCCAGCCGCGCATAGATCGCGTCGTGCTCCAGGATGTCGCCACGCGGCATGGCCAGCACGCCGGGCAGGCCAATGGCAACGCTGCTGACGGTTGCTTCGGCACAGACTTGCCCGTCCGCGGTGGCGACGACACGAACCGTATCATCGCCGGCTTCGACGGTGAAGGCGAGTTCCTGGACGTCACCAAGGTCAACAACCGGCACGCTGAGGTCGCGCAGCGTGCACGCGCCCGGCAGCCCCGCCAGACGCGCCGCAGCAACGGCCATCTCGATCACAGCGGTGGGCAACAGCGTGCGCTTGCGGTCGATGGTCACGACAAAATCGAGCATCTCATCCAGATGGATGTCGGTCGCGAACTTAACCGCCGTCAGGTCCGACACATTGCGTCCAACCAGCGGATGCAGCTTCTGCCTGACGCCAAGCGGGTGGATCACCGATGGCGCATCGGCCTGTGCCGGATACCAGCACCGCACCGCTTCGAACGGATAATCAGGCAACGACACCCGGCAAGGGCGCTTCTGGTGCAACACATCCCACTGGATCGCAGCGCCCAACGCCCAGGCAGCGCCCGCCTGTTCCTGCGTGACGGGCACCGCTGTGGGCACTGCCACGTCGAGCACGTTTGGAGTGTAGAACACTCCATCCCATGCGACCGGATCTGCAACGAACGCGGCCAGCATATCTGCCGCCTGCTGAATGCTGCCCGCCATGAACGCCAGACGGCACGGCAGGGCGTTGCGGCCGACCTGCAGCGTCCAGGCCAGATCCGCCAACGTCAGCTCCGCCCCGCGCAGATGCTGGGACAGGCGTTTGGCCCAAACCACCAACCGCGCCGGGGTCATCGCCGACACCACGATCATCTGGCTGCCAGCGATCCCCGGCGCCGGTGCCGCAATGTATTCCTCCAGCACGATATGGCTGTTCATGCCGCCAGCACCGATCGAGGTGACAGCGGCACGACGCGGAACAACCTGCCCGTCGGCATGGCGCTGCGGCCAGTCGGCCCCTTCGCGCTGCACAAAGAAGGGCGTCTGCGCAAACGGAATGGCCGGGTTGAGCGTCTCGGCGTGCAGCGAGGCAGCGAGCCGCCCGTGGCGCATCTGCATCAGCACCTTGGCGATGCCCACCACACCGGCAGCCGCCAGCAGATGACCGATATTCGATTTCACAGTGCCAATCGGGCAGACCTGCCGGGCATCGGTGTAACGCTGCCACGCTGAGGTCAGGGCGCGGATCTCGACCGGATCCCCCAGTGCTGTGCCGGAGCCATGGCCCTCGACATAGGAAATTGTTGCAGGGTCCACACCGGCATCATCGAGCGCCCGCGTGATTGCGGCGTCCTGCTGCACAGGGTTTGGCACGGTGAAGCCATTGCGCATGCCGGCATTGCTGACGGCTGTGCCCTTGATGACGCCGTAGATATGATCGCCGTCACGCTCTGCGTCGGCCAGCGTCTTCAGCACCACCGCGCCGACACCCTCGCCCAGAATGGTGCCGTCAGCCCCCAGCCCATAGCCGCGAATGACATCGGCCGTCTTGCTGGTGAAATGCTCCTGGGACGTTGCAATCAGCTTCTGGGGATGCAGCAACAGGCTGACGCCACCGGCTAGCGCCATACGGCAGCGTCCCGACCGCAGCATATGCACGGCCTCGTGGATGCAGGTGGACGACGCCGAACACATGGTGTCGAGGAAATAGGAGGGGCCGGTGAAGCCGTAGAAATACGAGACCATGTTCGGCACGGTGCCGGTATAGCTGCCACTGGCCAGCGACCCGCGCTGCAACATGTTCTCGAAACCATAGAGATCGTATTCGTTGGTCATCGACCCCACGATGACGGCGACATCCCCGCCCATGCGCAGCATCGTCTCACGCGAATATCCGGCATCCTCGAACGCTGCCACCGCCGTTTGCAAAAACAGCCTGACCTCGGGCGACATCAATTCGGCGTCACGCTGCGATATCTTGAAATAGCGTGGATCGAAGCCGGCAATATCGTCGAGGAACGCGCCTGTGCGAACGACGGTTTTGCCAAGCACATCGCGCTCCGGATGCACCAGCGCCGCATGGTCCCAACGCGACTGCGGCACCGGGCCAAAGGCATTGCGGCCTTCGTTCAACATGTCCCAGAAGGCGTCCTTGTCATTCGCACCGGCCACGCGCAGCGACAGCCCAACGATGGCCACGTCATGCGTGTCGGTCGCAGCGCTGTGTCGTGCCGCGACCATGCGAAGTGGGGCGGCAGGAGCGGCCGCCTGGATGGGCGCGGCCTCGCCGGGCAGCAACTGCGCAAGGCCAGATTGATGCGTCTCGACCAGATGGGCGCCGAGGCTGGCCAGATCGATGTATTCGAAAAACAAGGTCTTCGACAAAGGCCCCAGATCCTGCTCCAGCCGGACCGTCAACTCCACAATCGTGATCGAGTTGAGGCCGTATTCCAGAAGCTGCGTATCGGCGCGGATGAGTGACGGCGCCATTCCAACCGCCTCACCCAGTAAATCCTTCAGGTAGTCGACAACCCGCTCCGCCAGTTCGACATCCATCGGTGCCGGCACGACACTGGTTGGTGTTGGCGGCAATGCCGCAACCGGCACGTCGAGCAGGGGCGACAGGCGCGACAGATCGCCGTGCAAAACCACCATTTGCCCCGGACCGGCGGCGAGCGCCTGCCAGAACGCGGCGATGCCGATCTCGGTCGGCAGGGGCACAACACCGAGACGGTCGTGCAACGACGCCCGCACGTCCGGCGACTGGCCCATACCGCCGCTCTCCCAAAGCGGCCAGCCAATCGCAAGCGTTCTGCCGGAACGCGCGCCGCGTGCAACCTGCACCGCACGTTCGGTGGCGAAACCATCGAGAAACCCGTTGGCCGCGGCGTAGACAGCCTGACCGGGATTGGCGATCACGGACGCCACCGAGGAGAACAGCACGAAAAAATCCAACGGCAACGCAGCCGTCGCATGATCGATATGGGTCGCGCCGAAAATCTTCGGCGCCAGCACCGGTGCGGTGCGCGCCGGATCGGCCCCAAACAGATACGCGTCATCCAGCACGCCGGCGGCATGGATCACACCCCGCAACCGGCCAATGCGGGCGACGAGGTGACTGACGGCAACAGCATCGGTGACATCGCAGGCAACATAATCCAGCACCACGCCGGGCATGTCCGGAAGCGCTGCCTCTGCCGCGCGCCCGCTCAGCACGATGTGCCGCGCGCCGTGCGCCGCGAGTGCCTCTGCGAACATACGCCCCAAAGCCCCCGCACCACCCGTGATCCAATACACACCGTCCGGATCAAGCGGCGGGAACACGGGGGCGGTGGCTAGGACAGGGCGTGCGCGCCAGGCGAGACGCTGGTCCTGCGCGTCATAGCGCAAGGCTGAAAAACGGTCGCTTCGGGCAGCCTCGCCATGGGCAATGCGCAGCAGACGCTCAGCGTCGGAAGCGCCGTCCATCAGCACGGATGCGCCGAACAGCATCGGGTTCTCAGCCGCAACCGTGCGCAACATGGCAGAAAGAGCCGTCGCAGCCGGTGCCATGGAGGGTGCCACCAGCACCAGAACCTGATGCGCCTGACGTGGCCGCGCCGCCAGAATGATGGAAAGCTGGGTCTGCAGAAGCACCACCCATGCCATCGTGGCTGACGCCACATCCTCGGCCGGCGGTGCGATCAGCACAGGAACACCGGCGCGAACCACCACCTGTCCCACAATGCCGGGCGCAAACCCACACAGCAGGATCGTGGTCTCAACCGCCTGCGGCGCCGGCTCAAGCTGGCAGCTTTCCCAGACGCCGCGCGCCAGCAGCACCGGTGCGGCCACCGGCTCCGGCACAGCCCCCGGCTGGGCCACGGCCCGCAACGCCAGACCGCGCAGGGCAGCGCAGATCCGACCTTCGCGGTCGGCCAGATCGATATCAAGCCGCACAAGGCCCGGTGCCTGCCCTGTCCGGCTGCGGCGCACATGCGCCCACATAGTCGGCGTGCAGGGCGCGAACACATTGATCCCATCGCACGCAAACGGCACATGGGATGCCGATGGCGCAGTGTCGCCCAGCGCAATCCAGGCCTGAATGGCTGCATCGAGCAGGATCGGGTGGAGCGTCAGATCAACAAGGCCCGCATGCAACAGGCGTTGCAGCCGAAGTTCGGCCAACACGCCATCCGGGCCGCGATGCACCGCCGTGAGAGCCTGGAACGCTGGCCCATGCACCACACCACTGGCCCGCAATCCGGCATAGCAGGCCTCTGGCATGACCAAGACCGGCGAAGCGGCCCGCAAGGCCGTGAGGTCAAGCGGCAGCGCCGGCTCCAGCGTAGCAGGCACCATCGTGCCCTGCACGTTCACCCCGCCGCCATCGCTGATGCGGATATCCAGACGCCCATCCGCCAACGGCTCAACCACCACCTCCACCGTCACGCGACCGGCGCCGCCGATGATCGGCCGTGACCACACCACGCCCTCCAGGCGCATGGGACCGTCTTGACCGGTGACGGCGTGGCAGGCCGCCCGCGCCATTTCGAGGCACGCCGTTCCTGGCATCACCTGTCGCCCCTGCACGATGTGCCCCGCCCAGAAACTCTCCGTGCCGTCGAACACACTTCGGAAGGCATAGCGACCCAGCTGGGAGACATTGCGATGCAGCATCGGATGGAGCACGGGTGACGGGTCCTTCGCGCCTGAACTGGTGTCGAACCAGTGGCGCTCTCGCAGAAAGGCGGATGTGGGCACATGAATGCGACGGCCGGCGATGGCGGGCTGGTCCGCAATCTCCAATCGCGCACCGGACGCGAGAAACAGATCAAGGGCCGCAATCAGGTCGTCCGTGCCGACGACGCGGAAATCCGCACGGCAGGCAAAACGCTCGCGTCCTTCGTGCAAGCTGCGCGCAAGATCCGGCAGGCGTACCGGATGGGACGCCACAAAGTCGCGCAGCACCAGCGCGTTGGCGCACAGATGCGCTTCGGTACGGCCAGACAACGGCACCACCAAGGCGCCAGCTTGCGCGACGGATGACACAACAGGGGGCGCCTCCTCGATCAGCACATGCGCATTGCTGCCGCCAAACCCAAAGGAGCTGACGCCCGCCCGGCGCGGAGTGGCGCCTACAGGCCAGGCGGTCAGTTCGCTCTGGATGCGGAACGGCGAATGTTCGAGATCGATCAATGGGTTGATTATCTCGAACCCGACATTGGGCGGCAGCGCATCGTGATGCAGAGACGCCAACACCTTGGCGATGCCGGCAACACCGGACGCCCCTTCCAGATGCCCGATATTGCCCTTGATGGAGCCCAGACCGCAGCTGCCTTGCGCCCCCGCTGCGTGACCTTGCGCCTGCAACAGCGCCATCGCCTGCTTCAGCCCCGCGATCTCGATCGGATCACCAAGCGGCGTGCCCGTTCCGTGCGCTTCCACATACCCAACCGTTTCTGGGGCAATGCCCGCCTGCTGCCAAACCTCGGCGATCAACGATGCCTGCGCGCGCGGGCTTGTCGCCGTCAGCGAGTTGGTGCGCCCGCCATGGTTGGTGCCGATGCCGCGAATGACGGCATGGATCGGATCGCCGTCGGCCAACGCCGCCTCCAGCGGCTTGAGCAGCAACATCGCGCCGCCCTCGCCGCGCACATAGCCATCGGCCGCGGCGTCAAACGCAAGTGAGCGTCCACGCTTGGACAGCATGCCGTTCTTCGAGAAGGTGACGAAATGATTGGGCGACCAGATCAGGTTCACCCCGCCCGCCAGCGCCATCGTACAGGCGCCGCTTTGCAGCGCGCGCACAGCATCATGCAGCGCGATCAGCGATGCCGCACAGGCCGTGTCATTGACCACGCTGGGCCCATGCAGATCGAAAAAATGCGAGACACGATTGGCGATGATCGAGAAGGCGATGCCGGTCGGCGCATAGGCATCAAGGCGCGTCAGATGCTTCTCGATCAGTTCGGCATAATCCCAGTGGCAGACGCCCATGAAAACGCCGGTGCGGCTGCCCGCCAGCGCCGATGGCCGGATCGCGGCGTCCTCCATGGCGGTCCAGGCCAGTTCCAGCGCCCAGCGCTGCTGCGGGTCCATCCAGGCGGCCTCGCGTGGGGACACGTTGAAGAAACCCGCGTCAAAGCGATCAGCGTCGGCCAGGAAGCCGCCCCACAGGCTCGTGGCACCCTGACCCGGCAGCGCACGCAGGGCGGCTACGTCCATGCGCGAAGGCGAGACATCGCTGATCAGGCAACGCCCGGCCGCGAGGTTGTCCCATAACGCATCCAGCGTTTCGGCGCCGGGCAGGCGCACGCCCACGCCAATGATGGCAATTGGTGTCATGCGCCCACGCGCATCGCGGTCAGGCGTCGCACCAGCAGCGCCGCGGTTTCGTCCATCATCATCTCAGCGAGCGTATCGACATGTCGCGTGCGCCAATCGGCATGTGTCGTGTCGGCCACCCATTGGTTCAACGCGCCAAGCGCCGGCCCGCACTGGATCTGGAAATCAACCTTGTGATCCAGATCGCCGGCCAACGCCCAGCGGGTGGAGTCACGGAAATACATGCGCAAGACCATGCTCATGCGCTGCTTGGGCAAGCGTTCGGCGCGTTCCAGTTCAGCACCGGGATACAGGCGGCGCACCTCATCGAACACGGCATCGAGGCTGCGCTTGAAGTAGCGCGTCTCCAGCAGGCGCAGGGTCTCGGCATCCAGCGACGTCAGGCTGTCGTGACGCGCATAGATCTGGGCCAGCTTGTTGGCGCGGGCGGGGAAAAAAATGCCTTTTTTCAACACCTGTATTTTCGAGCCCATCTCGAACATTTCGCCGGACGGCGCGTAATCGGTGTCGTGCACGTTCATGCCCACCAGCAGGTCTTTCACAACATCGCTGGTGGCAGCCTCGACGGTGCATTGGTTGATCGAGCCGGTCAGGATGAAGTCGGCACCCATCAGGAACATCGCAGCCGCGGCCTCAGGCGTGCCGATGCCACCAGCGGCGCCAACAAACGCCGCGCCAAAACGCGGGGTCTGCTCGGCGCAACGGTCGCGCAGGCGCAGAACGGTCGGCAGCAGCGTCAGGGGCATGCCCTGATCGGTATGGCCGCCGGAATCGGCTTCGACACAGACGGCATCAGCCACCGGCACCTGGCGTGCCAGTTCGACCTGCGCCGGCGACAGCGCATCGCTCGCCAGGAGCTTGGCGAGAACGGCCTCGGGCGCCGGGCGCAGGAACTGCTCGGCCACATCGGGGCGGGAGATCTTGGCGATGATGCGATGACGCGCGATAATCCGCGCACCGTCCTGCATCAGGCCGAGTGCACGATATCGCACAAGTGCAGGTGTCACCTGCATGAATGCCGATGCCTCGATCGTGTCGACCCCCTCGCGCACAAGCAGATCGACCAGTTTGTCCTCAAGCTCCGGGCGGTGCGAATGCGCCAGGAAATTCACCCCGTAAGGGGCACCGGACTTCACCTTGCTCTTGATCTCGGCAATGGCGGCAGCCACCACCTGCACGGGCAAGCCGCCTGCACCAAAGAAACTCAACAGCCCCGCCTGCGCCATGCGAATAACAACGCTGGCCGAGGAAATGCCCTGATACATGCCGCCCGCCACATAGGCCTGGCGCACGCCGAACCGTTCACAAAACGCCCGTGAACCGAGCAAAATTGGGGGCAGCCCAGTCCCGGCCCTCTCGGCTTCGGGCAGGTTCGGCTGCGGCTCAGCCGCCAGCGGCGGCGGCGCGCCGAGCGACGCGGCTTCCTGCCGGATGCGCGTCACCATCGGCCGCAAGACAGGCATGATGCTGCCCAATTCTTCAAAATTCTCCAGCTTCTCACCGGCGCCGAGCAAGGCGCGGATACTGTCGGACCAGCGCACCGGTGCTGTGATCTGCTCGATCATCGCTTCACGAATGCGCGCCGGATCGTGCAGACGCCCAGTGACATTTGACAACACTGCGATCCTCGGCGCAGCAAACGACGCCTGCGCCACGATCTTGGCAAACGCCGCCTGTGCATCGCGCATGTAAGGCGTGTGGAAAGCCCCACTCACATCCAGACGCCGATACAACGCCGCACCGGCCTGAAGGAATTCTGGCTCAAGCCGAATCACCGCGTCCTGGCGCCCGGAGATGACAATCTGCAGCGGGGTGTTGACGTTGGAGACGAACACCTCGTCCGGTGCATGTTGTGCCAGCAACGCCTCAACCCGGCCTTGGGCAAGGCCAAGCACCGCCGCCATGCCGCCACCGGTCGCCTGCTGCATCAGCGCGCCGCGTGCGGTCACAAGACGCAAGCCGTCCACGAAACTCAGCACGCCGGCGGCAAACAATGCCGCATATTCGCCAACACTGTGCCCCAGCACATAGTCGGGCGGAGAATTCGCCTGCTCCCGCGCCAACCAGGCCAGCGCACTGACAACGAACAATGCCGGCTGGGTGAATTGGGTTTGCGACAACTGCTCAGGGGTTCCGTCACGACACAGCGCTGCGATATCGTAGCCCAGGATATCGTTGGCCTCGCGCACCTGCGCCGGGAAAGCGAGAAACAGATCCGCCCCCATACCGGGGCGTTGGGCGCCCTGCCCGGGAAACATGCAGACGGTCATATCCTCTCTCCGCCCGCGTCTGGCGCGTGCTTTCGGCGAGACCGGCGCGGCGCTCGCGGGCTTGATGTGGGGGGCTTGCGGCTTTCAGAGGTAATCTTGCCCAGATCCAGGCCAATGACGCGGTCGGCAAGGTGCAGGTAGCGCTCGTCATGCGTGACGGCCAGACAGGTTTTCCCCTGCGCCTTCAGCCGTGCCAGGATGACCGTGTAAAAATAGTCCCGAAACTCGGCATCCTGCTCGGCCGACCATTCATCGAACACAACGATCGGGCGGTCTTCCAGCAAGGCCACGATGAGGCCCAGGCGCTTGCGCTGCCCGGTGGACAGGTCGGCATCCGAGAACCGCCCGTCCTCAAAGCCAACCTTGTGTGACAATCCCATTTCGACCAGCAATTCCTGCACGCGCGCGGGAGGGGCATCCTCCAGGCCGTAGAGGCGATCGAACAAATGGAAGTCCGTGAAAACGGTCGAAAACAGTTCGCGGAAGCCGGCGATCCCGCGCCCTTCCACCTGCCGGCCATCCACCAGAATTGTGCCACGATCCCTCTGCAACAAGCCGGTGCACAGCCGCAGCACCGTGGATTTTCCGCTGCCGTTGCCGCCGATCAGAAACACTGTCTCCCCACGGATCAGCGTCAGGTCGAGCGGCCCAAGGGTGAAACTGTCACCGCCGCGTTCGTCGCGTCGCGTCAATTCCAAATCGCGATAATCGATGCGCTGGAACGCACGAAACTGCAACGCGCCCGCACGTGCCTCCGCCGGGGTGATGGCGCCTGCCGCATCAAGCTGCGCCTGCACCGCCAGAATGCCCCGCAACCCGTTCTCGGCCTGCACGAACATCGGCGATTGCGCGACGATCTTCATCAGTGGGTTCAGGCAGAACAACAGCGTGGGTATCAGTTGGAAAACGAACTTGCCCTGGGACGAGAGATATCCGGGTAAAACCAGGCCAACCACACCCAGCATGAAATAGGTCACAAAACTGCTCAGCAGAAACAGGGAAGCCCAATGCAGCCCGACGGCATCCCGGGATTCCTCCACGGCCGCAGATGCTTCCTGAAAGCGCAGCCCCACGGCGGCACTGCGATCGGTGTTCAACCGCAGCTCCTTAAATCCATCGACAATGTCGCCGACGACGTCGAGCGAGGCGCCTTGGCGGGTTTGCGCCAGCGCCATGGGCACGCTGTGGTCATCGCTGATGCGCCGATACCCGAGGATGCCAACGCCAACGGCCAGTGCGAACACGACCACTGCTGCCGGCGACATCCAGGCGAGATAGAGCAAGGCCACTGCCAGCAGCGTTGCCTGCTGCATGCTCTCCACAATCAGCGGAAAGGCCACCGAGAGATGGTTGGTTTCGTTGGACACCAGATGATAAAGATGGCCGCGCCCCAACCGGTCCACAGTGCCAAGCTCGGCACAGCGTAGCTTGTCGATCATCTGCAACCGAAGGTCGCGCAACAATCTTTCAATAACGCTGTTGGCGCGCAACAGGGCGATGCGGTTGCACAGATAGTAAAGTGTGAAGGCAGCCAGAAACAGCAACAAGGCAACCAGTCCTGGGCGCACGCCTGATGCCACAGTGGCGGCAACGCTGTTCACCATCACGACCAGGCCGGCATTGGCCGTGCCGGCGATCACCGTCAGCAGCACGATCACCTGCAGGTCCCGCAGGCTGGCGCGGCGCATGAAATCCAGGACGATCATGTCGGCGCCGGCAAGGCAAGAGCCGGACGCGCCATGCGACCGATATCAAGTTGAATGCGCCGATCCGCAACGCCCCAGTATCGCTCGTCATGCGTCACGACAATAATGGTCTTGCCTTCGCGTTTCAGCTCCGGCAGCAAGATATTATAAAACAGATCGCGATGTTCGGAATCCTGGTCAGCGGCGAACTCGTCCAGCACCAGAATGGGCCTTTCTTCCAGCAACGCCACAACCAGCGCCAGTCGTTTGCGCTGACCGCTGGACAGAGCCTGTGTCGAAAACGCGCCATTGGCAAACGTCACCTTGCCGCTGAGATCGAGTCTGGCGAGCAACGCATGCACTTGCTCAGGATCAACATGCTCCAGGCCATAGACGCGCGGAAACAGATGGAAATCAGTGAACACGCACGAGAAATGGTCCCGATAGGCTTGCAGGGCATCACGCGTCACCGGCACGCCGTCCACCCTTACGCATCCCGCGCTGGGCTCGTACAATCCGCACAGCAGCTTCATGGTTGTGGATTTACCGCTGCCATTGCCGCCCGTCAGAAACAGCAACTCGCCCCGCCGCAGGTCGAGATCCAGGGGGCCGACACGAAAGCTGGTGGCGGCGTCGCCGAAGGCGAACTCCACCGCATCGAGATGGATTCGCTCGAAATCACCGAAGCCCTGCCCTCCGGTGGACGGCGGAACCGCTTCCTTGTCGAGCGCATCCTCCAGCGCGAAGACATGGCCCAGGCCGATATTGGCACGATCAAACAACGGCGCAGACGATGTGACCGCACCGACCGGACCGACGCTGAAAATGGCGATGGCCGCTATTTTGTAGATCATGTCGGTGTAGCCAGCGAAAAAGCTCGGCAGCACGAACACCACAACGCCCACGAGCGCATAGAGATAGGCATTGCTGAACATCAGCAATGCCACCCAATTCCGCCCGATACCGGTGACGGTCGCCTGCAGCCGATCCACGACGATGGTCGCCTGGGCGTAAACCGCGTCATTTCGGTCCGCATTCAAGCGGATCTCCTGAAAGCCGTCCGTGACATGGGAAACCATATCCAGCATCGCGGCCTCCTGCGCATGGACATGACCCATGTCTCCGCGCAGCCGGGCCCTGCGGAGCGCAAAGAACGCAAGACCAAGGGCCATCATCGCTGCCACCACCATAAACGATTCGACCGAAAGCATGGCGATATAGACGAGGCAGAACACCAGTAGAACCAGGCTCTGCGCCGCACTGGTCAACAAGGGAAACGTACGCGCGAGATGGCCGGTTTCCTGACCGATGATCGCCATCAACCGGCCGCGACCCAACCGCTCCACCGTGCGCAACTCCGCCGTGCGGACCTTGTCGGCCAACCTTTGATTCAAGGCGGCCAACCGCCTTTGCAGCAGGGCATTCGCCGCCCGCAACGAACGCTGCTCGGCAATATAAAAAATGCAAAAGCCGACCACATACATCGTGATCAACCGCAAACCGATCGGCTGATCCAACGCAGAACGCTCAGCGGCCAAATTGATCAACCCGATGAGTACGGCGTTGCCAACTCCTGCCAGCAACGTGACCCAAATGTCACTGGCCGAACCGGCGAACGAACCGCCCCAGAGGAGGCGCATGATGTTCATATGAACTCAGACATCACGCAATGTTGACCCCATACCGACAAATTAACGATTTTTAAATTTTTCCGAGAATACAAACCGCGACACTTGCAAATTGATTTAAGCATGTCCTCTCCGGGGAGAAAAGGTACCAGAAAAAATCAACCGGATTGCGACCTGTCGGATCTCTTGAGGATATTCTGGCATTGCGATAACGTAAACAATAGTGATAACGAGCATCCACAGCCTCCACACATTGCAGGAGCTGCTAGCTTCGAACCGCATTATACATCATGTTGCATCAGACTCTATACTGACAGACAGGACGACAACGTGAACGACGCGAGTTATAAACTTAAATTGCGCAACTTCATCGAGGAACGTTTCCTGTTGACCTTCGACGAAGAATTCCCTGAAAACAGCGACTTGTTTCGCGAGGGAGCCATGGATTCGTTTGGGTATGTGCAACTTCATCGTTTTATTGAGAACGAGTTTGGAATCACGTTCACCGAAATCGATCTATCGCAGGGCGTTCTGGTCAGCCTGACGCAAATTCAGGATTATGTGGGACGACGGCTCGGTCAATCGACCGCGACTGACATCTGAACCATGTGCGGGATCGCCGGCTTCCTCGCCTCTGCGCATGATCCGTCTCGTTTCGTGCCGCAAATAGGCGGGATGCTTGCGCGTATTTCGCATCGCGGGCCTGATGGCGCGGGGGCCGCGGTATACGATCAAGGCGCCATTGGCGCTGTTCGCCTCAGCATCGTCGATGTCGAGCACGGCGACCAACCGATGTGCGATCCGTCCGGCCGTATGTGGATCGCCTATAACGGCGAGGTTTACAATCACGTCGAATTGCGACGCGCGCTGGAAGCGCGTGGCTGTGTTTTCCGCACGCGCTGCGACACCGAAGTGGTGCTGCAAGCCTGGCTCACCTGGGGGCCGGAGTGCCTGGCGCGGCTGAACGGTGGCTTTGCCTTTGCCATTCTAGATACGGTATCGGGGCAAATGGTGCTGGCGCGGGACCGCTTCGGCAAGCGCCCCCTGTTTTACACGCGCCATCAGGACAGTTTCCTGTTCGCATCGGAGATGAAAGCCTTCCTCGCCGTTCCGGATTTCCAGTTCCGACAAGACCCGGTGCAACTCGGCTCCATTCTCGCGCAATGGACCCCCTTGCCCACGCAAACCGGCTTCGAGGGCGTGGCAAGCCTGCCTCCAGGGAGTTGGATGGAAACCGGGCCGGCGGGAACCCAGATACGCCTCTACACACAGCTGCGCTTCGATGTGCCGCCCGAAACCGACGAAGCCCATGCGGTTGCCCGCATCCGTGACAGCGTTCATCAAAGCGTCGCGTTGCGGCTGCGCAGTGATGTCGAAGTTGGCGTTTATCTGAGTGGCGGGCTTGATTCCGCCATCGTGGCCAAGGCGGCCGCCAACGTGACGGGCACGCCACCCACCACCTTCTCCATCGCATTCGACGATCGTCGCCTCGATGAAAGCGATGCCCAGACGGTGATGGCCCGCGCACTGGGCGGTCGCCATCACACTGTGCGCATCGCGCCAGGTGACATCGCCGCGGACTTCGCAACCGCCGTCTATCATGCTGAAATGCCAACTTTTCGCAGTGCCTTTGTGCCGATGTACCGCCTTGCGGCGTTAACGCGGGCGCACGGCATCAAGGTTATCCTGAGCGGCGAAGGGGCGGACGAGGCCTTTCTGGGCTATGACCTGTTCAAGGAAACACTGCTGCGCAAAGCCTGGGCGAGCCTGGATGACACAACGCGCCGAAGCCGTCTGGCATCCCTGTATCCGCATCTGGAGCATTATGGCGCCGACGATATGGTGGCCATCACGGGTTTGTACCAGCAATTCGCAACTGAACGCATGCCGGGTCTTTTCTCGCATGAGCTGCGGTTCCAGAACGGCAGGTTCGCCGCGCGATTGCTGCGCAAGGGCGCCGATCCGTTCGCGCCACTGCTGGCAAACGTGGCCGATGATCCAGATTTCGCGGCGCTGGAACCAGTGCAGAAGGCGCAATGGCTGGAGTATCAGACGCTGCTGCCCGGCTATCTTCTCTCCACGCAAGGTGAGCGCATGAGTCTTGCGCACGGGGTGGAGAACCGTTGCCCGTTCCTCGACCCTGGTGTTGTCGAAGCGGCTTTTGCGAGCAATCTGCGCTTTGACGACGGGTTCACCGAGAAGCGCCTGCTGCGCAAGGCCTTCGCGGACGATCTTCCGCCGGAGATCGTGCAGCGGCGCAAATTTCCTTACCGCGCCCCCGATGCCGCCGCCTTTCGGGCAGGACGGCCAGATTGGCTCGAAACGGTGCTGTCCGAAGGCGAGTTGCGCAAGCTTCCGTTCCTGGATCACCGGTTCGCGTCCGCGCTTGCCAACAAGGCGATGACGCGGCCGCTCGATCAGATCAGCACCAAGGAAGATCAGGCGTTTGTGTTCCTGCTCTCGATTGCGCTGCTGCACCGGAATTTCGTGATGCGCGAAACCGACACGCCAGCGATGCCACGGATGATGCTGCATGACCTGCGCCAGTCAGCGTCTCACTCCCAGGGGAATTTTGCGTCCCTGACATAGCGGCCGATGCTCTCGCGCACCACCGGATCGGCAAACATCGCACGGTTGGCGGCAAGTGCTGCGTCGCGACTGCGGATAATGCTGTCATCCTGCACCGCACGGTGGGATTTGTAGCGCGCAATCGCGTCACGGCTGAGCCGGCGCAGGCGCACCAGATGCGTGCGCAGCAGCCCCTCCCCATCATCGGCGACCGCATCGGCCAGACCAGAGGCCAATGCGTCGGCAGCATTGATCGCCGCACTGTTCAACGTCATGTAATGCGCCCGCTGCGCGCCCACACGCCGCGCGAGGAACGGCATGACGCATGCGGGATGCAGGCCGAACAGCATTTCCGACAGGCTGAAACTGGCCATGCGGTTGGCCAACACAATATCGCAGCAGGCCGCAAGCCCCACACCGCCCGCAGTGACACGGCCAGATACAGCGGCCACCGACACGAACGGACCGTCGCTCAAGCGTTGCCACAAATCGTAGAGCGGGGCTGGATCATACGGCACGCCGTCGGTCGTGGCCTGCAAATCGCCGCCGACACAAAATGACTCAGCCGTTCCCTCCAGCACCAACACCGTGCCCATCGCCGCCTCGCACTGGTGCACCGCATCCGTGAGATCCGCGACCAACCTGGCGTTGATCTCCGGCTGGATCAGTTTCACCCGCCAGATCGTGCCGATTCGCCGCAGTTCGACACTCATGGCGCCTGCACCAGAATGGCGGTGTCAAAGCCCCCAAACCCGAAACTGAGCGACAGTGCGTGGCGGATTTCGCACGCCACCGCCTCGTCGCGAACGAAGCGGGGGCCGTCCATCGGGTCGGCAAGGTTGCGCGTCGGATGCAACCGCCCGGCCCGCATCTGCAACAGGGTGGCTGCGAGCTCCAAGGCGCCAGCGGCCGCAATGCCATGGCCGATCAGCGACTTGCTGGCATTGACCCATGCGTGGCCAAGGCCGGATGCCATGATTGCAGCCACTTCCGTCTCATCGCCCAAGGGCGTGCCGGTGCCATGTGCGTTGACATAGTCGATCCTGGTTGCCGCAACGCCGGCCCCTTGCAGCGCCAGTGCGATCACCCGACGTTCCCCGTCCAATGACGGCTCAGGCCCGCGATTGCCACTGGCGCGGTGGGCGCCACTGATCCGGCCATACCCCTCCCCCGTGCGCGAGACCACCAGCGCCGCGCACGCTTCGCCGAACACGAAACCGCGCCGCTGGCGATCGAACGGGCGGCAGGCATCGCCGGGGAGCATTTCGGGTTCCGCCAGAACACCCAGCGCCTGGAAGGCCCGCAATTCAACGGCTGATACATCCTGCAAGGCGCCAATGGCGATGCAGACATCAACGCGCCCGGACCGCACCGCCTCGGCCGCCTCCAACACCGCCACGGCACCGCTGGCCGAGGCGGCGCCGACGGTCTGCGCGAGACCACGGATGGGAAACAGGCTCGTGAACAGGCCGCAAAGGTCGCTGTCGAACATCGTGTAGGCCAGATGCGGCGAAACCACGCGACGCCCCGCCGCGAAGGCGGAGTGCGCCTCCAGCGCGGCGCGGCCTTGCAGGTTGCTGCCGCCGACGATCAGGCCGATCCGCTCTGGATCGACATCATCCAGCCCCGCCTCGTGCCACGCCTCATGCAGCACGCTCGCACCAACCTGCCCCGTGAGACCGGTGATGCGGGCCACCCTCTGCGGCAGCACAGACGGCGGATCAGCCAGTTCGATACCAATGAATGGCGGCTGGCCGGACAGATTGGCGCGCCCCGGGCGGGACAGGAGGGTAAAAATATCCCGCCCTGACATCAGGCCGTCGAGCAGCGCCTGCTTGCCGTAGCCAAAGCCGGTGGCAACGCCGATGCCGGTGACGACAGGATCAGCCCGTTCGGCAGGCATGCAGCATATCCGCCAGCTCGCCAAGATTGGCGGCGCCATGAAAGCGCGTGAGCGATGCGTCAACGTGGAGTTCTTCCATCGCCAACAGCAGCACCTCAAGACGGTCAACAGAGTCGATACCGAGCACGACCATGCTGTCCTCCCGTGCAATCGACCGCTCCGCGAGGTCCGGCTGGATGCCGCGCAGAACGTTGATCAAGACGTTGAAACAAGTATCGGACAACGGCGCCTCACTGAGATGTCGCCGGGGATCACACCCAACGGTATTGACGATGGTAGCCAACAATCTTTTCCAACACGAGCCGTGGCGAGGCGGAATCGGGCGCCAGGGCGGACAGATCCGCATCCGGCACGGTATCGCGCACCCCGAAGCGAAGCGCCTTGCCGCCCCTCAGCAGCGCCTCGTATTCCTCGATCGACAAAAGACGTCGCCGGTCAAGAACCGCGCCGATGCGCATCTCGGCAAGCAGCGCCTGCGCGCCGGCCGGCACGACGCCGCTGAAGAATTCCGAACAGCACCCAGAGCCATAGGAGAACATCCCAAGCCGTTGCCCATCCGCCCCTGCATCAATTGTTGATGCCAGAACCAGATACAGCGAGCCGCCCGCGATGTTGCCAACGCGCTGGCCATATTCCAGGCCCGGCATGACCCGCTGGTGAAAGTCAGCTTCGATAACCGCCGGTGTTGCCTTGGCAAATCTCCGCATCAAATGTCGGTGAGCGCCCTTCACCATGCCGCCGAACGGGGTGTGAAAGCACAGCCGGCCAAATGTCTTGTTCAGATCAGCACCTTCGACGCGACGGGCATAGTCGCGCCAGGAGCCTTCACAGCATTCCAGATAGGCCATCAACGAAAGATCCGCATCACCGGCCTCGGTGTCGGGACCAGGACGGCAGGTGTCCATCACCTCGTAGCCGTGATTGCCATAGGCACCGGCATCGAGGCGCAGCAGCGTCGGTTGGTCACCAATCAGCATCGCCACCGCGCCGGCGCCCGACGTCGGCTCAGAATAGGCCCATTCCTGAATCGCCCGTTCATCGGCCTGCGCAAAGCGCGAGATGTCGGTGCCGATCACCAAAGCCTTGGCGCCTGGAGAGGTGTTCGACAAAACGAAGTTCACCGCCATTTGCAGCCCGGCCGTGGCCGAGTAACAGGCCTGCTTGATCTCGAACAGCCGGCAGTTGCGCGGCAACCCCAGCAAATCCTGCACGTAGGTGCTGATCGACTTACCAAAATCGATACCGGATTCCGTGCAGGTGATGACCATCTCGATCCGCGCCCGCACTGCGGGATCAAGCGCATCGATCAACGGCTTGGCTGCGGTGACCGCGAAGCTGACAGGGTCCTCGTTCGGCAAGGCCATGGTTTTTTCGCGCATCATCAGGTTTTCGGTGCGCAGTCGTTCCAGCCCCCGATGGTTGCACAGGATGCCCACGTCGATCGTGGCGGCGCCGCCATAGACATTGAGCGCCTCAATGCCGACCATCATCGTGTCACCTGCACAGGCAAGGAGCCAAGGCCACGGGCGTTCATCCGGTCCAGCCGCCATTCCGCCACGCCGTCGAGTTGCATCTGCCCGAACCGGTTCAGCAACAGATCAAAGGCGATCTGCGCCTCCAGTCGCGCCAGCGGCGCGCCAATGCAGAAATGAACCCCGCCACCAAAAGTGAAGTGGGGGTTCGGCCTGCGGGTGATGTCCAGTGCCTCAGGGCGCACAAAGCGCGCAGGATCGCGGTTGACGGCCCCGATGAGGCCGATCAACAGGCTGCCGGCCGGAACCGGGACGCCCTCCAGGTCAACATCTTCCAATGCCACCCGAAGCACCATGTTGCCACCAGGCGAGACGCGCATGAATTCCTCGATGGCGGTGCGCATGAGACCGCGATCCGCACGCAGCCGCTGCAGTTCCTGCGGGTTTTCAAGCAGCAGCAGCAGGCCGTTGCCGATCAGCGTCACCGTCGTCTCATGGCCGGCAACCAGCATAGAGACGAGGTTCGTCAGCGTTTCTTCATCGTTGAGGCGGCGCTCATCCCATGCCGCGATCACGTGGTCGATCAGCCCGGTGCCCGGTGCCATGCGCCGGGCAGTCAAATGCTGTCGAAGATAGGTCTTGAACTCCATCAGCGCCGCAGCCGCGCAGTGCTTTTGGTGCTGCGACATCATGATGTCGCCGATCTTGATCAGCGCCGCGCTCCATGCCGCGATCTGGTCATCCATCTCGGCCGGCATCTCACACAGGTTGCGCAAAACGCGCAGCGGCAGCGGTGCTGCGAAGTCGGCGATCATGTCCACGGTGCCGGTGTCCGGCATATCCTGCAACAGCCGCGTTGCTTCGTCGGCAATCATCGGCGCAAGCCGCGCCATCATGGTGGGGTGGAATGCCGGCTCGTAAACGCCACGCATGCGGCCATGATCGGGCGGATCGGCATTGATCATCTGCGGCGTGAACTCGGTGAACAGCGCATGGCCCGTCGGGTCCTGTTCGGCGGCACCGGGGCGATCCCAGCCATCGCGCCACTTGCGGGTGTCTCGCCCCATCTGCGGCATTTTCGCGATCTGGCTGAAGGCCTCGTGCCCCAACACGAAATAAATACCAGACGCCTGGTCCAGATGCACAGGCCCCGCGAGCTGCAGGCGGGCCAGAGTGGGATATGGGTCCTGCAGGAAAGCAAGATCTGTCAGTTGCCCCCACCAGTCGAACGCACTGAGATCCTGCATCATGGCATGCGCAATGAGACATGAGGCATGCAGGACAGTAGACGTGCCGCCAGATTCAAATCAAACCGTTTATCTGATCTGAGATCAGGGCAACAAAATGCGATTTCACGTTGCTTGATGCAATGGACCTGAGGTCCTGCTGACAATGGCGTGATATGACAGGTTGCAGTATGGGCCAAGCGACACCTCACCAATACGGGTTGGCTTTCCTTGCCAGCCTTATGCTGCGCAATCAAAATCAAGGCAAGCGACACATGCACCTGCTGGCGATCAGCGATCTTCATTTGGCCAGCCCGTCCAACCTCGATGCATTGCGTTCCCTGGGCTCGTTTCCCGAGGATTGGCTGATCGTCGCAGGCGATGTCGCAGAACAGCCAGACCGGCTGGAAGAAGGCCTGGCCCTGCTGGCCGCACGCTTTGCACGCGTGATATGGACGCCCGGAAATCACGATCTATGGACGGTCACTGGGCCAGACGGCGCCGGACCGTGCAAGTATGAGGCGCTGGTGGAGCGATTGCGCGCCCTCGACATCATCACGCCGGAGGACGAATACCCCGTCTGGAACGGGCCGGGCGGCCCCTGCATCGTGGCGCCCCTGTTCTTGTTGTATGACTACAGCTTTCGCCCGCCCGAGGTGGCGCTCTGCGACGTCGTGGCATGGGCCCAGGAAACGCGCTGCGTGTCGGCAGACGAGGCGCTGCTCAGTCCAGCCCCTTACCCGTCGGTGCGGGCGTGGAGTGCGAACCGGCTTCGGCTGAGCGAAGACAGGCTGGCAGCCCTGGATGGCAGGCCAACCATTCTCGTCAGCCACTATCCGTTGCGGCAGGATCTGGTTCGGATTCCGAGAATACCGCGCTTTTCGCCATGGTGCGGCAGCGTGGAGACAAATGATTGGCATCGCCGCTTCAATGCCCGCGTGGCGATCAGCGGGCACTTGCACGTGCGCCACACCGATTGGCGCGATAGCACCCGGTTTGAGGAAGTGTCGCTCGGCTATCCAGGGCAATGGGACCAGACGCGCGGCATTGCGGGCTATCTCAGGCAGATCCTGCCCGGTTAAGCTGACGCGCCATGCCATCCTGGCAGTTCATCGTCCTGCACGCCCCGCGCGTCGATTTCCAGGCGGTCCGGCGATGCGTGCCGAACGCCAAGGGCCACAGAATGCTCCTGCGTTGGCCGCCAGCGCTGGAACCGCCATTGAGCCGGGTCATCGGTGATCCGCGGGGAGAACTGGATTGCAATTGGGTCGAGCCCAAAATGGAATGCGTCCAACGGACAGGACAGGCCCAGACCGGTTGCCTTGATATACGCCTCTTTCAGCGTCCAGAACGCATAGGCGGCCTCGCTCCATGCCCCTTCGGGCAAGCTTCGCAAATACGCGGTCTCCGCAGGCGCAAAAAACCGGTCCGTCACCTCCGGGCCAAGGCGTTTGGGATCGAGCCGCTCCACGTCGACCCCCACATCGCTGTCATGGGTCACCGCAACCACCACGAAACCGCGCGTGTGGGACAGATTGAAGCGCAGAACGCCGTCATCAATCTCCGGCTTGCCATGCGTGCCCGTGCTAAAGCGCCAAGCCTCTGGCGGCCGGTCGTAACATTGAGACAGGGTTGCCCGGGTCAAGGCATGCGCCGCGATATAGGCCTGCCGATCGCGTTCGAAATGAAAGCGCCCCGCCCGTGCACGCTCTGAATCGTCAAGCACGCCAGCAAGCACAGACCAGCGCGATGGCTCGATCGCATCGAGCGCCAGCCATCGCAATGTGACCAGATCAGAATTTGCCGTCACCATGCCAGCGGTCTACTCTCAGCTGATCTGATCGCGCAATACATTCCGGACAACGGCCTTGTCACCCTGGTTCATGGCTGCGCCTGCGCGCGGCGCGCACGCCCCCCGCCCGTTTCGCCTTTTTGCGTTTGCGCATGCAGGTCGTGGCGCCTCTCTGTTTTTTCCATGGCGCGCCGTCATGCCGGACTGGATCGAACTGGTGGCGGTGCAGTTGCCAGGCCGCGAGGGGCGACTGAAGGAGCCAGCCATCGCCAGTGTGGACACACTGGTCAGCGCCATGCTCCCTGAAATCACCCCTTTGCTGGACCGGCCCTATGCGTTCTTTGGCCATAGCATGGGCGCATTGATGAGCTACGAACTGGCGCGTGGCCTGCGCCGACGTGGCGCACCGATGCCGACGGCCCTCGCCCTGTCCGGCCGTCGCGCCCCCACACTGCCCAATCCCGACCCCCTGCTGCACGTTCTCACTGACGCCGCGTTCATCGACACGATGCGCGTGCGTTATGACGGCATTCCGCAGATTGTGTTGGAGCAACCTGACCTAATGCGCATGCTGCTGCCAACACTGCGCTGCGACATCAAGGCCATAGAGACACACATCTCCCGTCATGAGCCGCCCCTTGATATGCCGTTCATGCTTTATGGCGGCGAGAACGACCCACAGGCACCTCGCGACAGTCTTGCCGCCTGGCAGACACTGACCCTGGGAGACGTATCACTGCGCCAATTCCCGGGCGGCCATTTTTATCTACAGACACAAACGGCAGCGCTCGTACAAGACATCACGCACCAATTGAGCCGTTATCTGGACTGCGCCCCGGGCAATCCCACAGCAACAAACCCAGTCTAGCGAAACACCGCAGGCGGCAGCGCTGCCGCATCTGTCGGGCTGCTGGGTGCTCCTGGCCCGTATTGCTTCGCCACTGGGGGGGCTGGGTTATCAAGACCAGCCTTGGGCGCCACCATTTCAGGGGCAGCCGAATTCGGCGACGCCGCGGCAACGGGCACTGATGCATCGCCGGTGTTCAGGATCAATGGCAACCCCTGCGACCCGCCGCCACCAATCACGACAACTTTCGCATTGGGAGACGTCGCCAGCTTCAGCGTTGCCTCGATGCCGCGCCACTTTAGAAACGAATCAGTAATACCTTTCTGCACAATCTGCTGAAACGCCTGAATGCCGCCAGCCTCGATCGCTTTGCGTTCAGCCTCTTGACGTTCAACAGCCAAACGATAAACGTATTCCTCGGACATCAGAAGTTGTTCCATCTTCTTTGAGACAGATTCCTGAATGCGAGATGGCAACGTCATCTTTGTAACCATCAACTCCGTCAGAGAAATATAATCAGAATTGTTGTCTGGCGTAATATAGACAGATCCAATTCTGTTCCCAGGCCTTGAATTAACAACTTCGTCCTGAATTATTTGGCGGACGTTCGAGCGCTGGTACGTATAAACTTCTTCAGTATGATATTGCGATATAGTGCTGCGCGCCACGGAACCGACTTCAGGCAGCAACAAGATGTTCACATAGTTTTGGCCATATTCTTTGTGCAGGCGGGCTATTGTATTTGGCAACAGACGCCAGATCACTGTAAAATCAACTTGGAAATGCAGACCGTCTTTCGAGATAACTTCGTAGCTCGTCTCTTGAGCTTTCATTCTCATGTCGTAGATAAAAATTTGGTCCCATGGAAATATAACATGAAGACCTTCAGAGAGACCCGGCTGCGAAGTGTCTGTGCCGCCCCAAAAGCGCAGCCATAGCACGCCCGCATGCCCAGAAGGCACAGTGACAAATATCTTCGGCGCGGCAGCCGCAACAACAAACATCAGTATGAGGATAGCCAACATGGCCGGCCGTCTGATGACAAGCAACATCCGCCTGAATTCGGACGCCACAACCTGGGTCCGCGACAGACCAGACATTAGCACCTCATTTCCGCTTTGCCTTCAAAGTACGATCTTCAGTTTTCACGAAAGCTGGCGTGAAAATGATCAATACAAGCATTGCCAATATTGGCGTAACGGCAAACGACATTATAAAATAAAACAAAAACCCGCCGCGGCGACCAATCGCAAACAGAGCAACGACAATACACATCGCCAAATAGATGGCTATCGACATCGCTCAGTATACCTTCCGGCTCACCGCGACCTTATATCACTGCGCTGCAACCGCGCTTTCAAACGCTCCATCGGGAGCATCGTTCACTGACGGCTTCGCACCCAGCGGAGCATCAACAGCTCCGGCAAGATTTGCCTTGGCTGCCGCAAACTCGCTCATGAAATATGCCCGCATTTCCTCGGGATCAAAATCCAGCAGCGTTCCACCCGATTCAAAATGTTCGAGAAACACTCGGCCAATGGCAATCGTGGACGCAGCGGCCAGCGCGGGCACGGCCAGAACACCGGCCACCTGGCCAATTCCAGGCACAAACTTAAACGCGGAAATCACGCTGCCACCAAGTGCGACAGGCAACACGCCCGCAACCAATGCGCTGACGGCAGTACGGGCACGATTTCCGTTCGACTCGATGGGATAGTTCTTCGCAATGTCCATCAGCATTTTCACCTGCACCGCGGTGATGGCCGCAACGTCGATCAGCGGGAAAGGAATGAGCCCCAAACCACCAGACCAGTAGGAGCGTCTGCGAATCAGCCCCCGCACAGCCTTAATGCGGTCGAGGCGAGCGTCGAGGCCAAGATCGAGGGACATGCGTTTCCTGCTGGGTCAGAATTTGTTAAACCATCTCTATTTATCTTATCTCAAAAAGGGGCACCAGCATAGCTCTAATTGCTGCAACATCCCTCATTAGGATCACGCTGTCGTCATCAATTCCAGTAGTCACATTTATGTCGATGAATGTATGAAACGACCGATCCGGACTGTGGATGTGGTGCCACCAACAACTGAATCTTGCCATCGACCGCCAGTGGCCAAGGAGGGAGATCTGCGTGGTCAGGCGCCCCCCCTCGCATGAAACCCGCCCAATACCGGCGCATGGCGAGGGACAACGCCTGACTTGCGGGAGGGAGGTCCGCCGGAGATCCGTTCAGCGCCGGCCCCATAAAGCTCAACCCGAACAGATAACGCACTTCGTAACCATGCGTCGCGCCCTGCGGCGCGGCGCCTTGGGCATCGTCTGCGAACTCATATTCAAACAAAGTTGTGTACGGAGCCAGCAGACCGGAAAGCACAAGGCTTGAGCAGGCGAAAACCGAGTCACCAAAGGCAGCGGCGGCCCCAGCCGTGGGCGTTGCAGCGTCAGCAAGGGGATATGCCGTCAAAACCCCAGCCACCGACCGACCGGCAGCCTTGGCATACCCCGTCAGCGTGCTGGGATAATCAGTGGCGGTCATCCCCGGGGGCACAAAAAGCCGCCCCTCTTCGGAGTTGCTGCCAAACAGCACCGGGACGCGATGAAACTGCCCCGAACCGAGCGCCACGCGCTGCGACATCGGCAGGACCACGCCATCGACAGTGCTCAGAGCGTAGCCGACAAATCCGCCCCATGGATTACCCTGGTTCGCCAACACCTCGTCAGCCGACTTGCTGCGCAGGCAGTCAACGGACTGATCCCGACACCCCAGCCGGGCAGCGAATTCTTGGCCACGACCTTCCGAGGTTTTCAGATCCTCCGTGTCCAGCACAAAGCTGCCGCTTTCCACGATAGCCTTATGAAACAAACCGGCAGATGCCGGCGAGACCAACTGGCTTATAACGTTCACGCCACCCGAAGATTGGCCCGACAACGTCACATCATGCGGGTCCCCTCCAAAAGCGGCGATATTGTCTTGCACCCAGTGTAAGGCCATCTGCTGGTCGGTCAGGCCATAATTGCCCGTCGTGCCGGATTCAGCGGCGAGGGCTGCATGTGACAGAAACCCAAGAGCGCCCAGCCGGTAATTGATCGTCACCACAATTACGTCGCCAGCTGTTACCAGCGGCGTTGGATCGTAAAAGCGGGCGGCGCCATCGGTGTTGGTTCCACCATGAACCCAAACCATCACCTTCCGGCCCTGCGTCAGCGGATATGGCGCATAAACATTAAGAACCAGACAATCCTCGCTCTGAACGAGCCCTACCCGCCCGCTGGTCGGCTGCGGGCAGATCGCGCCAAATTGTGTGGCGTCACGCGTGCCGTCCCAGCCGGAATGAGGTTGCGGCGGCCGCCACCGAAGTGCGCCGACCGGAGCGCTTGCATAGGGAATTCCAAGAAACTTCGCGACCGAAGGCGTGGCTATTCCCCGCACACTCCCCTGCGCCGTGGTAACATTCAGCGAGCCAGGGCTTTCCTGGGCAGATACAGATCCCGCCCCCATCAACAGCAGCGCAATGAGAGGCGCGACAACACGGCACCAGCGCCGCCCCGCACGCCGTGTCAACATCACATCCGAGGAATGCGAAACTGCTCGCTGCACGCTTTTCAGCGCCCTGATTTTGCAGATCATATTGTCACTTCACATTCGCATTGCTGCAAGCAAAAGATCGCCCGCCAGGTCTCGTGGAAAACCACCAGACGTCGATATCAGCGTTTACGGCATCACCCAAAATCTGGCTATGCGATTAAGTCGAGAAGTAGCTCCGTTCGCCTGGGCAATGCGTTAGCTCAGACAAGTTATGCCCGGGTTCCAATGAACCCGCCCATTTGCTGTCCACCGTCATCACCAGCGCTGATAACTGCCCTGGAAACGATGATGGCGACCGGATCTGACGATAAGCCTCGCCCGGCATGCGGCCGAACGGCGCGTCATGCAGGCAATAAATGTTGCCATTGGCAATCCACCGCTCTTGGCCCTTCATACCGATCTACACGCTGGCTTCCTTCACCACCTGGGTGAAAGCTGCGCGGAACGTGTCAACGACAATGAGACAGCCGGTTTGATAGTTTAGGCTTGGATTGCCAGCTTCTGGGTTGGCGGACTAATCCAAACGGCCGTGGGTTTTTGTGGCGGTTTCGGGGCTTTGTTGACAAACCGTTCTGGGTTTGTCCGAAAGGCCTGATTCAGAGTGTCCTGGCGCGCCGCATGGACCGCATCGGCCTGCCCGTAATGGACTTGATTTGGCGTCATCAGGCCAATGCCGAAATGGTGGTGATCGCAATTGTACCATTGGAAAAAATCACGACAGAAGCTCTTGGCATCCTGCATGCAGCCGAAGCGTTTTGGGAATTGCGGCTGATATTTCATGGTTTTGAAGTGGCTCTCCGAAAATGGATTGTCGTTTGAGGTGTGCGGACGACTGTGCGACTTGGTGACGCCAAGATCGGCGAGCAGAAAGGCGGTGGCCTTGGCTGTCATGGACGGGCCGCGGTCGGCGTGCAGGATCAGTTGGCCGGGACTGACGCCATGCTTGGCGAGGGTTTCCAGGAACAATGGCTTGAACAGGGCTGCACTTTCCGTGTCTGCGACACACCAGCCAACCACTCTGCGGCTGAAGATGTCGATGATCACGTAAAGATAGAAATAGGTCCATTTTTCCGGCCCCATCAGCTTGGTGATGTCCCAGGACCAAACCTCGTTTGGCCCCTCGGCCAGCAGTTCTGGTTTCTGGTAGACCGGGTGGCGCAATTGTCGGCGGCGTTCCCTGGTTTCTTCGTGTTCATGCAAGATCCGATACATGGTGCGGATCGAGCAATGGTAGATGCCCTGGTCAAGCAGGGTGGCATAGACTTCAGCCGGAGCGAGATCGACATAGAGCTCAACACGCAACAAGGAGATGACGGTGTCGCGTTCGTTCGCGGCCAGCGCCCGTGGGGGCCTCGGCCGTGGGCAGACAGGGACGGGCGGCCTGGTTGCTGCCGTCTGATGACGATGAAAGCTGGCGCGCGAGAGCTCCAACGCGGCACAGGCGGCGGCGATCACGCCGCAATCCGGCGTCAGCTCTGCCACCGCTTGCATCAGAGCGGCTCGTCGTTCACGTCGGCTAGGCCCAGCAGGGCTGCCACTTTTTTTGGATCGCAATGACCGCCTCGGCGCGCTGCAATCGAAGCGTGAGACGTTTGTGGTCGCGCAGGAGTTGCGCATGCTCAGCGGCCAACGGGTTGGGAGCAGCAACTTTGGGGCCGCGCTTGACAGGGCTCAGCGCCTCGAAGGCGCCTGCGTCACGCTGGCGGCGCCAATCCGTCAAGGCTGACGAATAGATCCCCTCGCGGCGCATGATCGCACCGATCTTACCGGAGACACCCGCCGCGCGGTCAACTTCGCCGAGAATGCGCAACTTGTCCTTGGCCGTGAATGTGCGACGGCGAGGTCGGTCCGAAAGTTCAGGGGACGCAGCCGCTGGCGCTGGAACCAGCGTCGGCCGACGGCCTTCCTCGGTTCCAGCGCCAGCGGCTGCAAAGATCTCGGGATCTGTCGTGCGCGGCATAACCATGTCGATGTTTACCTCTCGCCCCTCAAGGGTAAACTTCCGGGGGTGTGATGTCTCATCTTCATTGGCACAGGGGGCCCAGCACCCTGCCCGTTCCTGACAAGTGGCGGTTCCTCTCATGGCATGGCTTCAACGCCGACGACATTCGCGACGAATACTACCACAGCCATGCCTACCAGACCGTGTTCCGCAGCGCTGCTCGGTTGGACCAACGCGATGGCGAGGTCACCGCCCTCCTGCCAGGTCGTGCCGCCTGCGAATATATACAGCGCCGTGCGCCTGGCGCTGAGATCATCGTGCGGGACGTGTTGGCGGAACGACGCAGTGCGGGTCGGCCCAAGAAGTTTGCCGATGCGGCCGATCGCAAGAATTTTGAGGCGTGCCGACAGTGGCTGCGACGCAATCCCAGCAAGACCGCGCGTGACTACGACACGCGCCAGCCTCGTCGCGCAGCCAAAGCCGCTGCCTAAATACAAATATGAAAACAGTCCTTATTCCACCCAACACTACGCCCAAACAGAGCGCCGCCATCATCGAAGCACTCGTCACCGACCTCATGCGTCGACTGGCCACACGCATGGCCCAGCAGCCACCAAGAACCGCAGAAAAGTGTTGATATCTGTGGTTCTTGGCTAACCAATTGAACTTGCTGAGTTCACAGTGTGCCAGATAGAGGTCGTCCAACCCAAACCGCAGAGTTTATACATAATTAAAGTGAAACAAACGGTTTGGGATTAGACGCTATGGCACAGGCCAAAACACTCACAGCACGCGAACAGCGCAGGGTGCTGGACTATGTGGCAACACGGCCACATGCCGCTCGCAATAGGATGATAATCCAACTGACCTTCTACGCTGGCATGCGTGTGGGCGAGGTCGCGGCGCTGACCATGACCGACGTCGTCAACGCCGATGGCGACATCAAACCCGAGATACGCCTGGATGCCTCTCAGACCAAAGGCCGACACGCTAGGATGGTGTTCATCAGCGAACGGCTGCGCAAAGAGTTGGCAGGCTACCTCAAGACCCTGCCCGCCTCACACACCATGACCACGCCGTTGTTTGGCACGCAGAAGCGAGCGGCGTTCTCAGCCAACTCGCTGTGCCAGACGCTGAACACGATCTATCGGCGTGCGGGATTGGATGGCGCCAGCAGCCACAGCGGACGGCGGTCGTTCATCACCACACTGGCCAGCAAGGGCATCGGCGTGCGGGTGCTGGCGGCGTTGGCAGGAGGTCATCGCTCGATCGCCACCACCCAAGCCTATATCGACGTGAACGACGCCATGAAGCGGGCCGCAGTGGAATTGCTCTAACGGCGCAGATTATTCGGCCGCCACCGTCCCCTTTGCGGCGTGGCGCTGCGTCAGGGCCTTCTTGTCAGTCTTGTCACCCCGCAACCCACCCGCCAGCTGTTCGGCCCGCTGGCGCGGCTTGAGATGGCTGTAGTGGCGCTCAATCATCAGGATCGACGTGCCCATCTGCTGCGCCAGTGTGTGGATGTCCACACGGGCATGCACCAAGCTCAGCGTGGCGTAGGTGTGACGCAGCGAATACAGGGTGCGGTTCTGGTCAGTCCTGCGATCCACCAGCAGCCCAGCATCCTTCAGCAGCACCTCGAAGGTCTGATGCAGGCTCTTGCTGGCCGTGCCATCGCTCAAACGGAACACCAACTCATCACGACCGGCCTTGAGCAGTTCGTCCCAGCTCAAGTGCTTGAGGTCAGCGGCGCGAGCATGGATGCGCTTGAGGTAGGTGACACAGTTGTGGCGCGCAATCAGCTCGCGGCCACCCGTCTTGCCATCCACCCACATCGCCAGATAGCGCCGATCATCGTCGACGAACTCCGAAACATGCTTCCACTTCAGCCCCATGCTCTCGGTGCCATGACGCATGCCCGTGTTGGCCAGAATCAGCACGTAGTCGCGCAGCAGTTCCCGCATGTCACGGCTCTTGCCCACTCGGCCCGCCTTCACCCAACCCCGCATGTAGCGGTAGAGGCGGCGATACTCGTCGATGGCGAAATCGGGTCGCCGCTCGCTGTCACGCGGCTTGCTGACCAGCATGGGCAGCTGTGCCTTGTTCATGTAGCCAAGTTCCAGCGCCACATCGAAAACGCGGGTCAAGGCCACGTTGTGCAGATTCACGGTGCTGGATTTGGGTTCGCGTCGCATCTGCGCAGCACGCCACACCGCAAACTTGCGGAGCAGCGCCGCATCCACGCCCGCCACGCCATGATTGCCCAGATAGGGAATCAGGTAATTTTCCAGCGAGCCGATATAATGGGCATAGACCGATTTGGCTTCGCCGAGCTCTTGAGCGGCCTGCATACGGGCGATTACGATCCTGGCCACGCTGGCGAATCGGCGGGTCACGATGGGTAGGCCCAGCTTCTGACGAAAGCGGGCTTCGAGCACGATATCTTCGGCGACCTTGCGCGCTTGGATCTCGCCGATGGCTTTGGTGGAGCTACGCAGCCATCGGCCGTTGGCCTTGTAGCGCACCTGCCATGCAGAACTGCGTGACCTGCGAAACAGAACGGCAACGCCGTCTATAATCTTGATGTTGTCGCTGTTCAGCTTGGGCATGGCTCTGGCTCACTGTTGGTCGCAAGCGTAGTACCGAGCAGGCGGCTGGACGACGGTGATTTTAGATCTGGAACTCGTTCAACCTTCAGAAAAAACACGAAGGTTGATGCAGGCCCGAGCCACCCAGTTTTCGGCCGAAAACCGCAGGAAACTGCGCTGCAACCCGACAAGAAGTGCGCAACGAGTGCGCAACGCCAGAATGTCACGATACCGTGACAAACCGCGTTGCTAACCTGTTTGGAACATTGGAGAGAATGGTAGCGGTGGACGGATTTGAACCGCCGACCAAGAGATTATGATTCTCCTGCTCTACCGCTGAGCTACACCGCCATCCTTCGAGCCGGGACGGTAATCCCCGGCGAGGCGGGGGAGATAGCCTCCCCGGCGTGCGGCGTCAATGCGGGGTGGAAGGATATCTAGCGCGAACGGATGAAACCGCCGCCGAGCACACGGCTTTCGTCGTAAAATACACAGGCTTGGCCGGGTGCGGCACGGGCCGGCGTGTCGAGATGGACCAAGGTTTCACCGTCTTTGACTTCGATGGCGGCCCCGTGGGCCACCTCGCCGGAGCGGAGCTTCACCACGCAGCGTGCAGGGATCTCGCCGGTCAGCCAGTTGACGTCGCGCAGGCGCAGTGTGGTGGCGCCTGGGGGGGCTGTGTCGACCACCACGCGTCGTGTGGTGGGGTCCAGGCCTACCACCACACGGCGAACGTTGGCGGTCTGGGCGGTGCCGAGATGCTTGGCTTGGCCGATGGTGTAGCGGGCGATGCCGTCATGCGTGCCGACCACTTCGCCTTCGGCCGTGACGATTTCCCCAGGCGCCATGGCGTCTGGCCGCAGCTTGGCGACCACATCGGCATAGCTGCCATGCGGAACAAAACAGATATCCTGGCTGTCTGGTTTGGCCGCGACCTCCAGCCCTAGCCTGACGGCCTCCTCGCGCACGACAGCCTTGCTCGGGAAATCACCGAGCGGGAACAGACAGCGGTCGAGCTGCGCCTGGGTGGTGGCGAACAGGAACCAGCTTTGATCGCGCGCAATGTCGACGGCGCGGTGCAACTCAGCAGCGCCATCGGTGTCGATTCGGCGGACATAATGGCCGGTGGCCAGACGATCGCAACCGAGATCGGCGGAGAGTTTCACCAGATCGGTGAATTTGACCGACTGGTTGCAGGCAATACACGGCACCGGGGTTTCACCGGCGGCATAGCTGTCCGCGAAGGGCTGGATGACAGCGTCGCGGAAGCGCTGTTCGGCGTCGATCACGTAATGCGCGAACCCAATCCGGTCCGCGACCCGCTTGGCGTCATGGATGTCCTGGCCGGCGCAGCACGCCCCCTTGCGACCGGTGGCCACGCCGTGGTCGTAGAGTTGCAGCGTGACGCCGATAACCTCATGGCCCTGCTCGTGCAGCAGTGCTGCCACGACGGAGCTATCCACCCCGCCGGACATTGCCACCAACACGCGCATGGGCGGGGCCTTAGGCGTCGAGTGCATTGCGGCTGGAGGCCGGAAGCTTCACCACCAGGCCATCAAGTGCGGCGGTGATGACGATCTGGCAGCCAAGGCGAGAGGTCTTTTCGAGGCCGAATGCGAGGTCGAGCATATCCTCCTCGTCCTCGCTTGCCTTCGCCAGCTTGGCCGCCCATTCGGGGTCCACGATCACGTGGCAGGTGGAGCAGGCGAGCGAGCCCTCGCAGGCGCCCTCGATGTCAACGCCGTGCTTGTGGGCCACTTCGAGGACCGAAAGACCGATGGGGGCATCCACTTCGCGACGGGTGCCGTCACGTTCGACAAAAATCATCTTGGGCATGGGTCAGGCCTGTTCGAGGGCGTGGGATGCGGCAAAGGCTCGTGCGGCCGCGTCTGTGTCGGTCGCGCTGGTAAAGCGTCCGATGCCGATGCGCAAGCTGCGGGACGCTTCGGCATCGCTGCGCCCCATGGCGCGCAGGACATAGGACGGAACGATGGCGGCCGAGGAGCAGGCCGAGCCGGTGGAGACGCAGAGATCGGGGTTCTCGGCCATCAGCGCCGCCGCCGTGCGGTCGGGGAAGGTGATGTTGAGGTTGCCGGCGATGCGGGCGCTGATGCTGCCGTTCAGTTCCAGGCCGGGGATGGCATGGCTAAGGTCGGCGAACAGAAGGTCGCGCAGGGATTGGATACGGGCGTTGTCGGCCTGCATGTCTATGCCCGCGATGCGGCAGGCCTCACCGAACCCTACCACCAGCGGCGGCGACAGGGTGCCGGAGCGCAGGCCACGCTCCTGGTTGCCGCCCGAGAACAGCGCCGCCACCCGCGCCCGTGGCCGACGGCGGACATAGAGCGCGCCGATGCCTTTCGGGCCGTAGACCTTGTGTGCGGTGATCGACATGAGGTCGATGCCCAAGGCGACATCCACCGGGATTTTGCCTAGCGCCTGGGCGGCATCGGTGTGGAACAGCGCGCCGGACTGCTTGACGATGGCAGCAATGGCGGCGAGATCCTGGATCACCCCGGTTTCGTTGTTCACCGCCATCACGCTGACCAGCAGGGTGGGCGTGGCGAGGGCGTCGGCCAGCAGCTCCAGATCCAGCGTGCCGTCGTGGCGCACCGGCAGCACCACCGGATCGAAGCCCGATTCGGCCAGGTCGGCCACCGATTCCAGCACGCATTTATGCTCGGTCGCCATCGTGATGACGCGTTTGCGGGCATCGCCCACCCGGCTTGCGTGGCGGGCGGCGCCCTTGATGGCGATGTTGTTGCTCTCGGTGGCGCCGGAGGTGAACACGATCTCGTTGGCCGAAGCGCCAATCAGCTCCGCCACCTGGGCGCGGGCCTGTTCGACGGCTGCTTCCGCCGCACGGCCCATTGCATGCTCGGCGGAATGCGGGTTGGCGAAGTTCTGGGTGAACCAGGGCAGCATCGCGTCCACCACGCGCGGGTCGCATGGCGTGGTGGATTGATTGTCGAGGAAGATCAGATTTCGGTCCATGCCATCTATATGGGATCAGGCAGCGCTGCGTGAAAGCCTGCCAGCCATGGCGCCGTATGCCTTCGCGAAGGCAGACACGTCGGCCTCGGTCGCATTCCATGGCAGCGACACCCGAATGGCGGTGCTGGCGAGGTCGCCCAAGCCCATCGCATCCAGCACATGAGAGCGCGTTACCTTGCCGGAACTGCACGCAGCACCTGCCGAGACGGCGATGCCGGTCATGTCCAGCGCCATCACCTGCAACTGCGCCGCCACGCCGGGCAGTGCGAGACACGCGGTGTTGCCGATCCGTGGCGCCCCCGTGCCCACGATGATGGCGTCCGGCACCGCTTGCTCCAGAGCATCGCGCAGGCTGGACAGGTCGACCGGCGACACCAGGGCCGCAGCACCAAGGCCTGCGATCGCTGGCAAGGCCGGGGTGCCGCCGCGCCAGCCGCGCTCCTGGCCGCCGCCACGGATCAGCGGAAGCACCGCCAGCCGATCGGACAGCAACAACGCACCGGCACCAGGCGGGCCGCCCATCTTGTGACCGGAGATGGCCATGCTGTCCGCGCCGATGCCGGCCATGTCGATCGACATGCGGCCGGCGGCTTGGGCTGCGTCCACATGCAGCAACGCGCCTGCCGCACGGCACAGGCGGGCGGCGTCGGCCACGGGCTGAATGGTGCCGGTCTCGTTGTTGGCCAGCATCAGGCACACCAGGGCCGGCGTGCCGTCCAGCAGGCGCGCAAGAGCGTCCAGATCCACAACCCCGTCAGCGCCCACGGGAATGATCTCGGCGCCGCCGGCACAGGCCCGAATGGCGTCGTGTTCGGTCGCGCCGATGATCAGCCGACGCCCGGCGCCAAGGGCGTGGACTGCCAAGGCATCGGCTTCGGTACCGCCGGAGGTGAACACCACCGACGACGAGGCGACGTCAAAACGCGCCGCCACATGTTCGCGTGCGTCCTCCAGCAGGCGGCGTGCGGCGCGGCCGGCAGCGTGGATCGAGGACGGGTTGCCACCCGTCTCCATCGCCAGCAGCATCGCATCCCGCGCTTCGGGGCGCAGCGTCTCGGAGGCGTTGGCGTCGAAATAGAGCGTCATTCAACCACCTGGCTGCGGGACATGCGCAGCATGCGGGCCTCAAGCGCGGCCAATTCGGTGCGCATCAGTTCGAGGTCATGCATCAACGGGTCCAGGTCGCAGTCGGTTGGCGTGCCATAGGCGTCGAATCGCGGCTTGCGTTCAGCGCGTCGTTCCACAGGGCGCGCCGGGATACCCACCACCGTGGTGTCGGCCGCGACTGCCCGCACCACCACCGCATTGGCGCCCACGCGTGCGTTGTCGCCAATCGTGATGCCACCCAAAATCTTGGCGCCAGCGCCGACGATGACATTGTTGCCCAATGTCGGGTGCCGCTTGCCGCGGGCGGAACTGGTGCCGCCGAGGGTGACCTGATGATACAAATAGACATCATCCCCAATTTCCGCCGTCTCGCCGATGACAACACCCATGCCGTGATCGATAATAAGACGTCGCCCGAGACGTGCGGCCGGATGGATCTCGATCCCCGTCAGGAAGCGCCCGAGATGCGAGAACAGCCGCGCTGGCAGGGTGAGGCCACGTATCCACAGCGCATGCGCCACCTTGTGCCACATCACGGCGTGCAACCCAGGATAGCAAAGCAACACTTCAAGATTTGACCGCGCCGCAGGGTCTCGCTCGCGATAGGCCTGGATCATTTCACGCAAAAAGATGAACGCCATGCGACATTTCCAATGACCTTCGTAACCGTTTCGATATATATTAGCATCATGCCCAGCGCACAGCCCCTATGTTCGCGCGGGTGTCAGGTGTCAGGCCTGCGCCATCTGGATCATGCAATGCCAGCGCGGATCATCCATTCGAAGATGCCGAGACATAGACGACGTGGCTTAACAAACGACAAACATCTGCCGTGGGTCAAAGCAATCTCGCTACGCGGCTATGCATATGGCGCAGGGCAGAAAGTTTCTTCTTGCCAGAGCTACTCCGTTGGAGGCACGACAGAGCCGACAGAGAGTGTGACCTATTCAAGACACTGGTTGCGTGACGCATTGCCGCTCATTTAGCTATTGACGCAAGCCTCTCACCTGCCTCCCGACAGCCTCAAGCCTGGCCATCACCTGGCTGTGGTGAACACGAAACGGATTTCGGAAAAAAATGCCAGAAGTCATGTTCGCCGGCCCAGACGGCCGGCTCGAGGGTCGCTATCACCATTCCAAGGAAAACGGCGCGCCGCTCGCGCTGATCCTGCATCCACATCCGATGCATGGCGGCACGATGAACAATCGAATCACGTATACGATGTTCGAATCTTTCAAGAAACTCGGCTTTTCGGTGATGCGTTTCAACTTTCGCGGCGTTGGCCGCAGCCAGGGCCGCTATGACGGTGGCATCGGCGAGATTGGAGACGCAGCAGCCGCACTGGACTGGATGCAGGCTGTCAACCCGAGTTCGGGTGGCCTTTGGGTGGCCGGCTATTCGTTCGGCGCCTTCATCGGCATGCAGTTGCTGATGCGCCGCCCCGAGATTTCCGGCTGGGTGAGCGTGGCGCCCCCGTCCAACCACTATGATTTCGGCTTCCTGGCCCCCTGCCCCTGCGGCGGCCTGCTGGTGCATGGCGACAGCGACGAGCTGGTGCCGGAGCCTGCTGTGAAGAAGCTGGTGGACAAGCTGAACACGCAGAAGAACGTCCAGGTCGATTATCGCATCCTGGCCGGCGCCGATCACGTGATGGCCGCCCATGCCGAAGCCGTCGGCCTGGCCGTGGAAGATCACGTCACCAAGATGATGGCCCGTCGCACGATGGCGCTGGCGGCCGACTAACGCCTTGCCTGTCCTGCGCATGAAGGATCGGCAACCCGTGCCGATCCTGCTTGTGTCTCTCGCCTCCCCCACGTAAACGCAAATAACGAGATCCGGGCCCCTCTGGCAGAGCTGCTGACCACGTCAGCCACTCTGTGATGTCGGATCACCGTGCGCGACCTTCGTTTGAAGGACGCCGCTGTGATTCGGTCGGGTGCCCGCTTTTTCACCCCATCCCGCAGCGATGTCCCAGGCGCCGGTCACGCGATCATTCGCACCAGACCTGAAGGACATCTCCATGCCCAAAACCGCTCCGAACAGCTTTCCGCGCCGCACGGCCGATATCGACCGCGCCGAAGTGATGGACGCATTGATGGAGTTGCGCGGCACCATGCTGATGGACGCCACCATCGCCGCCTGCGCCCTGATCGCCCATGCCGACGGCGATGTCTCCCCAGCCGAGCGGGCGCGCGTGATGTCGACGATGCGCGGCGACAAGCTGCTGTCGATGTTCGAGCACGCCGAGGTGCGCGCCGCCTTCGACGCCCACGCCAGTGCGTTCAGCGACGACCCCGCCGAGGCGATCGAAACAGCCTTGCGCGCCATCATGCCCCTCGCCGGCCGCCGTCAGGAATCGCACGTGGTGCTGCAGGCCTGCCTGCTGATCACCGCCGCCGATGGGCGGATCGACCAGCGTGAGCTGGATGCGATCGGTCTGGTGCGTGAGGCCCTCGGCCTGTCGGCCGGTCAGTGAACCGGGGCGAGACCATGGACACACTGACAGCGTTTCTGGCGTCCCCGCTTGCCGGGGCGCCAGCCTGGGCCTGGATGGGGTTTGCGGCCGTGGTCGTGGCCCTGCTGGTGCTCGATCTTGGCGTGCTGCACCGCAAGTCCCGTGAGATCGGCGTGGGCGAAAGCCTGTGGCTGAGCGCGTTCTATATCGGCACCGCCATGCTGTTCGCCGTTTGGGTGTGGCAGACGATGGGTGATGCGCCCGCGATGGCGTGGCTGACGGGCTTTGTGGTCGAAAAGACCCTCGCCCTCGACAACGTGTTCGTGATGTCGCTCATCTTCGCGGCCTTTACGGTGCCGCGTGCGTATCAGCACAAGGTTCTGGTCTGGGGCATTCTGGGCGTGGTGGTGCTGCGCGCCGTCGTGATCGGCCTTGGCACCGCCGTGGTGGCCGAGTTGCACTGGGTGCTGCTGCTGTTCGCGGCCTTTCTGGTCATCACCGGCGTGCGCATGTTGTTTGGCCAGGGGGCATCCCACGCTGGCGTTGCCGACAATGCCGTGCTGCGCTGGGTGCGGCGCCAGTTGCGGGTCACGCCGGATCTGCGGGGAGATCGGTTCTGGGTGCGCCTGCCGGACGCCGATGGCGGTGTGCGGCTGTTTGCCACCCCACTCCTGCTGGCCCTGCTCGCCATCGAGTTCGCTGACCTGGTGTTCGCGGTGGACAGCGTACCGGCCATCCTGGCCATCACCACGGACCCGTTCATCGCCTACACCAGCAACATCTTCGCCATCCTGGGATTGCGCGCGCTGTATTTCGCCCTGGCGGCGATGGTGCATCGCTTCGCCTATCTGAAGGTGTCGCTGTCGCTGGTGCTGGTGTTCATCGGCGCCAAGATCATCTGGGCGGAAATATTCACCCCGGTGGCGCCGGTGGTGGCGTTGGCTGTCACGTTGGCCCTGCTGGCCGGCGGCGTGATCGCATCGCTGCTGCGCCCCGAGCCAGAGGCAAAGGTCCCAGACGCCAAGGCTGCGGCGCCAGTCAGCCCCTGACAGCCAGACACCGGCCGCATTGAGGGCAGACCAGCCGAAGCCGGCATTTTCACCCGGCTTCGGCTGTGCTTTTCTCCCCCTCCCTTATCCAGGACCGGGTCCGATGCCAAAGAGCGATTTCCTGCACGACGCCACCGCACGCGGTTTCGTCTTCCAGACCACCGACACCGAGGCGCTCGACGCCGCGTTCGCGAAGGGGCCGGTGGCGGGCTATATCGGCTTTGACTGCACAGCCGACAGCCTGCATGTCGGCTCCCTGGTGCAGATCATGCTGCTGCGCCTGATGCAGCGCCATGGCCACAAGCCGATCACGCTGATGGGCGGCGGCACCACCCGAATCGGCGACCCGAGCCTGCGCGAGGAAGCGCGGCAGTTGATCAATGATGAGCAGATCGCCATCAATATGGCCGGCATCAAGCGCTGCTTCGCCCCCTACATGAATTTCGGCGAAGGCCCGAGCGACGCCGTGATGCCCAACAACGCCGATTGGCTGGACAAGCTCGGCTACATCGAATTGCTGCGCGAGGTGGGCATCCATTTCAGCGTCAACCGCATGCTCGGCTTCGACAGCGTGAAGTCCCGACTGGACCGCGAGCAGGGGCTGACGTTTCTGGAGTTCAACTACTCCATCCTGCAAAGCTATGATTTCCGCGAACTGAACCGCCGCTACGGCGTGACGTTGCAGATGGGCGGATCGGACCAGTGGGGCAACATCGTCTCTGGCGTGGATCTGGTGCGGCGGACCGATGCCAAGCAGGTGTTCGGCCTCACCACGCCGCTGATCACCACAGCCTCCGGCGGCAAGATGGGCAAGTCGGCCAAGGGGGCTGTGTGGCTCACCTCCGACAAGCTCTCCCCATATGATTTCTGGCAGTTCTGGCGGAACACCGAAGACGCCGATGTGGGCCGCTTCCTGCGGCTGTTCACCGACCTGCCGCTGGCCGAGATCGCCAAGCTGGAAGCCCTCGGCGGCGCTGAGATCAACGAGGCCAAGAAGATCCTGGCGACGGCCGCCACCGCCCTGGCCCATGGCCAGACAGCGGCCGAAGCCTCGGCCGGCACCGCAAGGCTGGCGTTCGAGGAAGGGACCACGGCCGACAGCCTGCCCAGCATCACCGTGCTGGAGGCCGATCTCGCGGCCGGAATCGCTGCCATCAAGCTGTTCGTCGATGCCGGGCTTGCCACCAGCAACGGCGAGGCGCGGCGGCTGATCCGTGGCGGCGGCGCACGACTGAACGATGTGGCCATCGCCGATGAGGCGCTCATCATCACCACCGCCGATCTGGTCCACGACGTGGTCAAGCTGTCGGCCGGGCGCAAGCAGCACCGGCTAGTACGGGTGGCCTGATCAGCCCCCGGGCAATCCGGGGTTGATGGCCAAGGACGCCCCGACAACCCCGCCGGCCTCATAGGCGGCGGGGGACACGGTCCGCGATGTGCGCCGCACGGTGCGCAGCGTGAGATCCAGCTTTTCGAGTTCGGACTCAACGACCGAGCTTTTGAGCACCACCAGATCGCGCCCGGTGCCATGGCGCACGGCGTCGCGTTCCATCTTCATCGCCGAGAGCTTGGCGGCGATGGAGGCGATCATGCCCAGCGTGAACGAGGCATTCACCATATGCCGGTCTTGGTGACGGAAACGGCCATAGGTGGCTGAATTCTTGTAGCGCCCGAGTTCTGAACGCACGGCGTTGTCGACGACTTCGGTCAGATAATGCGCCACCTCGACGTCGGACCGCAGGCCAAAGTACACGTAGCGTGCCTCACCAGCCGGGTTCTTTTCGCGCCACACCTTGCAGTCGCAGAACGCCGCGATGGCGCCGATGCAGGCCTCCAGCGGGATGCGCTTCTTGCGGTAGGTTTCGTATTCCAGCCGCTCGCAGTGCGATTCCCGGATTTCGACATCGGTCAGCGACAGGTCGTAGCGATCCAGAAGCTCGGCCACCTTGGCGGCCGCCAACAGCGCCTCGGCCTCGGTGCAGCCGTTTTCGGTGGTCTTGTTGCGCAGGCCCTGGATGCGATTCTTGAGCTTGTTGAGGGCGTCCAGGTCGTTGACAGCCATCACTCACACATCATCCGGGTTTAGGGTCGCCAGCATCTCTGCTGAATGCTTGTGAACCTCGGCCTCGCGTTCCAGATTTTTGGGGAAGCGGCTGCGATTGGCCAGGATGATGGATTTCTTGGCCTGCGACTCGTGCCAGAATTTGGCGGCGTCGAGCGCGGCACTCCACCCGCGGAGAAATTCCGCGTGCGCTTTATCTGTGTCACTCACCTAGACAGGCTCCCGGCAGCCTTGCCGCGATCATCGGCCAGAGAGAGCCGGCTTGATCGCAGCCAAGGCGCTATTGGCGAAATTATTTCTTTTTGCCGCCCAGTTTGCCCGGCTCGTCCTGTGGCTTGAGGATCGAGGTCGACAGTGGTGCGAGTTTCTTGTCGGCCTTTGGCTTCTTGGCCTCGCGGCTGCCGTGCTGTTTGTCGCCTTTGCCCATGCTCGTTCACCTTTGTGCTAGCGGTGTCGGTTGTAGCGGTGGCCTGGCCGTGTGTTCGGCGATATCAGATAAGAGCCGTCAGGGCTGCGGATACAAGCGTCAAATACGCCATTGTTCCTAACGAAACGCCAATGTGGCGCTGCCGTAGGACAGGCGGAACCGGCGCAGGCCCAACACGTCCATGCCCAGCACCAGATCGAACGCCGGTTCTGGCCTGTCCAGTGTCAGCAGATCAGGGTTTGGCACCACCAGGCTGCCCAGCTGCAAAGCGCCGAACCGGTGGCGGCGGGCTGTGAACGCCCCGCCGATCCCGAGCGAGGACACCACCTGGTCACGCGCGACCTGCGCAGGCGTCAGGCCGAGTTTGTGCAGGCCGCGGGCATTGATAAGCGAGACGCTGGCGCCCGTGTCCACCAGTCCCACCAGGTCGTGGCCATCAAGCCGCAAGGGCGCCAGCAGCAGCGACTGGCGCAGGCGTTGCAGGCTCACGCTGTCATGGCCCATGGGCGCGTCGACGGGTCCGAGAACGAGGGTCCGCATGGCGACGTCGATATCCAGCATGTGATGTCGCAGCATATCGCCACCCAGCAGCCCCGCGATCTCGCCGAGATCCAGCGCCGCCACCGGCAGGCTAAGATTTTGCCCCGGGATGCGCTGGAACAGGGCCACACCGTTCAGTGACAGCGTGCGCACCACGGCGTTGCGGTGCTCGTCAATCCGCCCGCCGGCACCGCGCATGGCGCTGCCCACCCACTCATCGAGGGGCAGGCCATATTTCGTCACCGCCGCCCGCGTCAGCACGCTGCGCTCCGCCCCTGTGTCCAACAGCACGCGCGCCGGCTGGCCGTTCAACGACACCGTCACGACGAACGGCGCGGGCGTGGCCGCCTTCGCCCCACCCGTTCCAGCCACCACCAAGGCAGCGTGAAGAATCGCCCTGCGGCCGAGTGTGATGGCCTGCCTAATGCGCCATCGCCCGCCAGCCGATGTCACGACGGCAGAAGCCCTCGGGCCAATCGATCGCATCCACCGCCGCGTAGGCACCGATCCGGGCGGCGGCGAAGGTCTCGCCGGTGGCGCACACGGTCAGCACCCGGCCGCCGTTGGAGACAAGGTGGCCGTTGAGGATCTCGGTGCCGGCGTGAAACACCTCCACGCCCACCATCTGCTCGGCCGGTTCCAACGGGCCGATGGGCGTGTGGCGCTTGGGGTTGGCAGGATAGCCCGACGCCGCCATCACCACCGCCACCGCCGCACGGTTGTGCCAACGCAGGTCGAAATTGGCCAACTCGCCGTCACACGCCGCCACCAGCGCCGCCAGCAGGTCGGATTTCAGGCGCAGCAGAAGGCATTGGCATTCCGGGTCACCGAACCGGACATTGTATTCGATCAGCTTCGGCCCGTGCTCGGTCAGCATCAGGCCGGCGAACAGAATGCCCCGGAACGGCGTGCCGCGACGGGCCATCTCGGCCAGAGTGGGGCGGATGAAGCGCTCCATCACGTCCGCCTCCATCGCTGGCGTCAAGCAGGGCGGCGGGGAATAGGCGCCCATCCCGCCGGTGTTGGGGCCGATATCGCCATCGCCGACGCGCTTGTGGTCCTGGGCAGCGCCCAGCGGAATGGCGGTGAGGCCGTCGCACAGGGCGAACACGCTCACTTCCTCGCCCACCAGGCATTCCTCGATGATGACAGACGAACCAGCCTCGCCGAGCGTGCCTTCTTCCATGAAGGCCGTGATGGCGGCCAGCGCCTCGGCCTCTGTCGCGGCCACGACCACGCCCTTGCCGGCGGCGAGACCATCGGCCTTGATGACCAGCGGGGCGCCGCGACGGTTGATGAAATCACGTGCGGCCTCAGCCGTCTCGAAGCGCTCCCACGCGGCGGTGGGAATGCCGGCGGCATCGGCCACTTCCTTGGTGAAGGTCTTGCTGCCCTCCAGGGCGGCGGCAGCAGCGGTTGGCCCGCAGCAGGCGATGCCGGCGCGTGTCATCGCGTCGGTCAGCCCCGCCACCAGCGGCGCCTCCGGGCCGGGCACCACAAGGTCGATCTGCTGGGTGACAGCGAATTCCACCAGCGCCGTCACGTCCATCACGCCGATGGGCACGCATTCGGCCAGATTGGCGATGCCCGGGTTGCCGGGGGCGCAATACAGCTTCGCCAGCATCGGCGAGGCCGAGAGCGCCCAGCACAGCGCGTGTTCGCGTCCGCCATTGCCTACCACCAGAACCCGCATCGCCTGCACTCCCCTTGTCGAACCAGCCATCTTCTCGCGGGCACCGGCGCCGCCTAGGATGAATTCCATGGACGACACCCGCACCAACATCCCCGAATACACCGTCAGTGAAATCTCCGGCGCCGTGAAGCGCACCCTGGAAGGCACGTTCGGTCGCGTCCGGGTGCGCGGCGAACTGACCGAGGTCAAGCGTTATCCGTCGGGGCACATCTATTTTTCGCTCAAGGACGAGGGCGGCAAGCTGTCTGGCGTGGTGTGGAAGTTCGCCGTGCCACGGCTGGGGATGCAGCCGGAGAACGGCGTGGAGGTGATCGCGCAGGGCAAGGTGTCCTCGTATGGCGACCGTTCCAGCTATCAGTTGATCGTCGACCGGATGGATTACGCCGGCGCCGGCGCGTTGCTCGCCAAGATCGAGGCGCTGCGGGTGCGGCTGGGCGAGGAAGGCCTGTTTGACGCCGCCCGCAAGCGGCCTTTGCCGATGCTGCCGGTGGTGATCGGCGTGGTGACGAGCCCGCAAGGTGCTGTGATCCAGGATATTCGCACCACCATTCTGCGCCGGTTTCCGCGGGCGTTGCTGCTGTGGCCGGTGCCGGTGCAGGGCGAAGGCTCGGCCGAGAAGATCGCCGCCGCCATCAACGGGTTTTCCGCCATCGTGGCCGGCGGGCCGGTGCCGCGCCCGGATGTGATCATCGTGGCGCGCGGTGGCGGATCGCTTGAGGATCTGATGGCGTTCAACGACGAGATCGTGGTCCGCGCCGCCGCCGCGTGCAGCATTCCGCTGATCTCGGCGGTGGGGCATGAAACAGACACCACGCTGATCGACTTCGCGTCCGACCGCCGGGCGCCCACCCCCACGGCGGCGGCGGAGATGGCGATTCCGGCGCGGTCGGAACTGATGGCCGATCTGTTGCAGAAGGCGGCGCGGCTGGAGGGCAGCCTGGGGCGGATTGCCCAGGAAAAACGCCTGCGCCTGCAACGGGCCGAGCGCGGTCTGCCGGATCTGCCGTCGTTGGTTGGCACGGCGCGGCAAAGGCTGGATGATCGCGGCGTGCGGCTGGAATTGTCGCTGCCGAACCTGCTGGCGGCCAGACGCGCCGCCCTGGTGCGGGCCGAACGCGGCCTGCCGGACCTGGCGCTTCTTGTGGCGCAGGCGCGGCGCACATTGTCCGACCGTGGGCTGAGGCTGCGCCTGGCCTTGCCGCAGGTGGTGACGGCGCGACGCGGCCAGTTGGACCTCGCCGCGTTGCATCTCCGCTCATCGCTGCGCCACGCCATCGCAGGGCATGCCGCCCAGGCCGGGCGCGTGTTGCCCCGCCTGACAGACGCCCCTGTGCGCGCCCGCCTGCGGGAGGCGGCCGCGCGGCTGGAAGGGCTGGGAGCGCGGCTGGAATCGGTGTCACACAAGGCCGTGCAGGCGCGGGGCTATGCGCTGGTGTTCGACGAGACGGGACTGGCGGTGACGGCCGCCGCTGGCGTGAAGCCGGGTTCCGGCTTGCGGATCAGTTTTGCGGACGGCGATGTGGCGGTGACGGCCAATGGCGGGCGGGCGCGGCAGGCGACGCTGGATCTGTAGGGGGCGATGACGATGCGTGAACCCAAGATTGGCGTGCCACCCCCTTGCAACCTTGAACCCTCGCTCGGGCTGCCCAACGCTCAGGCAGAACAGTGGCTCATGGAGAACCGGGCCGCCATGGATCGCTGGAACGAACAGGGGGAACAATGCGGCGTACCACGTGCTGAATTTCGTCGGTTCTGATGGTTCTAGCCCTTCGGCCAGCGCCGGTGCAGCCACAGCCATTCACCCGGCCGCGCCCGAACCCAGGCTTCCAGCCGTGCGTTGATGGCCGTGGTCAGCGTGAGGACATCGGCCTGACGGTCGCCTGTGTCAGGCAGATCCATCGGCTTCTCCACCACCAGCCGTAGCCTTGCGGGGCCGAGGCGCTCGACATGGGCGGGAATGATCGGGCAGCGATAGCGCAGCGCGAAGGCGGCGGCGGCGGGTGCGGTCATGGCGGGACGCCCAAAAAAGGGCGCTTCGATGCCGTCATTCATCTTCTGGTCCACCAGCATGCCCAGATAGCCGCCACGGGCGAGATGGCCGATTGCGGCGCGGGCGCCCTGGCTGCCCTTGGCGAAGTTCGGCACGCCCGGGCCTGTGGCGCGGGTGCGCAGGTTCATGATCAACGCATCCACCTCCGGGTTGGTGGCGGCGCGGTAGAAGCTGCTCATCTTCAGGCCGAGATGTCCGGCCATGGCGGGCAGCAATTCCCAGTTGCCGATATGGGCGGAGAACAGGATGGCCGGGCCGCCCTGGGCCGCAAGAGCCGTAACGATCTCGGCGCCCTCGATCTCCCAGCCTGGGCCCGAAGCAGTGCCCTCAAGGGCTGCGATATGCGGCAGTTCGGCGACGGTACGGCCGAGATTGTCCCACACGCTGCGAAGAACCACACGGCGGGCGGCGGTATCCAGGTCCGGCAGGGCTGCACGAAGATTGGCCTCACCGACGCGGGTGACGGGCAGAAGCGGGCCAAGATGACGGGCGAGGAAACCACCGAGATTGGAGGCCGTCTCCGCCCCCAGACGGCACAGCAGCCACAACGCGCCGCGCACCAGAAGGGCCTCAGCGCGATACTGGATCTGGCGGCGGGTCATGCGCCCGCCAACGCCTCGGTCAGGATGGCCTCAATCGCACCCGGATCTTGCCAGTCCAAAGTGATGCGCAGTTGCATGATGCCGGCCTGCTCCGCCGCAGGCAGTCGCACGCGGTCTTTCTCGGTGGTCACGAGGGTTGCTTTCAGCGCGGCCGCGCGCCCCTGAAGGTGGGCGAGGTCGGCGTCGGTGTAGGGGTGATGGTCGGCGAATTCCTGCATCTCCATTGGGGCATGACCGGCGTTGCGCAGCGTATCGAAGAACTTGGCGGGGCGGCCGATGCCGGCGAAGGCGAGCAGGCGCGGTGGCAGGGCTGCGAGATCGGCCGCATCGGCCACGATGTCAGCGCGCAGGGCGGTAAACCCAGCCGGCAATTGCGCCAATGCGCCGGCCGTGTCCGCGCCGATCAGCACTCCGGCCCGGCACCGGGCGGCGGCTGCGGCCACGCTCTCGCGCAGCGGACCGGCGGGGATGGCGTGGCCGTTGCCGAACCCGGCGCCACCGTCGATCACCAGCAGCGATGCGGTTTTGGCGAGGCTGGGGTTCTGCAGCCCGTCATCCATCACCAGCACATCCGCCCCCTGCCCAATCGCCAGCCGCGCGCTTGCGGCCCGGTCGGCGCCGATGAAGGTGGGCGCGGTCAAGGCCAGCAGCATCGCCTCGTCACCCACCTCGGATGCCGTGTGATGCGTCGGATCGACCCGCAAATTCCCGTGCAGCGATCCGCCATGGCCGCGCGTCAGAAAGGCCGGGCTGCGCCCGCGCGCCAGCAGGCGGGCGGCGAGATCGCGCGCCAGAGGGGTTTTTCCAGCACCGCCCGCGCCGGGATTGCCACAACAAATCACAGGCACCGACGCCACATATCCCGGCCGAGCAACCCGCCGGGCGGTGACGGTGGCATACATCCAGGCGAACGGCAGCAATATCCACGGCGGCGTGTGGCCGTGCGCCCAGAACGCGGGCGGCTTCATGCGGCATGGCCTGCAAGCCGGAGCAGACATTGTGCCACATGCTCCGGCAGGCCGGCCGCGTTGGAGGCCGTTGCCAGCCCGGCCTGCCCCATTGCCTGGCGGGCGGCATCGTCGCGCAGCATGGTTTGCACCCAGCCGGTCAGGGCCGCCGTGTCCGCTACCACCGTGAGCGCGCCGGCACTCTCCAGGCGCGACACAGCCTCGGTGAAATTCGCCGTCTTTGGGCCAACGGCCACCGCACAGCCAAGGCGCGCCGGCTCCAGCGGGTTCTGTCCGCCGCCCAGCGCCAGGCTGCGGCCCACAAAAACAATCGGCACCAGCCGATAGAGCAGGCCGAGTTCGCCCAGCGTGTCGGCCAGCCAGATGCCGGCGGCAGGCGGCCCCTCGCCCAAAGCGCGCCGTGTGACCTGGATGCCCAGCCGCTTCAACTCCTCCGCAATCGCCGCCCCGCGATGCGGATGCCGCGGCGCGATGATGGTCAGCAAGGTCGGATGCCGGCCGGACAGCGCCCGATGCACGGCGCCCGCGATCAGTTCCTCGCCGGGATGGGTGGAGGCGGCCAGCCAGACCGGCCGCCCAGCGGTCAGAATACGCATCCGGGCCAGTTCAGCCTCGTCCACCGGCAGGACGGGCGTGGCGAATTTCAGATTGCCGGAACTTTCGACCTGCCGTGCGCCGAGTGCGGCAAGCCGGGCCGCATCGGCATCGCTTTGCGCGAGCACGGCGTCGAACAGCCCGAACACCTGCCGCGCCGCACCTGGCACACGGCGCCACATCCCATGGCTGGACGGCGACAGGCGGGCGTTGACGAGCATCAACGGCACCCCGCGCTGCCGGCAGGCGGAGAGCAGGTTGGGCCAGATCTCGCTCTCGACGAAGCCCGCCACGTCGGGGTGCCAATGCGCCACGAAACGCGCCACCCAGCGCGGCACATCCAGCGGCACGAAGCGGTACAGCACACGACCGGCCGCCCCCATGGCGGGAATGCGGCTGTTGAGCAATTCCTGCGATGTCACGGTGCCGGTGGTGACCAGAACCGTCACGCCCGGTCGCTCCAGCAGCACCGCGATAACCGGGATGATCGACATTGTCTCCCCCACGCTGGCCGCATGCAGCCAGATCAGCGTGCCGGCCGGACGCGGCGTGGCCTCGTGGCCACAGCGCTCGCCAAGACGCGGGAGCAGTTCCCGGCCGCGTTTGACGCGCTTGTGCAGATGACGGCGCAACAACGGGGCTGCGAGGGTTGCCAGGCTGGCATAGATACGAAGCAACATCAGCGACATAGCCGGCTCGCCGTCTCGGACGCCTCGGTCAACGCCGCCTCGATCGCGGGCAGCGCGTCAGCCCAGCCTTCGCGGGCCACATGGATCGGCGTGCCGCAGACCAGCACGCCGCGCCCCCACGGCAGCGGCAGGATCATCCGGTCCCAACTGGCGAACACATGACGGCGAGAGGTTTGCGCGGCACACGGCAGCACCGCACAGCCGGACAGACCCGCCAGTTGCGCCACGCCCGGCGCCGCCTTGCGACGTGGACCGCGCGGGCCATCCGGCGTGATGGCCACCTGTTGGCCGGATTCCAGCACCGCCAGCAACGCCATGGCCCCGGCCGCCCCGCCCCGGTTCTGGCCGCCGCGCGTGCTGGACCCGTGGGTGACACTGAGACCGAACCGGGCGATCACATCGCCGATAAAGCGGCCGTCCTTGTGGCGACTGACGAGCACATGCAGCCGCAGCCCCGGCGTGGCGGCGCGGGCGCGGTTCCACAATTGCGGCATCAGCGGCAGATGTTCATGCCAGAACGCGGCAATGACGGGCGCGCCGTGTTCGTAAGGCGCGAAATTTTCAACCCCCACCAGCCGCCACCGCGTGCTGGACAGCGCCCATGCCAGATAGCGGCCAACGATCGCCGCCAGCATCGCCTGCACGCGGGAACTGCGCATCAGGCGCTTCAGCATGGGCTGCCCGTGAAGGTGATCGGTTGCGTCATGCCCCGGCCGGTAGCATGCATGGCAAAACGCAGCAAATAGAGGATCTTCGATGCGCATTATCGCGGGCGCCTGGCGCAACCGAACCCTGGCCGCCCCTCCGGGTGAATCGACCAGGCCGACAGCCCAGCGCATGCGCCAGGCGCTGTTCGACATGCTGATGCACGCCCCTTGGGCCGAGGGCCGCGTGGTGGGCGCCGAGGTGCTGGACGCGTTTGCCGGCACCGGCGCGCTGGGACTGGAAGCCCTGTCACGCGGGGCCGCACGGGCGAGCTTCATCGAAACCGACCGCACGGCGCTGGCCGCGTTGCGGGCCAATGTCGCAGCCTGCAAGGCCGATGACCGGGCGGTGGTGATCCCTGGCGATGCGCTGCGCCCGAAGCCGGGAACGCCGTGCGGACTGGTGTTCCTTGACCCGCCATATGGCAAGGATCTGGTGGCGAAATCGGTAGCAACCCTGGGCCGGGCCGGGTGGTTCGCGCCCCATGCGCTGCTGGTGGTGGAGACCGGGAGCGAGGAAGTGTTGGAACTGCCAGCAGAAAAATTGGCCGAGCGGGTGCACGCCAAGGCGACGGTGAGCGTTTGGCGTCTCGCTTAGACGCTCAACGCCGGCCAAACATCCGTTCGATCTCGGCGCGGGTGAGTTTCAGATAGGTCGGCCGACCGTGGCTGCAGGTGGCCGCGCGCGGCGTGGCTTCCATCTGGCGCAAAAGGGCGTCCATTTCCGCGCCGCCCATCCGACGGCCGGCGCGGATGCTGCCGTGGCACGCCAACCGGGCAATCACCGCGTCGAGGCGGGATTCCAGGGCGGTGGTTTCGTCCTGCTCGGCCAGTTCGTCCGCCACGTCGCGCAGCAGCGGCGCGGGATCGGGCGTGCCCAGGGCTGCGGGCATGGCGCGCACCAGAATGGCGCCGGCGCCGAACGGCTCGATCTCCAGGCCCAGATCCGCGAGACTGTCGGCGTGGAAAGCCAGGCGAGCGGCGTCAGCGCCGGGCATGTCAACCACGGCGGGCATCAGCAGCGGCTGGGTGCGCACGCCGCCGGCCAGCATCTGGTTACGGATCGCCTCGTGCATCAGACGCTCATGGGCCGCATGCTGGTCCACCAGCACCAGGCTGCCATCGGGAGCAACGGCGATGATGTAGGTGTCCAGCACCTGCGCCACCGCAGCCCCCAGCGGGTGGTCGGCGGCGGGGGCCGGGGCTTCGATCTGCGGCCGGGCCGAGGGTGTGTTGGTCAACGGCAGCGTGTTTTCGGCGAAACCACCGAATGTGGCGAACGGCGAAGTGCCCGCCACCTGCGGGGTCAGCCGCATCGGCGGCCTGCTTTGGAACTGCCCGCTCTGGAACGCCATGATGCCAGACGGCGGCGCCGGTCCGGCCCCCTGGGCCAGAGCGCGGCCAACCGCGCCGATCACCAAGGCGCGCACGGCATCGGCGTCGCGGTAGCGCAGTTCCGCCTTGGCGGGGTGCACGTTCACATCCACATCCTCGGGCGGGATGGTGAGATACAGCGCCACCACTGGAAAACGGCCGGCGGCAATCACGTCGCGATAGGCCACGCGCACGGCGATGCGCAACACCGGGTCCACCACCGGACGGCCATTGACCACCAGTGCCTGGGCGGCGGCCGTGGCGCGGGTGATGGCGGGTGGGGCCACGAAACCCTCGATGCGCAGATCGCCACGGGTCGCGTCGATGGCGATGGTGGTGTCTGGCCCCAGCAGGCTCGCGATGCGGGCCGCACGGGTCTGGGCCGGCAAGTCGAACGCCACCCGCCCGTCACTCTCAAAGCCGAACGCCACCTGTGGCGCGGCCAGCGCCAGGCGACGGATGGCGGCTTCCACGGCATCGGCCTCGGCACGCGGGGTTTTGAGGAATTTGCGGCGAGCGGGCGTGGCGAAGAACATGTCGCGCACGTCGATGCGGGTGCCGGGCGCACCGGAGGACGGCTGCACCGCCCCCACGAGCCCGCCCTCGACGCTGATGCTGTGGGCATCGCCGTCAGCGGTGCGCGAGGTGATGTGCAGGCGGGCGGCGGCACCGATGCTGGGCAGCGCCTCGCCCCGGAAGCCGAGGGTGGAAATCCGCACCAGCTGGTCATCGGTCAGCTTGCTCGTGGCGTGACGCTGCACGGCCAGCGCCAGTTCGTCGGCGGACATGCCGAACCCGTCATCGGTGACCTCGATGCGGGTGATGCCGCCGCCTTCGATCACCACGCGAATCCGCGTGGCCCCGGCGTCCAGCGCGTTCTCCACCAGTTCGCGCGCCGCCGCCGCCGGGCGCTCGATCACCTCGCCGGCGGCGATGCGGTTGACCACCGCCTCCGACAACAGGCGTATCCGGCTCATGCGGCGAACATCGTCAGCTCAGGTTTCTCCGCGCAGGGCACGGAAGCGCGCAATCAGGGCGTTGGTGGAGTGGTCGTGAACCCCTTCCGGAGCCCCGGGCGAAAGGTCGGGCAGCAGGCCCGAGGCCAGCACCTTGCCCAGTTCCACGCCCCACTGGTCGAAGCTGTTGATGCCCCACAACCAGCCTTGCACCGCCACCTTGTGCTCATACAACGCGATCAGGCGGCCCAGCGCGAAGCCGTCCAACCGGCTTTGCAGAATGGTGATGCTGGGGCGGTTGCCGGGGAACACACGGTGCGGCGCCACGGTGGCCACTTCGCTCGCCGTCGCCCCCTTGGCGCGCATCTCGGCCTCGACCTCCGCCAGCCCGCGTCCGCGCAAGAGTGCCTCGGCCTGGGCAAAGGCATGGGCGGCCAGGATGCGATGCGCCTCGGGGCGGTCGTGATCAGGGTTGGCGGCCAGGATGAAATCCACCGGCACCACCTGGGTGCCCTGATGAACCAATTGCATGAAGCTGTGCTGGGCGTTGGTGCCAGGCTCGCCGAACACCACCGGGCAGGTGGCATGGCCGACCGGCTTGCCGCTCAACCCGACGGACTTGCCGTTGCTTTCCATCTCAAGCTGCTGGAGATAGGCTGGAAACCGCCGCAGCCGGTCGTCATAGGCCAGCACGCAATGGGCGCGGTAGCCGCAAGCATCCACGTGCCAGATCCCGGCCAGCGCCAGCAGCACCGGCAAGTTGTGCGCAAAGGGCGCCGAACGGAAATGGGTGTCCATCGCGGCAGCGCCGTCCAGCATCGCCTGGAACGCCGGCCATCCGGCCGACAGCGCCACCGACAGCCCGACCGGAGACCAGAGCGAGAACCGCCCGCCCACCCAGTCCCGAAAGCCGAACACGTGCTCGGGCCGGATGCCGAACGTCGCCACGGCGGCGAGGTTGGTGGACAGGGCCACGAAATGATCCGCGACAGCCGCTTCCCCCAATGCCCCAGCCAACCAGACGCGGGCCGCCTTGGCGTTCTCCGCGGTTTCCTGGGTGGTGAAGGTTTTGGATGCCACCAGCACCAGCGTGGTGGCGGGGTCCAGCCCGCGCGTGTGGGCCGCCAGGCCGGTGCCATCCACGTTGGACAGGAAGCGGGCCTGCAACACCGGGCCATGCGCCAGCGTCAGCGCCTCGGTGGCCATGGCGGGGCCAAGATCGGAACCGCCGATGCCGATGGCCAACACATGGGTGAACATCAGGCCCGTGGCGCCGCGCAGCCCGCCGGAATGCACGGCGCCCACAAAGGCTTCCATACGGGCCAACTCGGCCGTGGCAATCGCCGAGGCATCCTCACGTCCGTTTGGGACGTCAGCGACATACGCGGCATCGCGCCCCCCGCGCAGCGCCATGTGCATCGCGGCGCGGCCCTCGGTCTCATTGACGAAGGAACCGCCGAACAGCCGGTCACGGAACAGGCTCAGCCCGGCGGCGCGTGACAAGGTGAGCAGCGCCTCGATGGCGGCGTCATCCAGCGACGTTTTGGAATAATCGATCGTCAGGTCGTCAAGCTTGGCGGTGTATCGGCTCGCGCGGCCCGGATCGCCGGCGAACAGCGCGCGAATGTCCCGCGCCTCAGGGCGTGCGGACAGCGCCAAAACGCCGTCCCATGCCATGGCCAACGCCGCTTTATCCGGGAAACCAGGGTCATGCGGCATGGAGGCACCTCGCGCAGGGTAAGCATGGCGCGTTTTCAGAACGTACGAAAACACTTGCCGAAGCATTAACGCAGCCAGCGCAGAGCGCAAAACCGAAATGAAATGCCGGAACGTTACAGTTCAGCGCCAACCGGATATCAGAACAGCCGGTCCAGCAGGCCGGTGCTCTTGCGTTGGATGATGGCTGTGTCACCCGATTCGACCGACTGGCCGAGTGCGGCATTCTCACGCAACCGCTTGGACTCGCGCTGGGGATCAACGATGATGCCCGGCTCAGGGGCTGCCTTCCAGAACATCAGCCGGTCCGTCAGGGCGCGATCCCCGGATTGCAGGGAGGCCTCCTTGTTGACGTCGTTGCGGATGGTGGCGGATGCCGCGGGGCCGGCAGCACCGACCAGCGCACGCTCGCCTGCCGATTGTACGGAATTCGACGCCAGCGCCGATTGCGGGTTCAAAGCGGCCTCGGCAGAGGCAGCAGCGGTGCGTTCCTGCGGGCGTGTGGCGCCGGGGGTTGGCGGCCGGATGCTGAAATCAGGCGGCATCGACAGCGGCGCGCGGGTGGTGACGGTAAACTCGTCCGGCACATCCCGCGTCAGGCCGATTGTGCGCGACATATCGTCTGTGCTGCCGCAGCCCGCGAGCGCCAGAACCAGCAGAGCGCCCAGGGTTTTTGCACAGGTATGCGGAAGGGAACGAGTTTTAATGATCATAACGCGATTTCTAGCTCCGGTCGGAATTCTCGGCAAGCGGCAGCGTGTCAGGCTTGGCGCGAAGGCTGTCGAACACCAGGGCCGCCACGCCGCACACGATGGCGGCATCGGCCACATTGAACACATACCAGGAATGGCCAAAGGCGTGGGCGTGCAGGAAATCCACCACCGCGCCGAACCGAACCCGGTCCACCACGTTGCCAACGGCCCCGCCGGCGATGGAGCCCAGGGCCACCGCCACCAGCCTGGTTTCGGCGCGGCGCAGCCACACGAACAGCGCCACCACCACACACAGCGCCACACCCGCCAGCACCCAGGACGCCGCTCCCCCCAGCCCACCGAGCAGGCCGAACGTCACGCCGCGATTCCACACCATCGTCAGGCTCAGGAACGGCAGCACCGGAACGCTGCCCAAGGTGGGCAGGTCCAGCACGTCCAGAACCCATGCCTTGCTGGCCTGGTCGGCGGCCAGCACAACCGCCGCCCCAGCCACGCCGAGAGCCATGCGGCTCATGCGGTCACGGCTTCGCAGGACAGATGATCCACCGCGTCCGCGCAGCGCAGGCACAGGGTCGGGTGGGCTGAAACCCGGCCCACTTCCGGCAGGATCTTCCAGCAGCGACCACATTTGTCGCCCTGTGCCACATGCACGCCCAGGGAGTCGGCTCCTGCGGCCTGCGAGACGATGGCGAGTTCCGCCCATTCCGGCAGCCCCATGATGGCGGTTTCAGTTGGCGTCAGCGTGATGGCGGCCTGCAACGACGATTTCACGCCGCCGTTCTTGCGCAACGCCTCGATCTCGGTGGTGATCACCCGGCGCTGTTCGCGAATGAGGCGCCAACGCTCGCCCAGCGCGGCGTCGTTCCAGGCCGCCGGCAGATCCGGCGCGTCCTGCAGATGCACGCTCGACTCGGCGCCGAAGCGCGATACCCAGGCCTCTTCGGCGGTGAACACCAGCACCGGCGCCAGCCACAACGTCAGGCAGCGATGCAGATGATCCAGCACGGTGCGCGAGGCACGACGGCGCAGGCTGTCCGGACGGTCGCAATACAGCGCATCCTTGCGAACATCGAAGTAGAACGCCGACAGATCGGTGCTGCAGAAATTGTGCAGCGCCGGAATCACGCCGGTCCAGTCGTAGCTGGCCACGGCGTGGCGATACTGGGCGTCCAGTTCCGACAGGCGGTGCAGCACGAAGCGCTCCAGCTCCGGCATCTCGCTCTCAGGCACAAGCTCGGCCTCGGTGAAACCGTCCAGGCTGCCCAAGATCCAGCGCAGCGTGTTGCGGATGCGGCGATAGAGTTCGGCCTGCTGCTTCAGGATTTCCGGCCCGATGCGCAGATCCTCGGTGGTGTCGGAGTTCATCACCCACAGGCGCAGGATATCGGCGCCGTATTTGTCCGACACCTCCTGCGGCGCCGTCACGTTGCCGAGCGACTTGCTCATCTTGCGGCCAGCTTCGTCGAGCACGAAGCCGTGGGTGAGGATGGATTTGAACGGCGCCCGCCCCCGCGTGCCGACGGCTTCCAGCAGCGAGGAATGGAACCAGCCGCGATGCTGGTCGCTGCCTTCCAGATACAGATCCGCCGGCCATGGCAGGCCGCGCGCCTCCAGCGTGAAGGCGTGGGTGCAGCCGGATTCGAACCACACGTCGACAATGTCCATCACCTGCTCATAGGCATCCGGATCGTAATCAGGCCCCAGGAAGCGGCTGGCCGGCGAGGAATACCAGGCATCGGCGCCGTCGATGGTGAACGCCTCCACCACACGGTCCACCACCGCCGGATCGCGCAACGGCGTGCCGGTGAGGCGATCGACGAACACCGGGATCGGCACGCCCCAGGCGCGCTGGCGGCTGATGCACCAATCCGGCCGGCCGGCCACCATGGCGCCGATGCGGTTGCGGCCCTGGTCGGGCACGAACACCGTGTCGGTGATCGCCTGCAACGCATGGGCGCGGATGGCCTCGGGTCCGTCCATGCGGATGAACCATTGCGGCGTGGCGCGAAAGATCAGCGGCGCCTTGGAACGCCAGGAATGCGGATAGGAATGCACCAGCTTGAAGGTGGCCAGCAGCATGCCCGCCTCAGTCAGCGCCGCGATCACCGGCGGGGCGGCCTTGTAGACATGCACGCCCTCGAAGCCCGGCGCGTGGTGCGTCAGCGTGCCGTCATCAGCCACCGTCTCGGGGATTTCCAGCTTGTGGAGGCGGCCAAGATTGAAGTCGTCCTCGCCGTGGCTAGGGGCGATGTGCACCAAGCCCGTGCCCTGCTCGGTGGTGACGAAATCGGCGCACAGCACCGGCACCTGATGGGCATAGCCGGAGGCGTGCAGCGGATGGGCGCAGAGGGTGCCCTGTAACTGCGCACCGGTCAGCACATGCAGCACGTGATGCGTCTCGGCCTTCACGTCGGCGCAGAATTTCGGCAGCAATTCGAGGGCAACGACCACAATTTCACCGGGCCGGGCCAACGAGCCTTCGGCCACGCTGTCCAGACGTGCCACGGCGTATTCGATCTCGGCCCCGCACGCGATGGCGCGGTTGCCCGGCATCGTCCACGGCGTGGTGGTCCAGATCACCACCGACGCGCCGGACAGCTGCGGGTTCGGGCTGGAAATGACCGGGAATCGCACCGTGATCGTGGTGCTGGTGTGGTCGTGATATTCAATCTCGGCCTCGGCCAGGGCGGTCTTTTCCACTGGCGACCACATCACCGGGCGCAGGCCGCGATACAACGACCCGTTGAGCAGGAACTTGCCGATCTCGCCGGCGATGCAGGCCTCGGACCCGAAATCCATGGTGGCGTAACGCTGCTTCCAATCGCCGGACACGCCCAGGCGCTGGAACTCGTCACTCTGGATGCCCACCCATTCGGCGGCGTAATCGCGGCATTCGGCGCGGAACTGCAACACCGGAACAGCGTCCTTGTTGGCGCCCTGCTTGCGGTATTGCTCCTCGATCTTCCATTCGATCGGCAGGCCGTGACAGTCCCAGCCCGGGATATACAGTGCATCCTGCCCGGCCATCTGGCGCGAACGGTTGATCACGTCCTTCAGGATCTTGTTCAGCGCATGGCCGATATGCAAATTGCCGTTGGCGTAGGGCGGACCGTCATGAAGGATGAATTTTTCGCGCCCCTCACGGGATTCGCGCATTTTCTCCCACAGCCCCATCTCCTGCCAGCGCGCCAGCATGGCCGGTTCTTTCACGGGCAGATCTCCCCGCATCGGAAAGTCTGTCGTGGGCAGGAAGACGGTGGTGCGATAATCGGCGGGCGAGGATGTGTCGGTCATGCAGGTCTTATGCTGAGAGGCCGCCCCATGGGTCAAGCAATGCCCGCGCCTCGGCGGCATCACTGACGATTTGGGCGTGCAATTCCCCAAAGCTGGCGAATTTTCGTTCGGGGCGCAGGAACTGGTGCAATGACACCGTGATCTCCTGGCCATACAGGTCAGCGTCGAAATCGAACAGATGCGCTTCCAGGCGGCTTTCGGTGCCGTCGTTCACCGTGGGCCGGCGCCCGATATTGGCCACCCCGGCCACCATCGTGCCGTCCGGCAGCAGGGCCCGCACCGCATAGACGCCCCGGGCCGGCTCCAGATGGTCGCCGAGGGCGATGTTGGCGGTGGGAAAGCCGATGGTGCGGCCACGCTTGTCGCCATGCGCCACAATGCCGGTGATGGCCCAGTCACGGCCCAACAGTTCCGCCGCCCGCTCGGGATAGCCGTCTTGCAGCGCCCGGCGGACGCGACTGGACGAAATCGGCCCGGACGCATCCACCAACGGCGGCACCAAGGTCAGCCCGATGCCCAGCACCTCGGCGCGTTCGGCCAGAAAATCGGCATTGCCGCCGCGCCGATGGCCAAACGCGAAATCCGCCCCGCACGCCAGATGAACGGCGCCAAGTCCGCGATGCAGCACGTCTGTGATGAAATCTTCGGCCGTCATGTCGCTGAACGCGGCATCAAACCGGATTTCGAAAATATGGCGCACGCCCTGCGCGCGCAGCAACGCCGCCCGCACCGGCGAGGGCGTGAGGCGGAACGGCGGGTCATCGGGGCGGAACACGGCGCGGGGATGCGGCTCGAACGTCACCACGCCCAAGGGCGCATCCGGCCGTGCGGCATGGGCCGCGTGCAGCAGATGCACATGGCCGCGATGCACGCCATCAAAATTGCCGAGCGCCAGCACGCAGCCGCGAGCCTGTTCAGGAATGACGCGCCAGTCGGAGTGGAGGTTCATGCTTGATCCAGCCGCTTGGACAGAAAATAACGGGCGTGGCCAATGGGGTAATCGTCGATCTGGCCAAACACTTCGTACCCGTGCTTCTCATAGAACGGGCGCGCCTGGAAGCTGAACGTGTCCAGATAGGCGCCGATGCAGCCGCGCTTGCGGGCCTCGTCCTCTGCCATGCGGAGCAGTTGGCTGCCCATGCCGGTGCCGCGCGCCTCGGGTGGCAGGCCGAGCAACTCCACGAACAGCCAGCCACGCCCGGTGCGGGCCGACAGTCCGCCAATCACGGCGCCTGCGGCATCACGCACCACCAGGGTCAGCTCGCGCCAATCGGCAGGGCCGGCATACTGGTTGCTCCAGGTCACCAGGCGACTGCGAATGGCCAGGCGATCCTCCGGAGTAGGGTTCTCCGTCACCACAAGATCGGCGCCTTCCAGCGCGAAGCCTTTGGTCTTGGCGAGGAACACGTCGTGATGGCCGGGCGGCCGGTCGTCCAGCACCCCCACCACCTGATAGCCCAGCTTCTGATAAAACCCCGGCGCCTGGAAGCTGAAGCTCTGCATCCACACGCCGTGCGCGCCACGTGCCACCGCGGCGGCTTCCAGCGTGGACAGGATGCGCGCACCCAACCGGTTGCCACGGCGATGCTCGGGCAGGAAGGCGTATTCCAGTTTGAACCAGCCATACCAGAGACTGCCCCACAACCCGCCCTCGACGGCGCCGTCGGCATCGCACAGCAACACGCCGAGGTTGATGCTCTGGTCGGCCTGACCGGTCATGACGAAATTATGGGCATCCAGCGGCGCCAGGATGGCGGCGCGGTGGCTGGGGTCTGGAGTCTGAATGAGCTCGATATGCATTCCCCCAACCTGCCTTCGTGCGACCGGCAGGACAAGCGCGGTTGGACAAGATGGCGGTGTCGGTCCTAGATCCAATGACAAGCTCTAGGGAACGATTCATGTCTGCTGTCGCCAAACAAGCCGCCGATATCCTGCTCGCCGTGCGCGCCGGCACCGCGCCGAAGCTCGCCGACCTGCCCGAGGCGCTGCGCCCGGCCGATCGGCCGCAGGCCTATGCGATCCAGCATCTGGTCGCCGCCACCTTCGGCGGAATCGGCGGCTGGAAAGTCGGCGCCGCCAGCCCAGAAGGCGCCCCGCAATGCGGCGCCCTGCCCGCCATCGGCGTGGTTCCCAGCCCATCCACCATGCCGGCCGCCAACTCGCTGCGCGGCATCGAGGCTGAAGTGGCCTTCCGCATGGGCACCGACCTGCCGCCCCGCGCCACGCCCTACACCCGCGAGGAAGTCATCGCCGCCATCGCCACCGCCCATCCGGTGATCGAGACTCTGAACAGCCGCTTCCATGATCCGGACGCCATCAGCCCGTTCACCAACCTCGCCGACACGCAGTCGCATGCCGGGTTGATCTATGGCGCGGGCCTGGCGGACTGGCACGGCATCGATTTCACCACCGAGACGGTGGAACAATATGTCGATGGCGCCTTGCAGATGACGCATACCGGCAACCCGGTCGGCGACATGATTCGCCTGATGGTATGGATGGCCAATGAGGGCGCCGTCTGGTCCGGCGGCCTGAAGGCTGGCCAGTTCGTCACCTGCGGCAGTTGGACCGGCAAGAGCATCGTCGGCGAACACGCCAAGGTGAAGGTGGTCTATCCGAGCCTTGGGGACGTTTTCGTCGACTACGTATGACCATGCAGCGCGCCGCCTTCCTGCGGCGCGTGTGGCCGATCATGGTTCTCATCATCGCACCGGTGCTGGTCAGTTGGCCGGCGCTGGTGGGATTTTCGCAGGACCCGATCTTTCTCACCAGCGGGCTGCTCACCGGCGGCCGCGCCGGCTGGGTGCCGGGGCTGGTCAATCTCGATCTCAATGTCGGGGTGACAACGCAGGCCCTGGGCCATCTGGCCGCGGAACAATGGCTGAGCGGACAGGTGCCCTGGTGGAACCCGTATAGCGGGATCGGGATGCCGTTGGCCGGGGAGATGCAGGCATCGGCGCTGTTCCTGCCGTTTGTGCTGCTGCTGCATTTCCAGAACGGCCCGTTCCTTCTCAAGCTCGCCTTGCAGATGACCGCTGGGCTGTCCTGCTATGCCCTGCTGCGCACACTCGGCGTGGGGCGCGTGCCGGCTGTTGTGGGTGGAATGATGTTCGCCATCAGCGGAACGTTCGCCTGGCTGGGCCACGGCCCGATCATGCCGGTGGCGTTCCTGCCGCTGTTCCTGCTCGGGATCGAGCGCGCCCGCGCTGGCGGATATCGCCTGATCGCCGTGGCGGTGGCGTTTTCGCTCTATGCCGGCTTTCCGGAAACCGCCTATCTCAACGGATTGCTGGCGCTGCTCTGGGCCTGCTGGCGGTTCACGAACACGCCAGAGCGATGGAAATTCGCCCGCAGAGTTGCCCTGGGCGGGCTCACCGGCGTCATCCTGGCAGCGCCCGCGCTGTGGTCGTTCGCCCATATGCTGATCCACAGTACCGTCGAGAACCATGCCCTCGCGGTCTCGATCTTCGAGCCGTTGCCCGAGGCGACGCCCGCCTCCGTGCCGGCGGCGTGGCTGTTCCCGTACCTTGTCGGCCCGTTGCTGGCCTACCCGGATCGGGCCGGCGTGCTGGCGGCCATGGTGCAATGCCTGGGCGGTTATCTGGGCCTGCTGCCGCTGCTGCTGGCGTTGCTCGGCCTGTGGGGCCAACGCCAGCGTTCGCTGCGCTGGGTGATGTTCGCCTGGATTGTGCTGTGCGTCGGCGGCGTCGCCAACCTGCCGGTGATCACCCAGTTTCTCTATGCCCTGCCGATGACGCGCCAAACCATTCTGGTGCGCTACCTCAACCCATCCTGGCAATTCGCCGCCCTGGTGCTGGCGGTGCTGGCACTGGAGGACTGGCGGCACGGGGCGCTGTCACGCGGCGCACAGATCGTGGCAGCGGTGCTGCTGGCTGTGATCGCGGCCATCTGCCTCGCGCTGGCGTGGCCCCTGATGCGTGCGATTGGAGCCGAAACACGGGCCTACTGGAGTTGGCCCATCGCCTCGTTGCTCTGGGGGGGGCTCAGCGTCGGCGTCGGAATATGGCTGCTGGCACGGCCCGCCACCTCCAGGCGCATGGCCATGCTGGTGGCGCTGCTGGCGATTGGCGCGGCCACCATGTTTGCCATCCCGATGCTGGCCGGCCCGCGCGACGCCACCATCGACACGGCGGCCGTGCGCTTCCTCAAGGACAACACCGGCCTGCAGCGCTTCTACGCGCTCGGACCCTACCGGCCCAATTACGGGGCCTTCTTCCAGACGCCCCAGCTCAATCACGAATATCTGCCGATCCCGGCGAACTGGGTCGATCATATCCGCAGTTCGCTCGACCCGTCCGGCCACCCCATCATGTTCCGGGGCGACGAGCCGGTACTGCCGCAAGGGGTGCCCACCCATGCCGAACAAATGGTCCGCCATCTGGCCAATTTCGAGGCGCTTGGCGTGCGCTATGTTGTCGCCCATGCGGGCGTGAACCCGTTCGTGCCGGAGTTTTCAACGTCGGACAGCGCCGGGCACGGCGCGGCATACCCCCTCAAGCCCGGCGACGCGATGGCTGGCATGGTGGACGCCCAGCAGGTTCCCGGCGGGCAGATCAACGGCATGGGCGTGGCGATCGGCACCTATATGGGCCAATCGGACGGAAATCTGTCGGCTGAACTCTGTGCCGGCGATATCTGCGTCCATGGTACGCTCAACCTCGGCGAGACTGCCGACAACGCTGTTGCGATGGTGCCACTCGCGCCGGTCCTGATGGCGCCCAAGGGCCAGGAACTGCGCTGGCGCATCAGGCATGACGGCGGCCAGCACACGGTGGCGGTCTGGCTGCCGCCTGGCAAATTCTCGCCCCGACTGAGCTTCACCCTGCACCAGGACCACCCCACGCCACCGCGCGTCTATCGCGACACGCTGGTGGATATCTACGAATTGCCCAATGCCGCACCGTATTTCGAGGCGCTGTCAGGGCCATGCCGCCTCACCGTGCAAAACCGCACGACCCTGACAACCACCTGCGACGCCCCGGGGCAGCTTGTGCGCCGGGAGCTGTATTTCTCAGGATGGCGCGCCACAATCAACGGCGCAGAGACCGAGATCGCGCCCTACGGCCAGGTGATGCAGAGCGTGAAGCTGCCGGTCGGCACGACCGAGATCAGGTTCAGCTACGCGCCGCCCTATGCCGGGCTGGCATGGGCGGCGATGGCGCTTGGCCTGCTCGGAATGCTCCCTTTCCGGCGTCAGCCTTGTGCGGCCACCGCAAGCGCCATGCGCCGGTAAAGATCGACAGCCGCCGGGAGCGTTGCCGTCTCGATGCTCTCGGTGGGCTTGTGCGCATCGCCGATATCGCCCGGCCCGATGATCACGCAGGGCGCGATGGCCTGAAGCTGCGAGGCGTCGGTGCCGAACGGCACGGTGGTGGCAGGCTTGCCCGACAGGGTTTGCGCCATGCGGATCAACGGATGATCCAGCGCCAGTTCCGGCGGGCTGCCTTCGGTGGCGATCACCAGTTCCAGCCCCGCGCGATCGGCAGCATCGCGCACCAGCGCCGTCACGATGTCCGGGTTCATGCTGGCGCTATAGCGGTATTTGATCCGCACCGTGGCGCGCGGCACCGTCACGTTCACCGCCGCCCCGTGATTGTCGATGACCAGGTTGAAATCGCTGAATACCGGCGTGTAGGCGTGATCGTGAAACGCCGCATCGGTCCGCAGCCGGTCATGCAGCGCCTTCATCTCCACCAGGAACCCTGGCAGCGCCCAGTTGGCATTTCGGCCCAGCCCGGTGGCGGAATGCGCCTGCACACCGACTGACGTGATTGTGTAGGACACATGCGCCCGATGCCCACGCACCGGCACCAGCCCCGTTGGTTCCGCCACCACAATCCCCACCGGACGCGCCGCGCGCACCAGCGCCGAGCGTTGGGCCAGCACCATCGCCCCCTGTTTGGTGGTCTCCTCGTCGGTGGTGATCAGCAGACTGACAGGCACATTGGCAGGCAGGCCCTGGGCCGCCACGATGAACGCCGCGATGGGCCCCTTCATGTCGGCACTGCCCAGCCCGTGCAGCCGGCCGCCCTCCAGCCGCGCCGACCATGGATCATCGGTCCATCCGGTGTCCGGCACGGTGTCCATATGGCCCGAGAACGCCAACCCGCCCACGCCGCGACACGCCACCATCACACACTTGGCCACGCCGGCGCCGTCGGTATAATCGAGTCGCTCGATCTCAAATCCGGGCAAAGCCTGCCCGATCCGCGCGGCCACGGCGATGTTGGAGACAAAGCTGCGGCTGTCGATGCGAACCAGATCCTGGGCCAAGGCAATAACGTCGTCCAATGCATACTCCTGTATTTTCATCGCCACGCATCTTGCCAATCGCGGATGCGGGCTTCAGCGTTCTACTTATGAGTGATCTTCAGACTGCCTACCGCGATCCACGCACCGGCGATACCTATCCAATCGACATTCCACGTTGGTGCGGGCCGGGCATGGTTCCTTTGCTGCTCACGGATCTTCCGGGAATAACCCGTGACCAGATCGACCGGTCGGTGCGCAGCCTGTGGCGCTATGCGGCCAGCTTCCCGATGCAGGTGGCCGAGCCGATCACCATGGGCGAAGGCTGCACGCCCCTGCTGCCCCGCACGCTGCACGGTGCGCCGGTGCTGTTCAAATGCGAATGGTTCATGCCCACCGCCAGCTTCAAGGATCGCGGCGCCAGCGTCATGCTGAGCATGCTGCGCCAGCAGGGAATCCGCGCGGTGCTGGAAGACAGCTCCGGCAATGGCGGGGCGGCGATCGCGGCCTATGCGGCGGCGGGCGGCATGGAGGCCACCATTATGGCGCCGTCGTCCACCAGCCCGGCCAAGACCGTGCAGATGCGTGCGCATGGGGCTCACGTAGAATTGATCCCCGGCAGCCGCCAGGACACTTCCAGCGCCGCCGAGGCACGGGCCAGCGAGATTTTCTATGCCAGCCACAACTGGCACCCGTTCTTCCTGCACGGCACCAAGACCCTCGCCTATGAGCTCTGGGAAGATCTCGGCTTCGTGGCGCCGGACAATGTCATCATCCCATGCGGTGCTGGTTCGAACGTGCTGGGCTGCATGATCGGCTTCTCCGAACTGCTCCGCGCCGGAGAAATCGCCCGTCTGCCGCGGCTTTTCGCTGCCCAGCCTGAAAATTGCGGCCCGATCGCACGGGCGTATCTTGGCGAGGAGCCGGTAGCGGCACGCCCCACCATCGCCGAGGGCACCGCCATCGCAGCGCCCATCCGGCTGGCCGAGGTGTCGGCCGCGTTGCGCGACAGCCACGGTTCGGCGGTGCTGCTGAGCGAGGCCGAAATCGCCGCAGCCACAATCACACTGGCCGCCCAGGGGCTTTACGTGGAACCAACCTGCGCCCAGGCCGCCGCCGCCTTCACCCGCCTGCTGGACGCCGGCACAATCAAGGCCCACGAAACAACCGTGCTGGTGCTGACCGGTACCGGCATCAAGGCCACACCCCGCATCGCCGAGCTTCTCGGCCTCAAGCTGTAATCAGGGCCCCATCCTATGCGCCTCACCGACCTGCCCACGCCTTGCCTGGTGCTTGACCGCAGGGTTCTGACCCGCAACCTCACCGCGATGGCCACCGTCATGGCCCGTCACGGCGTGGCGTTGCGGCCGCATATGAAAACCGCCAAGTCGATTGACGTCGCACGGATGGCGCTCGCACTGAACCCACCGTCGGACAACCCCGATGGCGGCGGCGTCACTGTCTCCACGCTGGCGGAAGCCGAGTATTTCGCAGGCCACGGCATTGCGGACATGCTCTACGCCGTGGGCATCACGCCGCAGAAGCTGGACCAGGTGGCCAAGCTGAACCTGGCCGGCGCCCGCGTGAGCGTGATCACCGACGACCCCGACATGGCCGACACGATCAGCGCCCACGCCATGCCGCCGCAGACACTGATCGAGATCGACACCGGCGAGCATCGCGGCGGGCTGGCGCCGGATGACGACCTGCTGCTGGAAATCGCATCGCGCCTGGGGCCGAATTTGGCCGGCGTCTGCACCCATGCCGGGCACAGCTACACCGCCCGCACCGCACGCGACCTGATGCGCATCGCCGAGGACGAGCGGCTCGGCGCCCTGCGCGCGGCGCAGCGACTGCGCATGGCAGGGCACAAGGCGCCGGTGGTCTCCATCGGCAGCTCACCCACCGCACTTGCCGCCACCAATCTGGACGGCATCACCGAGATCCGCGCCGGCGTTTACATGTTCGGGGATCTGTTCCAGGCCGAGATCGGCACCCATGGCCGTGGTGACATCGCCGTCAGCGTGCTGACCAGCGTGATCGGCCATCGCGCCAGCCAGCGCCGCCTGCTGGTGGATGCCGGTTCACTGGCCCTGTCCAAGGACCGCAGCACCGAGGCCACCGCCAACGACCAGGGCTTCGGGCTGGTGCTCGATCTGCAGGGCCATCGCAGCCTGGGCCGCACCTTGGTGAAAACCACTTATCAGGAACACGGCGTGGTGGAACTGGACCCTCAGATGCAGCTGTTCATGCCGCCGATCGGCACCAGGCTGCGCATCCTGCCCAACCACACCTGCCTCACCGCCGCCGCCCATGACCGGTATTTCGTCAGCGACGACGACAGCGGCTCCGTGGCCGCCATCTGGCCACGGATCAACGGCTGGTAAGGGGTTTAGCAGCCCCTCCACACAGCCTTCATTCGGCTGCAAGCGGATTGGTGCGCGCGGCTTCCGCAGTGGCGGCAAGCCGCGCCGAACCGCAACACAGCAGGCTCAGCAACAGAATCGCCGCCACGATCACCAGCACCATTTCCGGGTGGCCGCTGTCGATGAGGTAGCCCAGCGGCACCGGCGTGATGGCGCTGCCCAGCGGCAGCCCCGATGAGATGAAGCCGAACACCTTGCCGATCTGACCGGGAGGGGCTGCGTCCTTCACCATCAGGTCGCGCGGCGTGCGGCTGCAGCCGATGGCGATGCCGGAGGCGAACATCACCCCGAAAATCATCACTTCCGGCAGGTTCAACGACGCCACCAGCAGCAGCAGCGCCGCCGAGGCGATGGTCAGGGTGGCGGCGAAGGTCAGATGCCGCTGGATGCGATCGGCCACATAGCCCCCCACCAGAACGCCGCCGGTGGCGCCGGCCATGTAGCAGGTGAGCGTGGTGGAGGCAGCCTCCACAGACATGCCCTTCACCTGGTGCAGAACCGTGATCAGCCAGGACTGGATACCCGCGCCGGCCATGGAGGACAGCAGGAAGAAGCCGAAGAACAACAGCATCGGCCGCGTCATCAGCAACGCCCGGCCAGACATTTGCGGCCCGGCATCCAGCGATTTCGGCCGTGCCTGGTCCACCAGGATACGGCTTTGCAGCAAGATTGCCCCCACCAGCGGCACGCCAAGGGCGCCGACGAGCATCAGGCTGCCACGCCAGCCCACCACCAGCATCAAGGCCGCCATCACCGGCGGACCGAGGAAAAACCCAAGATTGCCGTTGAAGGTGTGGATGGCGAAGGCTCGGCCCATCCGCTCCTTGGGAATGGAGCCGGCCAGCACCGCGTAATCGGCCGGATGGATCACTGAATTGCCAACGCCGGACAGCAGGCTCAAGACCAAAATCTGCCAGAACTCGGTGGCCAGCCCCATCATGCCGATGGTGATGGTCATCAGCAGCGTGCCGCCCACAAGAAACCGCCGGGCGCCGTGCTTGTCGACCAGAAATCCCACCGGGGTTTGCAGCAACGCCGTGGTGCCGGACATCAGCGCCACCGTCAGCCCCAGTTGGGCGAACGACACATCGAACGCGGATTGCCACGCCAGGAACATCGGCGGCAGGCAGAGCACGTAGAAATGCGAGAGAAAATGCCCTGTCCCGATGAGCAGATTGACGCGTGTGGTCCGATCCATCGGCGACGCTCCAGACTACAGAGCGATACCGTCACCTGAACTGCGTATCACTTCAATAACGAATTCGCGCAAGGCCGCCACCCGCATTGGTTGCACTCCCCTCGCACGCCTCGCATACCCCGCAGACCATGCTGCCAAAGGACCCGCACCGGTGAAGATCCTGTTCCATCACCGCGTCGCCTCGCGCGACGGCCAATCCGTGCATATGGAAGAACTGACCGAGGCTCTGGCGGCGCAAGGCCACACCCTTGTGATGGTCGGCCCCGCCGGCTGGTCCGCCACCGGCTTCGGCGGCTCCAACAGGACGGTGGACCGGATCAAGGCCGCCATCCCGCCAGCGGCCTTCGAGATGCTGGAGATCGCCTATAACCTGCGTGCCTTCGTGCGGCTGTGGTCCGCCATGCGTGAACACAGGCCCGATGTGATCTATGAGCGGTTCAGCCTGTTCCTGTTCGCCGGCATCTGGGTGCAGCGCCTGACCGGCGTGAAGCTGCTGCTGGAGGTGAACTCCCCGCTGTTCGAGGAACGGGCCCGCAATGACGGCCTGAAGCTGCACGCGCTGGGGCGCTGGGCGCAACGGATGCTCTGGACCCGCGCCGCACATGTGCTGCCCGTGACGGGCGTGCTGGCCGGCATCGTGCGCAGCTACGGCGTGCCGGCCGCGCGCATCAGCGTGATCCCGAACGGCATCAACCCCGCCCGCTTCGGCCACGTGCCAGAAACCGCCCAGGCCAAACGCGACCTCGGCCTGGCCCCAGGCCTGGTGCTGGGTTTCACCGGCTTCATCCGCGGCTGGAACGCGCTGGAACGCATCGTCGATGTGGTGGCGGCGCACGGCGAGCGCCTCGGCCTGCACATGCTGGTGGTGGGCGACGGCCCGGCCCGGCCCGACCTGCTGGCCCACGCCGCGTCATCCGGCGTGGGCGACCGCATCACCATCACCGACGTGGTGGAGCGCGACGACGTGGCGCGCCACGTGGCCGCGTTCGATATCGCGGTCATCCCGGGCCTGACGCCGTATTCATCGCCGTTGAAATTGTTCGAATACATGTATCTCGGCCGCGCCATCGTGGCGCCTGACACCGAGAACATCCGCGAGATCCTCACCCACGGGATCAACGCCCTGCTGTTCGCCCCCGATCTGCCCGGGGCGATGGAAGCAGCGATCCTGACACTCTGCGAGGACGACGCCCTTCGCACCCGCATCGGCACAGCCGCCCGCCAGCAGATCGACACGGCCCAGTTGACCTGGGCGCACAACGCAAATCGCGTCGTGGAATTGTCGGGCGTTGCCCGACCTACGGTGACGTAGGTCGGGCAACGCCCGACGTTTCAACCCATCTTCCAGGTGCCGTCCTTGGCACGGCACCACTTCGCCTCATACTCACGCGTGCCGACGTCTTGCGGCAACTTCAAGCCATACGATAGCACACGGCACGGCAGGCCCTGCACCTTCGTGGTGCCAACCGCCCTGACGGTGCCGGACCAACCCGTCGCCGGATTGCTCCAGTTCGCCGAAGCGCCGGGCGTGAAGGTCTCGCCCTGGAACAGCGGCGACGCCGCCTTGTCCATCAGCGCCATATCGGCCGGCCCCATGTTCGGGCCAGCCCCCCTGAACGGATTGATCTGCGCCTGCGCGGCTGACGCCGCCACGGCCGTGAACGCGATCAAGGCCAATGCGCCAAGCGATACGTGTTTCATGTTCGGTTTTCCCTGATCAGGCCGTGCGGTCCACGCCGACGCCAAGGGCTGCCTGGGCCGCTGCCAGGCGCGCCACCGGCACACGATACGGAGAGCATGACACATAGTCGAGGCCGGTCGCCTCGCAGAAGGCGATCGAGGTCGGATCGCCACCATGCTCGCCGCAAATGCCCATCTTCAGCTCGGGCTTGGTCTTGCGACCCCGCTCGGCGGCGAGGGCGATCATGGCGCCCACGCCTTCGATATCCAGCGACACGAAGGGGTCTTTGGCGATGATGCCCGCCTCCACGTAATGCGGCAGGAACTTGCCGGCGTCATCACGCGACAGGCCGAACACGGTCTGCGTCAGGTCGTTGGTGCCGAAGCTGAAGAAATCGGCGACCTCGGCAATCCGGTCCGCCGTGATGGCGGCGCGCGGCAGTTCGATCATGGTGCCAACGGTGTAGTCGATCGTCATGCCGGTCTCGGCGAAGACTTCGGCGGCCACCTTGTTCACCTGATCGCGAATGATCTCCAATTCGCGCTTCATGCCCACCAGCGGGATCATGATCTCAGGCACAGGTGCTGCGCCCAGTTCCTTGGCCACCGCGATGGCGGCCTCGAACACGGCGCGAGCCTGCATCTCGTAGATCTCGGGATAGGTGATGCCCAGGCGGCAGCCGCGATGGCCCAGCATCGGGTTGCTCTCGGCCAACTCGTCCATGCGGCGATGCATGGCGGCGAGATCTGTGCCCAGCGCATCGGCCACGTCCTGCAACTCGGCATCGGCGTGCGGCAGGAATTCATGCAGCGGCGGATCGAGGAAGCGGATCGTGACGGGCAGGCCGGCCATGATGCGGAACAGGTCCAGGAAATCCTGGCGCTGGAACGGCAGCAACTTGTCCAGTGCCACCCGGCGGCCGGCTTCATCGCTGGCCATGATCATCTGGCGCACCGCGCCGATTCGGGTGGGGTCGAAGAACATGTGCTCGGTGCGACACAGGCCGATGCCCTCGGCCCCGAACTTACGGGCGGTCTCGGCATCCAGCGGGGTCTCGGCATTGGCGCGCACCTTCAGGCGACGCACCTGGTCGGCCCAGCCCATCAGGATGGCGAACTCGCCGGCCAGCTTCGGCTCGGTCATCGCCACCGTGCCCAGGAACACTTCGCCGGTGGCACCGTCGAGCGTGATCGTGTCGCCGGCATGCACCAGATGACCACCGGCGCGCAGGGTCTGCGCACCGTAATCAACGTTGATGCCGCCGGCGCCGGACACGCAGGGGCGCCCCATGCCGCGGGCCACCACGGCGGCGTGGCTGGTCATGCCGCCACGGGTGGTCAAAATGCCTTTGGCTGCATGCATGCCGTGAATGTCTTCGGGCGACGTCTCGATGCGCACGAGAATAACGGCCTCGCCTTTGGCGGCGCGCATTTCGGCTTCATCGGCCGAGAACACAACCACGCCACAGGCAGCGCCGGGGCTCGCGGGCAGGCCCTTGGCCACCAGCGTGCGCGGCGCGTTGGGGTCCAGCATCGGGTGCAGCAGCTGGTCGAGCGATGCCGGGTTGACGCGCTTGATCGCTTCGTTGCGATCGATCAGGCCCTCATTGGCCATCTCGACGGCGATGCGCAGCGAGGCCGCGGCGGTGCGCTTGCCGTTGCGGGTTTGCAGCATATACAACTTGTTCTGCTGCACGGTGAACTCGATGTCCTGCATGTCCTTGTAGTGACGCTCCAGCGTGTCACGGACAGCCAACAACTCGTTGTAAGCCTTGGGCATCGCCACTTCCATCGGCGTCTCGCCCGGCTTGGCGCGCAGGCTGGCCATCGGCTGCGGCGTGCGAATGCCGGCCACCACGTCCTCGCCCTGGGCGTTCACCAGATACTCGCCGTAGAAGATGTTCTCGCCGGTCGACGGGTCGCGTGTGAAGCACACGCCGGTGGCGCAATCGGCCCCCATGTTGCCGAACACCATCGCCTGCACGTTGACGGCCGTGCCCCAGCTGGCCGGAATGTCATGCAGGCGGCGATAGGTGTTGGCGCGCGGGTTCATCCAGCTGCCGAACACGGCGGTGATGGCGCCCCAAAGCTGCTCATGCGGGTCCATCGGGAACGGCTTGCCGGTCTCGGAGGCCACCATGTCCTTGTAGCCTTCGACCACACGCTGCCAATCGAGCGCGGTCAGGCCGGTGTCCTCGACAACGCCAGCGTCCATCTTGGCGGTCTCGATGATTTCCTCGAAGCGGTGATGATCGACGTTCAACACCACCGAGCCATACATCTGGATGAAGCGGCGATAGCTGTCCCACGCAAAACGCTCATCGCCGGACGCTGCGGCCAGGCCGCGCACCGTGGCGTCGTTGAGGCCCAAATTCAGCACGGTGTCCATCATGCCCGGCATCGACACGCGCGCACCGGAGCGCACGGAGACGAGCAGCGGGCGTGTGGCATCGCCGAACGACAGGCCAACGGCGGTCTCGACCAGACCAAGGGCCGTGTCCACGGCGGCCTTCAGGTCGGACGGATAATTTTCCTTGTTGTCGTAATACGCCGTGCAAACTTCCGTGGTGATGGTGAAGCCCGGCGGCACCGGCAGGCCGATCGAAGCCATTTCGGCCAGGTTCGCACCCTTGCCACCCAGAAGATTGCGCATCTCGGCGCGCCCCTCGTTATGACCGGCACCGAAGCTGTAAACCCACTTGGACATGGTAATTTCCTTAGCCGTCGATCTTGGAGAAATCTGCCGCCAGAGACATGGCGGCACGCACGCGAGACAACAAACGCAAGCGATTCCGTCGCAGTTCCGGCCGTTCGTCGTTCACGGTCACCGATGCAAAGAACGCATCGAGCGGCCCGCGCAACGAAGCGAGTTCGGCCATGGCGGCGGCGAAGTGTTCCGTCGCGATGGCCCTTGCCACGGCAGGGGCCACGCTGTCGAGACAGGCGGCCAGGGTTTGTTCCTCTGGGAGCGATAACAAGGCTGGATCGACCTCACCTTCGTGTGGTCCGTCCTTCTTGTCCTCGATGCGCAGGATGTTCGCGGCGCGTTTGGCGGCGGCGAGCAGGTTGGCGCCGTCGGTGGTGCCGAGCAACGCTGCCACCGCGTCGGTGCGGGCCAGCAGGCGCGCGAAATCGTCATCGATGCCCTGGCTGAGCACGGCGGTGAGAACATCGTGACGGGCGCCTTCGGTGCGAAGCTGCACGCGCAGGCGTTCGGCCAGGAACTCGATAAGTTCGGATGCGTTGGCAAGCCCCGCCTGCACGACCAGCGGCGCCAGGTTCAGCCGCAGCCCGCCCTCGCGGATGATACGGATCACGCCAAGCGCCGCGCGACGCAGCGCGAACGGATCGCCGGACCCGGTGGGCTTCTCGCCGATGGCAAAGAACCCAGCGAGGATATCCAGCTTGTCGGCCAACGCCACGGCAATCGCCACCGGCGCGGTCGGCACCGCATCGCCAAGCCCCTTGGGCGCGTAATGATCGCGCACGGCATCGGCCACCGCAGCGTCCTCGCCGTCATGGCTGGCGTAATATGAGCCGATAACCCCCTGAAGTTCCGGAAATTCCCCCACCATGCCGGTGGTGAGATCCGCCTTGGCCAACAACGCCGCGCGCCGGGCCAATGCCGGATCGGCGCCCACCATCGGCGCGATATGCCCGGCCAGCGTCACCATGCGGCGCACGCGCTCGCCCTGGCTGCCCAATTTGGCGTGGAAGGTGATGGCGTCCAGCGCCGCCACCCGGCTTTCCAGCGTGCGCGTGCGGTCCAGATCCCAGAAATGCCGCGCATCGGAAAACCGCGCCCGCAGCACCCGCTCGTTACCGGCGATGATCGCGGCACCACCATCGGTGGCCGCGATATTGGCGGCGAAGGCGAAATACGGCGCTGCCGTGCCATCCGGATTGCGCAGCGCGAAATAGCGCTGGTTCACCCGCATCGACACCTGCATCACCTCGGCCGGCAAATCCATATAGGCAGGGTCGATCTGGCCCAGCAGCGGCACCGGCCATTCCACCAGCCCGGCCACTTCGTCCAGCAGCCCGGCATCCTCGACGATGCTGCACCCAACATCCGCCGCCAGACCCGCCACGCCGCCGGCCACGATCGCCCGACGCTCGACCGCGTCGACAATCACATGCCGCGCCCGCAATTCCGCCTGCCACTGCGCGGCGGACGTCACGATGAACGCCCCCGGGGACAGGAAGCGATGCCCCTCGCTGAGGAACGAGGCCACCAGCCCATGCCCGTCATCCGCGCCCTCCGCCAGGGAGAACGGCACCACCACGTCGTCAAAAAGGCACGTGATCCGGCGCAACGGCCGCACCCAGGCCAGGGTGGACGTCCCGCCCCAGCGCATCGATTTCGGCCAAGGGAAACGGCGGATCAGCCCGGGCATGACGCGCGCGATCAATTCGGCTGCGGCCACGCCGGGCACCACGCGGTCCAGCACCCACACATCGCCGTCCTGGCTCAGCATGTCCTTGGTGGCGCCATGCTTGCGCAGGAAGCCGGCCAACGCCTGCTCGGGGGCTGCGATGCGCGGCCCCCGCTCGGCGACACGGCTTTCGGCCACGCCGGCATCGAGTTGCAGCCGCACGGCAATGCGTCGCGTGCCGCAGAAGCTGATGGCGCCAGACGGGTTCAGAACCGCCAACGCTTCGCCGACCAGCCGCGCCAAATCCTCCGCTGCACGCGCCTGCATGCGGGCGGGGATTTCCTCGCTGAACAGCTCCAGAAAAAACTCAGGCATTTCAGTCCTTATGGAGCGTGCAGCGGGCGACCGGCGCCGGGCTGCATGAAAGGGTCAAGGTCGAACGGAGGGGACGCAATCTCAAACGGCGGCGAGCTGGGGCGAATCGGCTGCCTCGCCGGCCAGCCACGCCTCGCAGCAGCCTTTGGCCAGCGTCCGCACCCGGCCGATATAGCCGGCGCGTTCCGTGACCGAGATCACCCCGCGCGCATCCAGCAGATTGAACAGATGGCTGGCCTTGATGCACTGGTCATACGCCGGCAACGCCAGCTTCTGTTCCAGCAACGCGGCGCATTCCAGTTCGGCATCGGCGAAGTGCCGGGCCAGACGCTCCACATTGGCGTGCTCGAAGTTGTGCGCCGAATATTCGCGCTCGGCCCGCAGGAACACGTCGCCATACGTCACGCCACGGCCGTTGAAATCGAGGTCGTACACACGCTCGACGTTCTGGACATACATGGCCAGACGCTCCAGCCCATACGTCATCTCAAAGCTCGGCAACACGGTGGCGATGCCGCCAACCTGCTGGAAATAGGTGAACTGCCCCACCTCCATGCCGTCGCACCAGACTTCCCAGCCCAGGCCCCAGGCGCCCAGCGTTGGGCTTTCCCAGTCGTCTTCCACAAAGCGGAAATCGTGCAGCAGCGGGTCCAGCCCGATGGCGCGATAGCTGTCCAGCAGCAACGCCTGCGCGTCGGCCGGGCTGGGCTTCATGATCACCTGGTACTGGTAATAATGTTGCAACCGGTTCGGGTTCTCGCCGTAGCGCCCGTCGGACGGCCGACGCGACGGCTGCACGTAGGCCGCTGCCCACGGCTTCGGCCCCAGGGCGCGCAAGGTGGTTGCGGGGTGGAACGTGCCCGCCCCCATCTCCACATCGTAAGGCTGAAGGATGACGCAGCCCTGCTGGGCCCAGAAGGCATGCAGGCGCAGGATCAAATCCTGGAAGCTGGGCGGTCTCGTGGTCTCGGTCATGACGCGTAAGGATCCTCGGCCGCCACTCGGCATTTACGATGCAGCGCACCATACTTGCTGGCCAGAGACGCAACAAGGCACACAGAAGGTTCAACAACCACATGCCAGCCGATGGACTGACCGACGACGCCATCCGCGCCATCCTGACAACCACACGCCGCATTGCCGTGGTGGGGGCATCGACCAACCCTGCACGCCCCTCTTACGGCGTCAGCGGTTTCCTGGTGCGGCGCGGCTATAAGGTCACGCCGGTCAATCCAGGCGTGGCCGGCCAGAGCCTGCACGGGCAGGACATTGTGGCCCGGCTGGAGGATGCGGGCGCGCTGGACATGGTGGATATCTTCCGCGCCTCGGATCAGGTGGGCCCTGTGGTGGACGACGCCATCCGCCTCGGCGCCCGCACAATCTGGATGCAATTGGGCGTGATCAATGAGGATGCCGCCGAGCACGCCCGCGCCGCCGGCCTCACGGTAGTGATGGACCGCTGCCCGGTGATCGAGACAGCGCGTTTGGGCCTCACAACCGGCTTGAACAGCGCGCCCACACACGCCACATCTGCCTCGTAACAACCCCCTGGGGATGCAAGATGACCAACGAGGAACGCGACCTGATCACGAAATTCGTCCAACGCGTGGGCGGAAAGCCTGCTGCTGCCGGCGGATTTGCAGGCTCGGTGCCCACCGTCGGCACAGCACCGCTGCCGCCAGTGGACCCTGAGGCCGACGCCCTGCTCGCCGATCTGTTCGCCCGCTACCCCGAGGCGCGCTATCGGATCACCCAGGTCGCGTTCGTGCAGGAGCACGCGGTGGCCGCGGCCGCCACCCAGATCCAGCAGTTGCAGGCCCAGATCCAGCAAATGCAGCAGGCGTTGCAGGCCCAGCAGGCGCCAGCCCCACAGCCATCGTCGCCGTGGGGCAGCACGCAGGCACCTGCCGCGCCATGGGGCAGCCAGCAGCCACAGCAGCCCCCGGCCCAACCGTCGCGCGGCATGTTTGGTGGCCTGTTTGGCGGTGGCCAGCCGCAACCCCAGCAGCAACCTCAATACCAGCCACAAGCCTATGCCCAACCGCAGCCGCAATATGCCCCCGGCTATCAGCCCGGCATGTTCCAGCGCTCCGGCTCCGGCTTCCTCGGCTCGGCTCTCACCACGGCAGCCGGCGTGGCCGGCGGCATGATGGCGGCCAACGCCCTGAGCGGATTGTTCTCGGGCGGACACACCGCCCAAAGCGCCTCGTTCGGCGGTGGCGGCTTTGGCGGCGGTTCATCACCACAACAGAACTTCCCCGGCGAGGCCGCTCCGTGGGCCAATCCGTCGCAGGGCGCGGCTGACCCGTTCGATCAGGGCGGCGACGCGAAAAGCTACCCCGCCGACCAAACCGCCTGGACCCAGCCGGCGGCGCCCGACTCCGGCTGGCAGGATGCCAGCAACGCGCAGGACACGGGCTGGACGGATGCCGGCGGTGGCGACAGCGGCTGGACAGACACCGACCAAGGCTGATCTTGGGAAACCGCACCGAACCTCCTAGGCTCCCATCTCAGTCTTGGGGGTTCGATGCGCTATCCTGATCTCGATATCGACCTGCTGCGCTGCTTTGCCACCGTGGCCGAGCAGGGCGGCTTCACAGCGGCCGGCGTGGCGCTGGGGCTGACGCAATCGGCCATCAGCCTCAAGGTGAAGCGCCTGGAGGACGTGGTGGGCCGCCGCATATTCGAGCGCACCAGCCGCCGCCTGTCATTGACGCCGGACGGCGAGGTCCTGCTGGTCTATGCGCGCCGCCTGTTGAGCCTGAACGACGAAGCGGTGCGCCGCATGATCGCCCCACCGGTGCGCGGCCATTTGCGCCTGGGCGTGGCGGATCATTTCGTGCCGCAGCATCTGGCCCCCATCCTGGCCCGCTTTGCCCGCACCTACCCCGATGTCCGACTGGAAGTTGAGGTCGGCCGCAGCCACGAGTTGCGCGCCTCCTGCGAGCGCGGCCAACTCGATCTTGTGATCGGCAAGCGCCGCGACGGCGAGACTAGCGGCACCGCCATCTGGACCGAAACCCTCGCCTGGGTCACCGCCCGCGACGCTGGCCTGGCGCGAGACCTGACCACCAACCGCGCCACGCCGCTGCCGCTGGCCATGCTGCCGCCCGGCTGCATGTTCCGCGACCGCGCCCTGGCCACGCTGTCACGCGCCAACATCGCCCATGAAATCGTCTACACCTCCGCCAGCCTGCTCGGCGTCATCGCCGCCGCCGAGGCCGGGCTGGGGGTCACGGTGCTCGGCCGCTCCTCATTGCCGCCCGGCCTGCGCGAAGCCATCGGCTTTCCGGAGCTTGGCACCGCCGAAATGGCGATTTTCGGAGACGCCGAGGGCCGCATGGCGCTGGTGGACCCGCTGGTGGGCTTCATCCGCGAAAGCCTGGCCGCCACCATCGCACTCCGCCCCGCAGCCTGAGGTTTTGATGTCTCGATTTTCCGCGATCCTGCTTGCAGTTCTTCTCACCACCACCCACGCCAGGGCCGAACTGCCACCGCGTTACGCCAAGCCTGTGAAGGCGGTGGCGCCCGGCCTGCTGGATGTTCCACATCCGGGCGGCGTAGCGGCGATACCGGTCTATGCCTCGGCCGATTGGACCCACGCGCAACCCGACATCACCCGCGCCGTCATCATTTTCCACGGCCTACTGCGCAACGCGGACAGCTATTTCAACGCCGGGCTGGCCGCCCGCACAGCCGCGGGTGCGGCGGGCGCCACGTCGCTCGTCCTTGCCCCACAATTCCTGGCCGAGGTGGATATCCCCGCCCACAACCTGCCGCCCCGCACGCTCGGCTTCGGCGTCGATCGCTGGGCCGGGGGCGAGCCGGCAATGACGCCCGCGCCGATCAGCGGGTTCGACGCGGTGGACGCCATCCTCGCGCGCCTGGCCGACCGCACATTGTTCCCCAAGCTCGACACCGTGGTGCTGGCCGGATTCTCCGCAGGCGCCCAGATCGTCCAACGTTACGCCGTGGTTGGGCAGGGCGAGGACGCCCTCACCCACGCCGGCATCACCACGCGCTACGTCGTGTCCGACCCATCCTCATATCTGTATTTCACCCCAGAGCGCCCGGTTCAGGTCTCCGGCTGCAAAGCCGTCAATGCCTGGCGCTACGGCTTTGGCGCCAACGTGCCGCCTTACGTGCAGGGCACCCCGGCAAGCCTCGAAACCCGCTATGCCAAGCGCCGCGTCATCTACTTGATGGGCATGAGCGACACCGACCCAAACCATCCAGTTCTCGACAAGTCCTGCGCCGGCGAGGCCCAGGGACCGCAGCGTTTCGCCCGCGGCCACGCCTATTTCAGCATGCTCCAGGCGCGCCACGGCGCAGCACTGAACCAAACCCTAATCGATGTCCCGGACATCGCCCATGAGGGCGCCAAGATGTTCAACTCCACCTGCGGCCTTGGCGCGCTGTTCGGCGCTCCAGGCTGCGCCGCCCTCGCCAGCGTGCAATAATGGCGCGTAAACCCACACGCTTCGAAGGCTTCGGCCCCGATGCCGCCAGTTTCCTGCACGACCTCGCAACCCACAACGAGCGCCCCTGGTTCATGGCCAACAAGCCGGTTTATGGACGCGAACTGGTGCAGCCGTTCAAGCTGCTGCTGGCGGAACTGATCTCAATACTGGCTGAACGCGAGATTCCGCTCACAGGCGATCCCGCCAAATCAATCTTCCGCATCCACCGCGACGTGCGTTTCAGCCACAACAAGCTGCCCTACAAAACCAATGCCGGCGCAGTGCTGACGCGGGACGGCGCCAAGGGCGGCTCCGGCGTGCTGTATATTCATTTCGACCCGGAAGGCTGCTTTGTGGCCTCAGGCTTCTACCACCCGGAACGCGAGGCGCTGGGCGCGCTGCGCGAGGCAATCTACACCGAGCCCGGCACGTTCACCGACCTGAAAGCGACATTGGCCAAAGCCGGCCTCCATTTCGATGACAGCGAAAGCCTGATCCGCATGCCGCGCGGCTTCGAAGACGCCGCCGAGATGGACATCGCCCCCGCCCTGCGCCTGAAATCCTATGTCATCCGCCGCCCGATCGCCGATGCGCACTGGGCCAGCCGGTCACTGGTGGGCGAAATCGCCGATTTCGCCCAATCCGCCCTGCCGCTGCTGCAATTCGGCTGGCATGCGCTGTCCGTGCTCGACCCAACCGCCCTCACCCGGCAGAAATAACCTCGGCCCTGGCCGGAAACCACGCTGGCGGCATCGGCGTTAGCCCGGCATCGCCACAGCGCAGCCCGTCCGCATCAATCGCATCCAGCCGCAGCAACGCCATCGCCACATCGCCCACGCCAAAGCGCAGCGTACCCACCTCAACCCCATCCCGCAGAACCGGCGTGCCTGACGCCGGCAAATCACCGGCCACACGCACCGGCACCAGCCGGCGCTTCAACAGCCCGCGATACTTGGTGCGCGCCGTCAGCTCTTGGCCCATGTAGCAGCCCTTGGTCCACGACACGCCGCCCAGTTCGTCGAACCCGGCCTCCAGCAGCACCGATTTCTCGGCCTCCATATCCCGCGCGCCATCCGGCAGGCCGAGTGCAATACGATGCGCATGCCACTCCGCCTCAGTGGCAGTTTCGGGCAGACGCTCGACTGCCAGCACCCGCCACCCCGCCGCCGGATGACGCGGATCGGGTGCTACGATGGCGCCGGGCGCAGCCGGCGCTGTGCCCCACGCCACATGCACCGAAAATTCATCGGACGCATCGCGCAGCGCCACCTTCGCCCGCATCCGATAGCGGCCCAGCACCTTGGCCAGCATCGGCGCCTGCACCCGCTCACAGTCCAGCAACAGCCGCACGCCATCGGACAGAATAAAGAAATCCGCGATCCACTTGCCCTGCGCCGTCAGCAACGCCGCCCACACCGCACGCCCCGGCGCTGCCGCCGCCACGTCGTTGGACACCAGGCCCTGCAGGAACGCCACCCGGTCCTCCCCGGCAATCTCCACCACGCCACGCTCAGGCAAATACACTGTCATGCGAAACTCCCGTCCCTCACACATGGAAGTACGCGGCCCGCCGTGCAAGATTTAAGGCCCATCTTCGAGGACCAGCCCAATGGCCGCCCATTTCGACCTGATCATCCGCGGCGGCACGATCGTGCTGCCCTGGGGCGAGAGCACCGGCGACATCGGCGTGCGCCACGGCAAGATCGCCGCCATCGGCACCAGCCTCCACGACACCGCCGACGAGATCGTCGAAGCCGCCGGCCTGCACGTGCTCCCCGGCCTGATCGACCCGCATGTGCATCTGCGCGACCCCGGTGACGCCGCCATCGAAAGCATCCCCACCGGCACCAAGGGCGCCGTGCTCGGCGGCCTGACGGCGGTGTTCGACATGCCGAACACCACGCCGTCAATCACCAATTCCGAGCAACTGGCCTGGAAGCGCGGCTACATCGAAAGCGTCGCCTGGTGCGACATGGGCATGTATGTCGGCGGCACCAAAACCAACATCGCCGAACTGGCCGGCATGGAAACCGAACCGGGCGTGTGCGCGGTGAAGATCTTCGCAGGCTCCTCAACCGGCGATCTGATGGTGGAAGACGACGTTCATCTGGAACGCATCATGCGCGCCGGCCACCGCCGCATCGCCTATCACTCCGAGGACGAATACCGCCTGCAGGCCCGCAAGCCGATGTTCAAATCCGGCGATCCCTATCGCAGCCACGCCGAATGGCGCGACGTGGAATGCGCCTTCCTCGGCACCCGCCGCCTGATGGCCCTGGCCCGTGCCACCGGCCGCCCCGCCCATATCCTGCATGTCTCCACCGCCGAGGAACTGGACTACCTCAAGGACTACCGCGACATCGCCACCGCCGAAGTGCTGGTCAACCACCTCACGCAGGTGGCGCCTGATTGCTACGACCGCCTCGGCGGTTTTGGCGTCATGAACCCCCCGATCCGCGACCAGCGCCATTACGATGCCGCCTGGGCCGCCATCACCGACGGCACCGTGGACACGCTCGGCTCCGATCACGCGCCGCACCCCTACGCCGCCAAGCTGAAGCCCTGGCCGGACTGCCCCGCCGGCCTGACCGGCGTGCAGACGATGGTTCCGGTCATGCTCGACCACGTCAACGCCGGAAGGCTCTCCTTGGCGCGGCTCGTGGACCTGATGTGCGCCGGCCCCGCCCGCGTCTACGGCGCCCTGAACAAAGGCCGCATCGCCGCCGGCTATGACGCCGACTTCACGCTGGTGGACATGAAGGCCAGGCGCACCATCACCAATGACTGGATCGCCTCGCCCGTCGGCTGGACGCCGTTCGACGGCATGCCCATCACCGGCTGGCCAATGGCCACCATCGTGCGCGGCCGCGTGGTGATGCGCGACGACGAGATCCAAGGCACGCCGCAAGGCAGACTGGTCCGCTTCCGCTGAAACCTGTGAAGGCGGGAATTGCTTCCCGCCTTCACTCCGCGCTCAGTTCGTCACAGCGCCGCTGAAGTAATCCTGCACCGTCGCCCACGCGGTCACCCGCAGGAAGCGCGCCAACTCCGGGTCCAGCCCCGCCGTGTAGCTGTTCTCCTCGGGCGAGCGATGATACAGCGCGCCATAGCTGGTCGCCGCCGCCAGATAGCTGCCTGCCTGGGTCGGATGCCGATTGTCGGCGATATACAGCGCCAGACTCGGCCGCGCCTTCAACGCACGTGCGAACGCCAGGCCGGCCGGAATCACCAGCGCATGGTTGTCGTTGCCGGCCTTGGTGTAGGCCTCCGCCAGTTGCGCCGTCATTTCCGGCTTGTCGGCATAGGCCCACGACATGAACAGCACCGGAATGGCGTCATGGCTGCGCACGATATCCGCATCCAGCTTGGCGTATTTGGTGAATACCGGCGCCAGCGTCGGGTGAATCGGGCACTGGCTGCAATCCATCAGCACCGCGGCATCGTATTTCTTGGCGGCGGTGTTGAAGACGATGTTGTTCTTGTCGTCGAAAATATACGAGCCCACCGCATTCGGCCGGAAATACGATTCCACATCGTGCCAATCCAGGCCCGATCCCCCCATCGTCACCATCGTGCCGCGAAAGGCCGGTGCCCCTGCCCCGGCGCCCCGCGCCAGACCCGTGATGTGCGACGTGATGCCGTTGTTGAAGTAAAAGAAACTGTTGCCGATCCACATGAAGCTCTGGGGCAGCACAGCCCCCAGCAACGTCACCTGCGGAACAGTCTGCGCGACGGCACCGGCCATCGGCAAGCAAGCAAAAGCTGCAGCAATGGCCACAGCCCGCAGCGCCAGTCTCACGATGTTCAGCATGGGTCTCTCCCTGACAAGTTATTTTTATAGTTCTCGCCAGCACATCATGTCGGACCCGCACAGAATCGTCCATGCCCCGAAACCCGGGCCGCCGAAAACTACTCCTGCATGAACCCGCCCAGAGTCACCACACGCTCCCCGGTGCGCGCGATCACGCATGCGCCGACATCGATGCTGGCCATCGTGCCGGTCTCCTTGCCGATATACACATCGCAATCAGCGTCCCGGAACGCGATCCAGGCCCGTTCCGACTTGCGCAGCTTCTCCTGCTGGTCGGCGGGAAGAAGCGCTAGAATCTTGCGATAGACAGCGTTCAGCCGCGCATCGGCGGCGGCAAGGCCGGCTTTCTGGCAATCCTGCATCGCCACGGTCGATTGCGCCTTGCTCATGCAGGCATCATAGGCCGAAAGCTTGGCAGGCTGGGCACTGGCCGACCCGGCGATCAGAACGAGCACAAGGGCCAGCAAAAGGCCAAGGCGATGGGGCATAACTTTCTCCTGCTCACGCATGACCCTTGCGCAACGAGGTGAAGAAAGCATTAAAAACGCCACCGCAACCTTGGCCGCATCCCAGCGTTAACGAAACAGGGTGCGGGGCGCGTCAGCCGGACACGGCGTTATGAGGGAACAAGATTCTTTCTCCGGCTTCTTATCTTGGCCAACGAAGCGGCAGACGAGTCCTTGTCACGCCCGTCCTGCACCTTCTCCCGCAAACACACAGCCAACATTGGCGGATATCTTCGATGAATGATGCAAGCGCAGACCGCGACTTCCCCGTGATCTGCGTCGGCGGTTCGGCCGGCGGCTTGGACGCCTATGTCCGTTTCCTGCAGCACATGCCCAACGACACCGGCGCTGCGATCGTCATCGTCAACCACCTGCGCAAGGTTGCCACGCTGCTGCACGAAATCCTGCCGCGCTACACGGAAATGCCGGTCACGCTGATCACCGAACATCTGGTCATCAAGCCGAACTAGGTGTTCATCATCCCGGAAAAACGGGATCTGCATGTGCTGGACGGCGAATTCGTGCTCAAGCCGATTTCCAAGCCCCATGGATGGCCGGATGTCATCACCGTGTTTCTCCGTTCGCTGGCGGCCAACTGGCATGGCTGCCTCATCGCGGTCATCGTCTCGGGCCTCGACGGCGACGGCGCGGCCGCCCTGCACAGCATCAAGGATGTCGGCGGCACCACCATCGCCCAAAAGCCAGAAACAGCCGGCCAGCCAGACATGCCCAACAGCGCCATCGCCAGCGGCTATGTGGATTTCGTGCTGTCCCCGGAGGACATCCCCCGCCAGATCGCAAAGATCGTGCACAACCAACGCTGATCGCGCTCAACGGCGCTCGCTGAAGAACCGCCGCAACAACGCCGCACTCTCGCTCTCCCGCACACCGCCGATCACCTCGGGCCGATGATGGCTGCCGGGCGCCTCATAGATTCGTGGCCCGTGATCGATCCCGCCGCCCTTGGGGTCGTACGCGCCAAAGATCACGCGCCGGATGCGAAACGCGGAAATAGCGGCAGCGCACATGGCGCACGGCTCCAACGTCACCACCAGATCGCACTCCGGCAGCCGCGCCGAACGCCGCAACCGTCCGGCAGCGCGCAGCACCAGCATTTCGGCATGCGCGCCGGCGTCGTGCATCTCCTCGGTGCGGTTGCCGTCCTGTGCCACCACCCGGCCATCCCGATCCAGCAACACCGCGCCCACCGGCACCTCCCCCCGCGCGGCGGCGGCGGCGGCTTCGTCGAGGGCGATCTGCATCGGATTTGGCACAGGGATCATGCGCATTTCTTGCCTGCAAACGCCTCCGGGCGCTAGCAAGAGGTATGACCAAGCAAATTCCCCTCATCGGCGTCACGCTGGATGCCGAGCAACCTGGCGGTTTCTCCAAATACCCCTGGTATGCGCTGCGCCAGAACTATGCTGACGCGGTGTCAGCCGCCGGTGGCCTGCCGGTGGCGCTGCCGCACAACGATCTGGCCGAAGCCTATCTCGACCGCATCGACGCCCTTGTCGTCACCGGCGGCGCGTTCGATGTCGATCCCGCGATGTATGGCGACAGCGACACCCACGGCACCGTCACCCTGAAACAGGGCCGCACCGCCGCCGAACTGGCCCTGCTGCGCGGCGCCCTCACCCGCGGCCTGCCGGTCCTGGGCATCTGCGGCGGTGAGCAATTGCTGGCCGTGGTGCTGGGCGGCACGTTGATCCAGCACATCCCGGACAGCATCGAAAACGCCCTGGCCCACGAACAGCCCAACCCGCGCCACGAGCCCGGCCACCACATCGCCATCACCCAGGGAACGCTGCTGCACCGCATCGTCGGCAGCGACACCATGTTCATCAATTCCGGCCATCACCAAGCTGTCCGCAGCCCCGGTCCGCACGCCATCGTCAACGCAGTGGCGCCTGACGGGGTGATCGAAGGAATCGAAGATTCGCGCTATAGGTTCTGCCTCGGCGTGCAATGGCATCCCGAATTTCACATTGATCACGGCGATCGCGCTATTTTTGACGCCCTGATCGGAGCCTGCCTATGACCGACCTAGAGACCGACACCGACGACACCACGCCAGACGGCCCGCGCGGCGAACGCATCGCCAAGTGGCTCGCCCGCGCCGGCGTGGCCAGCCGGCGGGACGCTGAAAAGCTGCTCGCCGAAGGCAAGGTGCGCATCAACAACGTCACCATCAGCCACCCCGCCACCTTCGTGCAGCCAGACGACCTGGTGGTGGTGGACGGCAAGCTGATCGACGCCCCCGAGCGCACCCGCCTGTGGCGCTACCACAAGCCCGACGGCCTGGTGACCACGCATCGCGACCCCGAAGGCCGCCCCACCGTGTTCCAGAAGCTGCCCGCCACCATGCCCCGCGTGGTCAGCATCGGCCGACTCGACCTCAACAGCGAGGGCCTGCTGCTGCTGACCAATGACGGCGCCCTGGCCCGCAAACTGGAACTGCCCAGCAATCACTGGATCCGCCGCTACCGCGTGCGCGTGTTCGGCCGGCCGGAACCCGCCCAGCTTGCGGAACTCGCAAAAGGCCTGACGGTCGACGGCGTGCGCTATCGCGGCATCGAGGCCTCGCTGGACAGCCGCAAGGGCGACAATTCCTGGATCAGCGTCAGCCTGCAGGAAGGCCGCAACCGCGAAATCCGCAAGGTGATGCAGCATCTCGGGCTACAGGTGACGCGCCTGATCCGAGTCGCCTACGGTCCGTTCCAACTCGGCGTGCTGGAACGCGGCGGTGTGGACGAAGTGTCGCCAAAGGTGCTGCGCGAGCAGATGCCAAGCGAAGACAAGCCGCCTGTTAAGCCCCGGTAAGCGAAGCGGTTCTTTTTTGAAAAAAAGAACCAAAAAACTTCGTGACTTCAAACATGTGGCGCGGCACCCGCCGCGCCACGCGCCGAAATGAATGAAAGTCTTTTTGCTTCTTTTTCTTCAGAAAAAGAAGGTCTTCCTCTAAACAAGCTGCTCTGCCAGCCAGCGACGCACGCCGGCGGCATCGGTGAAATGGTCGTGCACCCGCAGGCCCAGGCCACCAAGGCGGCGGGCTTCGCGCATGCCGTCCTCGTCCGTCACGTCATCGCCGATAAACACTGGCATGCGGCCTGCAAACGGTGCGGCCGCCATCATCGCCCGCACGGCACGGCCCTTGTCGATCCCGGCCGGCTTCACCTCCCACACCATCAGCGCGGGATGCAGAATGTGGTGCGGCCAGTCACCCATGATGCGAACGAGTTCATCGTGAAAATGCGGCCCGGCCTCCGGGGCCAGCCGGAAATGCAGGGCTAATCCCCGCGCCTTGCGTTCCAGAATGGCGCCCGGCGTGGCCGCCACCAAAGCCGCGCACTGCACGAGCCACTCCTCCGGCACCGGCGCCACCTCGGCACGGTCCTCCACGGCATGGGGTGCGAGACGAACAACGCCGCCATGCTCGCCCGCCACGCCATAGGCGATATTGGGCAATAGCGCTTCCACCTGCGCAATCGGCCGGCCGGTGACAATCGCCAGCGCATCGGACAGCGTCGCGCGCAGCCGCAGCAAGGTCGGCGGCAGATCCGACGGCACCACCACACTGTCCGGCGTGGCGGCGATGTCGATCAGCGTTCCGTCCAGATCCAGCAGCAGTGCCGCATTCTCCGGAAGCCGGATCACGCCCGGCACGCCGTCAGTCGCAGATCATAAACCGGGTGCTCGATCACTGACACGCCGGGGGAGGACAGCAGCATCCAGCCGTGAAACGCGAATTTCGGGTCGCGGCTGTCCGTCACATCCAGAAACGCCGCCTGGTCGGCTGGCTGATCCGGCCCCCGCACAATGCAACTGCGCACCGTCACGGACAGCGTGCCGAAATTCATCTTCTGGCCGACCTTGCCCACCACGGGTGTCAGGCGCGCGGTGATCTTGTCGAGCCCGGCCAGTTCCACGTTCGGGCGCGGCAGCCACGAGTCAGCCTGAGCCGGCGGCGGCGGTATTTGCGGAGGAGGCGTCTGCGCCAGAGCCGGGGTGCTCAGCAGCACCAGGATCAACAAGGCCTTCATGGTGCTGATTTCAGCGGGCTTTTCAGCGCCATCGCCATCTCCATCAGTATCTGTCGCATCGCCTCGGCATCTACCCCCATCAGCACCGCATCCTCGAACGCATCGCGCATGATCTGGGCCAGTTCCGTATAATTTTCGTCCAGAACCCGCAGCTTGTCCCGACACGAAACCGGCGCACCGTCCGGCTGTGACCAGACCTGCGGTCCTGTCATTTCAGCGGCGGCAGCGCGGGCGCTGCTTGGTTCTCTTTCAGGGATTTCTGCACGTTGGACGAAAGGTCACCGACACTGAAGATGAATTTCCCCAGCAACTGCTCCAGGCTCACCGCCGACTGGGTGATCTGCAGGCGCCCGCCATCGGCCAGCATCTTGTCGTCGCCACCCGGAACCAGCGCCAGCACCTTGCCGCCCAGCAGCCCGTCCGACGAAATCTCCGCCGAACTGTCGGTTGGCAACTTGATGTCGGACTGAACGGTGAACGAAATATCCGCCTGGTAGGTTTTCGGATCAATCCGCGTGCTGCTCACACGCCCGATCTTCACACCCGCCAGCCGCACGTCGGAGCCCGGGGTAATCCCGTCAATCCGCTCGAAGCGGGCGTTGAGCGTATAACCAGAGGTCGCTGTCCGGCCGGTATTGGCCACGGCATAGCCGAGGAATCCCACCGCCACGGCCAGCACAACAGCGCCGGCCAGCAGTTCCGTCACATTGCGGGTTGCCATTGCTAGCTCCCGGGCGTCCAGGCTTCGTAGTCGCCGCTCGCGGCCACGCGCACGCCGCCGCTGTAATCATGGCCTTGCGGGCGATAGCTGGTGGCGGTGCCGGTGGCATTGGCCAGATGCGGCTTCTGCCAAGGCTTGCGGCCGGTGTCCGGCAGCGGCGCATCGGTGGTGTAATGCAGCCAGGAATGCCATTCCGATGGCACCGCGCTGGCGTCAGGCACGCCGGCATAGATCACCCAGCGCTTCGTGCGCCCGGTGGCGCGCGTGCGCTTCTCGGTGAAATAGCGGTTTCCCGCCGCGTCTGATCCGACGGGGCGGCCGTGAAGCCAGGTGAAAATCTTGGTGCCGATGTCCATAACCAAGATATAGTCGGGCTGTTCGCCACGGTCCACCGCCAACCCGCAGAAAACTGCGCGCGCTGAGTTCTCCACAGGATTTTGTGGTCAGGCGCCACCAGAACCACCAAATGTGCTTCCTGAGTCGTGTCCAGATCGAATAGGCTGAGTCCCATGACCCAGACCCGACCATGGCACGGCGTTCGCACTCGCAAGGCAATCGCTGCCCCAGACCCCGATAGCGCCCCGCGCCGCGTCACCCTTCCTGCGTCGTGGGACGACCGCGCCGCCGAAGCCGTCTCCGCCCTCGCCCCCGGCGAAGGCCCCGCCACGTTGCAGGACGCCGCCGCCGGCTGGATCGGCCCGATCGCCCAACGAGCCTTGCGCGCCGGCATTGAAGCCCCGCTCGAAGCCGACCTGCACGCCCTTCTGCTCACCCGTCGCGGGACTGCCACCGATCAGGTCTGGCGCGGCGGCGGCTTCAAGGCGCCCGGCTTCGTTCTGAACCTCGCCGCGTTCCACTGCCCGCATGACGGGTTCGACACGCAGGGCTTTGCCGACGCCGCCTACACCGCTGCCCTCTCGATGGCCCTGCTGTCGCCGTCGTCCGCCACCTTGTGCGTCGGCATGAGCGATCTGTCCGGCCTGCTGGCCGCAATCGGCCTGGATTACGACAGTGACGCCGCCCGTGCCGTTGCCGCCAGCCTCGCCTTCGTGCTGCGCGCCCAGTCAGACCGTGCCTCGGCTGACATGGCCGCCCGATTCGGCGCCCTCACCGAGGCGGCCGCCCTGCCCACCCCGGTCGCCAGCCCGATGCTCGGCAAAACCATCGCCTTGTCCGTCAACCATCCGCTGCGCCACACCGCCACTACCGCCATCGCCACCCCCTGCCGGGCCGAGGCGCTGCTGGGAATCGAGACCGGCGGCATCGCCCCCCCGTTCTCCCCCCTCACCGACAGTGGTGCCCTCACCACAACCGCCCGCGCCACGCTGGCCGCCCGCGGCATGACGACCGAGGCAGCCCTGGCCGCCACCCTCGCCGGCCGCTCGCCCTTCGCCCAGCCAGGTTCCGCCGCCCACGCCGCGATGCACGACGCCGTGGCGCCCTATCTGCACGCCATGCCCGCCCGCCCGGCCACGCAGACGGCCACGGACAGCAAGCGCGCCGCCCTGCCCGCGCGCCGCACCGGCTACACTCAGAAAGCCGCCATCGGTGGCCACAAGATGTTCCTGCGCACCGGCGAATATGCCGACGGCAAGCTCGGCGAGATCTTCATCGGCCTGCACAAGGAAGGCCCCGCCTTTCGCGGCCTGATGGACAATTTCGCCATCGCCGTCAGCCTCGGCCTGCAAAACGGCGTCAAGCTGGATGATTTCGTGGAGGCCTTCACCTTCACCCGCTTCGGGCCTGCCGGCACCGTTGAGGGCGACCCCGCCGTCGCCCGCGCCACCTCGCTGCTGGACTACGTGTTCCGCAACCTGGCCGTGAACTATCTCGGCAAAACCGACCTGCCGGAAGCCGAAGACGAAGCCTACGACACAATCGGCGACGGCGCCCGCGACCGCGCGCCCTTGCTGCCGCTGGATCTGCCCCAGGAAGACAGCCCGCGCGTGCGCCGCCGCGGCCTGCAACTCGTGGCCAAATAAGGACCAACCCGCATGAGCCGCATCGAAACCCGCCTCGCCGAACTCGGCATCACCCTGCCCACCCCGATGGCGCCGGTGGCCAACTATGTGCCCTACGTCATCACCGGCGATCTGGTGGTCATCTCCGGCCAGATCCCGGCGCGTGACGGTGCGGTGGCCTTCAAGGGCAAACTTGGCGACGTGGTGTCGGTGGAAACCGGCGTAGAAGCCGCCCAACTGTGCTTCATCAACCTGCTCGCCCAACTCCGCGCCGCCTGCGATGGCGATCTGGACCGCGTGCAACAGGTGGTGCGCCTCGGCGGCTTCATCGCCTGCGTGCCGGAATTCACCACCCACGCCCAGGTGATGAACGGCGCATCGGACATGTCGGTGGCCGTCTTCGGCGACGCCGGCCGCCACGCCCGCAGCACCATCGGCGTGCCGTCACTGCCGCTCGATGCCGCCGTTGAGGTCGAAGGCATCTTCAGGTTTGCCTGAACGCCACCCGGCCCCATCTTCTGAGCATGACCAACCTCACGCTCACTTTGCACCGCGCGATCGCCGACATCGCGCCCGCCGACTGGAACGCCTGCGCCGGGCCGGACAATCCCTTCGTCAGCCACGCATTCCTGGCGGCGGTTGAGGACAGCGGCTCGGCCGGCAAGCGCACCGGCTGGCTGCCGCAACACGCGGTGCTGCGCGATGCGGCGGGCTCGGTTGTCGGCTGTGCGCCGATGTATGCCAAGCAGCACAGCTACGGCGAATACGTGTTCGACCACGGCTGGGCCCAGGCCTTCGAACGCGCCGGCGGGCGCTATTACCCCAAGCTACAGGTCGCCTCCCCCTTCAGCCCGGTGCCCGGCCCGCGACTGCTCATCCGACCCGGCTCCGGCCTCACCACAGATGCGATGGCCCAGGCCCTGGCCCAGGCCTGCGAGGAAATCGGCGTGTCCTCCGTCCACACCACCTTCTGCACCGAAGCGGAATGGACGGCCCTGGGCGAAGCCGGCTGGCTGCAACGCATGGGCATGCAGTTCCACTGGCAGAACAACAACTACGCCAGCTTCGACGATTTCCTCGGCGCCCTCGCCTCGCGCAAACGCAAATCCCTGAAACGCGAACGCCGCGACGCCAATGCCTGCGGCCTGGAATTCGTCACCCTGCGCGGCGGCGACATCACCAAGACCCATTGGGACGCCTTCTATCGGTTCTATTCCTCCACCGTCGATCGCAAATGGGGCAGCGCGTACCTCACCGAGGAATTCTTCCCGCTGCTCGGCCAATACGTGGGCGACCGCGTGGTGCTGATGATGGCCCTGCAAAACGGTGTGCCGGTGGCCGGCGCGCTGAACCTGCTGGGCACCGACACACTGTATGGCCGCAACTGGGGCTGCGAGGGCGACTTCCCCTTCCTGCACTTCGAACTTTGCTATTACCGCGCCATCGACTTCGCCATCGAACACAACCTCTCCCGCGTCGAGGCCGGCGCCCAGGGCGAACACAAGATCCAGCGCGGGTATTTGCCCAGCCCCACCTATTCCGCCCACTGGATCGCGCATCCTGGGCTGCGGAACGCCGTTGGCGAGTTTTTGGTGCAGGAACGCGCCGACAAACTGGCCGAGATGGCGGAGTTGGCGGAATTTAGTCCGTATCGTCGGGCGGGGGATGAGGGGTAGGCTGCGTTAACACGCAGTCGGGGCCTCGAATGTTGTTCAAGTCGTTTCTGGTTTTGGTGGCTTGAGCGCCGGATATTCCGCCCGCGTGGCGGATTTTCTGTTGGCCGACCGGGTGCGCCTGGTGGAAACGCTGTGCACAGACCAGGTTCGGTCATTTCGCGTCAATGAATCCCAGCAGCTTCGCGCCTGGGATGTTTCAATCGGCGTCCTGCAAGACGCCTTGCGCCCCCTTCCAGATGCCGCCGACTGGCGACTGATTTTGGAATTCCCCATGCGCCGCCTAGGGCGACGTATCGATGCGCTTCTGATCACCCCACGTGGCACGCTGGTTCTGGAGTTCAAAGTGGGGGCAGAGGCCCACACAAACGCCGACCGCCGCCAAGCCGAAGATTACGCACTGGACCTGCAGGACTTCCACGCTGGCAGCCGCCACCACCCCATCGTGCCAATCCTGATCGCAACCCAGGCCAAACCCGCCCGCTTCGACTGACCGCTTTTCCTCACAGGCGCCTCCACACCGCTGGAAGCATCCGCCGCTGATCTTGGCAGTATCCTTGGGCAAGTTTGGCAAAGACTGCCCCTCCCGCGCACACCACTCGATGTCGATGCCTGGGAGCACACACCCTACCGCCCCGTGCCCGGCATCATCGACGCTGCTTGCACCCTCTACTCCCACCATGGCGTGGCCGACATCGCCGCAGCCCGCGCCGACGCCATCAATCTTACCACCACCACCGATGCGATCCTACATGCCATCCAGCGTGCAAAGACCCAGAGCCAGCATATAGCTTTGTTCATCACCGGAATTCCGGGGGCAGGCAAAACCCTGTGCGGACTCAACGCCGTGTTCGGCACAGGTCGCGAGGCGAATGCCATTTTCCTCACCGGCAACCCGACATTGGTGCATGTGCTGCGCGAAGCCCTGGCACGCGATGCGGCCAACGGTGACCGCCACGTTATGCGCGCCGCGCGCCAGCGGACCAAGACATCCATCCAAGCGCTGCCAGCTTTCCGCGACGAATACGTCCGCAAGGTCGAGACGACACCACCAGAGCAAGTGGCCGTCATCGACGAGGCCCAACGCGCCTGGTCCAGCGCGCATGCCATTCGCAAGAGCGTCGACCGTCCCGTGCCACTCACCGATTCCGAGCCCGGCCATTTGCTGGAAATCATGGGACGCCACCCAGACTGGGCCGTTGTGGTCTGCCTGATCGGCAACGGCCAGGAAATCCATGACGGCGAAGGCGGCCTCGCCGAATGGGGGGCCGCTTTAGCCGCACAACCCAAATGGCAGGTGCTCGCAGCCCCCGCCACACTGACCGCCACCGACCCGCGCCAGCTTCTGCCCACTTTGCCCGGCATGCAGGTTCTTCCCGCGTTGCACCTGGACGTGCCGATGCGCAGCCTTCGCAACAGCGCCGCCGCCCCATGGGTAGATGCCATCCTTGAAGGCCGGATCAGCGACGCACGCCACATCGCCGAAACCCGCGGTCCCATTCCATTCGTCATCACCCGCGATCTCGATGCCTTGCGCGCCCATCTGCGCCTGACCGCCCGCGGCAACCGGCGTGCTGGACTGGTGGCAAGTTCCGGCGCCAAGCGCCTGCGGGCGGAAGGATTGGGCAGCGAATTGGCGCATATGGATTCAGGCGCCGTTGCGCGCTGGTTTCTCGATCACTGGCCCGAAGACGTTCGCGCATCAGACGCTCTGGAACAGATCGCCACCGAATTCTCCTGCCAGGGACTGGAGCTCGACCATGTCGGCCTCTGCTGGGGCGGCGATCTGGTCCGAACATCCGGATGGCAGGTTCGCGACTTCATCGGCACAAAGTGGACACTGCCCCGAGGGGCCGAGGCCATCGCCAACCGCTTCAACACCTATCGCGTCCTGCTCACCCGCGCCCGCTACGAAACCGTGATCTGGGTCCCGCGAGGCGATGCGGGTGATCGCACACGTCAGCCGTCTGAACTCGATCTGGTAGCCGATTATCTTCTGCAATGCGGCGCAAAGATGCTGACAGAATTAGCAACGGGCCCATCGGCTGAACCAGCGATGGCTCAGCCGATATTGGTGTGAATTACAGCGCCAACAATATATTCATCGCGACCGCGCAGTTGCGCCGCGATGATTGTCAGGCAAACGGGCGTGCCCAAACAGCTTATCGCGCAACGTTCCCGGTCGATAGGCGGTCTTGTAGACGCCGCGCGCCTGCAACTCAGGAACCACCAAGTCCACAATGTCGCCAACACATTCGGGCGTGACGGTGCGGGAGAGATTGAACCCGTCCACATCCGCTTCCGTCACCCAGGATTGCAGCACATCGGCCACCGTTGTCGGCGAACCCACAATCGGCGGCTGGCGACTGCCGAGAATGAAACTGTCGATCAACTTGCGCTTCGTCCATACCGAGGCTGCGCGCGTGGTGATGGATTCCACGTTGGACTGATTGGCCTGGGTGGTCTGCGCCCCAATCGGCTCATCCATCTCGAATTTCGAGAAATCCATCCCGGTAGAGGCCGAGAACTGCGCCAGTGCACCCTCAACGCTCGCATAGGTGCGATAATCGGCCAGCTTGTCCGCCGCCTCCGCATCGGTGCGGCCGACAACGATGGTGGCCCCCACAAAGATCCTCAACGGATGCAGTGCCTGGGCGCGAAGATCGGATACCAACGCCGCCACCTGCGGCTTGCTGATGCCGTTGACGAACACGCATTCCGCATGAGCGGCAGCGAATTGCCGGCCACGAGTAGAAGCTCCCGCCTGATACAGCACCGGCGTACGCTGTGGCGTGGGCGCGCAAAGATGGATGGCATCCATCGCGTAACGGCCAGCGCCCTGCACACGGTGCACCTTCGATGGGTCGGTGAAAATTCCGTTGGCGCGATCGTTCACCACCGCGCCGTCTTCCCAACTGCCTTCCCAAAGCCGGTAGACGGTATCGAGATAATCATCCGCCCAGTCATATCGCTCGTCATGCGGCACCTGCACCGGCAGGCCCACGGCGCGGGCGGCACTGTCCAGATAGCCGGTGACAATGTTCCAGCCAATCCGCCCCTTGGTGAGGCTGTCCAACGTGGACATGCGGCGCGCGAACAGGAACGGCGGCTCATAGGTTGTTGTGCAGGTCACGCCAAAACCCAAATGCTCGGTGGCCGCGGCCATCGCCGGGATCAGCATCAGCGGGTCCCCAAGCGGGATCTGCACGGCATTGCGAATGGCCGCCTCCGGGCCGCCGCCGAACACGTCATAGGTGCCAAGGACATCGGCCAGAAACAGGCCATCGAACAGGCCGCGTTCCAGCGTTTTTGCCAGTTCGGTCCAATAGGCAAGCTCACCATAACGATGCGATTGGTCGCGTGGGTGGCGCCACATCCCCTGCTGAATATGGCCGACAGTGTTCATGTCAAACGCGTTCAGCAGGATCTCACGATTCATTTTGTTCTTTCAGAACGAGGGTCAAAGGCGTGCTGCAAGCCGTCACCCAGAAAGTTGACGGCAATCACCGTCACGAAGATCAACAGGCCCGGATAGACCGCCAAGGCTGGGGCGGTGGCAACCAATTCCTGTGCGTTGTTCAGCATATTTCCCCAACTCGGCGTGGGCGGCACGACGCCGAAGCCGAGAAAGCTGAGCACGCTTTCGAACAGGATGACGCGGCCCACCGTCAGGGTGAACGACACGATGATGGGTGTGGCGATATTCGGCAAGATATGCGTGGCCATCATGTAGCCGGCACGCCCGCCAGAGGCGCGGGCAGCCCGCACGTAATCCCGCTCGCGGATTTGCATGGTGGCTGCACGCACCAGGCGCGCGATGGCTGTCCAGTCAACGATGGAGATAATCACCACAATCCGCCAAAATCCGGCAGCGCCCGAGCGGGCGAAATCCTGCCCAAAGCCGAGCTTGGTCAGATCGATCGCGCCCAGCACAATCAGCAGCGGCAACAGTGGCAAAGCGATCATGCCATCGGTCACGCGCATCAGCACGCCATCGATCTTGCCGCCGAAATAACCCGCGATGACACCCACCGCCACACCAATGGCGCCGCCCACCAGCGTGGCCAACAGGCCCACCAGCAATGAGATCTGCCCACCGATCATCAGGCGGATCAACACATCCCGCCCTGCTTCGTCCATCCCCAGCGGATGCCCCGGCTCTGGCGGATCAAACCGCGCGAACAGATCCGTCACGTCCGGATCGATGCCGAGGACATACTGCATCGGAAACGCCGCCAGCACGAACAGCACCAGTGCCGAGAGAATGAACAGGCTCGCCATGCCGGTGCGATGCGTGCGGAACCGGCGCCAGCGCAGCGTCCAGATTCCGATGGCGGCGTCAGGTGAGGCCTTCACAGCGTGATCCTGGGGTCGAGCCAGCTATAGGCGAGGTCGGCCAGTAAGTTGCTCGCCAGCGTCACCAAGGTTGCGAACAGCAGGCCAGAAAGCGCGAGGTTGAAATCGTTCGACAGAATGGAATCATAGATCATCTTGCCCATGCCCGGCTGGGCAAACATCGTCTCGGTCAGCAAGGCGCCGCTGAACAGCGTGCCAAAGCTGAGCGCCATCACCGTCACCACCGGAATCATGGCGTTGCGCAGCGCATGCACCAGCACCACGCGCCCCTCGCTGTTGCCCTTGGCGCGGGCGGTGCGCACATGGTCCATCCGCAGCGTCTCGATCATACTGGCGCGCACGAAGCGGGTGAAGCCACCTGTGTTGGCCAGTGCCAATGTCGCCACCGGCATGATGAGATGCCGCGCATGATCCATGAAGCTGCCATCACCAATGTTGGAAATACCGCTGGCCGGCAACCAGTGCAGTTTCACGGCGAAGACCAAAATCATCATCAACGCCAGCCAGAACACCGGCACGGAAATGCCGGCAAAGGCAAACAGGCTGACAAAGCCATCAACCAACCCGCCCGGCTTCAACGCCGCCGCAATTCCCAACACCAATGACAGGATCACGGAGATCACGAAGCTGATCAGCATCAGCTTGCACGTGGTCCACAACGCCGGCGCCAGCACTTCCAGCACCGGCTGCGAATGGGTGCGCGAAAAGCCAAGATCGCCCTGCACCGCCGCCCACAGCCAATGCGCATACCGCAGCATCAACGGCTGATCCAGCCCATAGATCGCCCGCAACCGCGCCACCACCTCCGGCGTGGCGCCGGGGTTGGAGGCGATCATCACGTCCAGCGGATCGCCGGGCATGAGGCCGATCAGCGTATAGATGACAAAGCTCATCACCAGCAGAACCAGAAACGCCTGTAGCGAACGGCGCAGAATGAAGCGGCCCATTCGGATCACTCCTTAAAATGACATGCAGCAGATTGCGTGGAGTGCTGCGTCATGGGCTCCAGCAACGGCACCACCTGCGAACAGATCGCCTCCGCACGCGGGCAGCGCGTGTGGAACACGCATCCCGATGGCGGGTTCAGCGGGCTTGGCATTTCGCCCTTGATGGTGCCGGCATGGCGCGCCCGCTTGCGACCAATGCGTGGCACCGCGTCCAACAGCGCCTGGGTGTACGGGTGCGCCGGGCTGGCGAACAGCGTGGCCCGGTCAGCAACTTCGACCAGCCGGCCGAGATACAGCACCGCCACGCGGTCCACCAGATGGTTCACCACCGCCAGATCGTGGCTGATGAACAGATAGGACAACCCGCTCGCCTCTTGCACCTCCTTCATCAGGTTCAGCACCTGGCTTTGGATCGACACATCCAGCGCCGACAACGGTTCATCGGCCACAATCAGCCGCGGCGCCGGCGACAATGCGCGCGCGATGGCGATACGTTGGCGCTGGCCGCCGGAGAATTCATGCGGATAGCGGTTCAGCGCATCCCGCGGCAGGCCGACCTGCTCCACCAATTCCGCTGCCCGGGCGCGCCTGCTTTCGGGGGTGCCGATGCGCTGGATCAGCAAAGGCTCAGCAATGATCGACGAGATCGGCATGCGCGGATCGAGCGCGCCGAACGGGTCCTGGAACACAATCTGAATTTTGCGGCGCGCCGCCGGCCAGGTGGCGGCGGTGAGTGGCACGCCTTCGAAGCGCAGCGTGCCGGCGGTGGGGGCCTGCAGCCCGGCCACCGTATAGCCCAGCGTACTCTTGCCGCTGCCGCTTTCACCCACCAGCGCCAGCGTCTCGCCGGCCTGGATACGCAGGCTCACATCCTGCACAGCGCGCACCACTTTCCCGCCGGCAGCCGGAAAATGCACGCTGATGCCGTCAATGCCGAGAAGTTCGCTCATGCTATTTTAAAACACGCGGCAGAGTGGCCGGGCGCATATTCCACCATCGCAGGCTCCACAATCCGGCATCCCGCATCACCCAATGGGCAGCGATCGGCAAAGCGGCATCCCTGCACGTGATCCAGATCCGGCACGCCGCCGGCGATCACCGGCAGGCGGTCCATACGACGGTCCGGATCCGGCAAAGTTGCGATCAGTCCGCGCGTGTAGGGGTGCAAGGGGTTCGCGAACAACGCATCCGCCGGCGCCTGTTCCACCACGCGGCCAGCATACATCACGATGATCTCGTGGGCGATCTCGCTGATCACAGCAAGGTTGTGGCTGATGAACTGAATCCCCATGCCAATCCGCTCCTGCAAATCCAGCATCAGATCCAGAATTTGCGCCTGAATCGTCACATCCAGCGCCGTAGTCGGCTCATCGGCCACCAGCAACGCCGGCTCACAGGCCAAAGCCATGGCGATCATGGCGCGCTGGCGCATGCCGCCAGACATCTGGTGCGGATAATTCGCCGCCCGTTCGCGCGGCGAGGCAATGCCCACCGCATCCAGCAGCCGCACGGCCTCCGCCTCGGCGCTGCCCCACGAAGCGCCTTTGTGCAGCATTAGCACTTCGGCAATCTGGGTGCCCACGCGCATCACCGGGTTCAGCGCTGTCATCGGCTCCTGAAACACCATCGCCACGTCGCGCCCGCGCATCGTCTGCCAGTCACCGGCTGATTGGCCCAACAGTTCCCGCCCTTGCAGCCGCACCGATCCGCTGACGGCACCGGGCCCGGGCACCAGACCCATCAGCGCCAAGGCGGTCATGGATTTGCCGCAGCCGCTTTCGCCCACCACGCCCAAGGTGCGCCCCGCCTGCACGGTGTAGCCGACCCCCGCCACCACGGCGCGTTTTCCGAAATGCACGTGCAGATCAGTCACTTCAAGCAGCGGGGTTTTTATTCCGAACGCCAATTCTCACCCCAATACACAGAAAAATCATTGTGGCCTGTGGGCCGAAAGCCCCGCAACCACTTCGGCACCGCGTGCACCTCCACCCGGAAAAACAAGGGCAGCACCGGCAGTTCCTCGGCATAGGCCCGCTGCATCGCGGCCCACGCCACCTGCCGCTTGGTCGGGTCAAGCTCGGTTTCAACCGTCTTGATTCCCTCGTCAACGACAGCATTGCGCCAACCGGTATAGTTCGTGCCGGACCAGTTGTTTTCCGCCGACGGAATCTGATCGCTACCCAAAATCTGCCTTGGCGTGCTTTCCACCGGGAACAGCCAGGAATACAGCACAGCCCCCTCGAAACGACGCTTCTTCAGCGTCTCACCGAACAGCATCCGCGGCGCCTCGTTGCGCGTTACAGTCTCAATGCACGCGGCTTTCCACTGACTTTGGATCACCTGCTGCATCAACTCGCGCAGCTTGTTGCCGGCCGTGACACTGAACTGGATGGACAGCCGCGTGCCTTCAGCATCGCGGCAAATACCATCGGTACCCGGCTTCCACCCAGCCTCGGCCAGAAGCGCGCGGGCGCGAGCAGGATCGTAGGGATAGCGCGGCACATCCTTGGTAAAAATATGCTCCAATGGACTGACCCAGCTATTGGCCACCGGGAATTTCCCGTCGAACAACTTGTCCGTCATCGTCTTGCGATCGATCGCATGCAGCAAGGCACGGCGCACCCGCACATCGGACAGAATGGGGTTGTCCAGTTGCAGGTCGATATGGTCGTAGGTCAGCGCCGGCTTATAGATGTAGTTGAACCGGTTCGGCTCCGATTTGGACAGCGCAAGCGCCTGGTCCACGGTTAGCCCTATGCCCTCGCCCGGCGTCATGTCCACATCGCCCGCCTGCAGATTGGCGAGCAGGGCCGACGTATTGTCCACCGTGCGGAACACGATCTTTTTGAAACCGGGCGTGCGACCCGACCAATACGGATTGGGCTCCAGCACCACGCTGGAGCCGGAATTGAATTCCGCCACGCGGTACGGTCCGTTCCATAGCCCCGGCGTGGTCGGTGCCCGGTTATAGACGCTGCGGTTAATGTAATCGCCAGGGCCACGCGCAGAGTTGTAGATCGGGCCTTCAATGTGTTCGGGCAACAGCGACGGGATGCGATCGAACTGGGTGCTGACCTCGTCGATATGCATCACCGCTGTCAGATCGTCGATCACGTCCACGCTCTCCACCCGCCCCCACACGCGGGTGTTGGCAAAGCCTGATGTGGGATCACGCCCCACCTTGGCGGTGAACGCGAGATCGCGCGCCGTCACCGGCACGCCGTCGGCCCATTTGAGGTCCGGCTTCAGCTTCACCGTCACCGCCATGCCGGGCAGGCTGGCGGGACGTTCCTCGATCTGGACGAGACCGTTCTCAAGCGTCGGCAATTCGGCGCAGAACAGGCAGGTGTTGGTCCACGTCACGTCAAACGCCGTCACCGGACGCAGCGCCAGGCCTTCGATATAGGCCTTCACCGCTTCCGGATTTACCGAAGGATGCATCTGCGTCGGAAACGACGACAGTCCGATTACCAGCGTGTCACGGGCCGCAACTGGCCCTGATGCTGCAAGCATCAGGGCCAAAGCCGCCCACAGAAGGCGTGGTTTCATTCGGCGCGCCAATTCTCCGACCACAGCGGGCTGTAGTCACCGTGGCCGGTGGGTGTGAAGCCTTTCAGCCATTTCGGAATCACGTATGGCTCGGCGCGGAAGAACAGCGGCAGCACGCGCATCTCGTCGGCATACATCTTCTGCATGTCGGCCCAAATGATTTTCTGCTGGGCCGGATCGAGCGCCTCCTCGGCGGCGGCGATGTCGGCGTCCATCTTCGGGTTATTGAAGGCGATGTAGTTGGCGCCGCCATAGTTGTTGGCCGCCGTCGGCGTTTGCGTGCTGAACAGCGTCTTGCGCGGGCCTTCGCTGACGCTGCTGGACCAGCCATACATCACCAGGCCGGTATAGGTCCGCTTCTTGACGGTTTCGCCGAACAAGGTGCGCGCGGGCTCGTTCTTGATCACGATATCCACGCAGGCTGCTTTCCACTGGCTCTGCAACACCTGCTGCGTCAGCTCACGCAGCTTGTTGCCGGATGTCGTGGCGAACTCGAACGACAGCCTGTCGCCCTTGGCATTGCGGCAGATGCCGTCGCTGCCCGGCTTGAAGCCCGCTTCAGCCAACAGCGCGCGCGCCTTGGCCGGCTCGTAGGAATAGGTCGCGGTGTCCTTGGTGTAGTTCGGGTTCAGCGGATTGACCCAGGTGGCCGCCACCGGCTGCTTGCCGTCGAACAGCTTCTTCACCAGCGTGTCGCGGTCAATCGACATCAGCAGCGCACGCCGCACCCGGACATCGGCCAGGAACGGATTGTCGATCTGGAGGTCGATGTGCTCATAGGTCAGGCTGGGCTTGTAGAGATAGACGAACTGGTCGGGTGCGTCCTTCTGCAAGGCGAGCACGGTGTCGATCGTCAGGCCAACGCCCTCGCCCGGCGCCATGTCGATGTCACCTGATTTCAGGTTGGCGATCAGGGCGGAGGTGTTCTCGATGGTCTTGATCACAACATGCTTGAAGCCGGGCTTCGGGCCGGCCCAGAACGGGTTCGGCTCCATCACGATCTGTGCGCCTGACTCGTATTGGGTGATCATATACGGACCGTTGTAGAGGCCCTTGGTGGTCGGCGCCCGGTTGTAGGCGGTGGCCTTGATGTATTCCCCAGCCTCCTTGCCCTCGGCCGCCTTGCTTTCAATATGCGCCGGCAGCAGCTGGTCCCACTCGTTGTAGCCGACAACCACGCGGTCCAGATGCAGAACGGCGGTGCGGTCATCCACCACATCGATGCTTTTGGCGCGGTCCCACGGGTTGTTGTTGCTGAATCCGGATTTCGGATCAGCCCCCAGCTTCCAGGTGAACATCAGGTCCTTGGTCGTCACCGGCACACCGTCAGACCACTTAAGATCCGGCTTCAGCGTGAACGTGACCGCCAGGCCCTTCTTGCCGCCCGGCAGGTCTTCATACTTGGCGCCGCCATTCTCGATGGTCGGCAGCGTCGTGCACAGCAGGCAGGACAGCTGCCAATCCTTGTCATAGGCCGTCATCGGCCGAATGACGAAGGCGAGGACGTAGGACTTGATGACAACCGCATCGATATTGGGGTGCAGGCTGGGCGCGAACTGGGCCGCGCCGATCACCAGGTCGTCCTTGGCCATCGCCGGCGCGGCGAGGGCCACGACCAGACCCAACGCGGATAGGGCAGCACGAAGCTTCATGGCGAGAGATCCTGTCAGGATGAGAATGCCGCAATCAAACGGAGTGTTGCCCGATAATGTCAACGACGGCCATGGTGCAAACCAACAACAAGGAGACGCCCATGCGCTTCACTGATCAACGCGCCGCCTTCCGCGCCCTGCTCGCAGGCCCCGGATGCGTGCATCCCGCCTCGGTGTTCGACCCGATTTCGGCGCGAATCGCCCAGGATCTCGGGTTCGAATGTGGCATCCTGGCCGGGTCCACCGCGTCTCTCGCCGTGCTTGGCGCGCCGGACATCGTGGTGCTGACCTTGACCGAGTTCGCAGACCTGATCGCCCGTATCACCCGCGCCGCACCGATTCCGTTGCTGGTGGACGCCGACCACGGCTACGGCAACGCCCATAACGTGATGCGCACAGTGGTGGAGCTGGAACGCGCCGGCGTGGCCGCGATGACCATCGAGGACACCGAGTTGCCAACCGGCTTCGCAGCCTCCGGGCCAAGGCTGATCAGCCGCGAGGAAGGCAACGGCAAGGTTCGCGCCGCCCTCGCCGCCCGCACCGATGCAACAACCGTGATCATCGGCCGCACCTCCGCCGCATCCATCGCGGGCCTGGACGAGGCGGTGGCCCGGGCCAGTCTTTATACGGCTGCCGGCGTGGATGCGCTGTTTTTCACCGGCATCAGCTCGCTGGATGAAATCCAGGCGATCCGGGCGGTTTCGTCCCTGCCGATCATCCTTGGGGGCAGCAAGATCAGCGATGCAGAGGCACTGGCGGGGTTGGGCGTTCGGGTGTCGCTGCGCGGCCACCAGCCGATTCATGCGGCCTTCCAGGCGGTCTATGACACGATGCTCGCATTGCGAGACGGCAAGACACTGCCCAGCCTGCCAGATGGCGCCATGATGGCGCGCCTGACACGGGACGCTGATTACAAGGCGGCCACGCAGCAATTCCTGGGAGGACTCTGAACCGGGAAAAGCCGCGCCCACCAACGCGCCAAGCCATCTTGCTTCGGCCTGGCGGCCGGTTTGGCGATTTTCGGCGTGATTGCCATCGGTTCGCCCACCAGCGCATCGATGGCGGTTCGCACCCGGGCCCGCGCCCGATGCAGCAGCACGCGCTGGTTTTGCGATGATATGCCAAGGATCTCGCAGGCCTCCTCGGAGCTTCGATTCTCCACGTCACGCAGAATAATGGTCGCCTTCTGCGCTGCCGGAAGGCGCTCGATCGCCTCCTGCACGTGTTCCCACAGCTGGCGACCACCCAGTTGCCGCTCAGGGTCCAGCACGTCCCACAGCGCCGGTAATTCGATCCAGTGTCCATCTGCCTGAAAGTTGGAATCGGCCACCGCACGCTCCACCCCGTCCAGCCCCGGCAACGCGACGGTGCGCCCCTCGACAGTGATGCGGGTGCGGGCGCGGTTCATGACGATGGTGAAAATCCATCCAGCCAGGCTCGACCGACCCTCAAATCGCGCCACGTTGCGAAACACCGCCAGCCAGGAATCCTGCACCACTTCCTCAGCCTGGGCGCGACTTCCAATAATGCCTTGCGCCACGCCCACCAGCGAGCCGTGATAGCGGCGGATCAGCTTGCGATAAGCGCGCTCGTCGCCACTGCGCAGCAGGGCCAGGAAATCTGGCGCGTCAAACTCGGCGTCGCTGCCCGTCACCCGCGCCTCCTGCTCCAGCCATTGCTTCTAGAACATTCTTTTTTCATGTTGTCACGCCGCACGGTATGAAGAGTCTGTCATGACAGGGCCAAAGTCGCCCCCATGCGGAGAGCTGCCAAGTGTTGATGTGCCGCGACGTGACCGAACTGACGACCGATTACCTCGAAGGCGCCCTGCCGTTGCCACGGCATCTGGGCGTGCGGCTGCATCTGGCCATTTGCAGCTTCTGTCGCCGGCATCTGAATCAGGTGCGCGAAACGGTGCGTCTGCTGCACCGCCTGCCCGCGTTGCCGATACCGCCCGCCTTGGAAGACAGGCTGGTGGCCCAGGCGGCGAATGTCACGCGGGACACTCCGCCGCCCTTGGAATAATCAGCCCGCGAGCGTGAAGCACGGCACCGGCGGCCCGCCCTCGGTTTCGCGCCACGCCAGTTTCACCGCCAGGCCAATCCGCAGCGCGTCGAAATCGCACTCCACGAGGTTGGTGAGCATGGTCACCCCCTCTGCCAGCGTCACATACGCAATCGCATACGGCTCCGGCACCCTGCGCATCACGCTGTAACTGTAGATGACGCCGTCGCCGGACGCCTCGAACGTGTCACTGGAATCCCCAAGGCAATGCGGGCAGACGGCGCGCGGATACCAATGCGTCTTGCCGCAATCCTTGCAGCGCGGCAGCACGAACCGGCCTTCGCTGGCCGCCCTCCAAAAAGCAGCGGTCTCGGGCGTGGGTTCCGGGGCCGGAATGCGACGATCTGCCATCACAGGCGCTCCATAATAAGAGTGGCCGAGCCATGACGCGTGCCCAGCAATCCGCCGGTGCCATGGGCAAGCGCGAGATTGCAGTTCGGCACCTGCACCTTCGGATGCGCCTCACCGCGCAACTGCCGCACTGCCTCGATCACCTTGGTGATGCCGCCGCGATTGGCCGGGTGGTTGTTGCACAGCCCGCCGCCATCGGTGTTGAACGGCAGCTTGCCCACGCCCGAGATCAGGTTGCCGTCGGACACGAACCGCCCGCCCTGCCCCTTCTCGCAAAAGCCGATATCTTCCAGCTGCATCAACACGGTAATGGTGAAGCTGTCATAGATCGAGGCGTATTTGATGTCGGACGGCTTGACCCCCGCCTCGGCAAACGCCAGCGGGCCCGACACGCGACCGCCGGAATAGGTCAGGTCCACAGCGCCGGCCATTGTGTGCTTCACCGACTCACCAGCGCCGATCACGGCCACCAGCGGACGGGACAGCGTGCGGGCGATCTCGGGCGAGACCACCACCAACGCGCCACCGCCATCCGAAACAACGCAGCAATCCAGCCGGTGCAACGGATCGGAGATCATCGGCGAGCCCAGAACGTCCGCCACCGTCACCACATCGCGCAGCATGGCGTGTTCGTTCCATTGCGCGTGATGCGACGCCGCCACCTTGATCCAGGCCAGTTGCTCGGCGGTGGTGCCGTATTCATGCATGTGCCGCATGGCGCACAGCGCATAGGCGTTGACGGTGGCGATGCCGAACGGCACCTCGAACGCGCGGTCCGGCTGGTTCGGGTTCACGCCCCGATTGGCCAGGCCTTGCGCGCCCTCGCTGCGGGTCCGCCCGGCCAGGGTGATCAGCGCCACCGAACACTTGCCGGCAGCAATCGCCTCCGCCGCGTGCGCCACAAGCATCAGATACGAACTGCCGCCGATATCGGTGGCATCGATGTGGCGAACCTTCAGGTTCATGTATTCCACCATCGACAACGGCCCCATGCCCGGCGCATCGCCGGCACAGAAATAGCCGTCCACGTCGTCTTTGGTCAGCCCGGCATCGGCCAGCGCGCCACGGGCGCATTCGGCGTGCAGCTGCGCCACGGATTTATCGGGCGCCTTTCGCGTCGGGTGCTCATAGGCACCCGCGATGAAGGCGCGGTTTTTTATGGTCATGGTGACCTCCCCTTGTCAGTGTCAAGATGGAGGAAGTTTGCAGCGCCGTGAAGCCCGGTTCAGCGCGTGGCGTGCGGCGCCAGCCAGCCCATATTGGCATCCGGCTCGCAATCGGTGGATACCAGATAGGGCTTGATATCGATCAGCCTGGTGCCGGAGATGCAGTCCAGATTGCGCACCCGCAGCCTCCCCGGACCATCAAAGCCGTCGAACTGCACCACCGACAGCGCAACCGGGTTGGGGCGACACGGCGCCCGCGTGGCGAACACACCGCGCGGCGCATCTGCAAAGGCCGGCGTGATCACCAGTTCCGTCGACGGCACATCATGCATCCAATAGAGCAGGATCAGATGCGAAAACCCCTCCAGCCCCGCCAGCCCCGGCCAAAACGCCTCATCCACCACCGCTGTGCAGACGGGCGGTGGCTGGATCTGGCGGCCATTGCGCGGGCAATCGGCACGCGAGCCGAACGGCGTCTCCAGAATGCCGATCGGGATCAAGTTCATCATCACATTTCCCCCTCGGCCCGCAGCATGGCAATAGCGCCACGGAACGCCGCAGCTGTCTCGGCAATGTCGTCATCGGTATGGGTGGCGGACAGGAAGCCGCCAATCCGGCCATTTGTGTCGATGCCCTGCACCAGCAGCGCCACCCGCAAGCGCGACGACAACCGCGCCGGCTGGCCCTTCAGTTCGGCCATCGTGCAATCCAGCGGGTCGAAATCCAACGGATCGATGGCGCGGCCATTGGCGTTCATGAACAGATGGAAGCCGGAATGCGTGCCATAAACCGCCCATGGCGTGCGGGTTTCCGCCATTACATCATTCAGCGCCGTCCGCAACCGGCCCGCCGTGGCCGAGGCGTGCGCCACGGCATCGGTCTCGGCGAGGATGCCCAGACAGGCGATGCCAGCGGCGGCCGAGACCGGATTGGCGTTGAACGTGCCCGGATGGCCGATCTTCTCGCGCCCCGACGCTGCCGCCGCCGCGAAATCCAGCAGATCCAGAATATCGCGCCGCCCCGCCACCGCCGCGCCGGGCATGCCGCCGGCGACGATCTTGGCAAAGCTGGACAGGTCAGGTCGCACGCCATAGGCGCCCTGCGCGCCGCCGGAGGTGGCGCGGAAGCCGGTCACAACCTCGTCAAAAATCAGCAGCACGCCGAATTCGTCACACAACGCCCGCAATTCATGCAGGAATTCGGGGCGGATGGGCACCTGCCCGAAGCTGGCCCCGGTCGGCTCCAAAATCACCGCCGCGATATCGTCATGCGCTTCGAACGCGGCCCGCGTGGCGGCAAGATCGCCCGGCGGCACCAGCGTCACCGCCCGCGCCACGCCATCCAGCACGCCCGGCGTCGGTGAGCCGTCGAAATGATTGGAATAGCCGCTGGTCATATGGTCGTGCCAGCCATGGAAATGGCCATGGAAGCGCACAATCCGCTCCCGCCCGGTGAAGGCGCGCGCCAGACGCAGCGCCATCAGCGTCGCCTCGGTGCCCGAAGACGTGAACCGCACCCGCTCAGCCGCCGGCACCAGACGCTGGATGGCCCGCGCCCAGGCGATCTCATCGGCATGACTGGCGCCAAACTGAGTGCCGCGCCCAAGCGCCTTGGAGACCGCGGACGTCACGTCCGCATGGCAATGGCCCAGGATCAGTGCGCCATGGCCACCAAAGAAATCGACATAGCGATTGCCGTCCACATCCCATTTATGCGCCCCGGCTGCCCGGTCGATATAGACGCCATAAGGATCAACATGCCGCGAGTCATGGGCGATTCCGCTCGGCAGCAGCGTCGCCGCCTCAAGCGCCAATTCGGCGGAAACCCTGGTTCGCGCACGATAGTTCGCAACAATTCCCGAATTTGTATCGAGTGGTGCATGGGGCAGAACATCCATCGCAGGCAGACTCCTGGGTGTCTTTAGGGGATATGCACGCTACAGCGCTTTTGCAATTCGGATATGCTACATGCGCATCTGAAAGCGCGACAGCCCTGCACACAGGATGCCACCGCGATATCTGATCCCCCGACAAGGAGCTCCGCCGCATTGGCTGTTGACCCGGCTCTGCCGATCTCGAGCATAAAACCCACATGGTCAGCCCGTCGGCTGCCGTCGGTCAGTCGCTCGATCCAATTCCTTGCCGTGCTGGTGTTCGTGGTGATCGTCGGCGTGACATTTCGGCAAATGGCAGCCTTACGGGCAACCAGCCTCGCGGATTCACACCGCCAGATGGCGGGGCTGACGATGGTCCTGGCCGAGCAAACCGGCCGGGCGGTCGACACGATCGACCTTATCCTGCGCGGCCTCATCGAGCCGATCCAGCAGACTGCGCAAGCGCCCCCTCTGACCAGCAACACCCTGCGCCGCCGTCTCGCCGGTATTCGGCAATTGCTGGCCATCGAAATCGTCAGTGCCTCTGGCCAGACCCGCGTGAGTTCCAGGGAACCAGCAGGCCAGCCAACGCAGCCGGCCATTCTGGCGGCACTGCAACGCCATGCCGCCGACCGCGCGGAAGGGATGCTGATCAGTCAGCCGGCACGACAAATGGACGGAAGCTGGACTGCCTTCCTCACGAGGCGAATCGATGATGCCAGCGGCCATTTTGACGCAATCGCCGTCGCCTGGTTGAACCTCGCCTATTTCGAGGATTTTTATAAATCGGTGGGGCTCAATGACGACGGCGCCATCATCCTGCATCGCCGCGACGGCGTCGTGCTGGCGCAATATCCGCATGCGGAACACCTGGAAGGCACCAGCTTCGCCGACCAACCGCCTTTCAAGGACGTGTTGGCGCACGCCGCCGCCGAAACGCTGGAGATAGACAGCACGCTGGATCATGGCAGGCGGATCGTGGCTATCCGGGCACTGCGCAGCGCCCCGCTGGCGGTCAACGTGTCCGTGGATCGTGACCGCGTGCTGGCCACCTGGCGTGAACAGGCCTGGACATTCACCTTCGCAGCCGGCGGGTTCGGCCTGATGATCGCCGCGCTGATGTTCCAACTGGCCCGCCGATCCCGCGAGGCGGACGCGCTGCTGGTGCAATCCCAGACCGCCCACGAGGCCGCAGAGGAAGCCAACCGCGGCTTGCTGGTCGAGTTAGAAGAACGCCAGCGCGCCGAGGCAGCCTTGCGCCAGTCGCAACGAATGGAGGCAGTCGGCCAACTGACTGGTGGCGTTGCCCATGATTTCAATAACTTGCTAACTATTCTGCTCGGCAACATAGAACTGATGCAAGCCAATACCGCCTCTGCCATCTTCGCCGGACGACTGAACGCGATGCGCCTTGCGGCCGAGCGCGGTGCCAAGCTAACCGGCCATTTGCTCGCCTTCGCCCGCCGCCAGCCCCTCGTGCCGCGCGCGGTCGATCTGGGGTTGCTGATCCACGGGATGGAACCGTTGCTGGCGAGCGCTCTTGGCAGCCAGATCGCCCTCGAACTCGATCTGGACGACACAGTGCCGCCCACACATGTCGATCCTGCCCAGATCGAACTGGTGATTCTCAATCTGGCCATGAACGCACGTGACGCCATGCCCAATGGCGGCAAATTGCTCCTGCAAACCCGCCTGCACATGCTGCCTGCCAGCAAGAATTCCGATGCACCGGCCGCTGGCGCCTATCTCCGCCTGCGCGTCACGGACACCGGGACCGGCATGACGCAAGATGAGTTGAGTCGTGCCTTCGAGCCCTATTTTACCACCAAAAAAACCGGGAGCGGTTCCGGTCTAGGATTAAGTCAGGTATATGGGGTTGTGCGGCAATCGGGTGGGCTGGTTCACATCGAAAGCGTTCCAGGAGCGGGTACAACAGTGGAAGTATCGTTGCCGCCCGCATTGCAAACCGCTGTCGCGCCAAAACCGACCACCCAGACATTGGGTGTGGTCAAGCCAGGCCAGGCGAACGTTCTTGTTGTGGACGATGATCTCGCGGTCAGAACGACAACGGCCATGCTCCTGCGTCGATTGGGCTATGTGGTCACTGAGGCCTCCGGGGCCGAGGAAGCACTCGCCATTCTGAGCGGACCCGCCGAAATCGAACTGATGTTGAGCGACGTGGTGATGCCTGAGGTCAATGGACCGGAGCTCGCCCGGGCAGCCATCATCCTGCGCCCGGATCTGCCCATCGTGTTCTTCTCCGGTTATGCCGATCCGGCGTCTATCGCCGGCAGCATTCCGTTCAGCAAATTGCTGCGAAAGCCCTTCCGCCCGGCTGATCTGGTGCAGTTGATCGAGACCACCCTGGCGGCCAGCCGTGCACCCACTGAGCCCTCATCCAACGCAGGGGCTGTGCAGCAGCCGGCATAAAATGTCTTCGGAAACGCTGCCTGGCCGCGCTGCTAGGCCAACGCGCTCTCATGGCCCGCCGCCACTTCACTCAGCCAATGCGGGTCAAGAATGATGACGCCGTCACGCGACGGCGTGGCGATCCGTCCATCGGCCTTGAACTTGCTTAAGGTGCGACTGACGGTTTCAATCGTCAAACCCAGGTAATCAGCGATCTCCGCACGGGTCATCGGCAAAGAAATGCTGTCGCCCTTGGTCTCGCCATGCTCCGTCTCCTGAAGGCGCCCCGCCAGAAAGCTGGCCACACGCTCGCGTGCGGTCTTGCGGCCCAGCAGCAGCATCTGCTCCTGGGCGGCCACCAACTCGTTGCAGGCGGTTTCCAGAAGGCGCTTTTCCAACGCCGGGAAATCACCCAACATCGTCAGCAGCTTCGCACGGGAAAACCGGCACGTTCCCACCGGCTCAATCGCCTCGGCGCTGAACGAATAGGTTTCCGAGACCGCCAGGCCCAGAAAATGACCCACGCCCGCAAACCCGGTGATCTGCTGCCGACCGTCCGGCAAGGTCTTGAACAGCTTGGCTGTGCCCCGGGTGATGTTGAAAAAATCATGGGCCGGCTGGCCCTCCTCGATGAAAACATGCCCCTTGGCGAACTGCTGTTGCACCGCGGCACTGGCCAGGCGCGACAGATCCTCGGCATCAATCGCGCTGCACACGCTGCGATGCCTGACATCGCAATGACTGCACGTATCTGCTGGCCTCGTTTTAATAATAACGATTGCGTTAGGACTGCCTACGGTCATCCTGCTCTCCTGATGACATTCCCCCGCCACAGGATTGGCGTGGATGCCGCTGGGTCACTGTCTTAGAGCGCGTTGACATTCGGGGTTCCGGCTCGGATCGAAATCTGATTCAAGC
>JBBART010000007.1:0-167469 GCA_040399685.1 Acetobacteraceae bacterium
GGACGCTGTTTACCCCTGGAATCTGGAAAGTTTTGCACGCTGTTTTGCACCGGTGAAGCTCATCTCCGCCCCTGGTTGCGCCGCGTCGCGCAGCCAGTTGCTCATCATCCCGCCGGGGATGTCGCGCACCAGGAAATCCAGGCTCGCGGCACCGGGGGCGGAACTGAACGAATAGGAGCGATGCTGATCGCTGCCCGGCACTTTCAGACTGACATACTGGCCGGGCAGAAAGCTCAGCCCCGCCACGGCTTCCAGCGAGAAGCCGTGGCTGGTGGCAGACAACTTCTCCACCTTCGCCAATGTGGAGGCAAAGCTCTGCGGGGCGGTCTTGCAGGCGATCGACGATGCGGCAATGGCCACAACGCAATCCGATTTCGGCCGCATCTGGCAGGCAAGTGCCAGGCCCGACGCCGCCTCATCGTCCGTCAGCGCGTCTTCGATGTAGTCGCCGCCATCATACGCGCCGGACTCCACCTTGCACTTGCAGGTGCCGCACGCGCCATCGCGGCAGTCCAGCGGGATGTTGATACCCAAACGGTATGCCGCATCCGCCACCGTCTCACTCGGGCGACATTCGATGAACCGCGTGACGCCATCTTCGAAGTTGAGAGCCACAGTAAGGGCCATGTTCGTCTTCCCCCTGCTCAGATGTGGTAAATATCGATGACGTGGTGGATGTAGTCGTTCTTCAGAACCACCTTCTTGCGCGTGATCAACGGCCGTTCGCCGCTGGTGTCGAGCGTGTAGAAGGAGGTGCCGAAATAGGTGTCTATGGTCTTGTAGCGAAAGCTGTACGTCACCCAGTTGAAGCGCAGTTCACAGCTGGTCGCGTCCTGCGCCATGATCTCGACGTTGCTGATATTGTGCGACGTGCGCGGCTCCGGCAGCGACGTGGCGGATGACCGCTCGGTGCGAATGCGGAAGACGCGATCTTCCAGGCCGCCGCGATGGGCGTAATAGATCAACGAAATCTCGGTCTGCGGATCGGTGACGAGCTTTTCGTCATCATCCCAGGCCGGCATCCAGAACTCGGCAGTCTCGGCGTAGAGTTCGAGCCATTCGGACCACTGCTTGTCATCCAGATAACGCGCCTCGGCGGCGAGAAACTGGCGGACATCCTCAATCGACAGACGACCGGACACGGGGCGTTCGAGTGTTGTGGACATTGGATTTTCCTCAGTTTTTGTCGGCGGCGAGCGCGTTGAGCATCTGCTGCTGCCAGTATTTGTGCTGCACCACGAACAAGCCCTCGTCCTCGGTGCGCACACCGCTCAGCAGCGGGTTCAGGCCGATGGAGGTTGCCGCCTCGTCAGGGCCGTTGATCCAATGCTCAGACCCACGGCACATGTCGTTCCAGCGCGCGGCGGTTGCCATGTAGGACATCTGGCAGGCGCGGAATTCCTCAAGATCGTCAGGCGTTGCCATGCCGGAAGCGTTGAAGAAATCCTCATACTGGCGGATCCGCTGGGCGCGCGCGTCGGGCGCCTCGCCCTTGGGGGCGATGCAGTAGATCGTGACTTCGGTTTTATCGACCGAGATTGGGCGATAGGTGCGGATCTGCGAGCCGAACTGGTCCATCAGATACACGTTCGGATACAGGCAAAGATTGCGGCTGCGCTGCACCATCCAGTCGGCGCGGGCCTGGCCGAACTCCTCGGCAAGCACCGCGCGGCGCGTCCAGTTCGGACGGTCTTCCGGGTTGGCCCAGTTGGTCCACAGCAGCAGATGGCCGTTCTCGAACGAGTAGAACCCGCCGCCCTGCTTGGCCCAGCCACCGGCGGACATGGCGCGGGTGGTGTCTTCCTGCGCTGCTTCCTTGCGGCGCGAGGTGGTGGCGGCATAGTTCCAATGCACGGCGGTGACGTGATAGCCGTCGGCACCGTTCTCGGTCTGGAGCTTCCAGTTGCCGTCATAAACATACGTGGAGGCGCCCCGCAGCACTTCGAGGCCGTCGGCGGACTGGTCCACGATCAGGTCGATGATCTTCGCCGCCTCGCCCAAATGCTCTACCAGAGGCTTCACATCGGCGTTGAGGCTGCCGAACAGGAAGCCGCGATAGGATTCAAAGCGCGCAACCTTCGTCAGGTCATGCGAGCCATCCTTGTTGAAGCTCTCGGGATAGCCCGCGCCTTCCGGGTCTTTCACCTTGAGCAACTTGCCGGAATTGTTGAACGTCCAGCCATGGAACGGGCAGGTATAAGTGGCCTTGTTCGCCCGCTTGTGGCGGCACAGCATGGCGCCGCGGTGGCTACAGGCGTTGATGAAGGCGTTCAGTTCACCCGCCCGGTTCCGCGCGATGAAAATCGGCTGGCGGCCCATCGTGGTGGTGAAATAATCGTTGTTGTTCGGGATCTGGCTTTCATGCGCCAGATAGATCCAGTTGCCCTCGAAGATGTGTTTCATCTCCATTTCGAACAGGCCCGGATCAGTGAAGATGTCGCGGGCCACGCGGTGCACACCGGTGGCGGCATCATCTTCCATGGCGGTGTCGAGAATTGTCTGGACTGAGTCGAGCATCTGAATCCTCCCTCGCGATCCCAATTTTACCGAGCGGAGTTGGGGCAAACACCTGCTCGGCAGCCCGTTATCCTCTCGGCGCAGGTCTCTGCGCGCCGATTGAATGACACATTGCGCAACCAGCCATCCAAGACCAAATTGGTTGCAACCATACCTGGGAGGTATCGAATGGAGCTGCGCCAACTGCGCTAGTTCGTCGCCGTGGCGCGTGAGCAGAATTTCACCCGCGCCGCCAAGAAGCTCAATATCGCCCAGCCGCCTCTGAGCCGTCAGATACAGCAATTGGAGGAGGAGTTCGGAACCACGCTGTTCGAACGCAATGCGCGACCGGTGCGGCTCACAGATTCCGGACGTCTGCTGTTCGAGCAGGCCACCCAGGTTCTGGACCGCGTGGAAGAGATCAGCGCAATGATGCTCCGCCTGCGGGGCATTGCGCGGCAACGCTTCAGCATCGGTTTCGTGGCCTCCACGCTCTACGGCAAGCTGCCCGAAGTGGTGCGCCGCTTCCGCCAGGCGCGCCCGGGGGTGGAGATCGTGATGGTGGAACTCACCTCGATCGAACAGATCGCGGCGCTGAAGGAAGGCCGTATCGATGTTGGCTTTGGCCGCATTCCGCTCGATGATCCGGCGATTGACCGCATCTTGTTGCGGCGCGAGAAGCTGAGCGTGGCATTGCCGCTCAATCATCCCCTGGACTCCAAGATCGGCATGATCAAGCTGGCAGAATTGTCGCAGGATGAATTGATCGTCTACCCGAAAGCGCCCCGGCCCAGCTTTGCCGATCAGGTTCTGGCCCTGTATCGCGAGCGCGGCATCAAGACGCCCGTCTTGCATGAAGTACGCGAATTACAGACGGCACTGGGGTTGGTGGCTGCCGAATCCGGCGTGTGCCTGGTGCCGGCTTCCATCGAACGCTCCGTCGCGACAACGTCGTCTATCGACCGCTTGATGAGCCGAATGCCCGCACGCCCATTATCATGAGTACGCGCAAGGCCGATAAATCGGCGGATATTCCGGTGATACTGCGACTGATCCGCGAGATGTATCGCAAGGATGGCCTGGAATTTGGAAAATAAGGAATCGCCGATTTCACGAAGGCGTGTCGGCGCGCATGCACGAACCACGCAAGTATCGCTGCCTCGGCTGAATTACCCCCAACCATGACAGCGCACCCTCATCAGCGGCGGCAAGTGGCTGCGATTCCGCTGTAGAAGCTGACAAGTGCATCCCCGGCAATGACGCCGCAGGCAAAGAGTTCCATCTCGCTGTTGGCCTTCGGTCCGTGGATGCGGACCAGAACGCTCGCGCGTAGTTCCCAGCCGGACGCAGGAAACACAATCAGCATGCCGGTAGCGAGCAGCCCACCCCTGCCGCTTCGGTCCACCGTTAAACTACGAAGTTAATCCAGTAACGACATGAAAATAACAACTATAGAACAAAATAAAATGGAACTCTGAATTATACTAAACCAACATCGTGCCAAAAAATCGAGTTTTTATATGCATATCTTTTATCAAAACTAAACTTTCGTGAAAATTTGAAAACGCGAGAACAACATCAATCAAATCCTCAAAACCCAACGAGACAAGATTCTCACCAAGGCGATCGGTCCTGGTGAATGGGAAGATTGAACCGTGTTCGGCTCAGGTACGCGTGCCATAATGGCCGACCACGCTGGTGCAGAGCAGGACGATCAGATCAAATCCCAGCTCGACCCGCTCTTCGAATATCGCACGCAGGCGACGATGGCCGCGTCATCCACCCCGTCCAGCACACCGCACTCGCTGGGCACGAACACCGTGCGGCTTTCGGCCACGATGTCGGGCATCCCGTCGCTTCGGGGAGACCTGTCCGATGGTAACGAAGGCGATATTTCTGAGCAATTTCATGCCCAAGCAGGACATTTCGCAGAAAGCTATGGGCGCCGGAATCAACGCGTCATAAGGGTGAGCCCGTATTGGCAAAGCGCTGGAAACCAGAATGGGTCGAAAAAGCGGCCAATGCCCAACAGCGGGGCAGTCCCCAGAGCCTCACGCGTGCAGGGTCGTCTGAACGACCGTTCGGTGACTGATGCCCCGCCCGGCGGGCGATGATGCGGCGGGTCGCCATCGCCGCCTGGGTCAATTCGTCCAGCGCGCAGAACTGTTGCTATCTCCACTGCCTGCATCAGACCAGTGGTCCAGAGGTGTGTCACGCGGAGGTTGACCGCATGATGGATGCACATGCCCCACGTCAACGCGCACCGCCATCACCGATGCACTCTGTTTCAAACGCCATCAACGTTTCTTGCCCCACAACTGAAACGATCGCCCTTCTCGACACCATTCCCGCAGCCACCATCGCCCGGCTGCGCGGCCTGTTGCCGGCGGGCATGGAATTGACGCATGGCCAGTCCAGCGACGAGGCCCATCTGCACGCGCTGGTTGCCGATGCAGACTACATCATCTCCGTCGCCCGCACCACCGGCAGCAATGCCATTCCGGTGGCCGAATTCACCATCGGCCTGATGATCTCGGTGCTGCGCAACCTCACCTTCGGCCACATGGCGCTGCAGGGCGGCGAATGGCGCAAAACCTACCGAAGGACAGCCTGATGCTGTCGGGCAAGACCGTGGGCATCATCGGCTACGGCGCCATCGGCCAGAATGTGGCGCGCATGCTGCAGGGCTTTGGCTGCAAGGTGCTCTACGCCAAGTCCACACGGCTCGATTCTGCCATCGAGGCGGCGCAGAACATCACCTATGCGCCTGTGCCCGCCATTCTCGCGCAGGCCCATATCGTCTCGCTGCATTGCCCACTGACGCCTTCCACGGCGGGTCTGATCAACCGTGCGGCGTTGCAGGCGATGAAGCGCCCGGCAGTGCCGATCAACGTCGCCCGTGGCGGCGTGGTGATCGAATCTGACTTGGTCGACGCCTTGCGCGCTGAAGAGATTTTGGGCGCCGGCATCGACGTGTTCGAGACCGAGCCGGTGCCGGCCGACCATCCCTTGCTGCACATGGGCAATGTGGTCGTCACGCCGCATGTCGCGGCCCATGCGGCCGATAATTTCGAGTCGACCGTGCGGCAGATGTTCCGCAACACCGCCCGCGTGTCGCGTGGTGAGCCCGTCCCCGAGCGGGACCGCGTGGCCTGATGTTTGCGTTGCACGCACAAATCGCACTGGAAAACCATCTTATGCGCCGTGTTCTCGCCGCTCTGTCGCTCTGCCTGTGGAACTGGCGGGGCCGGACACGCTGGTGGTTCCCTATGACGCCACGGACCGGCAAGGCGAACAGAGATGGGGGGACGCGACTGTGGCGCGGTTCGGGCGGATAGACGTTGTGGTGAACAACGCCAGCACCTGGATTCACGTCGTCCTGGACGACGGCAACGATGATGACCTGGACACGATGCTCGACGTGAACGTCAAGGCTCCGTTCCGCCTGACCGGAGCTGCGTGGCCGCACCTGAAGGCGTCCGGCACCGGGCGGGTGGTGTGCGTGGCATCGCTGTCCGGCAAGCGCGTGCGCGGTTTGAACGCCGGGTATCAGATGTCCAAGCACGCCATCATGGCACTGACCCATTCCGCCAGGCGGCTGGGCTGGGAACACGGGATCCGCGCCACCGCCCTCTGCCCCGGCTATGTCAACACGGACATGGCGGCAGCCATCGGCACCATGGAAGCCGAGGACATGACGCAGCCGGAGGATCTGGCAAAGCTCGTGGCCCACGTCATCGCCCTGCCGAACACGGCTGCCATCGCCGAGCTTCTCGTCGACTGCGCGTATGAGCACACACTCTGACATCATCCAGTGTGTTACTGCATTTCGCGGAAAGCGCAGGGCTGAACCTTCGAAGCGGGACTGGATCAGATGGACAATTTGGTATTACGCAGCGATCAGCACGGCGTGGCCTGCCTGACACTCAACCGCCCGGCGGCGCGGAATGCGCTTTCGAGCAGCCTGATGCGCGCGCTGGAACAGGCATTGCTCGCCGTCCAGGCCGATTCCTCGATACGCGTGGTGGTGCTCGCCGGCGCGGGTCCCGCGTTCTGCGCCGGGCATGACCTGCGGGAAATGCGAGCAGATCCAAGACGAGAGCTGCACGCAGCACTCTTTGCCCAGTGTTCGCGGCTGATGTTGCTGGTGCAGGCCCTGCGCCAGCCGGTGATCGCGCGCGTGCACGGAATAGCCACGGCCGCCGGCTGCCAGTTGGTGGCCACCTGCGATCTGGCTGTTGCCGCCGACACCGCACGCTTCGCAACGCCCGGCGTCAATATCGGCCTGTTCTGTTCCACCCCGATGGTGGCGTTGACCCGCAGCATCGGCCGCAAGGCCGCAATGGAAATGCTGCTCACCGGCGACATGATCGATGCCCCCCGGGCCCATACCCTAGGCCTGATCAACCACGTCGTGCCGGAAGCGGATCTGGACGCGGCGGTGATGGCGCTTGCCGCCAAGATAGCGGCCAAAAGCCCGCGCACGCTGGCGATTGGCAAAGAGGCCTTTTATCACCAGGCAGAACTCCCGGTGGCCGATGCCTACGCCTATGCGGCGGACGTCATGACAAGCAACATGCAGACACCCGATGCCGCGGAAGGTATCGACGCCTTTCTGGCCAAGCGCCCCCCGGTCTGGGCCGATCCATCATAAATAGACCGGCGCCCTTGGCCCACGGCTTCAGGCACGATAGCCGTGGGTGCAGATGCCCCACGGCCATGTGCTGACGGCGTTACACGGGGCGCACATTCCACGGATAGGGCGATACCCCCTGCAGCACCCCCGTGATGCTCCGGCGATAGGCGGTTTTGCCATACCACTGGCCCAGCGGCACAGTGCCAACCTCGCTCATCGTCAGCCGCGCCAGGTCGGCTGCTTTCGCCTTCTGTGCTGCCGAATCAGGCGCTTCGAGCCAGTCCTGCACGAGTTGTTCGGCCTGGGCATTCTCCCACCAGCCAAACCAACCATCCTTGCCCAGCCCCCGCACGAGCGAGGACGTGGCCGGCGTGGCGTAGGATATCGCTGAGCCAAAGGTGTGGAAAATGCTCCAGCCGCCTTTGTCCACCGGCTCGCGTGAGGCGCGGCGCTGCACAACAGTACCCCAGTCTGACTCGGCCAACTCAACGTTCATCCCCATCCGCTTGAGCAGATCGGCCGTGACAACGCCCATCGGATGGATCGCGGGGAAGTCGGTCGGGTTGATGATCACCACCTTCTCACCGGCATATCCCGATTCCTTGAGCAGCTTCTTGGCGGCTTCAAGATCGCCCTTCATGAAGGTGCCGTTGTCTTGTGTTTCATAGATGGTCTCGCAGGGAAACTGGCTCATGCAGATGCGCCAGAGCGAGGTGTCGTCGCCCATCGTCGCGCGCATGTAGTCTTCCTGATTCACCGCCATCAGCACGGCGCGACGCACCTTGACGTTGTTGAACGGGGCCTGCAGGTGGTTCAGCCGCATCACCGACTCACGGCCCTGGGGGATATCGATCTGCAAGGCGATGTCTTTGTGGCGCCCAAGCTGCGGCAACAAATCGGGGATGGGCTGTTCCCACCAGTCGATTTCACCGTTTTGCAGCGCGGCGCTGGCGGTGGCGGGGTCGGTGATGATCTTCCATTCGATCCGTGGAAAATGCGCCACCTTGCCGCCGGTGGCCCAGTCCGGTTTCTCCTGGCGCGGCACATAACCATCGAACCTCTCATACACCACGCGACTGCCGGTGATGTATTCGTCGGCCTTGAAGCGGTAGGGACCGGAGCCCACCATATCCGTGATCTGCTTGAACGGATCGGTGCGGGCCAGGCGCTCTGGCATGATGAAGCCGGCCGAGCTATCTGCCTTGCCGATCGCCTCCAGCAGCAACGGGAACGGCTTGGTGAGGCGTATTTCAAGCGTACGGTCATCGAGGGCGACCCATTTGTCCACCACCTTGCCGAGCAGCAGGCCGAACGGCTCACGCTTGCAGAACCGCTCCAGGCTTGCCGCGCAATCGATGGCGCGCACCGGCGTGCCGTCGTGGAACTTCAACCCCTCGCGCAGTTTGATGCGCCAGACCCGCTTGTCATCCGAAACGGTATGCCCCTCTGCCATCTGCGGCTTCGGCACGAAATCGGCAGCACACGAATACAACGTGTCAAACACATAATACCCGTGATTGCCCGTCACCGTCGCGGTGGTGAAAATCGGGTCAAGAAGGGTGAGGTTTGATTGCGGCACAAAGCGCAGGGTGGCGGTTTTGGCCGGTTGGGCGATCGCTGGCGTTGCAAGGAGTGCTGCTGGCAGTGCCTTGAGGAGCGTACGGCGGCGCATGACGGTTTTCCGTTCATTGTTATTGAGCCGACGCTAGGCCGACCTTGACACAAACATCAAGTGGGCCACCACCGGCAGTCGAGCGCGCCGAGACGGCCGACCCAACATGCCAGAGCACAATCGCTCGGTGTGGCGCTCTTGTCCGTGTCGAGCATGGGCATCCTGTTTTTTAAAGTTGCTCGAAGCAACCGGGCATGCTTGCAATGTCTCCCTCCGCTTTTTGTGATCAAAAGCCTTGGAGGCTCAATGATGGCCGACGATACCATGCTCGATCCGCTTCACCCGAAGGCACCGCCATGGCTTTGGCCTGAGGCACGGTGGCGCGCCAATGTGGCACATGTTCGTGCCGGGCGTTCGCTAAAGCCTGCCAAATGGAAAGGCGGAGCGGATTTCGCCGTGGCGATTTCGTTTGATTCCGACCATGAAACCATTGAGTTACGCAACGGCGGCAACTCGTTCGGGCGGATGAGCCAGGGCCAGTATGGCGCGCGTGCCGGTATGCCGCGCATTCTCAGCATCCTCGCCCGCCACGACGTCAAGGCCAGCTTCTTCATGCCGGCGGTCGCCGCCCTGCTGAACGAGGCAGAGGTGAAATCGGTCGCCGATGGCGGCCATGAGATCGGTATTCACAGCTGGATTCATGAAACCAATGGCGGCCTGGGACTGGATGTCGAGCGGGACCTGACCTTGCGGGCACGCGATGTGCTGGAACAGCTCAGCGGCACCAGGCCGGTGGGCATGCGCACCGCGTCTTGGGATTTTAGCCCATGGACGTTGCAGATCGTGCGCGAAATGGGGCTGCTCTACGACTCATCGCTGATGGCCGACGATGAGCCGTATGAGTTGCTGGACAAAGGCGAGCCCACCGGCATCGTGGAACTTCCGGTCGAGTGGATCCGCGACGATGCGGTGTATTTCAATATGGACCGTGGCGGCGCCACCCGCCCCTATGGCGGGCCAGACATGGTGTTTTCCATTTTCCGCCGCGAGTTGATGGCAGCCGTGGCCGAAGGCGGCCTGTTTCAGTTGACGATGCACCCGCACCATATCGGGCATCGTTCGCGGGTCTGGATTTTGGACGAGATCATTGCCGCCGCCAAACAGGCCGGCAATGGCTGGTTCGCCACCCATGCCGAGATCGCCGCCTATTGCGCCGCCGAAGCAGGATTGTCGCCAGCATGAGAAAACACCACGCCATGCAATTGCTGACCAAACTGGCGACTGCGGCCGCACTCTGCGCCATTCTTGTCGCCCCCTCCCTGGCGCAGGCGGCCAAAGACCTGCTGACCATCGACGCACCGAACGATGCCGCCACGCTCGATCCCCAACTGCAATGGGACACCGACAGCTACGGCGTCTACCGCAATATCTTCGACAATCTGGTCACCCGCGACGGCACCGGCACGATTGTGCCGCAGATCGCCACCGCCTGGCGCAACATCGATGACACCCACGTGGTCTTCGATCTGCGCAGTGATGTCACATTCCAGGACGGCACGCCCCTGACCGCCGATGATGTGGTGTTCAGCATCAAACGCATCACCAACCCGGCGCTGAACAGCGCGCAGCTTTCGCAATTCGACCAGATCATCGACGCCACGGCCGAGAGCCCGACGCGGGTTCTGCTGACCACAAAGGCGCCATACCCGGTGCTGCTGGCACAGCTGGTCAAGCTGTCGATCGTGCCAAAGGCGTATGTCGAGCGGGTCGGCAATCAGGAATTCAACGTCAGGCCCATCGGCAGCGGCCCGTATCGTGTGCGCGAGTGGCAAAAGGGCGTGCAGGTGGTGCTGGACGCCAACGCCACCTATTGGCGCGGCACACCACCGTTCAAGACCGTCATCTTCCGCGCCGTGCCGGATGTCTCCACCCGGATCGCCGACCTGAAATCCGGCCGTGCCGACCTGATCCGTCTGATGCCACCCGATGAAGCGGTGGCGCTTAAAAGCAATGCCGCGCTCACGGTGCTGACGGTGCCCACCGAGCGGGTGGGCTATATGTTCATCAACGCCCAGGCCGGGGTGACGGCAGACCCGAAGGTGCGCAAGGCGATTGCCTATGGCATCGACAAGCAAGGCATCATCGACGCGCTGTTGCAGGGCTTCGGCAAACCGGTCGGCAGCATCGGGGCAGAGCCGATCTTCGGCTATCTGCCCGACATCGCAGGCTATCCCTACGACCCCGCGAAGGCGCGTGCGCTCATCAAGGAGGCGGGAGCGGAAGGCAAGGAACTCACCTTCCTGACATCGCCGGCGTATGACCGCCGCATCGTCGAGGCGATTCAGCAGATGGTGAACGATATCGGGCTGAAAGTGAACATCACCATGCTCGACCAGGCCAGTTTCCTGCGCCGCCGACAGGGAACGCCGAATGATGCCGGCAATCTGGCCATCGGCGTCTGGTCCTGCGCCTGCCAGGATGCCGACGGCATCATCTTCCCGCTGTTTCGCACGGGCAGCTCGTGGTCGAAATACTCCAACGCGGCGTTCGATACTGCGGTGGATGCCGCCCGCAGCACGCTTGATACAGGCAAGCGACTGGCAAATTACCGCACCGCCTATGACATTCTGCGCGAGGATGTACCGGGGCTGGGGCTCTACCAATCCTATGCCTTCTACGCCGCACGCAAGGAATTGCAGTGGCAGCCGACACCGAACGAAGCGTTGTTCGTCATGGACATGCGCTGGAAGTGAAAATCAGGAGGGCTGGCCGCTAATGCTGCGCTATGCCCTCGGGAGGCTGTTGCAGTCGGTGGTGGCGGTGTTTGGTGTGCTCACGATTGTGTTCGTGGTGATGCGCTTTGCGGGCGATCCAACCTTGCTGCTGATGCCGGAAGGCGCCTCGCAGGAGGCGATTGACGCACTGCGCCACAGCCTCGGCTTCGATCGGCCCATACTCGTGCAATACCTCGATTATCTCGGCAATCTGGCGCGGTTGGATTTTGGCGTGTCGGTGGTCCAGCACATACCGGTGCTGGACATCGTGGCAGCGCGGCTGCCTTACACGCTTGAGCTTGCAACCGGCGCGTTGCTGGTGGCCATCGGTCTGGGGCTACCGGCGGGTGTGGCGATGGCGATGGGGCGTGGTGGCTGGCTGGAATCCCTGCTCGGCACGGCCGTGCTGGCGGGGCAGAGCATGCCGACATTTCTCTCCGGCGTTTTGCTGATCGCGGTCTTTGGAGTGTGGCTCGGCTGGCTGCCCACCTCCGGCGCCGACGATCTGTCCGCCCTGGTCTTGCCGGCGCTGTGCCTGGGGGCGCTCTCGATGTCCACCTTCGCCCGGGTGGCGCGGATTGCGATGATCGACGAGTTGGGGCGCGATTATGTGCGCGCGGCCAGGGCGCGCGGCATGTCGCGGTTGTCGGCGGTGCTGCGCCATGTGCTGCGCAATGCGGCGATTCCGGTTGTGACGATCGCAGCGCTGGAGATTGGCAATCTGCTGGCGGGGTCGGTGATCGTGGAGACGGTGTTCGCCTGGCCCGGCATCGGCCAGCTTGCCATTCAGTCGATCCAGTCACGGGATTTCCTGATTGTGCAGATGATCGTGTTGCTCACCTCGGTGATCTACGTGCTCACCAGCCTGCTGGCCGATGTGCTGTATGGCGTGCTCGACCCACGTATCCGGCTGGCCCGATGAGACGGCGCATTCACCCCGGCTTGGCATTGGTGGCGGCGGTGTTGCTGCTGATCGTGGCTGTGGCCCTGTTCGCGCCGTGGCTGGCCCCAGCCGATCCAACGCGGCAATCGTTGTTGCTGCGGCTGAAGCCGCCGGGCACGCAGACGGCGGCTGGCCAAATGTTCTGGCTCGGCACGGACGATCTGGGCCGAGATCTGCTGTCACGCGTCATCTTCGGCGCCCGCGCGTCGCTGGCGGTGGCGTTGCTGTCGGTGATGGTCTCGGGCGTGGTGGGCATCACCCTGGGCATGCTGGCCGGCTGGTTTCGGGGGTGGGTGGAAACCGTTTTGATGCGATTTGTCGACATCATGCTGTCCATCCCAGCCATCTTGTTGGCTGTTCTGACCGTGGCCGTGCTGGGGCCGGGATTTGGCAAGTTGATTCTGGTGCTCGCCCTCACGCGCTGGTCGCGGTACGCCCGCGTTGCCTATGCGCAAACATTGCAGGTGGCGGGCCTGCCCTACATCAAGGCCTCCGAATTGGCCGGCGCGCGCACCGCCCGCATTCTGTGGCGCCACATCCTGCCCAATATCGCCGGGCCGTTGCTGGTGGTGGCAACAATCGAATTCGGCCTGATGATTCTGTTCGAGGCCAGCCTGTCGTTCCTCGGCCTTGGCATTCAGCCGCCGGCGCCCAGCTGGGGGTCGATGATGAGTGTCGGCCGGGCCTATGTGGAGCGGGCCTGGTGGATCGTGGCATTTCCCGGTGCCGCGCTGTTCGTGCTGGTGTTCTGCGTCAATATTTTGGGCGATGTCCTGCGGGATAGACTGGATCCAAAATCCACCCTGCGTTGAGGTAAGTCATGGAATTCACGGATAAGATCGTCGTCATCACGGGTGCGGCCGGAATTTTCGGCCGCCGGATTGCCGCCTATTTCGCCCGTGAGGGCGCGCTGTTGTGTTTGTCGGACATCCGGATGGATGCGCTGCAAAACACCGTCGATGAACTGCAACTGGACCCTGCGCGCATTCTGCTCCACGTCACCGAACTGACCGACGAAGCCTCGATCGCCGATCTCTCGGCGCAGTTGCAGGCAAAATGGACGGCGCCAGATCTCGTCATCAACAATGCCGGGCTCTATCCGAAATTCTCCCTGCTGACGATGACGGCTGCCGAGTGGGACCTGATTTTCGACGTCAATCTGCGCGCGCCCTTTCTGGTCACGCGCGAAATGGCGAAGTTGATGATCGCGGCAGGCCGCAAGGGCTCCATTGTCAACATCTCCTCGGGTGCGGCGCGGCAGATGCGCAATGGATCGGTCCCGTATTGCACCTCGAAAGCCGCCCTCGAAAGGCTCTCCAAGGGTTTCGCGCTGGAACTGGCCGCGTATGGCATTCGCGTCAATGTGGTGGAGCCTGGCTTCGCACCCGGCTCGGAGGTCAGCGCCCTGAGCGAGGATTACGTGGCGCGCATGGCCGCCCGCATCCCGCTCGGCCGCACCAGCGGGCCTGAGGACGCCCCGGCCGCCATTGCCTTCCTGGCGTCTGAAAAGGGCGGGTTCATCACTGGGGCAGTGCTGTCCGTCGATGGTGGCAACTCGATCGGCACCTTCGAGAGCGGCGAACTGGGCGTAACACCCGGTATAGCGGTGCGATGATCACTGGTGGTCTGGATGTCGCCGGACTGACGATTGCCATCGACGGCGTGGCCGTCGTCGATGGCCTCTCGTTTCAGGTGCGCCCCGGCGAGGTTGTGGCCCTGGTGGGTGAATCAGGCTGCGGCAAATCCTTGACCGCCTTGGCATTGCTCGGCCTGCTGCCGACATCGGCGCGCATGGTGGCCGGTGAGGTGCGTCTGTCCGGCCGGCGGATCAGTGGTTTGGCCGAGAGCGCCTTGCGCAAAATCCGAGGCCGGGCGCTGTCGATTATCTTCCAGGAGCCCAGCTCGGCTCTGGACCCGCTTTCGACGATCGGCGCGCATATTTCCCAGGCCTATCGCCTGCACCACAAGGTAAGTGCCGCCGACGCCCAGGCGCGGGCGTTGGCGATGCTGACAAGCGTGGGCATCCCCGATCCTGCGCGGCGCATGCTGCAATACCCGTTCGAACTGTCCGGCGGCATGTGCCAGCGCGTCATGATCGCGATGGCATTGATCAACAACCCATCCGTGCTGGTCGCCGATGAGCCGACAACGGCGCTGGATGTCACCATCCAGGCACAGATTCTGGACCTGATGAAGGCCCTGGTGGCGGAGCGCGGCACCGGCATTGTGCTCATCACCCACGACATGGGGGTGGTGGCCGATATCGCTGACCGGGTGGCGGTGATGTATGCCGGGCGGATTGTCGAAATCGCGCCGGTCGCAGCACTTTTTGCAAGTCCCCAGCATCCCTACACGGGCTTGCTGCTGGCCAGCGTGCCGCATGCCGATGTGGCGGCGAAGGCGGCCTTGCCCACCATCGAGGGCCGCGTGCCGTCGCCACGCCAATTTGGCTCCGGCTGCCGTTTCGCAGACCGCTGCCCGCGTGCTGAACCGGCCTGTGCGCAAGAGGTGCCACCGTTGCACGCCACAGCGGAGGGACATCTGGTGGCATGCTTTCACCCAGGATCACCGCCCGGCCTGAGGACGATGCAGACATGATCGTGCCCCAACTGCCCACGCCGGTGCTGGAATTGCGGGATGTCGCGGTGCATTTCGCCGGTCGGGCCGGCCTGTTCAGCGCCGCGCCGCCACCGGTGCGGGCGGTGGATGGCATTGATCTGGATATTCAGCCGGGCGAGACCGTCGGGCTTGTGGGCGAATCCGGCTGCGGGAAATCAACCCTTTCCAACGCCATTGTCGGGCTGCTGCCGGCGACGCGTGGCACCATCCGGCTGCACGGCCAGGACATCACGGGCGCCAGCCCAGCGAAACTGCGCCAGATCCGCCAGCATGTGCAGATGATCTTTCAGGACCCGTTGCTGTCGCTCGACCCGCGGGCCACCATCGGCGCAGCCATTGCCGAGCCGTTGGAAGTGCAGGCCGGGCTGCGCGGACAGGCCTTGCGGGCACGGGTTGCCGAATTGCTCGAACAGGTCGGCCTCGCCGGTGACGACGCCACGCGCTATCCGCACCAGATGTCCGGCGGCCAGCGCCAGCGGGTGGCGATTGCGCGTGCCCTGGCGTTGCAGCCATCGCTGGTGGTGTGTGACGAGCCTGTCTCGGCGCTGGATGTCTCGGTTCGGGCACAGATTCTCAATCTGCTTATCGCGCTCCAACGCCGCACCGGCGTGGCGTATCTGTTCGTGTCGCACGATCTGGCAGTTGTGCGACATATCTGCGATCGGGTGGCGGTGATGTATCTCGGCCGTATCGTCGAACAGGCCCCACGCGACCTGTTCTTTGCCGGACCAAAGCATCCCTATTCCCGCGCTCTGATGTCGGCTGTTCTGGAAGCCGATCCGGTGGTGCAGCGCGGCCGGCAGCGGATTGTGTTGCAGGGCGAATTGCCGAGCCCCTCCGACATACCACCGGGCTGCAGCTTTCACGGCCGCTGCCCGGTTGCCACCGCCATCTGTTCCATCGAACGCCCCGTCCTGACGCCGCGAGCCGATGGGGGGCTGGTGGCGTGTCACCACGCCTAGATACAGGCTGCCCCCCGACGCCTGGTGTCTGGATTACCCGCTCTTGCCCGCCGCACAGCGCCAGTTTGCAGGGTCGTTCAACTCTCCGGTCCCGCCGAAGCGCGCCTGCTGCGGATAGGGACAGAGCGGCAACTTATGCTGAACCGGGCTATCCGCCTTCGTGCTCGCCGGGATAGCCTCAGGCGCCTTGCCCTGCTCCACCCAGGCTTCGAGCGCCGATAGCGTATCAAACTGATCCGGAGCAAGGCCACCGCTGCAATGATGCATGCCCGGGACAAGAAACAACCGGACATTCTTCTGGGTGCGGGCGCGACTCTTGTTCTGCGTCTCAAGCTCTTTATAAAATGCAATGGATTGCGAGGCCGGAATCGAGGGATCGCTCGCGCCATGATACAGAATCATCTTTTTCCCTTTCGCGATGAACGACTTCAGCTGTGCTGGATCACGGGTGTTCCCATCAGCATACGTCGCGTTCATCATCGCGAGTGTCTTGTCGCCCACAATGTTGGTGCGTGGGTCGATATCAAGATCGGCGACCTTGGCGTTGGGGCCCAAGCCCAGCCATCCGGTCATCATCTCCTGCACCAGCGCCCATGAACGCGGCGCCTTGCTGAGGTCCGCCTTCCAAGGCGAGACCAGATCAGACAGATCTGGCGCCGCCATCCCGGTCACGTTGAAATCCGCCCCCTGCGATCCGGCAAGATCGGTGATCGCCCATGCGCCGAACACAACGTTCCCGCGCCTGTCATGGAACGGCGAAGTATAGCTTTTCAACACACGCATTTGGTCTGGGTTCAGACAGGCCTGTGTCTCGCCCGGCCGACACAGAAGATCGGTCGCGTGGACCGAGCAGGACGACGGGGACTGAACAAGCCCGTCCTTCGCTCCATCGATCGCATCGCAGCGCGCTGTCACACGTGCGTCAATGGCGGCCAGTGTCGAAGGCGGAATATAAGCGGCAGGGCTTGAAAGTGCTGCCTTCTGCACGACGGCCCGTGCTGTGTAGGTGTGGAAGCTCATCATCGGATCGCCAGAGATCACCCCGTCATAATCATCAGGGTAACGCTCGGCCTCCATCATCGCCATGCGTCCGCCCGTCGAACAGCCATCGAAATAAGCGTGCGCGACCTTTGCAGCGTAGTAATGCTCTGCGAAAGCCTTGCCGGCGATGGTGACGACGTGCGCAGCGCGATGGAAGAAGTCCACCCGCTTGACGATGTCCGGCTTGCCATCAGGCAGCAGTGTCCATTTCGCGGACGTGCCATCACCGACATGGCCCGTATCAGTCAAAATCGTTACGTACCCTTTCCCCAGAGCGGACGCACGGTCGGTTGCGTTGGCCGAAGGTGTCAGATTGCCGGCATTTCCACCGACGCCGAGAAACAGAAAACGCTGTTGCCATTCAGTGGGCAATTGCATGGCAAAGCGCGCGATTCCATCGGCCACGCCACCGCCTTTTGTCACCACAGTGCCGCGCACATCGCAATAAGCCGGCATCGCCCCCACTGCAGCCTGCGGGGTGGCATCGGTGACGTTCACATCCTTCACGGCCAGGGCATTCAAATCAGCTACGTTGCATGCTGGTGCAGCCTGTGCGGCTGACGTGACGGCTGCTAACCCCAAGGTTACATAGACAGTTGCCAAACTGATGCGCATGGTTGTTTCCCTGCAGATATTTTAAGCAAAGCGTTGCACGGGCAGATAAACCTGCATACCCCGCGCATGAACTGTCGGTGCACCTTGTCTCGCAAACTGATGGCCAGTCATCAACCCTTCACCGCTCCGGCGGTCAGACCCGCGACGATATGTTTCTGGGCGAACAGAAACAACAGGACAGTCGGCAGGATGGTCAGCGTGATGAAGGCCAGTATCAGGTTCCACTCAGACGAGTATTCCCCTTGGTAGACCATGATCCCAAGTGGCCAAGGATACAGGCGATCGTTGTTGAGCATGACCAGCGGCACAAGATAGGCGTTCCAGGAATGGACGAAGACAATCGTTCCCACTGTGGCCAGGATCGGCCGCGAGAGCGGCAGGGTAATGTGCCAGAAGAACCCAATATACGAGCAGCCATCCACCACCGCCGCCTCCAATAACTCAGGCGGCAGGTCGCGGAAGAAACGCCGCAGGAGCAAAATGCTCATGGCCAATCCAAACGCAACCTGGGGCAGCACAATCCCGGAGTAACTATCGAGCAGACCCAGATCTCTGACCTTGATGAACAACGGCAGAATCGCCGTAGCTGCAGGAAACAGCAGGCCAGTGGTGACGTAGCCGAACAGCATCTCCCGCCCGAAAAAGCGCAGATGTGCAAACACGAACGCCGCCATCGATGACACGATCAGCGTCAAGACAACGGTGAGCAGTGCGATCGCCAGGGAGTTGCCGAGTAACTTCCAGTACCGATCAGACAGCAGGATATCGGCGTAGTTTCGCCACTCCCAGATCTGCGGCAGTCCAAACGGGTTCGTGCGCAATTCGCCGAGTGACTTGAACCCACCGAGCAGCGTTGCGAGCAAAGGCGTTGCGACAAACAGAAAAACTGCCCCAAGGAACAGCGTCTTGAACGCCGCGGTGCCATCGACCTTACAGCCAAGCCTACTCATTGCGCATAAACCAGCGCTTGTAGGTAAAGGCGAAGGTTGCGCAGAGCACAAACAGGATCACACCGACAGCGGAACCAAAGCCCACCCGCATGCGCATAACGCCGAAGGTATAAAGAAAGCTCACGATCGTATGGGACGAGTCAGCCGGTCCACCGCGCGTCAATGGCATAATCAGGTCGAACAGTTGCAAAGAACCAACCACCGCAAAGAAAATCGACAGCCGAATAGTTGGATACAGCAACGGGATAACGATGTGGCGCTGCAACTGCCATCCTGTGGCGCCATCTATTTTTGCGGCCTCAATCACGCCACGGTCCAGCCCCTGCAACGCAGCAATGAACAGCATCATATGGAAGCCGAAATACTTCCATACAATAACCACCAGGATTGCCGGCATGGCGGTGGAGGAACTGGCAAGCAGATGCGGCGCCTCCGCCCCGAACCAGCCATAGATGGCAGCAAGCAGTCCGTAATTGCCGTCATAGACGAAGCTGAAAATCATTCCCGTGGCGATCTCCGCCAGGATATAGGGCAAGAAGAAAAGCATGCGCAGTGCCAGCGCGCCACGAAACCGCTCGGCCAATATGACCGCAAGCGCCAGCGCCAACGGGATCTGCACCAACAACGATGAGGCGATAACCAGCAGATTGTTGGCAATGGCGTTGCCGAAGGCCCGATTTTCCAGGACAAACCGGTAGTTGTCCAATCCAACCCAACGGGTTGGGCTTCCAAATCCGTTCCAGTTAAATCCAGAATACCAGGCAGCCTCACCTGCCGGCAGCACAACGAACAATGTGAACAGCAAAAGTGCCGGCGGCAGGAACAGCAGAACCGCTGCCCATTTGCTGGTGTCGAACCGTCGGGCGGTGGCGATGCGCATGGAACAGGCTTCCGAACGAAACGAAGGTAAAAACCTCAATTTCCTTGCACAAACGCGTCCTGAATCGCCTTGGCCGCTTGTTTTGGCGTCATGCTGCCACCGGCGATCTCGGCGGCGGCATCGTTTACAACCCGGCCGACATTTGGCCCCAGATCCTGATCATAGAAGTTCTGATGGTATTTCGACACGGTGATGTTCTGGGCGATGTTGCGCATGAAAGTGCTGCCGAGCCCAGATTCAGCACCCTTGTAGGTCGGGATAATGAAATTGCCCGCCGCGAGCCGCTTCTGCACGTCCTCGGAGATAAAGAACTTGACGAACGCGACCGCCTCTTTCGGCGCACCCTTCGTCACCAGCCAGCCATTCATGCCGCCGAGCGTGTCAGCGGGATCGCCCTTGCCGCCTGGAACAACTGGAAAATTGAACCAGCCGATCTTGCTGTCCGACAACCCGACCTTGTCGGCCGCCAGTGCCCGCTGGATGTGATAGAAGCTGGAGATGGCCAGGATCATCGCCGCCTTGCCATCGCCGAAGAAGCCGACGGCCTGCGGGTTCTTGAAGCCAAGAAGTCCGGTCTGGAAGGGTTGCAGGTCCACGAGTTGCTTGAACATCTCACCCGAGCGTTGGAAGACCGGGCTCTCAAAACCACCATCCTCACCCTTGAGGGCAGCCAGGAAGCCGGCCTTCCCGCCGATCCGAACAGCCAGATGGGTCCAGTAAAAATGAAGCGGCCACTTGTCGGCGCCTCCGGCCACGATCGGCGTCACGCCAGCCGCTTTCAGCTTGCGCACCGCGTCCAGAAGATCATCCCACACGACGATCTTTGTCCCATCCACCCCGGCCTTGGCGAACAGGTCTTTGTTATACATGAAGCCAACTTGCGACACCGTGTAGGGTAGCCCGTAAAGGCGATTGCCGACGGTGAAGGCTGCAACCGCTGCAGGCGAGAGCCGGTCCTTGTAGTCACCAACGGCGGCTGTGATGTCTTCCAGCACGCCAGCCTCGACTTGCGACTTCAGCACACCACCGGCCCAGCTGTAGATGATGTGCGGCCGCTCTTTGGATTGCAGCAGGGTGGGCGCCTTGGCCTTGTAGGCCTCGTTCTCCAGAAACGACATTTCGATCTTCACGCCGGGATTGGCGGCTTCGAAGTCGTGGGCGACCTCTTCCCAGATCTTCACCTGGACAGGGTTGGCCTCAATATGCAGCCACTTGACCACTGTTTCAGCAACGGCCGCACGCGCAGGCAAGGCAAGTGCCAAAGCTGCGAACATAATGCGCCTGGTAATGGCCATGGCTTTTCCCGCCCCGTTTTTTTATCGTTGCGCTGACTGTGGGGAAGATTTTTAAGGTGCGCAACCCAATTCCCGCCACCAGCACATCAGCTTGCTTTGCCGGTGACGGAACGGGGAGCAAACACTGCACTCACTCTTTCAACACTGTCAGTTCCGCCCCCGCGAGGGTCTCCGAGATCTTCGCCAACTCGGTGTGATCGGCCCCTGCCCCCAGCATCGCAGCGGCGGCGGCCGAGAGCTCGCGGCACAGGCTTGCGAACGGCACCGGCGTTGCCGTCTCACGGGCCACGCCGAGTGCGATGGTCAAGTCCTTCAGCATCAGGTCCAGGCCAAAACCGCTGTCGAACTTCCGCGACAGCACGAACTGCTTGAACTTCTTCTGCGTACTGTTGTTCATCCCCGTCGATGCGTTCAGCACATCCACCATCAGCGCCGGGTCCAAGCCCGCCTTCTGGCCGATCAGCAGCGCCTCGATGCCGATCATGAACCCACCGGCGCTCACCAGATTGTTCAGGGCCTTCATCGCATGCGCAGCCCCCACGTCGCCGCACCGCTGGATGCTGGAACCCATGACCGCCAGCACTGGGCGCACCCGCTCCACCACATCCTCGGCGCCGCCCACCATGATGGCCAACTGGCCGGTCTTGGCGCGCGAGACGCCGCCCGAAACCGGCGCGTCGATCAGCACACCGCCTGCCTCGGCCACCCGGGCCGCCAAAGCGCGGGTGTCAGACGGCACGCCGGACGTCATGTCGATCAGCACCGTGCCAGGGCGCAGCACGGCCTCGATTTGATCCAGCACCACGCCCACGGCCGCACTGGTGGGCAGCATGGTGACGATGAAATCCGATGTCGCCGCCAGATCGGCCAGCGTGTCCGGCGCCGTGCCGCCCACCTGCTGGGCGAAATTCTCCGCCTGAATGCGCCGATGATCGGCCACGCGCACCGTATATCCCGCCGCCACCAGGCAGGCGGCCATGGGCCATCCCATATTGCCGATACCGATGAAGCCGATCGTCGGTTTTTCAGTCATTCAGGCGTTCCCATTTCTATTGTTGGCCGGAACGCTAGTGTGAACAGCAATGCCCCAGCAAGAGGACGCACACACGATGATCGATCTGCCAACCTATGAAATCCTGGCCCTGCGTTATGCCACGCTGCAGGAACGCACGGCCGCCAGCAATTTCATGTATCCCGACGACCACGCCAGCAAGATGCCGATGGACTACTTCATCTGGGCCATTCGCGGCGCCGGCCGCACCATCGTCGTCGACACCGGCTTCGCGCCTGACGTGGCCGCGGCACGGGGCCGCGTGCTGCTGCGCTCGCCAGCCGAGGCCCTGGCGGCGGTGGGGATCGATGCCGCCACCGTCACGGATGTCATCATCACCCATCTGCATTATGACCATGCCGGCTGCCTGGAATCCTTCCCCGCCGCCACCTTCCATCTGCAGGACGCCGAGATGTCCTTCGCCACCGGCCGCTGCATGTGCCACCAGGTTCTGCGTGCACCCATGGAACTGGAGGACGTGCTGGACGCCGTGCGCCATGTGTATGCCGGGCGGGTTCGCTTCCATGACGGCACCGTCACCTTGGCGCCAGGCATCAGCCTGCATCTGGTGGGCGGCCATTCCGGCGGTCTGCAGATCGTGCGGGTGCGCACACGGCGCGGCTGGGTGGTGCTGGCGTCCGACGCTGCGCATTACTGGGCCAATCTGCGCACCCGCAACCCGTTTCCGCTGGTGGTGGACGTGTTCCGCATGGCTGAGGGCTGGCGCATCTGCGAGGAATTGTCCGATGGCCCGGACCACATTATCCCGGGCCACGACCCATTGGTACTCACTCTGTTCCCAGGCGAGAACGGCAACCCCGAGGCGGTGCGCGTCGACCTGCCGCCAGAGTTGCACTAAGGCCCGGATCGGACCACGCTGCTGGCCACCCCCTTTTTGCGCGAGATACCCCATGACCGACGCTGTCCTCGAACAGATCAGCACCCATCACGCCGAGCTGACCAGCATCCGTCGTGACATCCACGCCCATCCCGAACTGGGGCTGGAAGAAGTGCGCACGGCGGCCCTCGTTGCTGCCAAGTTGCGGGAATGGGGCATTGACGTCACCGAGGGCGTGGGCGGCACCGGCGTGGTCGGCACCATCAAGGGGAAGCTTCCCGGCCAGCGCGCCATCGGGCTGCGGGCGGACATGGATGCGCTGGCGATCCATGAACAGACAGGTGCGGCCCATGCCTCGACAACGCTCGGCACCATGCATGCCTGCGGCCATGACGGCCACACGACCATGCTGCTCGGTGCCGCCCAGCACCTTGCTACCAATCGCGACTTCGGCGGCACCGTGCAACTGATCTTCCAGCCGGCCGAGGAAGGTCGCGGCGGCGCCAAGAAGATGCTGGAGGACGGGCTGTTCGAGCGTTTTCCGGTTGATGCGGTCTACGGCATGCACAACATGCCCGGCCTGCCGGAAGGCCAGTTCGCGATTCGCACCGGGCCGTATCTGGCCGGCACGTCACGCTTCGTGGTCACGTTCCGGGGCAATGGCGGCCATGGCGGCGCATCGCCGCATCTGGCGGCGGACCTGACGGTGGTGCAGGCCCAGTTCATCATGGGCGTGCAGTCCATCGTCAGCCGCAACGTGCCGCCGCTGGAAACCGCGGTGATCTCGGTGGGCTATGTCCATGGCGGCTCGGAACACTCGCTGAACGTGATGCCGGCCGAACTCGTGGTGGGCGGCACCGCCCGTTGCTTCACGCGCGAGACGCAGGCCGTGATCGACAGCCGCATGGCCGAACTGGCGCACGCCATCGCCGCCATGAACGGCGCCACGGCGGAATTCACCATCACCTGGGGCACCACGCCGCTGATCAACCATGCTGATCAGTCCGTCGTCGCTGCCTCGGTCGCAAAGGCGCTGGTGGGCGAGGATGCGGTTGAAACCAACGCCACGGCCGTGACGGGCGGTGAGGATTTCGGCTTCATGCTGGACGCCAAGCCCGGCGCCTTCATCTTCATCGGCCAGGGCGTGGCCGCCGACGGCATCGCGCACGGTCTGCACACGCCGAAATACGACTTCAACGACGCCATCATCCCGCTCGGCGCAGCTTGGTGGGTGCGACTGGTCGAGCATGAACTGAGCATTGGATAACAACTGATGCTGCGCCGGTTCTACGCCTATTACCGGCCGCACCGCCGGCTGTTCCTGCTCGATTTCGGCTGCGCCATCCTGTCTGGCCTGCTGGAACTGGGCTTCCCGATGGCGGTGCGCGCCTTTGTCGACAATTTGTTGCCGAGCCAGGATTGGGGTCTGATCCTGCTCGCATCGGCGGCGTTGCTGGGCGTGTATCTGGCGAACTCGGCGTTGATGGCGGTGGTGGTCTATTGGGGCCATGTGCTGGGCATCAACATCGAGACCGAGATGCGGCGGCGGGCGTTCGACCATCTGCAAAAGCTGTCGTTCCGCTTCTATGACAACCAGAAGACCGGCCATCTGGTCGGCCGCGTGACCAAGGATCTGGAGGAGGTGGGCGAAGTGGCCCATCATGGGCCGGAGGATCTGTTCATCGCGGTGATGACGTTCATCGGCGCCTTCGTGCTGATGTTCACCGTCAACCCACAACTGGCGCTGCTGACGACCCTGGTGGTGCCTGCGACAGCCCTTCTCACCACCCGCTATGGCGGCCGCATGACGGCCACCTGGCGCGCCTTGTTCAGCCGCGTGGGCGAGTTCAACGCCCGCATCGAGGAGAATGTCGGCGGCATGCGCGTGGTGCAGGCCTTCGGGCGCGAGGACCACGAGCGTAAGCTGTTCGCAATCGACAACGACCGCTACCGCACCACCAAGCTTGATGCCTATCGCATCATGGCGGCCACCACCTCGCTCAGCTATCTCAGCATGCGGCTGACGCAGATGATCGTGATGATCGCCGGCACCTGGTTCGTGCTGCACGGCCAGCTGAGCAATGGCGGCTTCGTGGGCTTCCTGTTGCTGGTGAACGTGTTCTTCCGCCCGGTGGAAAAGATCAACGCGGTGATCGAGACCTATCCCAAGGGCATGGCCGGGTTTCGCCGCTACACCGAATTGCTCGACACCGAGCCGGATATCGTCGATGCGCCGGATGCGGTGAGCGTGACGCATCTGCGTGGCGATATTCGCTATGAGAACGTCAGCTTTGGCTACACGCCAGACCGGCTGGTGCTGGGCGGCATCAGCCTCGCCATTCGTGCCGGCGAGACCATCGCGTTTGTGGGGCCGTCCGGTGCCGGCAAGACCACCATCTGTTCGCTGTTGCCGCGCTTCTATGAGGTGCTTGGCGGCCGCATCACGATCGACGGCATCGATATCCGCGCGATGACGATGCATTCGCTGCGCAGTCAGATCGGCATTGTGCAGCAGGATGTTTTCCTGTTCGCCGGCACCGTGCGGCAGAACATCGCCTACGGCCGGTTGGATGCCAGCGAGGCCGATATTCACGATGCGGCAAGGCGGGCCAGGCTGGACGAGACCATCGCCGCCATGCCGAACGGCTATGACACCATCATCGGCGAGCGCGGCGTGAAGCTGTCCGGCGGGCAGAAGCAACGCCTGGCCATCGCGCGCATGTTCCTCAAAAACCCTGCGATTTTGATTTTGGACGAAGCCACCTCGGCGCTGGACACTGAAACCGAGCGGGCCATTCAGCAATCACTTGCCGAATTGGCCGAAGGGCGCACGACGTTGATCATCGCGCACCGGCTGGCGACGATTCAGAAAGCCGACCGCATCGTGGTGGTGGACGCCAACGGTGTGGCCGAACAGGGCCGCCACCAGGATCTGATGTCGGCGGGTGGGGCGTATCAGCGGCTGCATGATGCGCAGTTTGGGTCGTTGGCCAGTTAAAACCCGAGATAGGCCGACTTCAACCGTGGATCGCGCGACAACTCCCCGACCGGACCAGACAGGGCGATGGTGCCGTGTTCGATCACATAGGCGCGGCTGGCGAGTGCCAAGGACTGCATCACGTTCTGTTCCACCAGCAGGATGGACAGCCCGTCGGCATGCAGCCGTGCGATCAGGGTGAACAATTCCTCCACCAGCAACGGCGACAGGCCCAAAGAAGGTTCGTCGAGGATCAGCAGGCGCGGCTTGGCCATTAGACCGCGACCGATTGCCAGCATCTGCTGCTCGCCGCCGCTCATGGAGCCGGCCAGTTGGCGGAGGCGTTGGCGCAGGCGGGGGAAGATCTCCAGCACCTGCTCATACGTCTCGCGGCGTTCGCCGCGGCCGCGCAGATAGGCGCCGAGCTTGAGATTTTCGGCCACCGTCAGGTTCGGGAAAACCCGCCGCCCCTCCGGTACATGCACCAGGCCTTGGGACACGATGTCGGCGTGATCCAGGCCCGTGATGTCCTGGCCAGCGAAATGAATGCTGCCCCGGCGTGGCAACAGGCCCGATAATGCCCGGTTGAGCGTGGTCTTGCCGGCGCCGTTGGAGCCGAGCACGGCCACGATCTCGCCCTCGGCCACGTGCAGGTCCAGGCCGTGCAGAACCTCGAACAGGCCATAGCCGGTGGACAGCGCACGCACGTCGAGAAGGTGTTCAGCCATGGGTCATCCGATGTGCGGCGCCGTGTCCGAGATAGGCCTCGATCACCCGGGCATCGCTGGCGATGGTGCGGGCGGTGCCTTCGGCGATCATGTGGCCCTCGGCCAGAACGTAGACATGGTCTGCAAGGGCGGCCACGGCCTGCATCAGGTGCTCGATCAGCAGGATGGTCAGGCCGCCTTCGCGCAGGCCCTTGATGAGGTCGATGATCGCCACAACCTCGGTGGGGTTGAGGCCGGCCATCACCTCGTCCAGCAGCAGCAGTTTCGGCTCGGTGGCCAAGGCGCGGGCCAGTTCCAGGCGCTTGCGGCCGGAGACGGTCAGAGATGAGGCCGGGCGGTCGAGGAAGGCGCCGAGGCCGAGATGCGTGCCGATCTCGCGGGCGCGGTGCATGGCCTCGTCCGCATGGGACAGCCGGAGGAACGCGCCGACGCGGATGTTCTCGGCCACGGTCAGCCCCGCGAAAGGCTGGGTGATCTGGAAGGTGCGCACCATGCCGGCCTGGGAGATCCGTTCGGCCGGCCAGCCGGAAATGTCCTTGCCGTCGAGGCGAACCACGCCGGAATCCGGCCGCACGAAGCCTGCGATCATGGCAAAGGTGGTGGTTTTGCCGGCGCCGTTCGGGCCGATCAGCGCGGTGATGCGGCCGCGTGGCACCAGCAGGGAAACGTCGTCCACCGCGAGCAATCCGCCGAAGCGGCGTGTGAGGCCTGAGACTTCAAGCACGCGCGCGCCTCCTGATACGGGCAAGGCCGCCGGGCAACACCGCCACGATCACCAACAGCACAACGCCGTACAGCATCGGCGCGAACCCAGGCGTTTCGATATAGGTGCGCGTGGTGTCGGCGATCAGATGCAGCACGATGGCACCCAGGATCGGCCCGGCCACTGTGCCGGCACCGCCGACCATGGCCACCAGCAACATCTCCACGCTGCGCTCCGGCGAAAAGGCGATGTTGGGATCAAGATACAGGCTCGTTTGCACATACAGCACGCCGGCCAGGGCGGTCAGCCCGCCGGACAGCGCCAGCGCCAGCGCCTTGGTGCGCACCACCCGCACGCCCAAGGCCCGTGCTGCGTCTTCGTTCTCGCGCACCGCCATCAGCTGCGCGCCGAAGCGGCCCTTGGTCAGCCGCCATGCCGCGAAGGTGGCGATGGCCAGCAGCGTCAGGGTGATGGCGTAGGACACGCGACGGTCGGTGAACTGGAAATGGGCAAGCCCCGGCTGCAACTTCACGAACAGGCCCGAGCCGCCGCCGGTGAAATCCAGGCTGGTGGCGAGAATGCGGAAGCCCTCGGCGAAGGCCAGCGTCACCAGCGCGAAATAGCTGCCGCGCAACCCGGCGCGGAAGACGCAGAACCCGATCACGCCACCGGCCGCAGCGCCCAGAAGTGCTGCGGCAGGCAGGCCGATCCATGGATTCCAGCCCAACTTCGTCTGCAGGATCGCGGCGGCGTATGCCCCCAGTCCGAAGAACGCCGCGTGGCCGAAACTGGTCAGCCCGCCAAAGCCGCCGGCGATGTTCCACGCCTGCCCCAGCACCGCCGACAGAGCGGTGAGCGTGGCGAGGTTGAGCAGGAACGACGAGCCGGAGGCGAACGGCAGCAGCGCCACCAGCACGATGGCGGCCAGCAACAGGCGGTTCATCGTCTTGCCCCAAACAGGCCAGTCGGCCGCAGCAGCAGGATGGCGATGAACACCAGCGGCACGCAGATCGGCCCCAGACTCTCGCCCAGATACAGCCCGCCGACATTCTCGGTGATGCCCACCAGAAGTCCGCCCACCACGGCACCCGGAAAGCTGCCCATGCCGCCCAGCACCACCACGGTGAACGCGGTCAGCACGAACACATGGCCCACCTGCGGGCTGACGTAGAAACTCGGCAGCAACAGGCACCCGGCCGCCCCCAGGCAGGCGGTGCCGATGGCGTAGGCAAGCGCGAAGATGCGTCCTGGCCGAATGCCGACCAGCCGTGCGCCTTCGGGTTCGTGTGCTACGGCGCGAATGGCGCGGCCGGTGTCGGTCAGCGCCATGAACGCCCACAGGCATGCCGCCAGCAGCATGGCGCAGGCAAACGCGATCAGCTTGGCCATGGGCAGAAGCAACGGGCCCATCTGGATCATTTCGAAGGAATAGGCGGTCTCGATGGTGCGGGTGTCGCCGGTGAACAGCACCAGCGCCGCGTTGTCGAGCACCACGGCAATGCCCAGCGTGGCCAGCAGGATGCCTTCGTCGCGTCCCCGCCCGACGCGGTGGATGACCTGGCTGTAGAGCACCCAGCCAATCGCGAACATCGCCATCGTCAGCAGCGGCAGGGCGGCCAGCGGGTCCAGCCCCAGGCGGGCGGACAGGAACCAGGCGCCGAACATCGCCACCATCAGCAGCGAGCCATGCGCGAAATTGACGATGTGGAGCACGCCGTAGATCAGCGTCAGCCCCAGCGCCACCAGCGCGTAGACGCCACCGGTGAGCAGACCGCCCACCACGGATGCCAGCAACAATTCCATCAGCCGGCCATCCTTGCGGCAGACACGCCGGCAAGGCGGCCGAGAGCCACCGCCGTCAGCAGGCCGTTGCCAGACAGGTAGCCGGACAGCTCCGGGCCGGACACGCCGCGCGCGGCGCCGCCAGCGGCGAACACATTGGCGAGCAGGCTGCCATCCGGGCGCATCACCTGGGCATCATCGTTCACCACCAGTCCGCCCTGGGTGTGGAAAAGTGCGCCGGTCACGCGCACGGCATAGAACGGCGCCTCCAACGGCGGCGTCATGAAGTGGCGGCCAAATGCATCGGTGTCCTGATTTTCGGCCAGCATCTGGGCCGTGGCGATACTGGTGGCCAAAGCGTGTTCCGGCAGGCCGCACGCGACGGCGAGCGCCTCCGGCGTGTCACCCGCACGAACGGCGCCAGCCGCGAAGGCAGCGCGGTAATCGTCAAAGCCCAGGCCCAGCGCATGGAGTTTCGCGTCATAGATATCGAACGCAATGCCGCCGGGTTGACCTAGTACTGCCAGCGCCGCTTCGGAATAGCCTTCGTGTTCGTTCCAGAACCGCACGCCGTCACGATTAACCTGAATGCCGCCCTCCATCAGCAGTGCCCAGGTGATCAGCGCGCCATGCGGATGGGCCACCGAGCCATGGCCCTGGCACGCACCGAGATCAAGCGCCTCGGCGCCCATCGCCCAGCCCCAGCGCAATGCGTCGCCCTGGTTGCCGGCGTGGCCAAAATACGGGGCATCGGCCATGGCGGGAATATGCTCGCGCACGAGATCGGCAGCGCCGCCATAGCCGTTGCAGGCGAGCACCAGAGCGGCACAGCCGATATCCTCGCTGGCACCATCGGGACGGACGATGCGCACGCCACGCACCGCGCCGTTCTCGGCAAACAACGAGACGACATGGGCATCCGTCAGAATCTCAACACCGGCTTTTTCCGCCGCTTCCAGCAGACGCGCCTGCAAGGCAACGCCGGTGCGCTCGGGCACGGCGTGCATCCGCAGGCGGGACTGGCCGGGATAGAGGAAGCCTTGCAGCACTTCGAACGCGATGCCGTGCGCATCGGCAAGCCATTCCAGCGCGGGGCCAATGGCGGTCGATACGCGCAACGCCTCATGCGGGTCCGCACGATCATGGGTTTTGGCCACGATGTCCGCCGCCTGCATCTCCGGCGTGTCATCCATCCCCGCCGCACGCTGCCAGCGCGTGCCGGCAGCGGGGATGAAGCCGGATGACAACGCCGTCGAACCGGTGGGCAGGTGATCGCGTTCCAACACCAACACATCCATGCCGGAATCCCGCGCCGCCAGTGCGGCAACCAAGCCGGCCGCACCACCACCGATCACCACGACCGGCATCGACATTTCGGCCCGCATCTCGGCGGGTGACAGAATGGGCATCGTCATGCTGGCTGGGATCAGGCTTTCGGGCGGGGGAACAGCGGCTTGGCGTCGGCGAATTCGGCCGGCCAGATCACCTTGATGTCCTGATCCTGGATCTGCAGGCCAAGCCCGCGCGCGCCCTGGTTCTGGCCGTTGACGAACTTCGTCGGGCCGTATGGCAGCCAATGCTCGGCGAATGTGCTGGCGGAGAAGGCTTCGATCACCTTGGCCGGATCGGCGCTGCCGGCGCGCTCGATGGCATCGGCCATCACGCGGACGGCGAAATAGCCGAACAGCACTTCCCAGCCGAACACCTTGCCCGAACCCTCGATGCGCTTGCGGAAGGCCACCGCGCGCGGGTCGGCCGGGTTGTGCCAGTGGTTGAAGTCGATCATCGCCTGGCTGGCCGCGGGTTGGTCGCGTGCGAAGGGCAGGTTGAAGCCGCCGCCGGACACGGAATAGGCAGCGACCAGATTGACCTTCTGTTGCGCCAGCGTGCGCAGCAGAAGCTGGTATTCGTTCGGATAATCGGTGAGCAGCAGAATATCCGGCGCTGCTGCCTTGATGCGCAGCGCGATGTTGGTGAAATCGCGCGTCGGCGTGGCATGGCCCATGATCTCGCGCACTTCCAGCCCGATGGCGCCCAGCCGGGCCGCCAGCAGCTTGGCGGTGGTGGCGCCGAACTCGCTGTCTTCATGCACGATGACGGCGGTTTTGGCGGGCGAGCCGGCCGCCTTGTTCAGCGAATCCAGGCAGGCGATGGCCTGGTCGGTGATGGGCGTGTTGGCCGGGAAGAAGCGGAACACGTTGCCCAGGCCGCGCGCGGTGATGCTGTCGGCGATGCCGCTGTCGATGGAGAACGGGATGTTGTATTTCGCGGCGGTCGTCGTCGCGGCCAGGGCGAGGTTGCTGGCGTAGCAGCCGGTGATGCCGACCACCTTGGCCTCAGCCATCTGATCGACCAGGGCGGACGCGATCTCGGGCTTGCCCTGCGCGTCACCGACCATGGCTTCAAGCTTCACGCCGCCGAGGGACTTGATGCCGCCAGCCGCGTTGATGTCATCGATCGCCGTGGTCCCGCCCAGCCGGCACTGGGTGCCGCCAAACGCCAGCGGCCCCGTGACCGGGTGGATCATGCCAATCTTGAGCGCTGCAGGCTGGGCCCGCAGGATGGACGGAGCCGCCAATGTGGCAGCGCCCGTGGCAAGCGCCAGGCGTCGGGTGATCCCGCGTGTGCGATCGTCGGCCATCCTGATGCTCCGTAAGTTGTTATACGATGCAGACAGATTGGCACGGGATTTTCAGACCTGCAATCAGTCGTTGCCGACTGATTGCACCTGTTTTCCTGCCGGATAGACAACCGGCCTGGCTTGCTTGCCCCGCAGCAGGCGCATCAGCAGGTTGGACAGATCGTCCATCGCGATGTGAAACGCCGGCACGAACAGCAGCGACAAGGCGGTGGACACGATCAGCCCGCCGATCACCGCCACCGCCATCGGCGCGCGGAATTCGCTGCCATCGCCCAGGCCCAGCGCGCTTGGCACCATGCCGGCCACCATGGCGATGGTGGTCATGACAATCGGCCGCGCCCGCTTGCGACCGGCATCGAGAATGGCGGTGATGCGGTCAACCCCACGCGCCCGCTCCTCGATGGCGAAATCCACCAGCATGATGGCGTTCTTGGTCACGATGCCGAGCAGCATCAGAATGCCGATCACCACCGGCAGCGAAATCGGATCGCCGGTCAGCACAAGGGCGCCGATGACGCCACCAAGGCACAGCGGCAACGACAGCAGGATCACCAGCGGCTGGAACACGCCGCCGAACAGCAGCACCAGCACCGCCAGCACCAGCATCAGCCCCGCCCCCATCGCCAGTGCGAAGCCGGAGAACACCTCGCCCATGATCTCGGCGTCGCCGCCGTTCACCAGATGCACGCCGCCCGGCAGGTTCTTGACCTCGGGAGAGGCATAGATGCGGTCCAGCGCCTCGCCGAGCGCCAGCTTTCTGTCCAGATCGGCCCCCAGCACCACGCGACGGCGGCGGTCGTACCGCTCGATCGAGGATGGCCCGCTGCCATTGGTGATGTCAGCCACCGCCGAGATCGGCACAGCGAGGCCGGCGGCGTTGCTGACGGTCAGCGCCGCGATTTCGGCGGGGTCTTGCCGCAAGGTGTCGGCCATCTGCACACGAATCGGGATCAGCCGGTCGCCCACCCGCAACTTGGCGAGATTGGCGGAAATATCGCCGATGGTGGCCACACGGATGGCCTGGGAGATCGCATCGGTGGACACGCCCAGCCGCCCCGCTTCCGGCCCGCGTGGCACAACGCGCAGTTCGGGGCGCATCACGCCGGCATTCGCTGCCACGTTGGAAAAGCCGGGCATGCGGCGCATGGCGCCCTCGACCGCCGCCACGCCGCGCTCCAACGCCACCGGATCGTCCCCGCTCATCGTGACAGCCAATTCCCGCTCGCCGCGTTCATTGACGTACCAGCCGCGCAGATCGGCCACGCCCGCAAGGCGCTGGGACAGTTCTGCCTCAACCTGCTTTTGCGATCGCCGGCGGTCGCCGCGTGGGGTGAGATTGACCGTCATAGTGGCCTTGCGCACCTCCGCCCCCTGCCCTGTCGGCGTGGCGCCGCCGACAACATAGACGGCGGCAACCTCGGGGATCTGGCGGGCCACCATCGCGGCTTCGTCGGTCTTGGCGCGCGTGACGTCCAGCGTGGCGCCCGGCGGCAGTTCCAACCACAGCACGATGCGGCTGCGATCCTGCGGCGGCAGAAACCCGGTGGGCAACAGCGTGGTGGACGCCAACGACAACCCGAACAGCACGATGCCGGCCAGCATGGTGCGTTTGGGGGCGCGGATGGTCATGCGCAGCACCCGCACATAGGCGCGCATCATCCAGCCATCCGGCGCTTCCTCGGCATGGGCCGGATGGGGCTTGAGCAGATAGGCAGCGGCCAATGGCGTGATAAGGCGCGCCACCATCAACGACACGAGCACGGCGGCAGCCACCGTGAGGCCGAACTGTTTAAAATACTGGCCCGGGATGCCGCCCATGAAACTCACGGGCGCGAACACCGCCACGATGGTGAGCGTGATGGCCACCACCGCTAGGCCGATTTCATCCGCCGCCTCGATGGCCGCATCGAACGGCTTCTTGCCCATGCGGATGTGGCGGACGATGTTTTCCACCTCCACGATGGCGTCATCCACCAGAATGCCCGTGACCAGCGTGATGGCCAGCAGGCTGATGAAGTTCAACGAGAACCCCATCGCCTGCATCGCCGCGAAGGCCGGGATGATCGACAGCGGAATGGCGATGGCGGCCAGCAACGTGGCCCGCCAGTCGCGCAGGAACAAAAACACCACCACTACCGCCAGCAACGCGCCCTCGATCAGCGAGTGCATCGCCGACAGATAGCCGCCGCGGCTGATGCGCACGCCGTCATCGATCAGGCGGTAGGCGACATCCGGGTTCTGTTTCGAAATCTCTGCAAGCTTGGCGGTGACGCGATCGGCCACGTCCACCTCGCTGGCGTTCTTGCTGCGGAAGATCGCAAACGTCACCACCGGCTGATTGCCGTCGATGCGGGCGAACCCGATCGGGTCTTCGTAGAAATCCGCCACCGTGCCGAGATCGGACAGCATCGTCTCCCGCCCGCCCGGCAGCACGATGCGGGTACGCGCCAACTCGGCCACGGTGGAAGCGCCGCCCAAAGTGCGGATGGTCTGGCGCTGGCCGCCAAGATCGCCGCGCCCGCCGGCGAGGTCCACCGAGGTGGCGCGAAGCTGGGCATTCACGTCCGCCGCTGACAGCCCCAGCCCGGCCAGTCGCGCCGGATCAAGCGTGACGCGGATCTCGCGCGACACGCCGCCGATGCGCCGCACCTGGCCGACGCCGGACAAGCCCTGAAGACTGCGGATAGTGGTGTCATCGACGAACCAGGACAGGCCCTCCAGCGTCTTGCCGGGGGCGGAGACGGCGTAGGTGAGGATTGCCTGTCCCACCACGTCGATCCGTTCGATCACGGGGTCTTCGATGCTGCGCGGCAGATCGGTGCGGATCTTGGCCACCGCGTCCTTCACGTCGTTCAACGCGCGGTCGGTGCTGATCTCCAGGCGGAGTTCAACGCTGGTGACGGACAGGCCGTCGGTGACGGTGGAGGTGACGTGCTTCACACCCGTCACCGCCGCCACGCTGTCCTCCACCTTCTTGGTCACCTGCGCCTCCAGCTCGGACGGCGCCGCCCCGCTCTGGGTGATGGTGACGGCGATGATCGGAATGTCCACGCTGGGCGCGTTGGTGATGGGGATCATCTTGAACGCCACCAGCCCCAAGGCCATCAGCACCGCGAACAGCACGAGGGCGGGGGTGGGGTTGCGCACCGAGGCGCCGGAGATCTTGAAGGCCATCTCAGCGCTCCGGCTTCGCGGCCACGGGCGCGACGCGGTCACCATTGCGCACGAAGGTGCCGGAGACGGAGATCACCTGCTCACCGGCCGCCACGCCGGCGATTATCTGCGCCGATGCGCCGTCGCGCAGGCCGATCTGGGTCTTGCGGGTCTGCACCAGCCCATCGACCACCACCTGCACCTCCGCCCCTTCCGGACGGGTCAGCACCGCCGAGAGCGGCAGCAGCACCCCCTGCGCACGGGCCACCTCGACGCGGGCGCGGGCGAAACCGCCCAAGGCGAGGCGGAAACTGTCATCCAGCGCGATGCGCACCCGGCCGAGCCGCGTGGCCGGCGAGACTTCCGGCGACACCAGCCGCACATGGCCGGCGCGTGGTTCGGCATATCCGGTGATCTCGATGCGCGCCGGCTGGCCCTGCCGCAACCGGGCGAGCGTGGTTTCCGGCACGGCGGCATCCAGTTCCAACTCGGCGTTGGAGATGATGCGAAACAGCGGCTCACCGGTCATGCCCACCACCGCGCCCAACCGGGCACCGCGCCGGCTGATGCGGCCGGCAACGGGGGCGCGGATATCGGTTCGGGCCAGCCGCACCGACACTTCCTGCCGCTGCGCCCTGGCCAAAGCCCCGTCGGCCTCGGCGGAACTCAGCATCGCCTCGGCCGCTTTCACCTGGGCGGCGGTGACCTGCGCGCTGGCTTGGCGCTGCTCGAACGTCTCGCGGGAGGCGGTGCCGCTGGACACCAGCGCCCGGCTCCGCACCAGCGCTTCACTCGCCTGCACGGCATTGGCGCGGGACTGCGCGATCTGCGCCCGCGCCTGCTCGGCAGAGGCGATGGCGCGGGCGATCTGGGCATCGAACTGCGCCAGATTGGCTTGCAGCGTGTCTTTTTCCAACCGCGCCAGGATCTGGCCCTTCTCGACGGTATCGCCTTCCTCCACCAGAATTTCGACAATCGGTTGGCCGTCCACCTGGGTATTGACCAGCACCTCCTCGCGCGCCACCAGGCTGCCGGTCGCCACCACGGTCTCCACGATCTCGCCGGTCACAGCCGGGATGACCGAAACCGTCGGCGGCGGCGCGGTGACGGCCAAGGGGGCGGCAAACACCGGCATCGCCGCGGCCGCGAGCGTCAGGCAGACCAAAAGGCGGATCATGATGCAAGGTCTCCGGCAGGGCGACAAAATCGGGTCAGCAACAAATTCAAGGTGGCGACGATCCGGGGTGCGTCCAGACCGGGCGGACCGGCCGGCTGGGCGCACATGCCATCGCCAAGCGACATGATCAGGTAGCCGGCGGCCTCGGTGTCCAAGCTGGGGTCGACCACGCCCAGGGTCTGGCCCCGCACCAAGGCGCGGGTCAGGGTTTCGCGAATGAAGGTCGCGGTCTTTTCGACGGCCGCCTGCACCTCTGGATTGCGGGCAGCCTCGGCCACCACATCGCTGGCCAGCATGCCACTGACGCCGGACAGATGGTGGGTCAGGAACACCTCCCCCAGCTCCTGCAGCGCCGCCAGCGGGTCCGGCGCGTCGTCGAGCGGCTGGAACATCTGGGCATGGGCCTCGCGCTCGGCTTCCACAATCGCCACGATAATGGCGGCTTTGCTGGGGAAATACCGATACAGCGCACCGGCGCTCATGCCCGCCTCGGCGCAGATGTCCTGCATGCTGGCACCGTGGAAACCGGCGCGGCTGAAGCAGGCCAGGGCCGCCCGTGCAATCTGGTGCTGCCGTGAGACCGGCTCGGCTGTCTGCTGCATCCAACGAGGCCCTCATGCGAATGAACGTTCATTCGCATGAGCCGTATGAGCTCGTCAACAAGCTGGGCGGCTTGGCCCGCGCACGAACATCTGACAGGCTCGTTGAAAACAAGGAAATGTCCCACGTGCCCCTGCAGGATCGCTTTCAAACGCTGGCCGAAATCATTCGCGCCGCCCGGCTCAATCTCAACCAGAACCTATGGGACTACGTGGTCGGCGCGGCCGGCACCGAGACCACGATGCTGCGCAACCGCCAGGCACTGGACCGAATCGGCTTCCGTCCGCGCGTGCTGCAGGACGTTTCGTCGATGGATGTCACGGCGCAGTTTCTTGGCCACACCATCCGCATGCCGGTTGCCATTGCGCCCGTCGGCGGGCTGGACCAACTCGGACGTGGCGGCGGCGTCACGGTGGCGCGGGGCGCCGGGTTGGCCGGAATTCCGTTCTTTATCAGTTCCGTGACGGATGTGAGTCTGGAGGATGTGGCCGCCGCCGCCGATGGCCCCAAGATCTTCCAGCTTTACGTGCGCGGAGATGATGCCTTCGTCGACGACCACGCCACCCGCGCCATCGCCGCCGGCTATGACGCCTTCTGCATCACCGTCGACAGCGCCCATTACAGCCGGCGTGAGCGCGATATCGAGAACCGCTTCACCAAGCCATGGCGCGCCCGCAACAGCGGCATGGATTATCAGGCATCGCTCAACTGGGCCGACATCGCCCGCTTCCGCGACAAGCATGACGTGAAACTGATCCTGAAGGGCATCGCCACCGCCGAGGACGCGATTCGCGCAGTCGAACTCGGCGTGTCCGGCATCTATGTGTCCAACCATGGCGGCCGCCAGCTGGACCACGGCGCCGGCGCCATCGAAGTGCTGCCCGAGATCGTGGCGGCCGTGGCCGGGCGAGCGCAGGTGATGGTCGATGGCGGCTTCAGCCGCGGCACCGACGTGGTGAAGGCCATCGCCCTGGGCGCCGATCTGGTCGGGCTGGGCCGCCTGTATCTTTACGGATACGCCGCCGGCGGGGCCGAGGGCATCGCGCGGGTCATCGAATTGCTGGAAATCGAAGTGATCGAATGCCTCGGCCTGCTGGGTCTCTCCAGCTTCGCGGGGTTGAATGCGTCGTACCTCCGTCCGGTGGAACCCGTGGTGAGCCCCACCGTCCACAGCGCATTCCCGCTGCTGTAACCCGTCACACCACCGAAAAACCGTGGGCGAGCGGGTCACGCTCGTCCACGAAGATGGTGTTGTAGCCCGTCAGGCGCGCCCATCCTTCGATGGAGGGAATGATGGCGTCGGTGTCGCCGAGCTTGACGGCCTGTTCCACACGCCCACGAAACAGCGTGCCGATGATGCTCTCATGCACGAAATCATCGCCCACCCGCAGCCGCCCGCGTGCCGCCCATTGGGCCATGCGGGCGGAGGTGCCGGTGCCGCAGGGCGAGCGGTCAATCGCCTTGTCGCCATAGAACACGGCGTTGCGGGCATGCGCCTCGGGGTGATGCGGATCGCCAGTCCACAGCACATGGCGCAGGCCGTTGATGGCCGGGTTGGTGGGATGCACAAATTCCCGATTGCCCGCGGCCAAGGCTGCCCGCAACTTCGGGCTCCAGGCGATAATGTCGGAGGGCGTGACGAGATCAAGGCCCGGATAGTTCGCCTGCGGTTCGACGATGGCATAGAAATTACCGCCATAGGCAATATCGACCACCAGTTCGCCCAATCCCGGCACGTCCATCCGCAGCCCCTCAGCGTAGAGGAATGACGCGATATTGGTGATGCGGACCGAGTCGATATACGGCCCGTTCTGCACATATCGCGCCTCCACCACCCCGGCCGGCGTGTCGATGCGCAGCAATCCCGGCTCACGCGGCGTCACCAGCCCGCGTTCCAGCCCCATCGTCACCGCACCGATTGTGCCATGGCCGCACATCGGCAGGCAGCCGGAGGTTTCGATGAATAGGAATGCCACATCGCAATCCGCCCGCGTCGGCGGATACAGGATCACGCCGGACATCATGTCGTGCCCGCGTGGTTCGAAGCACAGCGACCGGCGCACCCAGTCGAATTCTGCCATGAAATGGGCGCGCTTCCCCACCATGTCCGCCCCTACCAGATGCGGCGCCCCGCCGGCGACCAGCCGAACCGGGTTGCCGCAGGTGTGGCCGTCGACGCAGAAGAAGGTGTGCATGCGCTAGGCCGCGGCCATCGTGTTGCGCAGCACGCCAATCCCGTCGATTTCGATCTCGATCACCATGCCTGGCCGCATTGGCAGGGCGCCGAGCGAGGTGCCGCAGGCGATCAGGTCGCCCGGATGGAGCGTCATTTCGCGCGAGATCTGGCTGATGAAGCGCGGCGGCGGCAAGATCATGTCCGAGGCCGGATAATTCTGCCGCTCCCGCCCGCCCAATCGGGCGCGAATCGTCAAATCCCGCCAGTCCAGCCCCGTGGCGATGGCCGGGCCGACCGGGCCATAGGTGTCACAGCCTTTGGCGCGCGCCCATTGCGGAAACGACGGATCGGCGGTCAGCAGGTCCAGCGCGGTCACGTCATTGACGCAGGTGTAGCCAAAGATCCCGGCCTCGGCCGTGGCTTCATCCACATCGCGCATGGTTTGGCCGATGACCACGCCCAACTCGCCCTCATAGATCGTGCGACCGGCGTAGCTGGAGGGCGGGCGAATGTCGGCTTCGTGGGCCACGATGCTGCTCGCCGCCTTGAGGAAATACAGTGGTTCAGCCGGGATCGCGTTGCCCTGCTTGGCGGCCATGGCGTGGTAATTGTTCCACAGCCCAAGGAACTTGCCCGGCTCCAGCGGCGCCAGCAGTGTAACCGACTCCAACGCCACCACCACGCCAGTCGGGTTCGGCGCGGCCCAAGGTGCAGCGTCATAAAGTGCCACGGATGGGCCGTCCAACAGCCCGAACCAGGCCGCATCCGCGTGCATGCATCTTACCCAAAGCGACATCCGAACGATCCCCGGTCTTGTGTTGGGATCACGATAGGCCAGGTGCCGGAACCAAAAAAGGCCAGGGAAGAATCCCTGGCCTTTCTCAGATCCGGCAGAGAAGTCGAAATCAGTTCAAGCGAACCGACACCGCTTCCGGACCCTTGGCGCCTTGGACGACTTCGACCACGACAGCTTGGCCTTCTGTCAGCGCCGTCAGGCCATTGCGCTGCAAGACGGAGGCGTGAACGAACACGTCCTTCTCCGCTTCCGGCACAGCCACGAAGCCGAAGCCCTTGATGGCGTTATACATCTTCACGGTGCCGCGCATCTCGGTGCCTGTGCCGGGCGAAGCGCCACGACGCGGAGCAGCGCCGTCAGACGCGCCAGGACGCGGCGCTGCTGGGCCACGTGCCGGGCCACCGGCAACGGCGGTGCTCTCGTCAACGGACAGAACCTCGGTCACCTGACGACCCTTCTGGCCCTGGCCAACGCGCACGCGAAGCGTGGCGCCGGGGGAGACAGAGGTGTTGCCGGTGGAGGTCAACGCATTGATATGAAGGAACACATCGCCCGAACCGTCAGACAGTTCGACGAAGCCGAAACCTTTTTCTGCGTTGAACCACTTTACGGATGCGCCGAGTTCCGGGCCGAAGCCGGCGGGCGGCCCACCAAAGCGCGGAGCTTCGGCTGCGGGCGCGCGGTCAAAGGAACCGCGGTCGCCAAAAGTGGGGCGATCATTGAACGGCGAACGGTCAGAACCGAAATCGTCGTCGAAGCCGCGACCGCGGGTTTTGCGACTGCGGCCATGGTTGGTCATGCTCAAGAGTAACTCGTCCTTAGTGGGGTGACTGTCAGGTGGTAAGACGCAGCGGAATGTTCTGAATTCGAAACCCAAATCCGTTCCGGCCGTGGCGCCGTCTATTCGCAGCCCCGCCAGCAAATCATGCATATCTGATTTTCCGGCCCGCGACCAGCATCAACTACAGCGCGTACGCCTGCATGTGCCGAAATTATGGGGTATTGCGGCCTGTGCGGACCAGCCAGGGCGCAGCCCACCGGACGACAATGGTGTGCAAGGATGCAAGCACGACCATCAGCCGCAAACAGCCTCGCCCACCGCACGACGCAAGGCGCCAATGCCGCTGTCGCGATGGCGCGAGGGATGCACGCGGTTGGTCAGCAACGTCCAGGCCCGCTTGCGGTCCCAGTCGATCCACAGGCCGGTGCCAGTGAAGCCGGTATGGCCGATCGTGGAGTCGCTGCAGCCATCGCCACCCGACCAGCCGGAATGCGCCACCTCCCAGCCGAGTGTGCGGGTGGCGCTCTGGCGGGTGCGAATGGCGGCGATGCTGGCGGGCGCGAGGACAGTGCCGTCCAGCAGCCCCTCGGCGAAATCGAGCAGGGCTGTGGCGGTGCCGAACAGCCCAGCATGGCCGGCAATGCCCCCCATGGCGAAGGCGTTCTCGTCATGCACCTCACCGCGCATCACCCGGCCACGCCAGGTGCAGAATTCGGTCGCGGCGCAGTCGGCCGGGTTTGGATGGAAGCTGAAACCGCCGCCCGGGTCCTGCTCGACCAGCGGTTTCGCGCAGAGCCGCTCCAGCGCAAGGCCGAGATACAGAAAATTAATATCCGAGTAGACCGCCGGCCCAGGCGCCCAGGCGCGCTGCAAAATAAAGGCCCGCAGCGTCGCCGGATTTTGACCATAAGTGTAAAGCGGCTCCACCGCCGGAAGATGCGTTTGGTGCGACAGGCACTGGCGCAACGTCAACCGTCGTTCAATGGCGCCGGCCACGTCGTATTGACGCAGATCGGGGATGATCGACGCCAGCGTGTCATCCAGCCCGACTCGGCCAAGTTCAGCCTGACGCAGGATTGCCGTGGTTGTGAAGACCGGCTTGGTCAACGAGGCGAGATCGAACACTGTCTCCGCCCGCATCGGCACGTCGACCGGCTGGGATTGCGCCCGGCCGCCATGGCGAAACGCCCGCGTACCGTCCAGCACGCCCAGCACCGCGCCGGGAATTCTTCCCTCGGCGATGGCGGTGGCAACGAGGGCAAAGGCGCGATCGGCAAGGTCGGTCATTGCACATCATGAGCAGCGCCGGTGGTTGCGCGCAATCCAGGCGCTTGAACTGAACCCGCGATCGGACGCACAACCGCCCCTCCCGCCCCGCCTTGCCGCCATCGCTGGCAGCCGCAGACACACAGGCCCTTCTCCGCGACATGCACGTCCGCAGCCGCCCCGCTGAACCCATCGTCCCGGGATCGGGCCATCTGACCGCAGCAGCGGATCGGCCAATGCCTCGGCGCGCCCGGCGCTGGCTGGTGCCGTTCCTGATTGGCTCGGTTCTGGTGCATCTGCTTGCCGCGCTGATGTTCCTGGTGATTCCATCGCAGCCACCGGGCCTGCTGGACGAGGGACGTGCATCCTCGCCACAGGAAATTCCATTTCAGATGGAGCCGGACCAGGAAACCTCAGCCCCAGCGCCAGCCGCCCCGACCGAGACGGACGCGGCCCCAACACCGCCGCCGCCTCCCACCGCGCCTGCGCCCGGAACGGCGCCCGCCGAGGAAACGCCACCGCCCTTGCCAACGCCGCCCGAGCCACCACCGGCACCGCCACCGCCACCGCCACCACTGCCCCCCACGGTACGGCTTGGCTCAGAACCGCCGCCGCCGCCAGCCCTGCCGCAGCTTGACCTCACGCCGCCGCCGCCGTTGCCACCACCGCCCCCGCCGCGCCCACAGACGGCACCGCCCCGGCCGCAGCAACAGCCGCGACCGCAGGCAGCCCCGTCGCCCGACTACTTCATGGCCCCGCCGTCGCCCCGCACCGGCCAGCAGGCGCAAGGCCGCGTGCGCGGCCCCATCGACTTGTCAATCGGACGTGCGGAGAACTACGTCGCCGCGCCGCCACGTCGGAATCCCAATGATGCGGAATCAGACATTCAGGTCAGCGGCGCCCAACTCGGCGGCGACTGGATGGCCGACCTGCACGCCTGGTGGATCGACCACCGCCGCTACCCGCAGCAGGCCATCGAACGCAACGAGCAAGGCACGGTCGTGCTGCGCTTCCGTGTGAACCGGCAGGGACGCACCTCAGGCGCGGAAATTATCTCGCGCTCCGGGTCGCAATGGCTCGACCAGCAGGCGCTGGCCACCTTCAACAACGCCCGCCTGCCGCCATTTCCCAGCAACACGCCGGAGGATGAGGCGACGGTCACGATCTCGATCAACTACATGCTCAGAAAGTAGCCTGGGGCTTCCACCGTCGCAGCGACAACGCGTTCAGCACCACCGCCAGCGATGAAAACGCCATGGCGCCACCCGCCACCACCGGACTGAGTTGGCCGAATGCCGCCAATGGCAGGCCAATCGCGTTGAAGCCGAACGCCCAGCCAAGCCCCTGCCACACCCGCATCTGGGTCAGGCGGGCAATGTCCAACGCCGCTCCCACCAGCGCCAGATCGCCGCGCATGAGGGTGATCCCTGCGGTCTGCATGGCGATTTCGGTGCCGGTGGCCATAGCCAGCCCAATATCCGCCTCAGCCAGCGCCGGCGCGTCGTTGATGCCGTCACCGACCATCGCCATCGGCGTTGTTTTGCGCAGAGTGGCCACGAAGGCGGCTTTGTCTGCCGGCATCACGCCGGCATGGGCCTCGTCGATTCCCGCAGCCGCCGCCATCGCCGCCACGCTGCCGGCGTTGTCGCCACTCAGCAGAATGGTGCGCAGGCCGCGCGCCCGCAGCCCGGCCATGGCGGCCTGCGCGCCGGGCTTGATGGTATCGGCAAACGCCAGCAAACCCAGCAATCGCGGATTGAGCCCATCCTCGATCAACCAGGCGATAATCCGGCCGCCCTGCATCAGTGCTGCTTCCTGATCGCCGAGCGCGCCCTTCGAAAGGCCGGATTGCGCCAACAGCGCGGCGCTGCCCAGCCGCAACGAACGCCCGTCCACCATGCCGGCCACGCCTTGCCCCGGCAAATCCCGGATCGCGCTGGCCGGGGTCACAGGCCCCGCCGCGTCCAGCACCGCGCGCGCCAGCGGGTGCGCGCTGCCCGATTGCAAGGCGGCGGCCCACGTCAGCACAGTTTCGCGGTCAGCCCCCTCCGCCGGCAGGCAGGCCACCAGTTCCGGCCGCCCCAGCGTGATGGTGCCCGTCTTGTCGAACACCACGGCGGCCACGGACCTCGCCCGCGCCAGCACATTCGTGTCGCGGATCAGAATGCCGTAGCGCGCCGCCACCCCGGTGCCCGCCATGATCGCGGCCGGCGTGGCAAGGCCAAGCGCACAGGGACAGGCGATCACCATCACCGACACCGCATTCAGGATCGCCACCTCCGGCGCGGCCCCCACCAACAGCCACCCGACCAGCGTTATCAGCGCAATCCCCAGCACCACCGGCACGAACACGGCGCTGATTCGGTCGGCCAGCACCTGCACCGCCGGCTTGTTCGCCTGCGCATCCTCCACCAGACGCACCATCCGGCCGAGCATCGTCTCGGCGCCGATGCGGGCGGTGCGCACCACCAGCAGGGCTGTCCCGTTGACCGCGCCGGCCATCACAGCATCCCCCGGCGCCTTCTCCACCGGCATGCTCTCGCCGGTGAGATGCGATTCATCGACCGACCCAATGCCTTCGATCACCTCGCCATCCACCGGAAACCGCCCACCGGGGCGCACCACCACGAGATCACCGATCGCCAGATCACCAATAGGGACCACTATTTTCGTCCCATCCCGCCGCACCACCGCCATCTCCGGCCGCAATGCCGACAGCGCACGAATGGCAGCCCCGGTCTGCAACCGTGCCCGGCCCTCAAGCACACGGCCGAGCAGCACCAGCGTGATCACAAGTGCCGAGGATTCGAAATACAGATGCCCCATGCCGTGCGGCGACAACAGCAAGGAATACAGGCTGAGCAGGAACGCGGCCCAGGTGCCAAGCGCCACCAGCACATCCATACTCGCCGACCCGCCGCGCACCGACTTCCAGCCAGACACCACAAAGCGCGCACCAAGCCAGATCTGCACCGGGGCCGCGAACAGCGCCTGCGCCCATCCCGGCAGCATCGGCACGCCAAACGGCATCAGCAGCATCGGCCCCACAATTGGCGCGGTCAGCGCGGCTGCCACCAGCACCGGCCACAAGGGAGCCGCCGGCGGCGGGGCTGCGGTCAAGGCTGATGCCTCATACCCAGCCCGCTCCACAGCCGCGACCAGCGTCGCGAACGGCACGGGCGCATCGCTGCGCACCGTCGCCTTGCCCGTGACCAGATTGACCTGCGCGCCCGACACACCCGGCACCCGCGACAGCACTTTTTCCACGCGGGACACGCAGGCGGCACAGGTCATGCCGCCAATCGCCAGACTCAGTTCCGCGCTCATTCCATCACCCGCACCCCGAAGTGCTATATATAGGAACGAACGCAGCCCCAAACCATGCGCAGCAATCAGCCGGCGGCGTAACCAACGCTCACGCGCTCATCGAACACGAAACATTCGCCTTGCCAGCGGCTCTGCGCGGCAGGGATTTTGTCCAAATAGGCGAGAATACCGCCTTTTAAATGGTACACCTCCGGAAAACCTCTCGCCAATAGCAACGAACTTGCTTTCTCACACCGAATGCCGCCAGTGCAAAACATTGCAATTTTACGATGCTGCATGGGGTTTAGCGCATGGGACACGAAGGCCGGGAATGCGGTGAACTGAATGGTTCCAGGATCGGTCGCCCCTTCGAAGGTGCCGAGCGCGACCTCGAACGCGTTGCGCGTGTCAACCAGCAGTACGTCCGGATCGGCAAGAAGCGCGTTCCAGTCCTCGGGTGCCACATACGTGCCGGCCCTGTGCGACGGATCGGCCTCTTGCGCCGCCAGCGTGACGATCTCGGGCTTCACCCGGATTTTCAGCCGCCGAAACGGCATTGCGCCAGCTTTGGCGCATTTCAGCGTCAGATCCGTCATCGGCGGCGCTGCGCCGCTGCCCGCGCGCAATGCATCGAGGAACGCCATCACCCGGTCCGTCTCGCCTGACAGCGTGCCGTTGAGGCCCTCCTGCGCCAGGATCAACGTGCCCTTCAGCCCGAGCCTGCTGGCAAGCGGCAGCAACGCCTCACGCAGGGCCATAGGATTCGGCACTTGGATAAACTGGTAAAAAGCGGCGACGGTGATCGTCATGCCAGCCCTCAGGCGATAACGCTGGCGGCGAACAACTCGGCGCCCACATCGTCGATAAAGCTGAAGGCAAAGCGATCGGCAGAGAGCTTCACCGTCATGAAACCATGATGGCCGCTGGCGAACTGGCCAGGTGCTGCCGGACCCGGCTCATAGACCTGCGAGCCGGCGCCATTGGTGATGAAATGGATGCCGTCCCGCTCCAGATACTGAAGATTGTGATCGTGACCGTTGATGTAGACCCGAACCCCATGCTTGCGCAGCAACGGCTTAAGCTGGGCGATCAGTTCGGGCGTGTCACGCTTCTTGCCGGTCACGGTGTGGATCGGGTGATGACCGATCACGATCTTCCATGCCGCCTTTGACGCCCCCAGCGCGGCGTCCAGCCATTTGAGCTGGGCAGCGGTGTCCTGGCCGTCAATCCTGGTCTCGGTGCCGCGATACATGACGAGGAACGGATTGGTGTCGAGGTAAAAGAAATCGATGTCCGTGCCGTCCGCCAGCCGCTCGGAGCGGGCGAAATAACGTGCCGGCATCCGCCAGCGGGGCGATTGCGCGGAATAGGAGATCTGGGCCTCGACATCGCCGCGGTAATCGTGATTTCCCAGAATCACATCCCACAGCGTCTGCAAAGATGGCGCGGCATAGATGGCCTCGAAGGAATCGACCCATTGCGGGTCGCAAAGCCCGGTCACGCCGTCCTCGTAGAAATTATCCCCAACCGACACCACCAGTCTGCTGTCGATCGCCTCGGCCGTGCGCCCCATCTGCACGCCCACCTCGCGCTGCTTTTCGCCTCCCATCCGGCCCCAGTCGCCGATTATTACAAAGTTCATAACCGGCGCGCTGGCCGCTGCCGCGACGCGCGGCAACAACGTGGAGGCGCCAACGCTGGCGATCAGCGTGCGACGTGAAAACAACGATGCCGGCATGGTCACACGCTCCTAATGCCCCCGAAGCATCGGAGGCTTAGCCGAGGAAATGGGGCAGAAAATCTGCCACCATCCCCTCATAGCGCATCGAGGCCGCAAACTTCCATTGGCTTGCGGCCCATTTCGTTTCAGGCGGCAGTGCCACCGATGGTCAGGCCCGACAGTTTCAGCGTCGGCTGGCCCACGCCCACCGGCACGCCTTGGCCGTTCTTGCCGCAGGTGCCGATGCCGGCATCCAGCGCCATATCGTTACCCACCATCTCAACCTTGGTCAGCGAATCAGGCCCGTTACCGATCAACGTGGCGCCCTTGACGGCGGGGCCGAGCTTGCCGCCTTCGATCAGGTAAGCCTCGCTGGCGGAGAAGACGAACTTGCCGGAGGTGATATCCACCTGCCCCCCGCCAAAATTCACCGCGTACAGGCCGCGATCGACCGAGCGGATCATCTCCTCAGGGTCATGATTGCCGCCCAGCATCACCGTGTTGGTCATGCGCGGCATCGGGGCGTGGGCGTAGCTTTGCCGACGACCGTTGCCGGTGGCGCGAACCCCCATCAGGCGGGCGTTCATTCGGTCCTGCAGGAATTCCTTCAGAATGCCATCCTCGATCAGCACGGTGCGGCTGGTGGGCGTGCCTTCGTCGTCCACCGTCAGGCTGCCGCGCCGGTCCGGCATGGTGCCGTCATCCACCACCGTCACGCCCTTGGCCGCGATGCGGGTGCCGAGCAGGCCGGAGAAGGCTGAGGTTTTCTTACGATTGAAATCGCCCTCAAGCCCATGGCCGATCGCTTCATGCAGCAGAATGCCCGGCCATCCCGGCCCAAGCACCACGGGCATTTCGCCGGCAGGGGCTGCCACCGACTCAAGATTGACGAGCGCCTGGCGCAAGGCCTCTTCAACCGCAGCGCGCCAAACCTCAGGCGTGGTGATGCGGTCATAGTCAAACCGCCCGCCAAGACCGTGATTTCCCGTCTCGCGCCGGCCATTGGCTTCCACCACCACCGACACGTTCAACCGCACCAAAGGCCGCAGATCCGCAACCCGGTGGCCATCGGCCCGAATGATCTGCACCGCCTGCCATTCGCCATACAGCGAGGCGCTCACCTGACACACGCGCGGATCACGGGCCCGGGCATAGCTGTCGATCTCGGCCAAAAGCCCGGTGCGGGCAGCAAAACCCGTGTTCGAAAGCGGATTGGCCGGGGTGTAGAGGCGTGAATTGGTCTCGCGCGGCCGTTCGGCAGCGGTGCCGGAATGACCCGCTGCAACACTGGCGACGGTTTCCGCTGCGCGCTTCAGGGCCGCCTCGGAAATTTCGCCGGCATGGGCATAGCCAGCCGCCTCACCCGCCACGGCACGCAGTCCGAAGCCAAGCTGGGTGTCAAAGCCCGCCTGCCGGATGCGGCCGTCATCGAGGCTGATGCTCTCGGTTTCACGATATTCCAGGAAAAGCTCGCCGTCATCGGCGCGCTCCAGAGCCTTGGCGGTGATGCGTTCGGCGCTGGGGCGGTCAAGCCCGTGCCGCTCGAAGAACAGCGCGTCGGTGACGGACAGGGCGGTGTCGGCTGCGATCATGACGGTGACTGGTCCGAAAAATGAGGCCTCACGCAGCGCCGGGGCGCAGCGCGTGGCGAAGAACAATGGAAGCGGTGAGCAAAACAACGGCGGCCGCCTGGTGCGCGGTGCCAAGGCTCACGGGCACCACCCACATCAAAGTGGCAACGCCCAAGGCATATTGAAAGGTGACGGCAATGCCAACGGCGATCAATGCGCCTCGCACCCGCGCAATGGGCCGGGCGGCCATGCCAAAGGCCACCGTCACCAGGGCGAACAAGGCTGTGGAGGTGGCCAGAAGGCGATGGTCGAACTGCACGGCTGCCACGTTTTCGAACAGATTGCGCCACCATGGTTGCAGCATCCCATAGCCCTCCGGCACCAGATGCCCGTCCATCAACGGGAAGGTGTTATAGGTCAGCCCCGCCTTCAAACCCGCCACGAAACCACCTGCGGCAATGGTGAGCGCCACCAACACCAGCAGCACGCCCGATGCCCGGCGCAAGCCAGCATAGGAACCGTGCACCAAAGCCTGTGCATCAGTTGCAGTGCGCCAGACGCCAAGGGCCGTCCACAGCAAGGACGAAAACAAAATCAACGCCAGCGTCAAATGCGCCACAAGGCGATAGGCGGAAACAGAGGTTCGGCCGTCATCGAATCCGGACGCCACCATCACCCAGCCGACCGCCCCCTGCAGGCCACCCAGCACCAGCAGTCCCACCAACCGGACCCACAGACCCTTCGGCAATTCCTTGCGCACGGCAAACCACAGCAGCGGGATAAGGAAGGCGAACCCCATCAACCGGCCCCACAGGCGATGTGACCATTCCAGCCAGAAGATCTGCTTGAACCCGTCGATCCCGAAGCCCTGGTTCACGAGAGCATACTGCGGAATGCGTTGATAAAGCGTGAACAGCCGCTGCCACTCCGCCTCGCTCAACGGCGGCAGGCTGCCCATGATCGGCGCCCATTCCATGATGGACAGGCCAGATCCGGTCAGCCGCGTGGCGCCGCCGAGCGAGACCATCACCAGGATCATGCCGCACAGGATGAACAACCAAAGGGCCACCCTTCGGGTTGCGGTATTGGCCAAAGGCCGCGAGCGGTCAGACATGATATCGAAGGGCATGTTGCAGCATATAGCGCGGTCCTTCGCGGTCACCAGTGCGCCGCGCACACGCCGCAGTGGTGATCAACAAATAGCAATGCAGGAATGAACGCGGCGCACGACAAAAATAGGACAGCACGCTTGACTTAACCCGAATGGAGGGCCTTATGTTGCAGCGCAGCAAATGCTGCATCGCAACATAAGGAGTTCCAGCATGGCTACGTTTTGGCACGGTGCGACTGACACCGCAGCACCCGCAGCGTCGTTTGGGATTTTGGACCGCGTGGGCCACGTTCTCGCCTGGATCGGCGAGCGCCGTGCACGCATTGAGACCATGCGTGAACTGCAGCGTCTTGATGAGCGCGACCTTCGCGACCTGAGCATCACCCCCTACGACTTCAACGAGATCGCCAGCGGCACCTTCCGCCGCTAAGGCCACGACGACCCCGATCCGCTGGCAGAAAACCTGTCAGCGGAACGGTCGCTTTCCGTCTTGCGCCGTCACTGAAGCCACAACGTGTGATCGATATGCCGCCACTCTCCTGGCGTGAGCAGTTCGGCCGCCCCCAGCCTCACCGAATGCAGGCGCCCTTCTATTTCGCGCCGCCAGAACCCCAAAAATTTGTGCAGCACCGGAAATTCCGGCGCGATATCCAGGTCCTGCCAGACAAAGCTCTGCAACACGGCAGGATGATCCGGCAGGTGATACAGAATCTCCGCCGTGGTCAGCCGATAGCCGCGAAGCTGGCGCTCCAATGGGGTCTGGAACTGCATGCAAACTCTCCGTGTCCTGCGTGAATCGAGGTCCTCTCTGCGCGCCGCGCGCTGCGGGCGTCATCAGAATGACACGAACCCCTACCCAGACTTCAAGAAAATATGCAGCTTGATCAACACATTAGCACTCTCTTGCGGTGAGTGCTGCCGATTGCTTGACATCGCTGGGACGGACTTCTAATTCTTTGGCACTCCCCGCGAGGGAGTGCTAACAACTGGCCACACGCGGGTCTTCCAGTGCTTCGGGCTGGCAGACCCGGCAGGGTGGCCAAAAACGCACCAGGAGCGATTCCTATGAAATTCCGTCCTTTGCACGACCGGATCGTGGTCAAGCGCCTCGATGCCGAAGAAAAGACCGCAGGCGGCATCATCATCCCTGACACCGCCAAAGAGAAACCAATGGAAGGCGAAGTTCTTTCCGTTGGACCCGGCAGCCGCAACGAACAGGGCGCCATCGTCGCTCTCGACGTGAAGGCTGGCGACCGCGTGCTGTTCGGCAAGTGGTCCGGCACCGAAGTCAAGATTGACGGCGTCGACCTGCTGATCATGAAAGAGTCGGACGTTATGGGCATCATCGAAATCACGCCTTCCAAGAAGTGATCTCGCTTTCGATCCTCGTCTGACAATTAAAAGGGAATACACACATGGCTGCCAAAGAAGTTCGCTTCGGAAGTGACGCCCGCGCACGTATGCTGCGCGGCGTGGACATCCTCGCTGACGCCGTGAAGGTGACGCTCGGTCCCAAGGGCCGCAACGTCGTCATCGACAAGAGCTTCGGCGCCCCGCGCATCACCAAAGACGGTGTGACGGTCGCCAAGGAAATCGAACTGTCCGACAAGTTCGAGAACATGGGCGCCCAGATGGTGCGCGAAGTGGCCTCGAAGACCAACGACCTCGCCGGCGACGGCACCACGACGGCCACCGTTCTGGCCCAGGCGATTGTCCGTGAAGGCGCCAAGTCGGTTGCCGCCGGCATGAACCCGATGGACCTGAAGCGCGGCATCGACAAGGCAGTGGCCCATGTCGTTGAAGAGCTGAAGAAGAAGTCCAAGAAGATCACCTCGTCGGCCGAAACCGCACAGGTTGGCACCATCTCCGCCAACGGCGAGACGGAAATCGGCAAGATGATCGCCGAAGCGATGCAGAAGGTCGGCAACGAGGGTGTCATCACCGTCGAAGAAGCCAAGGGCATCCAGACCGAACTCGACGTCGTCGAGGGCATGCAGTTCGACCGTGGGTATGTTTCGCCGTACTTCATCACGAACGCCGAGAAGATGATCGCGGACCTCGAAAACCCGTACATCCTCATCCACGAGAAGAAGCTCTCGGGCCTGCAGCCGATGCTGCCGCTGCTCGAGACCGTTGTTCAGTCGGGCCGTCCCCTGCTGATCATCGCTGAAGACATCGAAGGCGAGGCTCTGGCCACGCTCGTTGTCAACAAGCTGCGTGGCGGCCTGAAGATCGCAGCCGTCAAGGCTCCGGGCTTCGGCGATCGTCGCAAGGCGATGCTGGAAGACATCGCGATCCTGACCGGTGGCCAGGTCATCAGCGAAGACCTCGGCATCAAGCTTGAGACCGTGACGCTCGCCATGCTCGGCCGCGCCAAGCGCATCACGATCGAGAAGGAAAACACCACGATCATCGAGGGCGTTGGCAAAAAGGCCGACATCCAGGGTCGTTGCGCGCAGATCCGTGCTCAGATCGAAGAGACCACGTCTGACTACGACCGCGAGAAGCTGCAAGAGCGCCTGGCGAAGCTGGCTGGCGGCGTTGCCGTCATCCGCGTCGGCGGCGCGTCGGAAGTGGAAGTCAAGGAGCGCAAGGATCGCGTTGACGACAGCTTGCACGCAACCCGCGCAGCCGTTGAAGAAGGCATCGTCCCAGGCGGCGGCGTGGCTCTGGCCCGTGCGTCCCTGAACCTTGCCAAGATCAAGGTCGACAACGATGACCAGCGCGTTGGCATCGAGATCGTCCGTCGCGCCCTGCAGGCTCCTCTGCGCCAGATCGCCGAGAACGCTGGCGAAGACGGCGCCGTGATCGCCGGCAAGGTGCTGGAGAACGACGACTACAGCTGGGGCTTCGACGCGCAGAGCGGCGAGTTCAAGGACATGATCAAGGCCGGTATTATCGACCCGACCAAGGTTGTGCGCACGGCGTTGCAGGATGCGGCTTCGGTTGCTGGCCTGCTCGTCACCACCGAGGCGATGATCGCCGAGAAGCCAGAGAAGAAGCAGGCTGGCGGCGGCGGCGGCGGCATGGGCGGCGGCATGGGCGACATGGACTTCTAAGCCATTCGTGCAGTGCTGAGATAAGAGGGGGCGCTCCGCCAGGAGCGCCCCTTTTTCGTTGGATCAGCCGGTGCGCCCGTGCCGCAGCGCCTCCGCCTGGGCGTAAAAACGCTTTTCCCAGGCCGAGTGATTGTCAGCCCCCTCCCGCACGAACGGTGTGAACATCGCAAGGCCCAGCACCATCCGGTTGAACATCCGCGCAGGCCAGCGCAACGGCTTGTCGAAATCGACGAACAGCACCACCCGCGTCGTCTCGGTGTGATTCCATGCCTCGTGCTCAAAGGCGTCGTCAAAAATCAACGCCTTGCCCTCCTGCCAGTGGCACAAGGTATCGCCCACCCGTATGGCCAGTCGATCCGAGACCTCGTCCACCTTCAGGCCGAGATGCAGGCGCAACACCCCGTTATAGGGGCCGCGATGGGCCGGCAGATGCTTGCCCGGCTCGAACACCGAGAACATGGCCGCCCGCATACCTGGGATCTTCTGCAATATTCGCCACGTTTCAGGACATTTGCGGGCGTTGTTGTCCGAAATTTTGCCATAGCCGCAAAAGAAGAAAATCTTCCAGCCTTCATCGGTGTTGATCGTCGCCACATCACGCGAGATGGACTGGAAACTGGGCAACTCGCTTTGCCGCGTCAGCACCTGGTCCAATTCAGCACGGATGAGCCGCCATTCCTGCTCGACCTGCCGCGTCCACGGGAAAACACATGTTTCGTACACAGGCCGATTGCCATACACCGCCGCGCGGCGGTTGAGCCCTTCCACCGCCGCAACCACCGCCATGAAGCCGCGAGCAACCAGACTTGGCCGCCCCATCGGGCGGATGCCATCTGTCCCGAAACGTTGCACAGGCGCACTGGCCGACGGCTGATCTACGTTGATGACGTCCATTTCGATCTCTCAACACAACCCAATAACAATACAGAAATGACGTCGATGTTCCCCCGCATCCACATGATAACAAGGCTATCCTCCGCATTTTCCGCATCTTTGGGGCACGTGTGTTTTCGTTGACAGACAATGCCATCTCTGGCTCACTTCCGCTGCAATCGCGTGTCTGGCTAGACTTGCTGCATGTTCCCGGCTGCTGCGAAATCTTCGGCGGGTGGCTTCAAGAACTCCAACAACCCGGTTGACGACACCCTGCGTATTGTCCGCAGGCACACGTGAACAGAGGATGACGCTCCATGGCGAACGGCACTGTCAAATGGTTCAACGCGACCAAGGGCTTTGGCTTCATCATGCCAACCGATGGCGGAAAGGACGTGTTCGTCCATATCACCGCCGTCCAGGCGGCCGGGCTGCGGGGCCTCGATGAGGGCCAGAAAGTCACCTACGAGGTGGCAATGGAGCGCGGCAAGGCGGCGGCCACCAACCTCAAAGCAGACTGATCTCGCGGGTTTTTCCGCAATGTCGCGGCTTTTCCGACGACAGGCCCGAGGTTTGATGCGAGACATTCGGCACGATGACCGTATCGATTTTCGCATCCGGACTGCTGCTCGGCCTCTCCATCGCTGCCCCTGTGGGGCCGATGGGGTTGCTGTGCATCAATCGAACCTTGCAACGCGGTCTGGTCGCAGGACTGTGCGTTGGCTTCGGGATCGCCACGGGTGATGCGGCCTATGGTGCCGTCGCGGCGCTTGGTCTAGCGACTGTCACCGATGCCCTGATCGCCTATGCGCTGCCATTGCGCCTCATCGGCGGCGGCTTTCTCATATGGATGGGCATCAAGGCCTGGCGTATGGCACATACGCCACGGCCACCGCGCGACAGGATCGCCGGAAATGGCGGTCTGACGGGCGACTATGCAATCGCGGTTGGTCTGACGCTGACCAATCCGGCGACAATCCTCAGTTTCATCGCAACATTCGGAGCACTCGGCCTGGCCACACGGGAGGGCGGCGCCGGATTGCTGGTGGCCGGCGTTTTCCTGGGTTCGGCGCTGTGGTGGCTCGGGCTGTGCACCGCCATCGCGCTGGCGCGCAAGGCACTGACGACCGGTGCAATGGTCTGGATCGATCGGCTTTCCGCCCTTGTGCTGATCGCATTTGGCATGGCGGCGGCTGCAGGATGGCTGGCGAGCTGACGATGACCGCGGATGGGCGACCAGAGTGGAGCAACCAAATCGTCGCGCGTTCGCTATTTCAGGACGCATCGGAAATAATCCCAAGATGAATCGTCACCGTCCCGCCAACGCCGCCGTCACGTTTCCCGCTCTGCTGAGCGTTGCATTGCTGTCGCTGTTGGCCTTGTCAGGATGCGTGGCCCCACCAGCCACACTCTATGGCAGCCAGCCCGCGCAGCCGGGATATCAAACGCAATATTACACCCCGGCGCCTGAGCCTGCACAGAGCCCACCGCCGCGGCCATACGAGACACAGCCGTATCAACAACCGGCGCCGCAGCAGTCCTACGCACCGCAATATTCCGCAACCTACTGTGCCGCCGGCGCGTATCAGTGCCCCGTTCCGCCAGCCACGCCTGTCGGAACCAGCTGCGCCTGTTCCGGCCTGGGCGCTGCCTCCTACGGCGTCGCGCAATGAACGCGCGCTAAAATTCAGTTCGGGTCACGTGCGTGAGGGTCTCACGCAGTGACGCGGCACGTTGCGGGGTCATTGCGGTTTCAAACCGCGCCTGCGCCTCCGCCCAGCCGGCCGTGGCGGCCGTGAGCCGCGTCTGTCCCAGCGGCGTGATCCGTAACACGTGAACCCGGCGATCAGCGGAATCCACGTCCGTCACAATCAGTCCATCACGCTCCAGCGGCTTGATGGTCCGCCCCAGACTGGTTCGGTCCATCACCAGCCGCGTCGCCAAAGCCTGGATGGACCATGGGCCGGACTGGGCCAGATGCACCAATATGGAAAACTGGGTGGTGCGCAAACCAAACGGCGCCAACGCCTGGTCATAGGCTTGACTGACATGTCGCGCCGCCTGTCGGAAGGCGAGGCAGTTGCAGGGGGTTGCAGAAGATATGTGCATATGCGCTTATAAAAGTGCATATGCATGCAAGTCAACAAATGTCAGGTTCCCCCATGGCTGATGGCACCGTATCCACGGTTGTGACGCCGCCGATGAACCCGCGCACGCATCGCCTGCTGCACGCGCCCCTGTTGCCGCTGCTGCTCAGGCTGTCTGCGCCGAACATTCTGGTCATGCTGGCGCAGGCCGCCACCGGGCTGATCGAAACTTATTTCTTAGGGCAACTCGGCACCGGCGCATTGGCTGGCATGGCGGTGGTGTTTCCCGGCTATATGCTGATGACGATGATGTCGGCTGGCGCCATGGGCGGCGGCATCGCGTCTTCCATCGCCCGGGCGCTCGGCGCCGGACGCAGGGATGCAGCCGATGCATTGGTGATGCATGCGCTGATCATCAATCTGGCGTTTGGCATGGCGTTCACTGTGGGCATGCTGCTGGGTGGCCGGTCGCTGTATCAGGCGTTGGGCGTGCAAGGCGCCTCCCTCGATGCGGCCATGGCGTATTCCAACGTTGTGTTCGGCGGCGCTTGGTTGCTGTGGGTTTTCAACGCCCTGGCCAGCGCAATCCGTGGCACTGGCAACATGGCCCTGCCGGCGCAGGTGATTTGCGGCGGTGTGGTGGTTCTGGTGCCGGTTTCGCCCTGCCTCATCTTCGGCGTCGGCCCCTTCCCCGCTTTGGGCATGGCCGGCGGCGGTGTGGCGCTTGTGTTGTATTACCTGCTCGGAAGCGTGGTGTTCGCGGCGCATCTGGCGGGCGGGCGCGGGGCGGTACGGTTTGCATGGGCGCGGCCACGCTGGGTGCATTTCCGCGCCATTCTGGGAGTGGGCGCGGTGGCCATTCTGGTCACGCTGCAAACCTACATCACGATCAGCTTCGCCACCGCCCAGGTGGGCCAGATCTCGCCGGCGGCGGTGGCAGGCTTCGGCACCGGCAACAGGTTGGAATATCTGCTGATCCCGCTGGTGTTCGGGCTAGGTGGGCCGCTTGTCGCCATTGTCGGCACCTGCATTGGCGCCGGCCAGCGCGCCCGCGCCCTGCGTGCCACCTGGCTGGGGGGACTGGTCGCGTTCGGATTGACCGAGACAATAGGACTGGCTGCCAGCGCCTGGCCCGAGGCATGGCTGGGATTGTTCGGTCACGAACCGGCGATGCTGGCCGCCGGCATCCATTATCTGCGGATTGTCGGGCCGTTCTATGGCTTGTTTGGTATGGGAATGGCGCTCTACTTCGCCTCGCAGGGCGCTGGCCGCTTGCTGTGGCCGCTCATTGCAGGACTATTGCGGATGGCGGTCGCTGTTGGCGGCGGTCTAGCCGCGGCACGGCTCGGCTTCGGGCTCAGCGGTTTGTTCGCCGCGCTGGGGGCCGGACTGGTCGTGTTCGGCCTCGTCAACACCGTGTCCGTCGCGTGCGGCGTGTGGTTCAGGAGAGTGGTATGAGCTTGTATTTCGACGACCTTGCGGTCGGCCAGACCTTCAACGCCGGCCCTATCACCATGGAGCGGGACCGGATTATCGCGTTCGCCCGCGAATTCGATCCCCAGCCGATGCACACCGGCGAGGCCGATGCGGACGGCAACATCACAGATGAATTGATCGCCAGCGGCTGGCACACCGCCGCCGTCACCATGCGCATGCTCATTGATGGCGCCAGCCCAAAACTAGCCGGCGGGGCCGTGGGCGCGGGCATTGAGGGCATCGCCTGGCCGGTGTCCGTCCGCCCCGGCGACATTCTTCGCGCCGAAAGCGAAATCATCGAACTGCGCCTCAGCCGCTCGCGCCCGGATCGCGGCCTGATGAAGCTGCGCAGCACCACCACGCGCCAGGACGGCACCGTGGTTCAGGTGATCACCGCTGTGATCATGGTGCCGCGCAGGACTTCCTAGGGGGTAAGGCTCACGCCCTGCAGGCGGATGAGGCCATCGGGAACCTGCCGGAACCCCGTCACCTCACGCCGCATGCCAACCACGTTGCGGCTCGTCCAGAGATAGACCAGCGGCAGATCCTCACGCTCCTTCGCCCACACGCGAGCGTAAAGCGCTTTTCGTTCGGCCACATCGGTCACCTTGCGGGCCTCGTCCAGCCAGCCATCCACGGCGGGGTCGCTGTATTTGCCGTAGTTGAAGGTGCCGCCGGTGTGCAGCATCTGCCACATGTTGCCGTCTGGATCGGATCGGCCGGACCAGCCGATCATGTAGCCCTGGAAGTCACCGGCATACCCGGCCTGCAACGAGGAGGCGAATTCCATCGTCTTAATCTTGATGTCGAACCCGGCTTCAGACGCCATCGACTGCACGATTTCGGCGGCCTGCTGCACGTCCGGGCTGTTCGGCACGGTGAGGGTGATGGGCACAGTGCCCGTCACACCCGCCTGTTTCAGCAGCGCCCTGGCCGCCGGAATGTCCCGCGCCGGCGGGGCGAACTCCTTGGCATAGTAGGGAGAACTGGGCGTGTTGGCCTGCACAGTTGGCGAATACATGCCGTTATAGACAACCTGGATCAGCGCTGTCCGATCGATCGACAGATCGAACGCTTGCCGAATGAGCTTGTTCTGGCCCACCAGAGTCGCTTTGGCCGGGCCGTTATCGGTGTTGAACGTGATGCCGGTGTAGGCAAGGCCGTCGCCGATCGCGAGCTTCAGCTTCTTGTCCTGCTTCACCGCATCGATGTCGGTGGGCACGATGTATTCCACCAGATCGAGGCTACCGGCCTGAAGATTGGCCAGCCGCACCGAAGGGCTGGGAATCGGCTGATAGACGATCTGGTCGAAGTGATACTCCTTGGCGTTCCAATAGCCCGGATAGCGTTTCAGCACGATCTTGTCCTGCGCCACCCGGCTGTCGAACGCGAAGGGGCCGGCGCAGACCGGGGCGAGGCCGAATTTATCGCCCGCCGCGGCAACGGCCTTGGGCGAGATCATGATGCCAGCGCGATCGGTCAACTGGGCCAGCAACTGGGCCGCCGGCGCCTTCAGCGTTAGGCGAACGCTGAGCGGCCCGATGACATCGACGGATTGGATGGAATTGATCTCCCCGGCGCGCATGCTGCCCTTGGCGGTGAGATCGCGGTTGATCTTGAACTTCACTGCCTCGGCATCGAACGGCTCGCCGTCATGGAACGTGACGCCGGCGCGCAGCTGCAGCACCAGATGCGTCGGGTCCTCATAGGTGAAGGACGTTGCCAGCATCGGCACGATGTTCAGCTTTTCGTCCAGATCGAACAGCTTGTCGCACATCGCGGCATAGATGATGCGCCCGACATAGCTGGAGCCCAACGTAGGGTCGAGAATATCCGGGTCCTCGCGCAGGCCGATGCGCAAGGTCTGTGCCTGCGCTGCCACCGATCCCATAAGCAGGGTTGTGGCAAGCCCGATCCGAACAAGAAGGTGACGACGCATCATAAAACTCCAGGTCATAGGGGGCGCCCGTCTTGGGCGATGGCGGCGTCGATGATGGCACGGTCCAACTCGCCATAGGCACTGTCGCGCCCAGCCAGGAACCGGCGGAATACGGCATAGCGTTCGAGACTGACACGATGCAGGCGGCGCAGTTCGCCCAGCGGATCGGGGTGATCGTCGGCACGAATGTCGAGATCGGGATACGGATCGGTGGAGCAGATCTTCAACCCCGCCCCTTGCCGGCCACGCTTGTCGCCGCCCGCCGCCTCGCCGGCCTCCATCGCGGTCAGCAGCCGTTCGGCCATACTGCCGCTGGCGGCGAGATAGGCATCGCGGGTGCGCGCCACCACATCCGGCCCGGCCAGCATGTTGCCGGCCACCGAGACATCATGGCCCTGCACGTGCCCGGCCCAGGAGATGCAGTCCGGCCCACTATGCTGGGCGATCCGTCCCTTGGCGTCGATGATGTGAAACTGCCGCTGGGCGATGGCGGGGTCCGGCGCCACCAGATCGTGCAGCACGCGGCCCGGCGCCTCCCCTGCCCGCAACCGGGGCATGGCGTGGACGGCATACATCGGGTTGACCAGCGCCTGGGTGGCAAGTGCCGCCACCCCGCCCTCGACATGAATGCACAACGCACCGACGGCAAAGAACCGTGAGGCGACGGCAGCACCAAGTTCACCCGTTTCGGAATCACGCACGAGAATGGAGAATGTCATCCCGAAGTGTTGATCTGCCGCGCGGGGAAGACAATCCCCGGCCTGCGTGTAATTCTGCTAAAAACGCGATGGGAACCGAAATGATCCGCATGAACGGGATTTTGATGCTGCTGGCCTTCGGGCTGGCCGTCCAGCCGGCCCAGGCCGCCGATATTGTCGTGCTGTCGGCAGCCGCCATGAAAACAGCGGTATCGGATCTTCCGAAGCGTTACGAGGCAGAGACCGGCGACCATGTCAGCTTTATCTTCGGCACCGCCGGTTTCATCCGCGACAAGGCCGTGGCCGGCGAGCCGTTCGATCTGGTGATCGTGCCGCCCGCCCCGCTGGGCGATCTGGTGAAGCGGCAGCTCGTGGTGGATGGATCGATGCAAAAGCTCGGCCTGGTGCGGCTGGGGGCCGCGGTGCGCACCGGCACGCCGCATCCGCCGATCGAGACCGAAGCCGCGTTCAAGGCCACTTTGCTGGCAGCCCCGTCCATCGGGATGGCCGACCCAGCCACCGGCGCCACATCCGGCATCTATCTGGCAAAATTGTTGGAACAGCTGGGCATTATGGAGCAGGTGCGCGGCCGACTGAAATTCTACCCCGAAGGTCAGGTGGCGATGGAAGCGGCCGCACACGGTGAAGTGGCGTTCGGGCTTGGGCAGATCAGCGAAATCCTGCCCGTGGCCGGGGTGGACATGCTGGGGCCAATCCCGGAGCCATTACAGTTGCGGACCATCTATGCCGCCGGTCTGGCCGCCCATAGCCACGCACCGGAGGCCGCACAACGTCTGATGCGGTTTCTGGCCGGTCCGGATGCCACCAGCGCCTTCAAGGCGCAGGGCTTTGAGACAGGTCTGATGCCCTAACGATCATTTGACACCACCCCGGGCGCAAGCGAGCCTGTGGCCAAACATAACGCGCAAACGCGGAGAACCACGATGCATGATCTCGACGAGTTCACCGTCACCGACGCCGTGCTGGCGCAAATGGCGGGCACCGAAGACGCAAGACTGCGCAAGATCATGGATGCCGCGGTTCGGCATTTGCACGCGTTCGCCCGCGAGGTGAACCTCACGCCGGCCGAATGGCTGACGGGCATCGGGTTCATGACTGAGATCGGCAAGGCCTGCACACCCAGCCGCCAGGAAACCATCCTGCTGTCGGACGTGCTGGGCGTGAGTGCGATGGTCAACGCCCTGCATTCCAAAACAGCGATGGAAAAAGCCACGGACGCCAGCCTGCTCGGGCCGTTCTACCGCGAAACCGCGCCGCAGCTTCAACTCGGCGACAGCATCGCCGCCAAACCCGGCGCGCCGGAGTTGGTATTCTACGGCCAGGTGCGTGACAGCGCCGGGAACGGCATTCCGCACGCCATGGTGCAGGTATGGCAGACCGATGAGAACGGGTTCTATGACATGCAACTGCACGGGCAGGAGCAGATGGACCATCGCGCCGTGTTCACGGCCGATGCCGGCGGAAATTTCCATTTCCGTACCGTGCGGCCGCTTGGATATTTCATCCCCATGGATGGGCCGGTCGGGCGGTTGATCCGGGCGCAGAACCGGCATGGCTGCCGCCCCGCCCACATCCATGTCCTGATCGGCGCCAGCGGCTATCGCGAACTGGTGACGTCGCTTTACCTGGGAGATGATCAGTATATCGAAACGGACACGGTGTTCGGGGTGTCATCGTCACTGATTGTGTCTCCCGTACCGGATTCCGGCTCGCCGTTCCCCAGCCTGGACGCGATCCATTATGATTTTTCACTTTCGCTGGCGCGGGAGGACGGCGAAAGCCGGGTTGGCGCGGATCCGGCACAACTGGCGCGCGCCAGCATGTAATCTCACTCAGCATGCCATCGCACGGCGCTGTCCCAATTACCCTGACGGGTACGACACGCAACGCTCGCGCCGTTGCGATAGGCGCCGTTGATCAGCGTCCGTCGCTCCACATTGCGGCAGGACGTTCCATCACGCCGCGTGGTTTCCTCAGACGCCCAGAGCAGGCCGCGATTGCCAGTCTCGGCGTTCTCCCAAATCCGCTGCGCGCCGGCCGGCGATGCCAACACCTCGCCCAACGCCACCTCGGCACGTCCCCGATCGACCAGAAAATCACGCTCGGCCTTATAGCCGAGATCGGCCGCCTCGGACGACAGCCTGGCCGCCCCACGGTCGATTGCAGCGCGGGTCCAGGTCCGTGCGCCAAGGCCCACGAGCAATCCCAAGGCCACGGCCAGGAACATCAGGAACAGAATCATGTTCAGTCCCCCTCCCCTCTGAAGTCGGCCAGGTGAGCGGGTCTGCGTGCCACGCAGTGTGACCCCGTCATGCTTCATCGGTGATGCGCTCCTCAATCGGCATCGTATCTTGCCGTGTGAGGGTGTACAGATCGTTAACGCAGCCGAGCGGCAGGGTCCCATCATGCGCAGTTGGACTGCCGCACAAGATGGTGTAGCCAACGCGTTCGATCGATCAAAGATCGTTCAGGACCAATCGCATCTTTGATGCTATCATCGCCGACGGCCGGGTCATGCCGGGCCGGCCCGTCATTTCATTCGTCAAAGGTGACCTTGCTCTGATGCCGACGCCGTACTCGAGTGAAGATCTTGGTCGCAGTTTTGATGAAGCCGCCTTGCGACGAGGCCGCAGCATGATTCTGCTCGGCAATGTTGAGGTGGCGCTCGAAGGCGATGCCGTCACCGGTTCGGTCGACCATCTGGGTACCCACCAGGAAGCGAGCGTGACGCCGTTTCTGGAGGCTGGCCAGGTTCATTTCAAAAGCCAGTGCACGTGCCGCAACCCCGGCTGCGGCCACCGTGCCGCCGTGGCGCTGGCCGCTCTCGCGCGTTTCCCGAAGCTGCGGGTGAGCGTTGCCGCGAAGCCGGAAGCCGCCAAGGCCAAGGTTGCAAAGCTGCCCGAACGCCGTCGCCTTCTGCTGGAACTAGCGCCAACGGCGCTGCCCGATGCCTGCGTGGTCAACACCATCCTGGTGACAGAACGCACCAAGGAACCGCTGCCGGCAACACCCGCAGAGGTCATCGCCGACACCACGATTCTGGAAGCAAGCCGCGACCTCGCCCGCCTGCTCGGCGGCGGCACCGCCACCAGCACGCTGATTTCCCAGCACAAGGCGCCGGCCATCCTGGAAGCCCTGGCGAAATCGGGCAAAGCCCGCTGGCAGCCCACCGGCAAGCGCCTGAAGCTGGGCGATGAGCGCGTGTTCGCGTTCGACGTGCCGCGCACCATGCCGGAGCTTTCCGCGGAAATTCCAACCGCCTCCGGCCTGTTCTACGTCGATGCCGCCACCGGCGCCGTGGGGCGCATCCAGATTCGCTACCCCGGCGTGCCGTCCACCCAGCAGCGCCGCAGCACCGCGCGCACCGGCAGCCGCGCCGGCGGCCGTCGTTCGGTGCCGACACTTGCGGACATGACCGAGCCGGTGGTGGTCGAGCGCCTGTTCAAGCCGGTGCTGCGCCTCCAGCGCATCCACGCCCCCGACGATTTCGGCCGGCTGCAACTGCTCGACGTGCTCACCGTCACCTTCGATTATGACGGCGTGATCATGAGCCCGGACGACGAGCGCCAGATCGTCAAGGGCCACCGCTCCGATCTCGGCTTCCCACGTGACCAGACCGGCGAAGCCGAAGCGCTGGACATGCTGCGCCATGACGGCTTCGTGCAGATGCGCCACACCGACACCGAGCATCCACGCGGCATGCGGGTCTACACCTTCCTCGGCCGCGATGCCGCCGAGCAATGGCAGGGCTTCGTCAGCCAGCGCGTGCCGGCTCTGGAGGCACTCGGCTGGCAGAACATGATCGACCCCGATTTCGGCCCGCGCGCCGTGGAATCGGTCGGCGTGTTCGACATGCAGGTCACGGATGCCGATGCCGGCAGCTTCGCGCTGGACCTCGGCATCGAGATCGACGGCGTTCGCCGCCCATTGCTTCCCATCCTCAGCCGCCTGCTGGAACGCGGCGGCATGGAATCGGCACAGATCGTCGACGGCGAGGTCATCACCAGCCTCGATGACGGCCGTATCGTCCGCCTGCCCGCCGAGCGGATCGAGCGCCTGCTCACCATCATGTCGGACCTGATCGAGGCCGCCAGCCGCACGCCGGACGACACGCTGATCCTGCCGGGCGCCGAGGCGCTCCAGGTGCTGGAACTGGAAGACCTCCTGACCACGCGCTGGCAGAACGCTGCCGCCATCGAGGCCTATGTCGAACGCTTCCGCGGCGACCCCGAGATCGCCACGATCCAGATTCCAGAGTCGTTCACGGCGAACCTGCGGCCATATCAGCAGCAGGGCGTGGAATGGCTGCAACATCTGCGCGCCAACAACATGGCCGGCTTCCTGGCCGACGACATGGGCCTGGGCAAGACCGCGCAGACCATCGCGCATATCCTGGTGGAAAAAGAAGCCGGCCGGCTGGACCGCCCTGCCCTGATCGTGGTGCCCACCAGCCTCGTGTCCAACTGGACCTCCGAACTCGCCAAATTCGCCCCCACCCTCACGGTGGCCGTGTTGCACGGGCTCGACCGGCATGAGCGCCGCAGCCAGCTCGACGGCCTGCACGTCGTGATCACCACGTATACGGTGCTGGCGCGCGACATCGCCGAGATGACCGAGATCCCGTGGCACATCGTGGCGCTGGACGAAGCCCAGGCCATCAAAAGCCCTGACGCCAAGGCCACCCGTGCGGTCTGCCAGCTGGACACGCGCCACCGCCTTTGCCTGTCAGGCACGCCGATCGAGAACAATCTCGAAGAATTGTGGTCACAGTTCGCCTTCCTCATGCCCGGCCTGCTCGGCGATCGGCGCAGCTTCGCCAAGCGCTTCCGCACGCCGATCGAGAAAAAGGCCGACCCGTTGCGCCGCCTGCAACTCATCAGGCGCATCAAGCCTTTCATCCTGCGCCGCACCAAGTCCGAAGTGGCCACCGAACTGCCGCCCAAGCACACCATCCTGCGCCGCATCACCCTCGCCCCGGCACAGCGCGAGTTGTACGAAACCATCCGCGCCACGCTGCACGACAAGGTGCGCGAGCAGATCGCCGTGCACAGCCTGGCCCAAAGCCGCATCGTGGTGCTGGATGCGTTGCTGAAGCTGCGCCAGGCCTGTTGCGACCCACGCCTCGTCAAGCTGCCGTCCGCCCGCAAGGTCGAGACCTCCAGCAAGCTGGACGATCTGCTGGACATGATGACCGAGATGCTGGCCGAGGGCCGCCGCATCCTGCTGTTCTCGCAGTTCACGTCGATGCTCGACCTTATCAAGCCACGCCTGGTCGAAGCTGGCATCGCGTTCACCGAACTGCGCGGCGACACGCGCGACCGCGCCGAGCCGGTGCGCAAGTTCGAGGCGCTGGAAGTGCCGGTGTTCCTCATCAGCCTCAAGGCCGGTGGCCGCGGGCTCAACCTCACCTCCGCCGACACCGTCATCCATTACGACCCATGGTGGAACCCAGCGGTCGAGGACCAGGCCTCCGACCGCGCCCATCGTATCGGCCAGACCAAATCGGTGTTCGTCTACAAGATGATCGCCGCCGACACGGTGGAGGAGCGGATCATCGAGTTGCAGGAACGCAAGGCTGCTCTGGCCAAGATCGCGTTCAGCGAGGGCGAGGATCTGCCGTCGCTGGAATTCGACGAGATCGAGTTCCTGTTTGGCACCAAGCCAGAAAAGCTCGCCGCCTAAAGAAAAAGGCCGGGGTCCATGCGGGCCCCGGCCTTTTTATCGTTGCCGCCAGACGCTTAACGCTTGTTGGGCGTCGTCAGGGCACCCACGCCGGCACCGCCAACGCCGCCGATGATGGCGCCTGTTCCGGCGCCAATCCCTGTCACACTGCCAAGAACGGCACCGCCGCCGGCGCCAAGCAGTCCACCGGTCACGGCGCGCGTGCCATCGGTGTGGCCGCAGGCGGACAAGGCGAACACCAGGCCCAACATCACAATCGTCTTAAGCATAAGATCTTCCTTTATAAATTTTGCCGTCATGGCTGCGCATACGAGCATGGCTCAGCAGGGCGGACGCATGCCGTTGGAACAAACGATGATCGTTCCTGCGGGAACCACCGTCGTGGTTCCGGGGGCAAGCGCCATGCCAGGTGTCACGGTGGTGATTGTGCTGGTGGCAGGAACCACAACCGCACCAGTGCGGACAGGCGTTTCGCTATAGCTCACGCAGCCGCCCAGTACGATTGGAAGTAAAAATACAATATAAGCGATGCGCATAGAAGCAATCTCTCTGTTATGATTTTCATAACAGAGAACGCATCTGTTTGTGGATCGTTCCATGGCATCACAGTCAAGCGGCACTCTCCAGCCACGCTCAGTCAGTGCGAAGGTGCCAACTGCGCCATATCGAAATTAAGGGTGTGATGCGCAAGGCCGATCGGGGTCTCCTGCGATGCCCCAAGCTGGGAGATATAGGCATGCATCAACCGTTCGCGAAGGAAATCCATCGGCACCGCGCTCTCCCCGGCGCCAACCACTGATACGCTCATGCGGTCCGCGTTGATCGTCACCCCCACGCTCACACTGTCCCGCGCCACGCGCGCCACATCCAGATAGGGGGGAAGCACCACGGCAAAATAGAGCGCAAGTGCGATCGCCTGGTCGAGATTGAGGAGGTTGTCGCCGGTTTCAATCTGAAGGTTCAACTGCTCCACGGGAAGCTTCGCGATCAGGCGCAGCCCCAACACCACATCCGCGATCAGGTCGCTCGTCCGCACCTCCAGCACCTCGCCGCGGGCATAGATGAGGCGGTACGCCACCGCCATCGACTGAACATGCTCCTCAATAAAACGAATGTCGTCCTGCCGCTCAACAGGCAGCAATCGTTTTTTAAGGTTCATCAGGCTCACAACAATTTGAAAGTTGTTGTTCACGCGATGGTTCAACTCACGCAAAAGGGTGTCGGCCTCGCTCATGTTCTGAAAACACTGCTTCCACTGGCTGATGGTGCTGCGCCGACCAGATACGATCCGGTGATCCAGCCGTTCATCAACCTGTTTTCTTTTCGACGACCAATGGATTGACCACCCAGAATGGAATGCATGCTAGTAAGGCTTAGGGGGGGCGGTGGCTACAGCCCGGTTGCGCGAAAACGCATCTAGCCGCTCAAGCAACAAAACAAAATGCTCCGGTGGAGGAGCATAAAGCATTTCCTGGTAGACCACGCGCAACTGCGCGCCGATTTGGTCCGGGAGATCGTCAGACGCCGGTGACATCAGCAAGGAGTGCCGAAATACGGGCGGATGACGCTGGTGCGGGTTCATGAGTGGTAAACATCCTGTTTCTGAAGAGTGGGAATAATCCAACTCTTGATTCAATGGCTTCCCCCTCGTTCAGTTGCAGCCGGAAGCCGATAAGATGTCAGGATGGTCGATTGGTGCCCTAAATGCCACGCGTTCATGCTGAGATCGTATATACATTTGCCACGGCGTTTAACGCTGGGTAAGGCCAATTCGTTCCACACGCTCGGGAACTTTTCGCAGCGACCGCCGTTTCACGCCTGTTGGCTCCTTGCTGAGCCACACGACCGCTCATACTAAAGGAATCTGGCATGTCTTTCTCGGCCTCGATAGCACCGCATTTGCCGCTCCTGCGCCGGTTTGCCCGCGCCCTGACAGGCAGCCAGGCCAGCGGAGATGCCTATGCCGCGGCCACACTGGAAGCGATCGGGGCTGGTGATGACGCTGCGGCCCTGCGGTCCCATCCCCGTGAGTTGATGTTCAAGACCTTTTTGAAGGTCTGGGGTTCCCTGCCCGTCAACCAGAACGTCACGGCCGATGCCGCCGACGAAAAAGGCCTGATGGGCGCCGCCGACCGGACCCTGGAGCGGTTGACGCCTTGGGCACGCGCGGTCTTCCTGCTGCGATCCGTGGAAGGCTTTTCCACCGACACCATTGCCGACATGCTCGACCGTTCACGCGCCGAGATCGAGGAACTGGTGGAACGCGCCGGACACGAAATCGCCAACCAGCTCTCCACCCAGGTGCTGATCATCGAAGACGAACCGATCATCGCGATGGACCTCGAAGCCCTGGTAATCGATCTTGGCCATGAAGTGACGGCCACCGCCCGCACGCACAAAGAGGCCATGGCAGCCATTCTCAAACACAGGCCGGGCCTGGTGCTGGCCGATATTCATCTGGCCGATGGCAGTTCGGGGCTGGATGCGGTCAACGAGATCCTGACCACCATGAATGTGCCGGTGATCTTCATCACCGCCTACCCCGAACGGCTGTTGACCGGCGAACGGCCAGAACCCACGTTTTTGATCACAAAGCCGTTCCGCACAGAGACGGTTAAGGCTATCATCAGCCAGGCTTTGTTTTTTGATCGTCGCGCCGCATTGGTGGCCGACAGCGAGGTGCTCGGCTAGCACCGAAGGGCGAGCATTTCGCACGGATGAGCGATATCGCGGCGCAAGGACCCGAAACTGAAACGCAGCGTCCGGCGAGCCGGGCGCTTTCTGGGGCGGAAGGCTTGCTCGCCGGGCGAACGAGCATACCGCAGGCCGGCATGAAGCGCCAACGACAGGCCGTGTATGGTATCGGCGTCGGATTTTCGCTCCTGATAGGGGTGTGCGTCGCAGCGGGGGGACTCGCGTGGCGTAGCAGCGAAACCACTGCCAGCATCCTGGCTGCATTGACCGTGCAACGCGCAACCGATGCCGCGATGGACAATATACTGCTCGCTGAGACAGCCCAGCGCGCATATTTGCTCACGCACGATAACAGCTTCCTGCCGAGCTACAGGCTGGCCCTGAAGGAGTTCGCGGCGGCGCGCTCGGCCTTCATCACCAGCACGCTGGACAATGCCGATATCGCTCGGGAAACAGCGGCTTTTGCCAGGCTTGGCGATGAGAAATTTCAGGAGATGGACCAGACCCTCGTCCTCGCCCAGGCCGGCAGGGATGCCGAGGCGCTGGCATTGGTGCAATCTGGAATTGGCACGCGCAAGATGGCCGAGGCGCGGCAGATGCTGACGCATATCAACGACACCCTGGACCAGGCAATCGAAAGCAAGGCGCCACGGCTGGCGTTACTGGCCAAAATTCTATTGATCACGATCGCCATCGCAGCGTTGTGCATCACCATCCTCTCCGTGATCGTGCTCCGCGATACCCGGCGCAACCTTCAATTCCTGGAAGCACGCGAGACGGCCTTGCGCCAGCTTGCAGCCACGCTCGAACAACGCGTGGCACGCCGGACGCACGCGCTGTCGCAGGCAAATCTGCGTTTCGATGCTGCGCTGCGCGCCAACCGGGTGACGGTGTGGACACAGGATACGAACCTGCGGTTCACCTGGTTCAGTTCCCCCGAGGCCGAATACGTCCCAAGCGATATCATGGGCCGCGCCAACGGGGACGTCTTGCCGGCCGATGCCCTCGACCCGGTGATGAAACTCAAGCAACGCGTGCTGGACACAGGCGAGCCAGGGCACGGTGAGATTCGCGCCACCGTCAACGGCGTTGAAAAATGGTTCGAGATGAACGTGCAGGCGCTGCGCGATGAACACGGCACGATCACAGGCCTGATCGGCGGGTCCGTCAACATCACCGAGCGCAAGGAACAGGAAGCCCGCATTCGCCTGCTGATGCGCGAAGTGACGCATCGCTCCAAAAACCTGCTGTCGGTCATTCAGGCCATCATGCGCCAGACCGCCAACCACTGCGATTCCATCGATGATTTCCAAAAGCGGTTTGCCGATCGCCTGCAATCGCTGGCCGGATCGCATGACCTCCTGGTGGCGGAAAACTGGAACGGCGCCTCGCTGCGCGAGTTGATACATTCCCAGCTTGGCCATTATTCCGACCTGGTGGGCTCTCAGATCGACCTGTCCGGCCCTGCGATGCATATCCGCCCCGATGCCGCCCAGCATATTGGCATGGCCCTGCACGAGCTTGCCACCAATGCCGCCAAATACGGCGCGCTGTCAGTACCTGACGGCCGCGTGCGGATCGCCTGGACGGTCGCCAATGCCAGCGAGCCGGAAGGCATGTGCACGCTGTCATGGCAGGAAAGCGACGGACCGCCCGTAACACCCCCAAGCCGGCGGGGGTTCGGGCGTGTGGTGATAGAACGCACGGTGGCCCGGGCGGTGGGCGGCGAGGTGCGCGTGCTCTATCCCGCCAGCGGCGTGGAGTGGGAATTGGAATTCCCCCGTTCCGTTCTGGTCTGACAGCCGCACGCGGGGGGAACTGCAGGGCAGATAAGGCCGTTTGAATGGGGAGACCCACAAGACAGGCACTTTTCAATGACCGGTAGCGCCGTGGATGAAGCCGCCAGACGCGCAATCTGGAAGCATGTTGCAGATATACCAACCTGCATGATGACAACGTGGATCGGAACGAGCCTCCGCGCTCGCCCCATGAACGGCATTGCCCGCCCCGAAGAGGTGGCGATCTGGTTCTTTACAGATGCCACCACGGACAAAGATGGGGAGATCCGAGAAAACCCCGATGCATGCCTCACCTATGCCGACACCAAGCAGCAAACCTATGTGTCGTTGTCAGGCACGCTGACGCGGATCAACGACAGGGCCACCCTGCGTGAATACTGGAGTGAGGGGGTGTCGCTTTATTTTCCGGCAGGCCCTGAAGACCCGCAGGTTATTCTGTTGAAATTCGTGCCGCGGACCGGGGAATACTGGGATTCACCATCCAGTGCGATCGCGATTGCGATCAAGTTCCTCCAGGCCAAGATCACCGGCGAACGCCCGGACATGGGCATCAACGAGCAGGTGAGCCAGTTCTGAGGCAAACCTCCAGATCCGAGACGCCCACACGGGCGCCTCGGATCTGGACGCATAGCTTCGTCAGAGGATGGCTTGTCCCGCCATCAACGCCAGCAGGATGAACACCAGGAACACGACGATAGCGATGAAGAACAGCACCCGCGCGATGGAAGCCGTCGCGGCGGAGATTCCGGTGAAACCGAAAAGCCCGGCCACCAGCGAAACAACGAGGAAAAACAGCGCCCAGCGCAACATTTTAGACGCCCCTTCGCGAAAAGTTACGACGGCATGTCGATGCCAATCCAATCATCGCCCAGGTCAAAAGTTCCAATTCGATTATGATGCCGATAAAGATGGAACTTTTGACGCAATGCCGCGTTTGTCATTCTGCTATGCTGCTGATCGGGCTGGGATGTCGCGGGCGGCTGCGCCGACACAGGGTCTCGTCAGGAGATAGGAGATTTGAATGAATGAAAATGAAACCATCCCATCCGATCCGGTGGAAGGCGTGCCGGATATGATTAAGTCAGAGCCAAATATTGAGCCTGTCGTGCTTGACCCAGTTATCCAGGCACATATTGGCCGTGAATTGCGGGCCCTGTTCGACAAAATCCTTGATGAGCCCGTGCCAGATCGGTTCACCGAGTTGTTGCTTCGGCTTGAAAACAAGAAAATGGACCCTGCATGAGCGACATACCCGATCCAAAGGTCGAGTTGATTGCAGCCATCCCGCGCTTGCGCGCGTTCGCATTCTCTCTCTGCCGCAACGGAGACCGAGCGGACGATCTGGTGCAGCAAACCTTGGTCAAAGCCTGGGCGAACATGAAATCGTTCGAGCCTGGCTCGAACATCGCAGCATGGCTCTATACTATCCTGCGCAATGAATTCTACAGCGAATTCCGCAAGTTACGCCATGAAGTCGCCGACACTGACGGCATGTTTGCAGCGCGCCTCGCGTCGTATCCGACGCAGGATTCGCATATGGACTTCCAGGATTTCCGCACCGCGCTGTTCAAACTGGCGGACGATCACCGTGAAGCCCTCATGCTGATCGGCGCGTCGGGATTGTCGTATGAGGAAGCTGCGAAACTCTGCGGCTGCGCTGTGGGCACGATGAAAAGCCGGGTGCACCGCGCCAGGGCGAAGCTTGCCGAATTGCTGACCATCGGGAACGCCGACCAGATCGGCCCAGACAAAAAATGGCAGGCGGCAGTGGAAATGACGAGCGCGCCAGCACGCGCTGCTTTGAGTGACAGCTGATCGACGTGCAGGCAGATGTGACGACAACGCCGCGTAAGCACGGGCCTTAAAGCGCAGCGTAGGTAAAAGTGGTGGTGCTGATGGCATAAGCCGAAACGCAACATTGCTCACGAGACCTGGTCAGGTCCACATCGTCGACAACAACGCCCATGACAAACCGCCCCTTCGGGTTTCGTTGAAATGCACGCTGCAGCATAAACAGCATCAGATACCAAGCAGCGCCATGATTGACATGGCGCGATCCCGCCTCAAGGAAATAGGTGTTCGCACCGAACTCAATGCATGAAAGCATGGCAAACGCTTTTCGGTCAGACCTAACTGTGGCGATGACAGCGTGTCGTCGCCACAGTAAACATCGAACTATGGCACGCATCCATTCGTGAGCGAAACTGAAAGACAGGCGCTTACGGCGAAACATGAGGGCGCGTAGTATTGTTAAATACTGCACCCTCTTGGTGGTCTGCATGCCAAAATCAAGTGTCACACCAATGTTTGGTATATTTTTTGCTAGCGAATTGGCGTTTCTCCGGGCGTTTTTGCTCAAATCACGATAATACTTATCCCAACTGCACCACCGCTCGAACTCCACAACCTGCATAACGTATGGCTGGACGCGATCGATCGCGACACCGTCAATCGTTTGAAGAAGACTGTCTCGTCGGGATTCCACATCCCATTTCGAGCCGTATTCGTAGTGACCGGGCCCAATCGCATGGAGCACAGCGGCCATGCTCATCTTCCATTTATCACGGCTCTCAGGCAACAAATGCAGCCCGCCGACGAAGTGTTTCACACGCCCGCACAGAACTGCGCATTGGCCGAATTTTACGCATTTTCCGCCGGACGGATCAAACAACTCGAAAATTAAAACCGTGCCTTTCAGTCGCAAAAAACGTAAATGGCCGAGTGCGCCGTGATGCGAAGCATCGCAGCGACTGGCAAAACCGTCCCATTCTTCTGTTGACACGACAGACCAGCGCAACGGCCGCACCGTGACCTGCCGGGCATGGTCCCGCATGTGCGTCATTCTCAACTCTCCATGATCAAAGCTGAATTCGCGAAAAATCAAATCGTGGAAATCGCAGCCGCATGTTTTCAGCAATCAGCGGAAGTGGATCCTGCAATATTTCGGAAATTGTATGAAGCAGCGCATCTCTTTGCCAGCTTCCTTTCACAACTTGACCTACCCCGCTCCAGGACTTTAGCCCGGCAAGTGGCATAAACCTCCCATGCGTCAGCGATTGCGGTTGCGGCGGCACAATGTCTGCGCGGCCCAAGGGCAAACCAGCCCGGACGAAATCCAATCCGCAGAGGCGAGACGCCTGAATCCGCACAAAAAAACGTGGATTGCATTCGATCAGGCTGACCGCCCCCGTGGCAATGTTCACACGGGCATCGAAGTTGATGACGCCAGAAAAACGGAGGCTGGAGACGATTTTTTCCGCTGCACGAAGAAGGAGCGGAAGTGGGGTGAATTCGACACCCCCTCCGCTTGGGAGCACAAAAGTTGTCCAACACTTAAACTGCCCGTCCACCGCCAGCCCGCCAAAACCACCATCCTCTCCTGCGACATATTCCTGGACGACCAAATCTTCAAAGACATAAGCGGAATTACAGATCACGTCCGAATGAAGCTGCTGCACTGTGTCAACGACCGCAACGCCCGCACTGCTCCATTGCTCCACTGGTTTGACGACGATTGAATATCCGATCGACGTTGCGATCTGTTCAGGATCAATATCGGCTTTTCTCGTGTAGTGTAGCGTCCTGGGAACCTCAACGCCGAGGCCTTGGCAGATTTTATGAAAACTCCACTTGTTGTCCAATATGCGCAATGTATCTGCTGAGGAGACTGGAAAAACTGGACATACGAGCCGTTTAGAAATATTTGACAATACAACAGAGCTTGTAACGTCGCATGCGAGCACACAATCCACCCCTTCCGATTGCGCCAAATTGTTGATTTCACCAGCCACGCGGTCCAGATTTTCCGACGCGAGGTCATCGCTCTCCAAAATAACGCGATCACAGATCCGAGACAGGCCAATATGTCTTGCCTGCGCCTCACAGACGAGTGCGACACGCGCGCCCAAGTGGCGGAGTGCCGGAAGGACCAAGCGTGCCAAAACCGGATTGCAGCAGATCACAACAACGCGCATGTCTGGCTCCAATATTGCTATGAGTTCGGTTGGCGCACAGGAACAGCGCTTGGACGTCAGCCTGTCGACGCAAACTTGCAGTCGGGGACAGCAAGATGTCGGGAATCCGGATTTGGCTTTCGCGGCGTGACCCGGTGCAAATGGTTGGCAATGCACGGCGCCGCAAACCGGGTACCGGCGACAAAGCGCAGCAAGGGGCCGAAGCTGAACGCAGCGGACGCACCGGCAAAATACAGTCCTCTGACAGAGGATTCAAAGTTACGGGACAACTCCGGCACGCGGCCGCCCAACAACAACTGCGCGCGGAGTTCGTCGCTCAGCAGGCAAAGACGCCGGATGTCGACCTGAAAGCCCGTTGCGGCAATCACATGGTCAGCCCTCACGACGTGCTCTGCTCCGCCGCCCGCCGCAACCTTGAGAACCACACATTCATCACGAATTTCAGAAGCGTACACCGAATGGTCAAGCAGGATCGGAAGGCGCCCAACAACACGATCCTTGACATCAAACCCACCGGCCTGACCAAGCGCGCGCCGTGCAATGACATGGCGTGCAGTCTTCGGCAAATAGCGAAACAAGCTGGGCGCCGCCATGTAGGCATAGTGATGCAGGCCAAAGCCAATGCATGTCTGGGGGCGGAGGAGGCGCCGCCACCAGGTGCGGCGCACGGACTTGGACAGCCAAATCAACCGCTTCCGCCGCGCGATCAGGCAAACCTGCGCTCCCTGTTCGTTGAGCAGAGCCGCCAGATCCAGCGCAGAGGCGCCGCCACCGACCACCACCACTCTGCGCCCCTGGAATCGGCTCAGATCACTGTGATCGCTGCTATGAGAGACATACCCGGCAGGCAGTTGAGCAAGGCTGTCCGGTATGCGTTTATAATAGGAAAGGCCAATGGCCATCACCACGCGGTCGGCCCTCACGGTGACACCGTCCGCGAGGTGTATGGTAAAACCATCATCCACCATGGCGATTTTGTCGACTGTCCGGCCGTCGATGTCTGGAACCAGACGTTGCTGAAATGCAAGGCCGTAGTCCACGAACGTTTGTCTTGAGACGGGCTGGCCAATGTCTGCGTAATCGAGAGCATGTTCGGTGCAGAATCGCTTCAGCGTGTAATCCGCATCGCTCGACAGATCTGAGGCGAATCCCTCGGATTTGAGGGCCATCCCAGAAGGCATCTGCGCCTTCCAGGTGGACATAGGCTGCCCAAAGATGCGGAAAAATATCCCACGACCGCTCAGATGCGCGCCAACCGATAGGCCATATGGCCCAGCGCCAATGATCGCCACGGGCACCCAATCTGATTTGGACATAGTTTACACCCCCAAATTCATCGACTCTCCGCACATTACAATTGCACGCCGGCCGCGCTCAAACAAAATTCAAAACTACTACCTTTTTATATATTTTCTGAACAAAAATGTGTTCAACCCTCGTTATAATGAATTCATTTTAGTATAAATCTTGGAAATTTTACCATTTAATACTCCGGCCGTTCTGTTGTAACCGCTGCAAGAAGCATCATCCCGAGGGCGTTCACGCACATGCAGAGAACCGGACAAGCTGCGTCGCACGCCCCTATCACGGACATGACCGCAGCGGTCACCTTCGATGATTGAAGCCTCTCAACGGCCCCGGCCAGCGCTATGGAACGACACGCTGAGTTGGCTCATCCTCTCTCTTGCCGTCGGCTGGGATCTTTCCGGGATTATACGAAATCCACACCACGCTCGCCGGCTCATCGCCGGGATTGTCGAACATGCTTTGAACACTGCCGGGAAATCTGAAACTGTCGCCGGCATCCAGGAGATGCGGTTCGTCGGTCAACCAAAGCCGCAGCCGCCCGCGCAGCACATAGCCAGCTTTCTCGCCCTTATGCGCAATACCACTGCCAGACCCTGACGAACCGCCCGGCTGCAGAGTAATTTCATAGATCTCCAGCTGGCCGGGATGCTGAGGGGAGAGCAACTCCTTCAACACACCGCTGGATGACAGCCGCAGCAGCTTGCGTTCCGCTTTCCTGACAATAAAAGGGCTCGGCTCAGCTTCCGGAGCATGGTCGAAGAAATAGGAAATTGGCACTTCCAGAGCAAGGCTCAACAGGCGCAACGTGCGCACCGAAGGGGTGGCCAGGCCGCGCTCCAGTTGACTGATCATTCCCGTCGACAGTTTGGTGCGTTGACCAAGCTCCTGGATCGACAGGCCAGCACGCTGGCGCAGTGAGCGGACGCAGCTTCCCAGGCGACGATCGCTTTCGCGCTCATCCGTGCCCAGCTCGTCTTTCGCCCGAACCTCAACGCTATCAGCAATTTTCTTCAATTCCGGCTCCCTGTCGCCCAGTTGCCCGGCTGCGAATACCCACCGATTCACGAGCCGGCTCAGGGTCGTGTTCCTATCGGGCACCTCCACCGGCGGCCGGTCATATCCGTTGCCAGAAACTTCATCGTTTCTGTTGACAGCAACATACAATGAGAGTGACGCTAGGAGGAAGAAATTTGATGTGACTGAAAATTTGTTGAGACGGCTTTATGGATTTTTGGGGGCTGAATGGACGACATGTCGCCTGATCCGTGCGCGCCAAAGCAAAATTTTGGGCAACGCGCCACGTGACTGATGCCATCTTCGCCCCTGGCTTCGTCGAGCGCCCGTTCTGGTGGGATGCCGCACCTCCAACCCTGCGCGCGCCAGAGATTGCGCAGCACGCGGACGTGGTGGTCATCGGCGGCGGCATCGCCGGCCTGTCCACCGCCCTCGAACTCGCCCGAAACGGCCTCAAGCCCGTGGTGCTGGACCGGGAGGCGATCGGCTGGGGCGCTTCGTCACGCAATGGCGGCGCCCTGGCGGGGGCCGCGGGGCTTGGCCGCGCCAACCCCAAGCTGCAACAGCAGGTGGACGCATCGATCCTGACCGCCATGGTCGATGAAGCCGAGAAATCATTCGACGACTTCGAGCAACTGATCGCGCGTGAAGGCCTCGCCTGCGACTATCGCCGCACCGGCCGTTTCGTCGGCGCCCACTCGCCCAAGGCGCTGGAGGGCTTGCGCGTTCGGGCGGACATGATCAACGCCGAGGGCTTGGAGCCGGCGCGCCTGCTGGCCAAGGCGGAAGTGGGCGAGGAGCTGGGCACAACCCGGTATGCCGGCGGCCTCGTGGTGCCGCGTGCGGGCGCATTGCATCCGGGCAAATATGTCCAGGAATTGGCGCGCGTTGCCGCAGCGGCCGGGGCATCGCTTCATGGCGGCGTCGACGTGCTTGGCTTCGAGCGCAGCGGCGCCGGCTTTCGGGTTCGCACCAGTGCCGGCGAAATCGCCGCCGATGCCTTGATGGTCGCCACCAACGGCTACACCGGCCCGATCACCCCCTGGCAGCGCCGCCGGCTCGTGCCCGTCGCAAGCTACATGATCGCCACTGAAATTCTGGGCGCTACGCGGGTGCAGCAATTGCTGCCCAAGCTGCGCGTCTATGGCGACACCAAGAAGGTGCTGTATTATTTCCGCCCGTCGCCGGATGGCGAGCGCATCCTGTTCGGCGGTCGCGCCAGCTTCATGGACGCCGATGTGCGACGTGCCGGCGCCAGGCTGCTGGACTTCCTGACCCATCTGATTCCGGCCCTCGCCGGGACCCGCATCACCCATGCGTGGAAAGGCAACGTCGCCTTCGCCTTCGATTACCTGCCCCATGTCGGCCAGAACGAAGGCGTGCACTACGCCCTTGCCTGCAACGGAAGCGGCGTGGTGACCATGACGCATCTCGGGCGCGAGGCAGCGCGACAGATCATCGGCGGCGGCAACAAAGCCTCCGCCTTCTCGAAACTGCCGTTCCCCACCATGCCCGGCTACAACGGCCACCCATGGTTCATGCCGCTCGTCGGTGGCTTCTACCGGCTTCGGGACCGGCTGGATGGCTGGCGAGAGCCCGGCTGGCCATGAGCGCGCCGCATCTTTCGCCGTCCTTCGTTCGTCACATCGTGAGGAGTTCGCCATGAGCCTTCCCCGCATCGGCCGCCGCGTCGCCCTGGCTGGCGCACTTGCAACGCCGTTCATCTGGCGAAAGGCGCAGGCGGCACAGCAGCTCGTCATTCGCACCACCGGCGGCGTGTATGACGACATCATGCGCCGCAGCGTCTACACCGACTTCACCAAGGCCACCGGCATCGAGGTCGTTACAGCACCCGCGCCGATGACCAAGTTGATCGCGATGTACAAGGCCGGCGGCGCCGAGTTCGACGTGATCGACACCGGCGATGGCGGGCTTCTGACGCTGGAGCGACTGGGCGCGTTGGCGCCGATCGATTACGACAGCTGGAAATACGGCAAGCCCGACGAGATCATCAAGGAACTGAAATTTTCGCACCGCGTGGCGAACTTCGTCTACGCAACCGTCAGCGTCTACAACAAGGACAGCTTCGGCGCCAAGCACCCGCAGAGCTGGGCCGAGTTCTGGGACACCAAGGCGTTCCCCGGCCCGCGCACCCTGCCGGACATGGCGTCCGGCCAGCCATCCTTGGAATTCGCACTGCTCGCCGACGGCGTGCCGATGGACAAGCTTTATCCGCTGGACCTGCCGCGGGCCTTCAAGGCCCTCACCCGCATTCGCGCCAGCGTTCCGAAGTTCTGGGACACCGGCGCGCTGTCGGCCCAGCTATTGTCGGACAAGGAGGTCGTGCTCGGCGCCCTGTGGAGCGGACGCGTACAGACCATCATCGAAAAAGGCGCCCCGCTCGGCATCGAGTGGAACCAGAACATGATCCAGGTGCAGGCCTATGGCGTGCCCAAGAACACCCGCGACATGAAGGCGGCGCAGCTGTTCGTCGACTTCGCCAGCCAGGCCTCGGCGCAGGTTGGTTACGCCAAGGATCTGCGCTACGGCCCGTCCAATAGCAAGGCCTATGACATGCTGCCGAAGGATCTGCTTGAGATCATGCCAGGCGGCCCGAAATACCGCGAAATGGGCTTCTACCAGAACATCACCTGGTGGGAAGACAACCGCGACCGCGTGAACAAGGCCTGGTCTGCCTGGATCCTCGGATGACCGCTGGTGCCGTCGCACTCGAAGGAGTGACCAAGCGCTATGCCGGGCAGGTGGTGGTGGACAACATGTCCATCGCCATCGCCCCCGGCGAGTTCTTCACCCTGCTCGGCCCCTCCGGCAGCGGCAAGACCACCACGCTGTCCATGATCGCAGGCTTCACCGTGCCCGATGCCGGCGTGGTGCGGCTGGGCGGCGCCGACATGACCCACGCCGCCCCGCGTGACAGGGCGCTGGGCATGGTGTTTCAGAACTACGCCATCTTCCCGCATCTGAACGTGTTCGAGAACGTGGCCTTCCCGCTCCGCGCCCGCAACGCCCCCGCGGCCATGGTGAACCCACGCGTGGCCGAGGCGCTCGCCATGGTGCGGCTGTCCGGCATGGAGAAACGCCACGCCCGCCAGCTCTCCGGCGGCCAGCAGCAACGCGTGGCCCTGGCCCGCGCCATCGCCGCCCAGCCGGGCATCGTGCTGATGGACGAACCGCTGGGCGCGCTGGACAAGAACCTGCGCTATCACATGCAGACCGAGATCAAGGACATCCAGCGCCGCCTCGGCATGACGGTGATCTTCGTCACGCACGACCAGGAGGAGGCGATGAACATGTCCGACCGCATCGCCATCATGGATGGCGGCCGGCTGGTCCAGGTCGGCCCGCCGCGCGAGGTCTACGAGCGCCCCAACAGCGCGTTTGCCGGCCGCTTCCTCGGCGAAGCGAACATGATCGCCGGCGTGGCCGAGGGCGCGATGCTGCGCACGCCGGACGGCGTTTCCTTCACCGCCGCCAACGCCCGCAAAGGCCCCTCGCTGCTGTTCGTCCGCCCCGAAAAACTGGTGCTCAAGCGCGACCCAGCCCCCCCTGCCCCCGGCGAGAACAGCATCACAGGCGTTGTGTGCCGCAGTGCGTTCCTCGGCAACGTCATCCGCACCGAGCTGCTGCTGGCATCGTCCGAGGTGCTGACCATTGATGCCGGCAACGGCGCCGGCGCCAGCCTGCTCGCCCCGGGCACCCCGGCCACCGCAACCTGGGCCGCGGCGGAAAGCCGCCTCCTGGAGGCCTGATGCCCCTTTCAGCCCGCCTCACATGGCTCTTGCTCGCGCCCGCCCTGGCGGTGCTGCTGCTGGTCTTCGTGCTTCCCCTCGGCTGGTTCCTGGTCTCCTCCCTTCTGGAACTCGGCACCTGGCCCGAAATCACCGAGCAGGTGGCCGAGGTGCTGGGATCGCGCGCCATGCGCCAGTCCCTGCTGGCCACGGCCGAGATCGGACTGGCCACAACCCTGCTGGTGCTGCTGATCGGCTACCCGCTGGCCTACGGCATGCTGAAGGCGGGGCGGGGCGGCTTTCGGGCCATCATCGCCTGCGTGCTGCTGCCGTATTTCACCAGCGTCATCGTGCGCACCTATGCGTGGATGGTCCTGCTGGGCCGCACCGGCGTGATCAACCAGATCCTGCAGGAACTCGGCATCACCAGCCTGCCCTTGCAACTGATGTACAACCGCACCGCCGTCGTCGTCGGCATGACCTACGTGCTGCTGCCCTACATGGTGCTCACCCTGTTCGGCGCCATGCGCGGCGTAGACCCCCGCTTGCTCCAGGCGGCTGCGGGCATGGGCGCATCCGGCCCCCGCATCTTCTTGCGCGTGTTCCTGCCGCTCACCTTGCACGGCGTGTTCGCCGGCGTGCTGCTGGTCTTCATCCTGGCGATCGGCTTCTTCATCACCCCTGCCCTGATGGGCGCACCGGAGGACATGATGGCCGGCATGCTGATCGAACGACAGGTCGAACTCGCCAACAACTGGCCGGTGGCCGCCATCATGTCGATCATATTGCTGGTCGTGACGCTGTCGATCTATGCGCTCTACAGCCGGTTTGCCGACCTGCGCAAAGCCATCGTCGCATGAGCCGCCTCGGGATCGCCTTCGTGGCGCTGATCTGCCTCATCCTGCTCGGGCCCATCCTGGTGGTGGTCATCGTCTCCTTCAGCGGCGATGCCTATCTCGCCTTTCCGCCCACGCGCCTGTCGCTGCAATGGTATGAACGTTTCCTGAGCGACAGCCGCTGGAGCAGCGCCCTGGTCAACTCGCTGGAAACGGCCGCCATGTGCTGCGTGATGTCCACAGCCCTGGGGTTCCTCTCGGGTTATGCCTTCCTGCGCGGGCGCCTGGCGTTTCGAACGGTGCTGATGTCGCTGATGCTGCTGCCGCTGATCGTGCCCAGCATCGTGACCGCCATTTCCGTCTATTTCCTGTCGGTGCATCTGGGGCTGATCGGCTCGCGCATCTGGCTCGCCGTCACCCACACCGTCGTGGCGTTGCCGGTGGTGCTGATCCTGGCACAGTCCGTGCTGCAAGGGGTGGACCCGGTGCTGGAGCGGGCAGCGATGGTGCATGGCTGCAACCGCTGGGGCGTTCTGCGCCGCGTGGTGCTGCCGATGGCAGCGCCAGGCATCGTCTCGGCCGCATTGTTCGCGTTCCTGGCCTCGTTCGACGAGGTGGTCATCTCACTGTTCGTCACCGGCGTGAAATCACAAACCTTGCCGGTGCGGATCTGGAACAGCCTGACCCTTGAACTGGAACCGACGATCGCTGCCGTCAGCACCCTGCTGATTGCCGTGACGGTGCTTGTGCTGCTCGCCGATCTTGGCATCCGTCGCGGGCGTGATCCGGCGAAATAACGACGGCAAGGATGAGGACTTGGCAACAGCCTACCCCGCCTGCTGCCAGCTCTCTTTTTTGCGATAAATCGTCGATGGGCTGATCCCCAGCTTACGGGCCGCGAGTTGCAGGTTTCCGCCGCACACCACGATGGCGTTCTCGATGTATTTCTGCTCGGCCATCGCCAGGGTTTCGATGGCGTCTTTCGATTGCGGCAGAGCGTTGACCTGGCGTGGGGCGGGCGCCTCAAGGGTACGATAGAGCGCCTGCATAGGCACCGAATGGCCGATGAAATCACCGAAGCCGCCGTTTTGCAGAGTCCGGCGGAACATCTCCAGCTCGCGCTTGAGCGACACATTGGCAAGGGCGTTTTCAACCGTGGTGACAAGCCGGCCCTCGGAAAACGGCTTGAGCAGATAGTCGAACGCGCCGCCGCGCACGGCGCGCTCCGCGGTCGCGAGCGAGGTGTTCGAGCTGATCACGACCACCGATGGCGGCACCGGCCAGCCACGCACGTCCTCCAGGAGGTCCAGGCCCTCCATGTCAGGCAGATTGAGGTCAAGCAGAATACAATCAACCTTGTGATCGCGAAGCATGGCGTAGGCGGTCTTGCCATCCGCCGCCATCAAAAGGGTGTGGCCGAACCCATCGAGATGGGCCTTGAACGTCATCGCCAACGAGACAGAGTCCTCGATGATCAGGATACAACTGGGTATTGCCACGATCAGGCCTGCCCATCTGTAGCGATTCGCCGCAGGATCGGCGCATCACGCAAGCTGATCGTCTCGATGGCGGCCACGAGCCGCAGCAACCGGCCAAATTCAGCCTCCAGGGCGACGGCCTCAAGTGCGCGGGCCGCTTGGGCGATGGCGACGCACCCCACATTGGCGGCGGCGCTGGCGATCGAGTGCGCCTCGCGGTGCAGGATCCTGCGATCCTCTGCCAGGAACGCGGCGCCAAGGGCTGCGCGGCGCTCCCCGATCTCGCCCAGGAAGACGATCGCGATCTGGCGGAACGCCTTGTTGTCGACCCCGCCCCACAGCGCGGTGATGGCCTCGGCATCGATGCCGCCAACAGGGTCGATCGTATCTTCCACCTTGAAACAGCGCAGAAGTGCCGCCCGCAATTCGTCGGGCTTGAAGGGCTTGGCGACCCAGGCCGCGGCGTCAGTGCTGTCACGGGCCGAGACCAGCGCGATCCAGGGGACGTTGCCGCGTCGCAAGGCGCGCAAGGCCGCGGGGTTCGAAGCCGGCTCGGCGATCACCAGGTCCCAGTCGCCAGGCTCCGGCAACGCCGCATCAGGCGACGGGGCGCCCTGAATGTCTGCATGATGGCCCCAGCGGCGCAACAGGCCGCGTGTTATCATCGCCACGGTGACGTTGCTTTCGATAACGAGTATCCGCATTGGCTGCCCGTCCTGACCTGACGCTGCGCTGTCCATGAACCCCGTTCTGGTTTGACGAGTCGTTTCTTGGTTTCTTTCTAAACCACCAAGATGCACCTGTCTCGGTCAACGCATCACAAACGCAGCCAAGACCGGCTGGAGCGGGATCGCCTCAAAGGCGATCCCGCTCGCTCTCTTTAACCGGGTAATTTCGCCGCTTTGCGCCTCACATCGCGATTCAATCCACAGCGATCCTGCTCGGGCGATCACGCTCTCGTTTCTGTTCTGCCTCGGTCAACTGACCGATCGAGATGTCGAATTTCGAGATCGGGTCGCCGTCTGCATTTTTATCAGGGCCAAGATTGGCCTTGTCGAGTGCAGCAATCACCGCAGCATCTGACGTCAGGACGCCGCATTTCTGAGAGAAATTATGCTGCGCGAGCGCCATGCGCAGTTCCAGATCCAACCCTCGCTTGTAGCGATAAAGGACGATGTCCTTGCCTTCCACGATGGCCTTGAGTTGCGCCTCGCCAACCTTGCCGTGAAACGTGACGATCCGTCCGTCGATCCCTGGGGGCAAGACGGATTTGCCGGCTTTGGATGCATCCTGGATCATATGCACCATCCAGCGCACCTGCCTGGTTTGGGCTTTCTGCGGAAGATCGGCAGCGAGCGTGAGTGATTTAATTTGTGCCATGCGGACGTGTAGTCCCGCTGGCCCAGAACGCCAAAAACCACCCGGGATGATCCGACGAAATCAGAGCCCGGCCGACGTTGCCGGCGGTGCCTTCCCGGCTCACCGGATGATGGGGACAAACGCCTCCAACAGGTGCGGCATCCCCTCGGCGCGTGCGGGCAACCGGTCAGCCGGCAACGTCAGGCTGTCGAGGAAACGCCCTGCCCGCGTGAACAGGCTGATCTCCAGGCCGGTGCCGATCACCTCAGGACGACAGACAACCTCCTCGTCATTCGCCTCGCGCCTTGCCATGGCGACGAAGTCGCGGATTTCCTCGATGCCCCTGGAGTGCTCGCCGGCTTCGTCCATGAATTCAAAGATCTCATCCTGCACAATGCTCGGCGGCACCAGTGCCAGGGCCACGCAGCCACCGCTGGAGCCGGCGACCGAACCGCGCCACTGCTCGAAGGCGGCCATGCGCGCCGCGTCGTCCGACGTCTCCTGCGCGTCATCGGGTTCCTCCGGCAACCCGTTGGCCAGGATGTCATCCCAGATCGGGATATCCCAAGCGATCTGCAGGCCGAGCAAAACACCGAAGCCGGCTTTGGCCAAGTCGTCCGTGTCGCCAGGCGGCAGGTCGCGCGGCTCTGCACCGGCGACCAGGTCCAGCAGCACGCGGCGGATCGCGGTCGGATGCAGCACTGCCAGTGCCTCTGGCGAGCGCCAGCCAGGCAGGAAACGCAGTTCGATCTTGTCCGGCACGGCGCCTGAGGCGATCAGGCTCTTGCCAAGTTCGGCAGCATCCGGGACGGAACCTGGAATCAGCGCCACCGGCAGTGTGACCAGTTCGGCCCAGCCGGATGGTCCGATCTCGGCCGCCTCCGCCATCTCACGGAATTCGAGCGCCAGCACGTCTGCCGCCCCGTCTTCAAGCTGATCGCGGGCCTTGCGCAGGGCCAACTCAAGCGCATCGTCCCGACCGGCCGCGATGAGGTCCTCGGCAATCGCGCGGAACAGGGTGTCGTCGTCCTGGTCAGAGTAGGCTTCCAGCAGGAGATCGGCCAGAGGACCGGGGGTGGCGCCCAATGCCGGATGATCCGGGCTGTGGCCAGGCGCGACGCCGAGCACCTTCAGCGCCGCCGTCCCGCCCAGCAGCCGCGTCCGGTCAATCCAGGCAAGGCGGTTCGCCGCAGTATCAGCACGATCCGCCATCCAGCGCCGGAAGGCCGCCTTGTCGGCTCGCTGGACGAACACCTGAACGCCCTGGGCCACGAATGCTTCGGCAACGGCGCGGTTCACGGCGACAGTTGTCTCAAGATCGCTCCCGCCAGGACGCAACATGTCCAGACTGTCCGCGTCTGGATAATGGGTGATGAGGATCGAATTCAGGTCCGGGGCGACATCCTCCGCCAAGGCAACCGCCTCTTGGACAAGCTCAATCAGGTCATCGTCGCTTTTGGTCATAAGGGTGGCTCCATCCGCAGCGCCTGCACGAAAGATCAGCAGCCCACCCGGGCGAGCGTGCGAATGACAGACGTAAAACGGAAGTATGGCGCATGAATGCCCATCGGGCGAGTGCGCCAGATCGATGGCGCATGCTCAGGCAGGATCATCAGGCATGCCACGGGAAACCTCAGCATCCAACCGAAGGCCGCTGACGGCATCGAACACATGGATATGGTCCGGCGGAATCGCCACACGCAGGCTTTCTGCCGACACCCCCGCCGCCGGCAGCTTGATGGTCATCAACGTGCCGTTGTCGAGCTTGCCAATCACCACCGTCTCCGAGCCCAACGGCTCCACCAGATCCACCGGCAGCACGAAGCCGTTCGGGTCAAGGCGCAGATGCTCAGGGCGGATGCCAACGATCAGCGGTGTTCCGTCGCGCCCAGGCCTGGGGCCATCGACAAAATCCAGCGTCTGACCAATCGCCAGCACGGCGGAACGGCCCGCATTGGCGAGCGTGGCGGGCAGCAGGTTCATCGCGGGGGCGCCAATGAACCCGGCAACGTGGGTGTTGGAAGGCTTGTTGAACACCTCCATCGGTGTTGCCAACTGCACCGGGCGGCCTTGGTGCAGAACCAGCAGGCGGTCGCCCAGGGTCATGGCTTCCACCTGATCATGCGTCACGTACAGGCTCGTCACCCCCATGCGGCGTTGCAGGCGGCGGATTTCGGCGCGCATCGTCACGCGGAGCGTGGCGTCCAGGTTGGAGAGCGGTTCGTCGAACAGGAACAGCTTTGGTTCGCGCACGATGGCGCGGCCCATGGCCACGCGCTGGCGTTGGCCGCCGGACAGTTGGCGGGGCTTGCGGTCGAGCAGGGCGGAGCGTTCGAGAAGGGCTGCCGCCTCATCGACGCGGCGGCGGATTTCGGCCTTGGGCAGATTTCGGATGCGCAGGCCGTAGGCCATGTTGTCGAACACGGTCATGTGCGGATAGAGCGCGTAATTCTGGAACACCATGGCGATGTCGCGCTCCGCCGGGTCTCGTGTGGCGACATCGACACCGTCCAGCACGATGCGGCCGGAGGTGGGCGCCTCCAGCCCCGCGACCAGCCGCAGCAGCGTGGATTTGCCGCAGCCGGAGGCGCCGACGATGACCAGCATTTCGCCTGATTTCAGCGATAGATCGACGCCGTGCAGCACGGCGGTTTTGCCAAAACTCTTGCGCAGATCTTCAAGAACCAGTGTGGCCATTATTTTTCACCATCCGTCAGGCCCTTGACGAACCAACGCTGCATTAAAATCACCACCGCCACCGGCGGCAGCAAGGCGAGGACGGCGGTTGCCATCACCCGGTTCCATTCCGTTTGTGTCTCGGTGCCGATCATTTTCACGATGCCGATCACGATCGTGTCCAGTTGCGGCGTTGTCGCCACCAGCAACGGCCAGAGATACTGGTTCCAGCCATAGACGAACAAAATAACGAACAAGGCGGCCAGGTTGGAGGAGGAGACTGGGATCAGGATGTCCTTCAGGAAGCGCCATGGCCCGGCGCCGTCCATGCGGGCTGCCTCCACCAATTCGTCTGGGATGACCAGGAACGTCTGGCGAAACAGCAGCGTGGCGGTGGCGCTGGCGATCAGCGGGATGGTAAGGCCGGGAAAGGTGTTGATCAGGCCGAGATCGGACATGACCATGTAGGTGGGGATGATGCGCACCTCCACCGGCAGCATCAGCGTGATGAAGATGGTCCAGAACGCCGCCATGCGGAACGGGAAGCGAAAGAAGGTGACGGCGTAGGCCGACAGGATGGAGATGACGATCTTGCCGAACGCGATGCACAGCGCCATCGCGCCGGACACCAGCAGCATCCGCCAGACCGGGCCGGTGCCGGGCGAGTCGTCACGCAGCACCGAGGCATAGACGCTGAAGCCGGACAGGCGGGGGATGAGTGACAACTCGCCGCGCGCTATTGCCGCCGGGTCCAACGTGGAGCCTGCGACCACGAGCCAGAGCGGCAGCAGGAACAGTGCTGCGCCGAGGATGAGCACCACATGCGCCGGCCAGTCGATACGGCCCCTCATTCGCCGGACCTTTTGCCAAGGAAGCGGAATTGCAGGGCCACGAGCACGATCACGCCCAGCATCAACAGCACCGATTGCGCCGAGGACGAACCGATATCCAGATTGACCACGCCGTCTCGATACACCTTCACCACCAGTGTTTCGGTGGATTTTCCTGGCCCGCCGCCGGTGAGCGCCTGGATGGTGCCGAACGTGTCAAAGGCGGCGTAGACCAGATTGACCACCACGAGGAAAAACACAGTGGGCATCAGCAACGGCAGGATGACGGTGCGAAAGCGGAACCAGCCTTTCGCGCCGTCCATGCGGGCGGCTTCGAGCACGGCCTTGGGGATGGATTGCAGGCCGGCGAGGAAAAAAATGAAGTTGTAGCTGACCTGCTTCCACGCGCTGGCGCCGATGACCACGCCCATCGCCTGGGCGCCGTTCAGCTTGTAGTCCCATGCGATGCCCTGGCGGTTCAGCCAACGGCCGATCAGCCCGATCTGTGGGTGCAGCAGCAAGATCCACAACACCGCCGCCACCGCCGGGGCCACCGCATAGGGCCAGATCAGCAGGATGCGATACCAGCCGCGCCCGCGAATCTCGCGGTCCGCGCATACGGCCAGCAACAGCGCGATGCTCATCGAAATCCCGGCCACGGCGGCACAGAACACCACCGTGCGACCGATGGAATCAACGTAAAGCGGGTCTTCGAACAGATAGAGGAAGTTCTCGGCACCAACAAATTGCGTGCGGATGCCGAATGGGTCGGCACGCGTCATGCTGGACATGATCGCCTGACCGGCTGGCCACAGGAAGAACACCGTGGTCAGCAGCAGTTGCGGCAAGACGAGAAGGATCGGGAATGCTGTCCCGGGGAAGATGGTGCGACGTTCCATGGTGCGTGCGCGACCCGGGCCCCGGGCCGCGCTTTGCCTTTATGTGCGCACGGACTTTTCGAATTCGCGCAGAACGCGGTTGCCGCGTTGGACCGCCGAATCCAGGGTGGCCTTGGCGTTCTGCTGGCCTTGCAACGCCTTTTCCACTTCCTCGTAGACGATGTTGCGAATTTCCGGCAGGCGGCCGAGGCGCAGGCCGCGCGAGTTCTCCGTCACGGCGCCGCGCGTGAGTGACTTGATGGCGATGTCGGCGCCGGGTGTTTTTTCGTAGTAGCCCTGCTTTTGCGACAGTTCGAACCCGGCCTGGGTGACCGGCACGCAGCCGGTGTGCTGGTGATATTGCGCATCCATTTCCGGCTGGCCGATGAACTGCATGAACTGCGCCACGGCCTTGTATTCGGCCGGGGTGCGGTTGAGCGTGGTCATGGTCCAGAGGCTGGCGCCGCCGATGATGGTGTTGTTGGGCTGCTGGATCACCGATGGGTCGTACGGCAGCACGGCCGCCGCCCATTTGAACTTGGCGTTGCGCACGATATCGGCACGGCCGGCGGAGGAGCCGAAGCCGATGCCGGTCTGGCCGCTGTAGAACACCGGGTCCGGCGTGTTGTCGCGGCCGGTGTATTTGAACGCGCTGTCTTTCGCCAGATCGAGCAGCATCTGCAACTGCTTGACGTGCGCGGGCGAATTGAACGCCAGTTCGGCATCCAGCCCATCGAAGCCGTCGGCCTTGGTGGCAAACGGCAGGTTGTGGATGGCGCTGAATTCTTCAAGCTGAATCCACGCGAACCACGACGTGGTGGTGGCCATCAGTTCTGGACCGGCGGCCTTGGCCATGGTCGGGATGGCCCATTTCTCCTTCAGCGCGTGCGCCGCCGTGACGAACTCGGCCCAGGTGGTGGGCGGCTTCTCCGGGTCCAGCCCGGCCATCTCGAACGCGTCCTTGTTGTACCACATCACGCCGGTGGAGGAGTTGAATGGCAGCGACGCCATGCGGCCATCCGACAGGCTGTAATAGCCGCGTACGGCGGGCAAATAGATCGTCGGGTCAATCTTGATGCCGGTGTCCTGCGACAACTGCCAAACCTGCTTCACCGCAGGACCTGCCGCGAGCATCGAGCCGGTGCCGACCTCATAGATCTGCGCGATATGCGGCGCCTGCCCAGCGCGCCAGGCAGCGATGGCGGCGGTGAGGGTCTCGGGATAGCTGCCCTTGAAGATCGCCTCGATTTCGACGGTGCCCTGGCTCGCGTTGAAATCGCGCGCGATGCGCTGAATCTCGTCGCCGTTGGCGCCGGTCATGGCGTGCCAGAACACAATCTTGGTCTTGCCGGCGGCCTGGGCCCACACGGTGGCTGGGGTGGCGGCCAGGGCAGCGGCCCCGGTGAGAAGCGTGCGACGATGCATGTGGAAATTCCTCTCTATTCTTGACGCAAAGGTGGTTTTGGCCCCTTTGCTTGTGATCCAATAACTATCCGCTCCAACTCGACTGGTCGATTGTTTTTAATCCTGCCCCAGCGTTTGATCGGTGATCAAGCCGGCACCAGCGCTGTCTCGTCCGTCACGATGGTGATATCCACCTCGGCGCCAATCTGGCGCGGCGCCATCACGTTGCCGTCGATGACGAACACCTCGCCGCTGACGCCGTTGATGGCGATTTCGTATTCCATGTGCCCGCCCAGATAGGCGGCCTTGCGGATCCGCCCAGAAAGACCGAACGGTCGGCCGGAGGGATCGGCGATGCGAATGGCGTGCGGCCGCACCGCCAACAGCGCCGCCCCCACGCCCAGGCCACGGCATGGCAGATGCAGCGTCGCGCCACCGAGCGCGATCTCGGCGGTGTCGCCGTCACACCGCAGCACTGCCACCGGCAGCAAATTGGCGTTGCCGATGAAGTCGGCGATAAAGCGGTCGGTGGGGCGTTCGTAGAGATCGCGCGGCGTGCCATCCTGCACGATGTGGCCCTGCTGCATCACCACGATGCGGTCAGACACCGCCAGTGCTTCTTCCTGGTCGTGGGTGACGTAGACCACCGTCAGCTTCAGTTCCTGCTGCAAGGCGCGAATGTCGTCGCGCACCTTGCGGCGGAGTTTGGCGTCCAGATTCGACAGGGGTTCGTCGAACAGCAGCACCTTGGGTTCCAGCACGATGGCGCGGGCGACGGCCACGCGCTGTTGCTGGCCGCCGGACAATTCGCTGGGCAGGCGCCTTTCGAACCCGGCCAGCCCGACGGCTGTGAGTTTTGCGGCTGCCATCTGTTCGGCCAGGGCCCGCTTCATGCCAGATGCCAGCAGGCCGTAGGTGGTGTTTTCCAGCACGTTCATGTGCGGGAACAGTGCGTAGGACTGGAACACCATGCTGACGTCGCGTTCGGCGGCGGACAGGTGGGTGACGTCTTCGCCGTCGATGAGGATGCGACCGGAGGTGGGGTGTTCCAGGCCCGCGATCAGCCGCAATGTGCTGGTTTTGCCGCAGCCGGAGGGGCCGAGCAGCGTGACCAGCGTGCCGCGTTCGATGTTCAGCGAGATGTTGTGCACGGCGGCGACGGCGCCGTAGCGTTTGGCCACGCTGCGGAATTGGACGGCTGGGTGGGCGATCGGCTTCGTCATGCTTTCGCCTGTTCTGCGTTGGGGGTGCGACGCGCCATGATGTCGCGCCGGCCGATGCGGCGTTCGCCGACCAGAAGCTGGATTGCCAGCAGGGCTGCCACGATGATGACGATCAGCACCGCCGAATAGACGATGGCCAGGCCGTATTCGCCGAACTCGGCGCGGCCGACGATGTAGACGGTGGCGAGATTGTATTCGCCGCTGACCAGGAAGATGACGGCGCTGACGCTGGTGATGGCGCGGACGAAGGCATAGACCATCGAGGTGACCACCGCCGGGCGCAGGATTGGCAGGATGACCCGCCGCAGCGTGGCGGCCGAGCGAGCGCCGAGGGTGAGGGAGGCTTCATCGAGGCTTTTGTCGATCTGGCTGAGATTGGCCAGCCCGGCGCGGATGCCCACCGGCATGTTTCGGAACACGAAGGCCATGACCATGATGAGCCCGGTGCCGGTGAGTTCGATCGGCGGCGTGTTGAAGGCCAGGATGTAGCTGATGCCGATGACGGTGCCGGGAATGGCGAAGCTGAGCATTGTGAGGAATTCGAACAGGCCGCGCCCGGCGAATCGCTGGCGGTTGAGCAGATAGGCGGTGAGAATGCCCAGTCCGGCTGTCAGCGGCATCGCCACCAGTGCGACCTTCAGCGTGGTGAACAGCGAGTTCCAGGCGGAGCCGGCGAAATACCATCCATGATCGCCCTGGCCGATGCCGAAGGCGGTGAGGAAATACGACCATGTCGGCGTGTTGTCGGTGCCGATGGCCTTCACGAACCCACCGATCATGATGATGCCGTAGATGGCGGCCGTCAGGACAATCCAAGGCAGCACCACGCCGAGGCAGGCGATGTGCAGGCCGCGCGGCAGCGAGGCAGGTTGGCCGGAAACCCTTGCCCGAGACGGTCACGTAGCTGCGCCGCCCAATCCAGACGCGTTGCAACACGAAGGCCGTGAGACTGAAACTCAGCAGCACGATGGCCAGCACCGCCGCCTGCCCCTGGTCCTGCGCCGCCCCCACCACCGCGAAATACACCGCCGTAGACAGCACCCGGAAATTGCCGCCGATCATCATCGGGTTGCCGAAATCCGCGAGGCTTTCGATGAAGCCGATCAGGAACGCATTGGCGAGACCGGGGCGGATCAGCGGCCACGTCACATGGGTGAAGGTGCGCCAACGCCCGGAGCGCAGGGTTTGCGAGGCCTCTTCCATGCTGGGGCTGACGCCTTGCAGCACGCCCAGCAGCACCAGGAACGAAATCGGCGTGAAGGCCAGAAACTGGGCGATCGTCAGGCCCGGCAGGCCGTAGATCCAGCGGCTGCGCGGAATGTCGAACCACTGGTTCAGCCACGCGCTCACCATGCCGGCGCGGCCGAACAGCAGGATCAAGGCCATGCCGATGACGAAGGGGGGCGTGATGACCGGCAGGATGGAGACCAGCCGCAGCAATTTCTTGAACGGAAAATGCGTGCGGGCGGCGATCAGCGCGAAGGCAAGGCCCAGCAACGTGGACAGCACACCCACCATGCAGGCCAGCGCCAGCGAGTTCCACGCCACACCGCAATTGCGGCCGCCGGCGAGGCAGTCCAGCCCCCAAATCGACCGATCCGTCAGCTTTTCGGCAAACATCGGCAGGTTGAGGTGCCCGGCATTGTCCTGAAATGCCGACACCAGCACGCAGGCCACCGGATAGCCCACGAACAACAGCGTGGAGCCGCACACCAGCCCAATGGCGCCGACGATGAACACATCGCCCTTGCACCATCCCTGCCAGGCAAGCCCGAACGACGTCACCATCAAGGCGGCGGCGGCATAGGCCAGCGCGCCCCAGCCCAAGGCCGGCTGGCTTGGGCCGATGCCGGGAAGGAAACCGACATGCCACCCCTTGGCGCCGATCAGCCACGCCTGCACGCCCAGTGTCACCAGCCCAAGCAGGCCGGCGAACACCATCAGCCTTGGCCGGTGAACGCCGGTTCCGGCACGACTGGCCAGCACCACCGGCAGCAGCAGCGCCAGCAGCCAGAGGCGGCCATGCACAGCCACTTCCGCCGCCATCGGCAGGGCCTTGGCTGACAATTCGCCGTCCAGCGCGTACCAGGGAACGAACAGAAGCGATGCCAAAAACCCCGCCAGCCACGGGATCGGGCTGGCGCGTCGCTGCCCTTTCCCCTGGCGCATGATCAGCGCGCGTTCTTCACTTCGGTGGTCCAGCGCGTCAGCAACCGCTTGCGTTCGGCCGACGAGCCGTATTTGCCGAAATCGTAGTTGATCAGCTTCATCTTGGTTACATCCGGCGCTTCCGGCGGCACCGGCGTGGCAGTGTTGGAGGGCAGTTGGAAGCTGCCGTGCTTGGCGGCAATGGCCTGGGCCTCCGGCGTCAGCGCCCAGTCATAGAACTGCTTCGCCTCGTCCGGATGGCGCGCGCCCTTGATCAGGCTCATGGAGCCGATCTCGTAGCCGGTGCCCTCGCAGGGGGAGACGACGCGCACGTCCTTGTAGGTGCGCGCCACGTCGATCAGGTCGTGCTGGAAGGTGATGCCCACGATGGTCTCGCCACGCCCCACCGCCTGGGCCGGGGCGGCGCCGGCGCTGGTGTATTGGTCGATGTTCTTGTTCAGGCCCTTGAGATAGGTGAATGCCTGATCTTCGCCCATCAGCTGCACGATGGTCGCCAGCATCGTCCATGCGGTGCCGGACGCGTTGGGGTCGGCCATCTGGACCTCGCCCTTGAAGCCAGGCTGCAACAGATCCGCCCAACAGGCCGGCGCCGTCAGCTTGTGGCCGGCGAGTTCCTTGGCGTTGTAGCCAAAACCCAATGCGCCGAGATAGACGCCCACCGTGCGATATTCTGAGCGTTTGGCCTGATTTTGCGCCCAATCGCGCAACTGGCCGAGGGCTGGGGACTGGTAAGGTTCGGTCACCTTGTCGTCGGCGGCTTGCAGATGCGGATCTCCGGTGCCGCCATACCAGATGTCGCCGCGCGGGTTTTCCTTCTCGGCGCGCAGGCGGGCATAGATCTCGCCGGCGCTCTGGCGCGTCATGTCCACATGGATGCCGGTCTTGTCCTCGAACCCCTTGGCGGCGGCGCGGCACCATTCCTCGTTCACGCCGCAATAGACAACCACCGTGCCGGCTGCCTGTGCCGAAGGGGCGGCGAAGGTGGCCAGGATGGTTCCCAGGCCGAGCAAGACGCGCAGGCCGGACGCTTTGACGTGCATCTTCATGGCGTTATCTCCCGTTGTTGTTGGTCAGCCCAGGCTCAGTCCAGGCGCACGCTGCGGCCGGTGTTCATGCTTTCCAGCGCTGCCTCGGCCACGCGCAGCGCCTCGACGCCATCGGCGAAATTGGTCAGCGGCGGTGTTTGGGTGTGCAGGCATTCGACGAAATGGTCGATTTCGGCGGCATAGGCCTCGCTGTAGCGTTCGATGAAGGTGTGCAGCAGCACGTTGGAGGCGCCGCTGTGCTGGCCGCTGGAGGACTGCACGGTTGTTGGCGTGCGGTTGCCGGCCAGCAACATGCCTTGGGAGCCAAACACCTCCAGTCGTTGGTCATACCCGTAGACGCAGCGGCGGGTGTTGTTGATGTGCACCAGGGCGCCGGATTTGGCGCGCAGCGTGACCATGGCGCTGTCGATGTCGCCGGCTGCCCCGATGGCGGGATCGACCAGAACGGCGCCGAACGCATGCACCTCGACAATGTCGCCCACGATGTAGCGCGCCATGTCGAAATCATGGATCGCCATGTCGCGGAACATGCCGCCGGAGGCGCCGATGAAGCCTATGGCCGGCGGCTCGGGGTCGCGGCTGGAGATGATCACCTGTTCCACCTTGCCGATCTCGCCCAGCATCACGCGTTCGCGGATGGCACGGAAGGAGGGATCGAAGCGGCGGTTGAAGCCGATCATGATGGTCACGTCATACGGCGCGATCTCGCGGGCGCAGCGACGCACGCGTTCCATGTCGATATCGATCGGTTTTTCGCACAGGATGGCCTTGCCGGCACGGGCGGCGGCGATAATCAGGTCCACATGGGTGTTGGTCGGCGTGGCGATCAGCACCGCCTGGATGGTGGGGTCGGCCAGCACTGCCTCCACGCTCGCAGCACGGGCCACGCCCAGCCGTTCGGCGGTGGCGGTGGCGGCTTCGTCGGACACGTCGAACACCGACACCAGCCTGGCGCGTGGGTGGCGTGCCAGCCCAGCGGCATGCATGCGACCGATTCGCCCACAGCCGAGCACGGCGAAATTCACAACCTGATGGGCTGTCGGCATGGCGGCGTTCCTCTCTGCCGGGTTTTCCCGGACTTATATTGCACTTTTATGTCTATCAGAGTTTGCAACATCGTGGATCGTGTCAAGCTGTCGCCAAGAGCGCCAACCCCAATGCGCGCCCAAAGGGAGACAACGGATGCCAACGATCCGACTCACAGCCGCGCAAGCGTTGGTCAGCGCCATGGCAGCACAGAAAACATTGATCGATGGCCAGCGCGTGCCGATCTTCGCCGGTATGTGGGCGATCTTTGGCCACGGCAACGTGGCGGGACTGGGCGAAGCGCTGCATGAGGCGCGTGACGCGCTTCCCACCTATCGCGCCCACAATGAACAGGCCATGGCCCACGCCGCCATCGCGTTCGCCAAAGCCTCGCGCCGTCGCCGGATGATGGCCTGCACCACCTCCATCGGGCCGGGCGCCACCAATCTGGTGACGGCGGCAGCCGTCGCCCACGTCAACCGACTGCCGGTGCTGCTGGTGCCGGGGGACGTGTTCGCCAGTCGCAGGCCAGACCCGGTGCTGCAACAGATCGAGGATTTCCAGGATGGCACCATCAGCGCCAATGACTGCCTGCGCCCGGTGTCACGCTATTTCGACCGGCTGACGCGGCCGGAACAGCTGGTCCCCGCCTTCGCCCGCGCCATGGCGGTGCTGACCGACCCGGCCGAATGCGGCCCGGTGACATTGGCCTTCTGCCAGGATGTGCAAACCGAGGCGTTCGATTACCCGCTGGCGATGTTCGATGAGCGCATCTGGACGCCGCGACGCCCACGACCGGATCGGACCGAACTCGAAGCCGCGACATCCCTGCTCCGCGGTGCCCGCAAACCAATGCTGATTGCCGGCGGCGGCGTTCTCTACAGCGCGGCCGAGCAGGAATTGCTGGCGTTCTGCATCGCCCACGGCATTCCGGTGGCCGAGACCCAGGCCGGCAAATCCGTCATGCCCGCCGGCCACGCCTTGAACCTGGGCGCCATCGGCGTCACCGGCACCGGGGCCGCCAACGCGATGGCCGCGGAGGCGGATGTCATCGTGGCGGTGGGCACCCGGTTACAGGATTTCACCACCGGGTCCTGGGCGCTGTTCCGGGCCGAGGTGTGTCGCTTCATCGGATTGAACGTGCAGGGGTTCGACGCATCGAAGCATCGCGCGCAGCCGCTGATCGCCGATGCACGAGAGGGGCTGGAGGATCTCGGCGCAGCCCTTGGCGACTGGCGCGCACCACCTGACTGGACGGCACGCGCCACGTCGGAAGGTACGAAATGGAACACCATCGCCGCCGGCTACACGGTGGCCACCAACGCCGTCTTGCCGAGCGATGCCCAGGTGATCGGCGCGGTGCAACGCCAGGCGCAGCCGCGTGACGTGGTGGTGTGCGCGGCCGGCGGCCTGCCCGGCGAGTTGCACAAGCATTGGCAGGCGGGAGCGCCCGGCGGCTATCACGTGGAATACGGCTTTTCCTGCATGGGCTACGAAATCGCTGGCGGCCTCGGCGTGAAGATGGCCGACCCTGAACGCGATGTGTTCGTCATGATCGGCGACGGCTCGTATCTGATGATGAATTCCGAGATCGCGACGTCGGTGATGCTCGGCCTCAAGCTGATCATCGTGGTGCTGGACAATCGCGGCTTCGGCTGCATCAACCGGCTGCAGCGCGCCACCGGCGGGGCCAGCTTCAACAACCTGCTGGAAGATTGCCACCACACCACCCTGCCCGCCATCGACTTCGCCGGGCACGCGCGCAGCCTGGGTGCGGAGGCGATCAAGGTGGCGGATCTGGCCGGGCTGGAAGCCGCACTGCCCCTGGCCCGCGCGGCCGCACGCAGCTTCGTGATCGTCATCGACACCGACCCACTCGCGATCACCGATGCCGGCGGTCACTGGTGGGACGTGGCGGTGCCGGAGGTGTCCACCCGCGCCGAGGTGCGCACTGCGCGGGCACAGTATGAGAGCGCCCGCCTGAAACAGCATGCGACCGATTGAAAACCGAACCAAGGATCCTCGAATGACACTGCGCATCGGCGCCAACCCAATCGGCTGGTCCAGCGACGACATGCCTGAGCTTGGCGGCGACACCCCTTTGGAAACCTGCCTTGCGGAAGCAAAATCGGTGGGGTTCGAGGGTATGGAACTCGGCCATAAATTCCCCCGCGAGGCGCATGCGCTGCGCGCCGCCCTGGCGCCGTTCGGGCTGGCCTGCATCAGCGGCTGGTATTCGGCCGAATTGCTGACCCGCGACGCCGCCACGGAATTGGCACATCTGCGCCCGCATCTGGATTTGCTGAAGGCCCTGGGCAGCACTGTTCTGGTGTTCGCCGAAACCAGCAACGCCATTCACGGCGATATCGCGGCACCGCTCTCCACCCGCCCGGTGATGACGCCGGGCCAATGGGCGGACTTCGGCCAGCGCATCACCACCGTGGCCGAGGCCACGCTGCGCGAGGGCATGCGGCTCGTTTATCACCACCACATGGGCACCATCGTTCAGAGCGAGGCCGATATCCACGCCCTTATGGCCGCCACCGGCCCGGCGGTGCACCTCCTGCTCGACACCGGCCACGCCACCTGGGGCGGCGCCGATCCGGCGGCACTGGCCGTGCGCTATCGTGACAGGATCAGCCACGTCCATACCAAGGACGTGCGTGCTGCCATGATGCAGAGCGCCACCGCCGAGGATTGGAGCTTCCTGAAAAGCGTTGTCGAAGGCGTCTACACCGTGCCCGGAGATGGCATGGTGGACTTCACCTCGGTGTTTCGCGCCCTGCCCGGCTATGACGGCTGGGTGGTGATCGAGGCAGAGCAAGACCCTGCCCGCGCCAATCCGCTGGCCTATGCCAGGATCGGCTACGCGCATCTGCGCCAGGTGCTCGCAGACACCGGATTGAGGCAATGATGCCCGTCATTCCTCCCGGGCCGGGCGCGTTCAGGGCGCAGAGCCTGTCCTCATCCACCAATACCGGTTGCCAAAGGCCGCCTGCGGCTTATTGACACCGCCAGTGCGCACGAGCGCCGTTCGGCGGGCGCCCTTTCGCGAGCGGAACGACAGAAGAAAGAAGCCTGATCATGATCATCTCATCGTCCTCGGATTATCGCGAAGCCGCCCGCCGCCGCCTGCCGCCCTTTCTGTTCCACTATCTCGACGGCGGCGCCTATTCTGAGACCACGCTGCGCCGCAATGTCGACGATTTTTCCGACATCGCGCTGCGCCAGCGCGTTCTCCAGGGCGTCGGCGAGGTGGATATTTCGGCCACGCTCTTCGACCAGAAGATCACCATGCCGGTCGCCCTGGCGCCAATCGGACTGGCCGGCATGTTTTCCCGGCGCGGCGAGGTGCATGCCGCCCAGGCGGCCACGCTGAAGGGCATTCCGTTCACCCTCTCCACCGTGTCCGTGTGCCCCATCGAGGAGGTGCAGAGCCAGGTGGACCGGCCGATCTGGTTCCAGCTCTACGTGCTCAAGGATCGCGGCTTCATGCAGAACGTGCTGGAGCGCGCCTGGGCCGCAGGCGTTCGCACGCTGATCTTCACCGTGGACATGCCGGTGCCCGGCGCACGCTACCGCGATGCCCATTCCGCCATGTCCGGCCCGAACGCCGCCATGCGCCGCATCGTGCAGGCGGTCACCCATCCGCGCTGGGCCTATGACGTCGGCCTGCGCGGCCTGCCGCACGATCTCGGCAACGTGTCGGCCTATCGCGGCAAGAAAACCGGGCTTGAGGACTACGTCGGCTGGCTCGGCGCGAATTTCGATCCGGCGATCGGCTGGAAAGACCTGCAATGGATCCGCGACTTCTGGAAGGGGCCGATGATCCTCAAGGGCATTCTCGACCCGGACGACGCCCGCGACGCCGTCAGCTTCGGCGCCGACGGCATCGTGGTGTCCAACCATGGCGGGCGCCAGCTTGACGGCGTGCTGTCCTCTGTGCGCGCCATGCCCGCCATCGCCGATGCGGTGAAGGGCAAGATCACCATCCTCGCCGATTCCGGCATCCGTTCGGGGCTCGATGTGGTGCGCATGCTGGCGCAGGGTGCGGACGGTGTTCTGCTCGGCCGCGCCTTCGCCTATGCGCTGGCAGCGGCCGGCGGCAAGGGCGTGGAGAACCTGATCGACATCATCGCCAAGGAGATGCGCGTCGCCATGACGCTGACCGGCGCCCGCTCGATCGCCGATATCTCCCACGACAGCCTGGTGCGCGAAATCGAGCGCCCCCTCGCGCGCGCCACGACCTGAAAGGGCCCAGCACGCCGGCCATGGAAACATTCGTGGCCGGCGTCGTTGACCTCCTGCCAGCAGCGGGCAACCACGTTTCGCGGCAGGCCCTGCCAATGGGGAGAAGAAGCATGGCGTATGAATTGTTCTATTGGGATGGCCTGCAGGGTCGCGGCGAATTCATCCGGCTGGCGCTCGAAGATGCCGGCGCCGATTACGTCGATATCGCGCGGTCGTCGAAGAAGGGTCATGGCACCAAGGCGATGACGAGGCTGCTCGATCCGAAGACCACCCCGTTCCCGCCCTTCGCCCCACCCTTCCTGCGGGACGGTGAGATGATGATCTCGCATGTCGCGAACATCCTGCTCTATCTGGGCCCAAAGCTCGGCCTCGCGCCGGCTGATGCGCAACTGCAACACTTCGCACACGGGTTGCAGTTGACCATCACCGATCTGGTGACCGAAGTGCACGACACGCATCATCCCATCTCCACCGACGCGTATTACGAGGACCAGGAAGGCGCGGCGGTGGAACGCTCAAAAGCCTTCCTGTTGCACAGGATGCCAAAATACCTTGGGTATTTCGAAGGTATTCTGGCGGCCAATCCGCATGGCAACACCCAGATCGTCGGTGACGCCGCGAGCTATGTCGATCTGTCGCTGTTCCAGATCGTCGCTGGCCTGCGCTATGCCTTTCCGCGCGGAACCCAGAATCTTGGCGCCGATTACCCGGCCCTGTGCGCCTTGCACGATGCTATGGCGGAGCGGGCGAACATCAAGCGTTATCTCACCTCCAAGCGTCGGTTGGCCTTCAACGAACATGGCATCTTCCGCCGCTATCCCGAGCTCGATCACCTGTCCTGAGCCGCATGGCGCCAATGAGTGCATCTCCCTGTGCCCCAGAGGTTGCCAAGCGCCGGGAAGGCGCGTAACGGCCAACATCAGGGAAACGCTGATTCAGGGAACAAAACATGTCGCATGCGGGCGAAGCCAAGCAGGTTGCCGTCGTCACCGGAGGCGGGCGCGGCATCGGCCTTGCCATCGGCCAGTGGTTTCTGGCCCACGGCTACAATGTTGTTTTGCTTGACATAGACCGCACCACGCTGGCTGCAACCGAGGCGACATTGGCGCTGCCGGACCGTGTGCTGGCCATGCCGTGCGATGTCTCCAACCCTGACGAGGTGGACGCAGCCGCCGCTGCGGTGATGGCGAAATGGGGCCGTGTGGATGCGCTGGTGAACAATGCCGGCGTTGCCGTGTTCAAGCCGGCGCTGGAAACCTCGTTCGCGGAATGGCGCCACGTGCTCGGCACCAATCTCGATGGGGCCTTCCTCTGCACCCAGGCCTTCGGCGCGATCATGAAGACGCAAAAAAGCGGCGCCATCGTCAACATCGCCTCTATCTCCGGCCTGCGCGCCAGCACGCTGCGCGTGGCCTACGGCACCAGCAAGGCGGCCATCATTCACCTGACGAAGCAATATGCGGTGGAACTCGGCAATTTCGGCATCCGGGTGAACGCCGTCTGCCCCGGCCCGGTGGAAACCGAGATGTCAAAGCTGGTGCACAGCGTGGCGATTCGTTCGGATTATTACGATACCGTTCCCCTTGGCCGCTACGGCACGCTTGAGGAGATGGCGAATGTGGTCGGCTTCCTGTGCAGCAAGGACGCAAGCTTCGTGAACGGCCAGTATCTGGCCAATGACGGCGGTTTTGACGCCGCCGGCGTGGGCCTGCCGACCTTCCGCCGCACCGAGGGGATCAATCACGTGGGCGATGACCCGCATTGAGGGCAGCGGGCGGAGGCATGTGGCGCAGCCCGCGCCATCGCTTCCCCCACCTGTATGGCCTATCATCGCCGTGTCGCGCCACGGGACCATCCCCGTACGCCCCTTACCAGGAGCAAGCCCCTTGAGCACAACGCCCGATTATACGCCGCCTGCGGTCTGGACCTGGAACCAGGCGAATGGTGGGCGCTTTGCCAACATCAATCGTCCGATCGCCGGCGCCACTCACGAGAAGGTGCTGCCTGTGGGCCACCACCCGCTGCAGCTTTACTCCCTCGGCACGCCGAATGGCGTGAAGGTGACGGTGATGCTTGAGGAACTCCTGGCGCTCGGCCATAGCGGGGCGGAATACGATGCCTGGCTCATCCGGATCGGCGAGGGCGACCAGTTCGGCAGCGGCTTCGTGGGCATCAACCCCAATTCCAAGATCCCGGCCCTGGAAGACCGCAGCGGCCCAACGCCGATCCGGGTGTTCGAATCCGGCGCGATCCTTGTGTACCTGGCCGAAAAATTCGGCGCCTTGCTGCCGACCGAGACGGCGGCGCGGGCCGAATGCCTGTCCTGGCTGTTCTGGCAGATGGGCAGCGCGCCCTATCTGGGCGGCGGCTTCGGTCATTTTTACGCCTATGCGCCGACCAAGATGGAATACCCGATCGATCGCTTCTCCATGGAGGTCAAGCGCCAGCTAGACGTGCTCGACCGCCGTCTTGCCGAGAGCGAATACCTCGCTGGCCCTGACTACACCATCGCCGACATCGCTGTCTGGCCCTGGTATGGCGGCCTGGCGATGGGCTGGCTTTACGGTGCCGCCGAATTTCTGGACGTGGCGTCCTACAAGAACGTGCAGCGTTGGGCTGCGGCGATCGGAGAACGCCCGGCCGCGAAACGCGGGCGCATGGTGAACCGCGTCCAGGGCGACCCATCCAGCCAATTGCACGAACGCCATGACGCCAAAGACTTCGACACCCAGACTCAGGACAAGCTGGCCCCTCAAAGCTGAGAATCTTTCTGGAAGCAGCCGTGACCGAAAGCGGTCGCTGCGAACCGCAGGTGCCTCTGCCCGCAACGCGGGCAGAGGCACCTGGGCTTACGCCGTTCAACCTCGCCATCAGGCGTTTGAACGGCACGACCCGGCAGCAACAAGGACCGACGCGTTGAAACAACCCTTCCGCTTCGGCGGCGCAAGCCGGCCTCCCCTTCGGCACAAGCCATGGCTGGCCCGGTTTCTGGGGCGATTTATCCTTTGCGCGGCGATTGTCTACGGGATCGTCTGGGCGTGGCGGGTATGGGGATAGGCATGGCCAACGCCGAGTGTTCGGTTCGGGCCTTGCCGCCGCGCTCCGTCCTAATCTTCCTTGTAGCGAACATTAAGGCCAAGTATTTTCCAGGCGCCGTTGTTTGGGATAAACTTTAGGTCGTAATTGACCCGCTTCTCGTCGTCCTTGAACGCGCCAATCAGATGCAGGACGCCGTTTTTGTCGATCCTGGCATCTTCATAGGACGCGATTTCATCGGCAACGATACTCTCGATATTCACATTGAGGGTGCGATACCGGGCAAAAGCTTTCGCCAAATCTTCAAGACCCAGTTCGCTCTGGAATTCCTTCGAGGCCTTCGTGCGAAGAACGCTGTAGTTCCCTGTCACATTGGCATCGTTGAATGTCATCAACGTGGTGCGGATCAGGATTTCCTGTTCGTTGTCCGACGGCACCTTGGCCGCCCAGACAGGGCTCGACGCACACAGGGCAATGACGACCAACAGGCCTCTAAAAACAAGAAAATCCATCGAAAAACAGCCTATTTTAGACATTTCGCGCCCCTTTCCTATAATACAGTCCTACTATAATCGTGCCGCAATATTCTATGAACGGCAACCTTCCAAGGAGGGCGCTGCGAGGCGACTTGACGATCAGCCATGAGGCTTTGACGCCACGCCTTACTGGGCCTATCCTTGTCAACACCAAGGGGATCCCCGCCAGGGGGCTGAGAGGTCATCAAGTTGACGTTCGCGTCGGCGGCATGACGACCCTTCGAACCTGATCCAGTTCGCACTGGCGGAGGAATGGTTTCATATGCCGCAAGAGAATACCCAGATAACCGTTATCGGGGCCGGTGTTGCCGGTCTCACCACCGCCCTCGCTTTGGCCGAGCGCGGCGCACGCGTTGGCGTGGTTGAGCGCAGCGCCGCCCTGGGGCTGGATTCCTGCTCGCGGTATGCTGGCGGCATGCTCGCACCATGGTGCGAGGGCGAAAACACCGAGCCTGTGGTGATCGAACTCGGCCTTGAATCCCTCAGTTACTGGCCGCGCGTGCATCCGGGCACCGAGCAGCATGGTAGCCTCGTGGTCGCCCCGAAGCGCGATGCGCCGGAGCTGGACCGCTTTGCCCGGCGCAGCACGCATCACCAGATGATCGACGCAGCCGAACTTGCGGCCCTGGAACCGGACCTCGGCGGACGCTTCGACCGGGCGCTGTTCTTTGCCAAGGAGGGCCATCTCGATCCACGCAAGGCGCTGGTCTCCCTCGCCGCCAGGCTGACCGCGCTTGATGTGACCATCCGCTTTGGCGTCGATGGCGAGAGCCTGAACCCTGCCACGCGCGTGGTGGATTGCCGGGGACTTTCCGCACGGGATCGTCAAGCCGACCTGCGCGGCGTGCGCGGCGAGATGTTGTTGGTGCGTTGCCCCGATATGTCGCTCACCCGCCCGGTGCGCCTGCTGCATCCGCGCATCCCGCTCTATATCGTCCCGCGCGGCGAGGGGCTGTTCATGATCGGAGCGACGATGATCGAGAGCGATGCCCGCGGCCACGCCTCGGCGCGCTCGGTGATGGACCTGCTCAACGGCGCCTACGCGCTACACCCGGCCTTTGCCGATGCCGAGATTATCGAGATCGGCTGCGATGTGCGCCCGGCCTTTGCCGACAACGTCCCGAAACTGCGGATGTCCCAAGGGCGCCTGCACGTCAACGGCCTCTATCGCCACGGCTTTTTGCTGTCGCCCGCGTTGGCGCGGATGGCCGCATCCACATTGCTGGACGGCGCCAGCTTTCCGGAGGTGACCTGATGCGTATTTCGGTCAACGGCGCAGCGCAGGAGGTGGGCGAAACCTCGCTCGCCGCCCTGCTCGAACATCTGGGCTATTCCGGAGCCTGCGTGGCCACGGCGGTGAACGGCGCATTCGCCTCCGCCAGCGCCCGCGGCCAGACCATGATCCAGAACGGCGACGAGATCGAAATCGTCGGGCCGATGCAGGGGGGCTGAACAATGCAGGTCTATGGCGTCACACTCGGCTCCCGGCTGATGCTGGGCACGTCGCAATACCCGTCGCCGGCAGTCTTGACGGAGGCCGTGCAGCGTTCGGGGGCGGAGGTGGTGACGGTGTCCTTGCGCCGCGAATCAGCCACCGCGCGGGCTGGACAGGCGTTCTGGCAGATCATTCGCGATCTCGGCGTTCATGTACTGCCCAACACCGCCGGGTGCCACTCCGCCCGCGAGGCCATCACGACCGCGAAGATGGCGCGGGAGGTGTTCGCGACGAACTGGATCAAGCTCGAAGTGATCGGCGACCACGACACGCTGCAACCCGATCCGTTCGAACTGATGGAAGCTGCCCGCGTCCTGTCGCAGGACGGTTTTGAGGTGTTCCCCTACACCACCGAGGATTGCGTGGTGGCGGATCGGCTGTTGCAGGCGGGGTGCCGGGTGCTCATGCCCTGGGGCGCGCCGATCGGCTCCGGGCGCGGACTGAACAACCCCTACGGCCTGCGCAGCCTGCGGGCACGGTTTGCCGATGTGCCGATGGTCATCGACGCCGGCATCGGCCTGCCGTCCCACGCGGCCCAGGCGATGGAGATGGGATTCGACGCCATTCTGCTCAACACCGCCATCGCCAAGGCGGGCAATCCGGCGGCCATGGCCGGCGCGTTCCGGCTGGCGGTGGAAGCCGGGCGCGCCGCCCGCCTGGCGGACCCGATTGACGCACGCGACATGGCAGTCCCTTCCACGCCGGTCTTTGGTCAGGCGTTCGCATCATGAGCGCCCTGCCCCGGTTTTACCAGATTGTGGATGATGCCGCCTGGCTGGAGCGCCTGCTGCCGCAGGGGGTGAAGCTGGTGCAACTGCGGGTCAAGGATCGCGCTGCTGCGGAACTCCGTGCGCAGATCGTCGCCGCCCGGGATCTCTGCGCCGCGCATGGGGCACTGCTTGTGGTAAACGATTACTGGCAGCTCGCCATCGATCTTGGCTGTTCGTTCATCCATCTCGGCCAGGAAGATCTCGACACCGCCGACATCACCGCCATTCGCCGCGCCGGACTCAGGCTCGGCATCTCCACCCATGACCACGCCGAGCTGGAGCGCGCCCTGGCCCTCTCCCCAGACTATATCGCCCTCGGCCCGGTCTATCCGACCATCCTCAAGCAAATGCCCTGGGCGCCGCAAGGGCTGGAGCGGGTGGCGCAATGGAAGGCCCGCATCGGCGCCACCCCGCTCGTTGCCATTGGCGGGCTGAACATCGCACGGGCCCCCGGCGTGCTGGCGGCGGGCGCGGATTGCCTCGCCGTGGTCACGGATGTGTTGCGCAACGCCAACCCGGAGGCGCGGGTCAGCGCCTGGCTGGACGTCACCAAAGCATAGGGATTGCTTGTTAGGCGGCTGGCGACTGGGCCGTGGTGAACCAGTCACAGATCTCGCTGGGCGTGGTGAAAACGGTCTGATCACTGGCGCGCAACAATTTCAGCATGGTTTCCAACTCATGGATGCGGTGCGGCACGGCGATCAGATGCGGATGCAGGCCGATGCCCAGAACGCGCGGGTTATCTGTTGTCTCGGCCTCGAAACGGCGCAGCGTGTGCGCAAGCCTGTTCAACATCTCGCCGGTGGCATGGCGTTCGATGGCATAGACGATGGAGTCGTTGATTTCGAGGTTGTAGGGCATCGCCACCAAAGGCCCGTTCTGGGTAGTCATGTAAGACGGAAGATCGTCTACCACCCAGTCGCACACATAATCGATGCCGCTTTTCGTCAGCAGGTCCGGCGTATCCAGCGTCTCGCGCAATCCGGGCGACAGCCAGCCGCGCGGGCGGGTGCCGGTGAACGCGGCGATCTTGTCCAGGCACGCGGCGATGAGCCCTTCCTCGCCGCCATCCACATGATTGGTGGCCTTCTGGTGCATGCCGTGGCCGATGAATTCCCAGCCGGCTTTCAGCATGGCATCGGCGGCCTGCGGATAGGCGTCGATCACCCCGGCGTTGAAGCTGGTGGAGGCCGGAAGCCCGTCGAGCAGGTCGAGAATGCGGGGCATGCCGGCGCGCATGCCGTAATCGGCCCAGGAGAAATTCGGCACGTCCGGCACCGTCTCGCGGCCATGCGGTGGGGTGACGATGGTGCGCGGCATGGCGTTCTCGAACTGCCAGTGCTCCACGTTGACCACCAGATGCACGAGGATCTTCTTGCCCTGGAACGCCGGCAGTTTCGGCCGCGCCGAGGACAGGCGGTAGGGAATGCGGGGATTGGCCATGTGTCTGCCCATTCTTCTAATGGTTGGCGTGCGCGCCGCGCATCTCGGCCATGATAACGGCCTTGAAATGCATGAAATCCGCCGAGATCAGATCGTCGATCGAACGCGGCCGACGCAGGGTGATGGGAATGTCGCGGGTGATGCGCCCGGGCCGGGCGGTCATCACGCACACGCGGTCCGCCAGCAGGATCGCCTCGTCGATGTCATGCGTGACGAACAGCACCGTCGTCTTCAGCTTCTGCCAAACATCGAGCAGAAGCTGCTGCATCGACAGCCTGGTTTGCGCATCAAGTGCCCCGAACGGCTCGTCCATCAGCAAGGCGCGCGGCTGCATCACCAGGGCACGGGCAATGCCGACGCGCTGGCGCATGCCGCCGGACAGCTGGACCGGCAGGGCGGCGTGGAAGTTTTCCAACCCGACGATCTTAAGAATGTCCCGCGCCCGCGGTTCGTAATCGGATCTGGCGATGTTCTGCACCTTGGGGCCGAAAACGACGTTCTCCCACACCGACAGCCACGGCAGCAGCGAGGCCTCCTGAAACACCACGCCGCGGTCCGGCCCGGGCTTGGTCACGGCCCGGCCGTCAAACGTCATGGTGCCGTCGGTCAGTGTCTCGAACCCGGCCACGAGATTGAGCAGCGTTGACTTGCCGCAGCCGGACGGCCCCAGCAGGGCCACGAACTCCCCCTCGCCGATGGTGAAATCCACATTGTCGAGCGCGCGAACGCCGCCCTCGCCGCCGTAAATCTTCGAGACTGACGTGAAGCAGATCGTGCCCATCTCGTTGGCCTATTCGTTGAAGGATTGAAGACGCCGCCAGCGGAGCGCCCACATTTCGAGGCGGACGATGCCCCAGTCGGTCAGGAAGCCGAACAATCCGATCGAGACCATGTCGGCGATCACGATGTCCATGCGCCCGACGTAATAGGCATCCCACAGCACGTAGCCGAGGCCGGATTTCACCGCGACCATCTCGGACACGATCACCGCCGTCCAGCCGATGCCGAGGCCAATCCGCAGGCCGGTGAAGATGGATGGCGTGGCGGCGGGCAGCACCACGCGGCGCATCACATCCCATGGCCCGGCGCCCATCATCAGCGCAGCACGGATCCAGTTCTTGTCGACATCCCGCGCACCCTGGGTGGTGTTGATCACGATCGGATAGAAGGCGCCGATGGTGATGAGGAACACCGCACCGAAATCGCTGATGCCGAAGATGGCGATGGAAATCGGCAGCCAGGACGTGATCGGCACCGGCCGCAGCCACTGGATCGTGGGGTCGACCAAGGAAGAGGCGAGCCTGGACCATCCGATGATGATGCCCAGCGGCACCCCCACCAGGATGGCCAGGCCAAAGCCCTTGGCCACGCGCATGGCCGAGAACATCACAGCCTCTGACCAGTTGCCAACATAGGGCGACAAGGTCATCGGGCCGGCCTTGCCGAACGCCCAGACCAGCCAGGCCTTCCACACACGATCCGGCGTTGGCAGTGCACCGCCGGCCAGTGAGCCGTCGGTGCCCGCCAGTTGCCAGAGCGCCACAAGCGTCACCGGCAACAGGATGGCCAGGATCGATTGCCCGATCCTGGATGATCCGAACCGTATCTTGCGGCGCCCCGTGGCCGCGGGCCTGGAGTTGCCGCCTGCGGCCTGAGTCGTGATGCTCACCTTATTTCTTCATCGCGGTTTCGAGGAACGAGGCGTCCCAATACTTGGAGATCTCGCCGGAGACATCCTTCGGAATCACTTCGAGTTCGTTGAACGCCTTGGCCTGACGCTTGATCTGGTCAGGCGTGATGACCGGGCCAAGCTTGATGACCTCGGCGACCTTCAGCGACACTTCCGGATCAAGCCCGGTCAGAGCCGCGATGGCCGCGCCGAATTTCGGCTTCGATGCTTCCAGCTCCTGCATCTTCGCCACATAGGCGGTGACGAAGGTCTGCACGGTGGCGCGCTTGTCCGCCAGCGCCGTCTTGGTGGTGGCCAGCATGCCAAGTTCAGCGCCGACCGACTTCGAGATGGAGTAATCAAGGTTCTTGGCGAAGAAGCCGTAGCCCTTCATCACCGGGATCGACTCAAATGGCTCCCACGTGACGATGCCGTCGATATCGCCCTTTTCCAGCGCCTGGTCGAAATTGGCGCCGCCGCCTTGGATGTTCACCGCGTTGAAGGAAGTATAGGGAATTCCCTTTTCAATCAGCGTGGCCGCGAACTGGAACCAGACCGCCGAGCCGGGTGCGATGGCAATCTTCTTGCCTTTGATGTCATCCCAACTGTCGAACTTGGTGCCCTTGCGACCAATGACATATTTCGGCGACGACCCAACGCCCATGATGCCGACCATGCTGGTGGACCCATTGGCAATGGAGATGGCAAGATCGGCCGGCCCTACGGCGGCCACATCCAGCGAGCCTGCCAGCAGGGCGGTGCGGGCATCGGCATAGCGGGCGAATTCAACCAGCTTGATCTCGACGCCCTGTTTCTTCAGGTCGTCCGCGATCAGCACGATGGGCGCCAGATGCCCCACCTTCTGATAGCCGACCGTCAGCGAAACCGGCGCTGTCTGCGCCATGGACTGAACCGGCAACAGGGCCACCAGGCCAAGGGCCGCGCACCCGGCCAACAACGTACGACGCTTCATCGTGCCACTCCTCGATTAAGGACGACCTCTCGTCCGTTGCCACCCACCATCATGTGCCCGTGAACACAGGATCTCTCTTTTCACGGAAGGCAAGCTGGCCTTCCCTGTAATCAGCACTGCCAAAGCAGGCATCGACCAATGCATCAACCGCGCCACTGTCGCGTTCGGCCTCCGGTCGCAGCATTTCAATCAGGGCACGCTTCACCGCCCGCAATGTCAAAGGCGCGTTGGCGGCGATGCGCGCGAGATAGATTTCAGCGTCGTCGTGGAATGTTGGGCTGTCAAACACAGTATTGACGATGCCAAGCCGGCCGGCTTCGGGCGCATCGATAATCCGGGCGCTGAGCAGAAGGTCCGCCACCGGCCCCATCCCCAGCTTGCGCACCATCATGTCCACGCCGCCGAAGCAGTAGCCAAGCCCGATCCGGCCGGCGGGAATGCGGAACCGGCTGCCGGAGGACGCGATACGCAGGTCGCAACACATCGCCAGACCGAAGCCACCGCCGAAGCAGATGCCGGAAATAACGGCAATTGTCGGCTTGCTGGCACCTGCCAGGGCAGCGTTCCCGGCGGCCACCACACTGTCATAGGCCGCCACGGCCTCAACGCCGGAGCGTTTTGCGCCGAACTGCGAAATATCCGCGCCGGCACAGAAGGCCCGCTCACCGGCGCCGGCCAGGGAAATCACCCGCACGGACGGATCAGCCTCGGCCTGGGCGATCAGGCGGGGGAGGCTTGCCCACATCTCGAACGTCATGGCGTTCATTTTCGACGGCTGGTCGATGGTCAGGCGGGCCACGCCGCGTTCGGCCGTGTAGCGAATGGATGGGGTGGCAGGGACTGCTTCGGTCATGCGCATCCTTTCAGATCGCGCCGTCTTGGCGCAGCAGGGCAATCTGTTCGCCGCTGAACCCGGCCTGGGCGAGAATATCGTCGGAATGCGCGCCTTTGTCCGACAGCGGGGCGGTGATCGACGCCGGTGTGCGGGACAGCACCACCGGCTGGCCGACCAGCGCGATGTCGCCCCGTTCGGGATGATGGACCGTCTGCGCGATGCCGAGATGGCGCACCTGCGGGTCGGCGAAGACCTCGTCCATCCGATAGATCGGCCCGGCCGGAACGCTATGGGCTTCGAGTTTCGCCAGAAGTTGCTCGGAAGTGCCCGCTTGAAAAATCGGCGTCAGCAGATGCGTCAAGGCGGGGCGGTTGCGGAACCGGTCTTCCTGCGTGGCGTAATCGGGGTGATCGGCCAGACCCGGCAGATCCAGTGCGCGGCAGAGCGATTTCCACTGGCCGTCGCCGCCCACGCCGAGATTGATGTAGCCATCGGCCGTTTGCATCACGCCCATCGGCGTGGCGTAGGGGTGATCGTTGCCGGCCTGCGGCGGCACTACCCCATCGACGAGATATCTGGCCGCCTGGAAATCGCACAAGGCGATCTGCGCCTCCAGCAAGGAGGTGTGCACCCATTGGCCCAGGCCGGATTTCTCGCGTTCGGCGAGGGCGACCAGAATGCCCGTCGCGGCATACAGCCCCGCCGTGGAATCAGCCACCGCCACGCCGGCCCGAACCGGCCCCTGCCCCGGCAGGCCCGTCACCCACATCAGCCCGCCCATGCCCTGGGCAATCTGGTCAAAGCCAGCCCGCGTCTTGTACGGGCCGTCCTGCCCGAAGCCGGAAATCGAGGCGAAGATGATGCGCGGGTTGATCGCGCGCAGGGCCTCGTAGCCGATGCCGAGGCGCTCCTTCACATCCGGCCGATAATTCTCGACGACGATATCAGCCGTTTCGACCAATTTCAGAAACACCGCCAGGCCGGCCGGCTTCTTCAAATTGAGGGTCAAGGAGCGCTTGTTGCGGTGCAGGTTCTGCATGTCGTAGCCGAGGCGCGGGCCAGACATGCCCTCGTTCGGATCGACGCCGTCGGGCGCTTCGATCTTGATCACGTCCGCGCCGAAATCCGCCAGCACCCGACAGCAGGTGGGCCCGGCGCGCACGCGGGTGAGATCCAGCACGCGCAGATGCGCGAGGGCGGTGGAAGGCGAGGCCTGGGTCATGCGGATTCTCCGACAAGGCCTGTGATGCCGGTGGGCACGCGGCCATGCCAATCAGTGTGGACCTGAAGCCGCGCCGCCACGTCGAGCAGCGCCCGATCCCCGTGTGGACGCGCGACGATCTGGACCGCCAAGGGCAGGCCGGCGCTGTCAAAGCCTGCGGGAATGGCGACTGTCGGCAGGCGAAGGCCGTTCACCCAGCGGGTCAGGGCCGACAGCGCATACAATGTGCGTGCCGAAAACAAAGGAGAGCCGGGCTCGCAGGCCGCAACCGACGGCGTGCGGATGCGCATGACCGGCAGCAGGATCGCACCGGCATCGCCAAACACCGCATCGAGCGCCGCGCCGGCCAGTTCGGCCAGCGTGGTTCGGGCCGCGTGCATCTGCGCGGGCGTGATCGCGCTGCCTTTGGCGAGCCGCGTGCCAAGAACGGGGTCCAGATGGCCCGATTCGAGCAGCGCCTTGTGCGCGAGCGCCGCCTCGCCTTGCAGCAAGACCAGAACCGGGGCGTCGCAGGCCGCGATCAGGTTGTTGAGCGCCGTGTCGCCACACGCAATCCCGTCCAGCCGCAAGGCCGCTTCCACCTGCGCCATGGCGTGGACGATATCGGCATCGCAGTCCGCCAGGACATCGCGGGCAACGGCAATCTTGCGGATGGCTGGAAAATCGTCTGCGCCGGTCGCCATAAATGCAGCGGCCACGGGGATGATGTCCTTGGCGGCGCCGGCCAGAAAGCCGATGCAGTCGAGCGAAGGCGCCAGCGCCATCGTCCCCGCCACTGGCACCAGGCCATGGGTGGGCTTCCACGCCGTCACGCCGCAGCATTGGGCGGGGATGCGCAGTGAGCCTGCCGTGTCCGATCCCAACGCCAGCGGCACAATTCCGGCCGCCACCGCCACGGCCGAGCCGGACGAGGAGCCGCCGCAAATAGCCGAAGCATCCCACGGATTGACGGGCCGACCCTGCGCCGTGTTGCCGCCCGATGGCTCGTAGGCGAGCGCGGTCATCTTGGTGAAACCGATCAGGCAGGCGCCCTGTGCGGCGAGAACCTCGATCACCGCGGCTGTCGTCTCGGGGGCGGCATTGGGCGCGTGCGCCAGGCCGAGCGTTGGTGCGCGTCCTGCGATGTCACACAGATCCTTGACCGCGAACGGCATTCCGCCAAACGGGCCGGGCCTTGGTGCAACCGGCTCGGGGAGGATGTGCACAAAGGCATGCAGCGTCGCATCGAGCCTGGCGTGTTCGCAACGATCAGTCTCGGTCGGGATCTGGACGGACATGCACACTCCCTAAACCGAGAGAGCGTATGTCGTTTCAATGACTCCGTAGAATTAGAAAAGAATGGACACAGATTTCGAATTATTCGAAAGCGGACATGCGCAGCTTTTGGATAAGCCGTGCGGTCGGCGGGTCCAGCGTCTCGAATGACGGCACCACGACATCGATATCGCGGGTTGCCCAAGGCTCGTCGAGGATGAGCAGCTTCAGCCCCAACGCTTCAGCGAGCGGCCTGAGCGCGGCCTCGGGCAGGATGCCCACGCCGAGCTGGTGCTGCACCATCCGGCACATCACGTCAAAGCTCCGCACCTGAACGCGGATGTTCAAAATACGCCCCGCCTCCCGCGCCTTGCCGGCCAAGAGGCGATAGACGGCGGTTCCGACATCGAGTGCCACGAACTCCTCATCGAAAAGATCGTCGAATGTCACGGTGCTTTGCCCGGCAAGGCGATGGCCTGCGAATACCGCCAGCGCCAGCCGGTCCTGCGCATAGGCAAAGCTGTCAAAGCCCAGAGTGGGAACGCCACGAACAATCACCCCCACATCGGCCTGCCTGCGACGGAGCGCGTCGAGCGTGTCCGTGGTCGGACGTTCTTCGAGATCGATCTTGATGTCGGGCTGCTCCCGCGCAAAGCCGGCCAGATCGCCGGCCAGCTTTTGCACCAGTGCCGAACTGGACGCACACACCCGGACACGCCCTCGCACGCCCGAGCGGTGCTCGTCCATGTTCGCCGCCAATTGGTCCGCCAGACGCAGCACCGACTGAGCATAGCGCTCGGCGGTGATGCCCGCCGTCGTCAGCTCCACCCCGTGCGGCAGGCGCTTCACCAAAGGCGCGCCAACCTCTTCTTCCAGCAACTTCAGCCGACGGCTGGCCGCTGACAGTGCCATGTTCACGCGCTCCGCAGCCTTGCTGAGACTGCGAAGCTCGCAAATAGCGACAAAAAGGCGCAGCGAATGGAGGTCATGATGGAACATGGGGCCACTCTAGCTCAGCAGCTTGTTGCTGGGGAAAGCCACGCCGTGTTCCTGAATATCCATCCGGATGGAGCCACCGCCGACGTCGGAGTGGGCTATTTATACGCCTTCGCCAAAGCCTGCGTGCCTTCCAGCGCCAGTCCCGCATCCACCAGCGCTGTGTATTGCGCCAGGGCAGTCTCGAGGCCCTTCAGATCCAGCCCGCACGCCTGGCTTTCGTCGCGTGCAATGGTCATGTCCTTCACGAAATGCTGGATCATGAAACCGGGGGCAAAATCGCCCTTGAGCATCAGCGGCCCCAACCCGCTGAGCAGGAAGCTGCCCGCGGCTCCGGTGGCGATGGATTGCAGCACCTTCGACGGATCGAGGCCCATGGCGGCGGCATAGGCGAGGCCCTCGGCCACGCCAAGCATGTTTCCGGCAATCACGATCTGGTTGCTCATCTTGGTATGCTGACCCGCTCCCGGCCCGCCCTGGCGCACAATGTTGGTGCCCAACGCCCGCAGAACCGGCAAGACAGCCTCAAACACCGCTTCATCGCCACCAACCATGATCGACAATTTCGCCCCCTGCGCACCCGCGGCGCCGCCAGAGACGGGCGCGTCCAGCGCCGTCAGCCCTCGTTCGGCGGCTTTGGCCGCGATGCGCACGGCCAGCGAGGGGGTGGAGGTTGTCATGTCGATCAGCACAGAACCTGGCCGCACACGGTCCAGCAGGCCGCCTTTGCCGAGATACAGCGCCTCCACATCGCTCGGCAGACCCACCATGGTGATGATGATGTCAGCCTGCGCTGCCGCCTCGGCGGGATCGTCATGCCAGATGCCGCCGGCGTCGATCAGGCCAGCACATTTCGCCTTGGTGCGCGAATGCAGATGCACGGGGTGGCCGGCAGCCAGCAGATGGCCGGCCATCGGGCCACCCATGATTCCCAGGCCAATAAAGGCCACTGTCGGCAACGTTGCGTTTGTCATTGTGCGTCCTTGATCAATGCATAAATAGCCATGGGCGTCATTGGCTGGCGTTCCACCCGCACGCCCAGCGGCGCGAGAGCATTACCGACCGCCAACGTGACGGCGCCAAGCGCGCCCATCACGCCGCCTTCGGACATACCCTTGCTGCCCGTGGGCGTGCGCAGGCTGGGGGTGTGGCAGGCGACGATCTCGATGGACGGCAGGTCGGCAGCGGTGGACATGGCGTAGTCCATGAAACTGCCCGTCAGATTGTGGCCGTCCTCGTCGAACACCACCTGCTCGCGCAGCGCGCCGCCCAGGCCCAGCGCCACCGCGCCGTGCTGCTGGCCTTCGACGATCATCGGATTGAGAACCGTGCCACAATCCTCAGCCACCAGATAGCGCACCGGCGTGACGACACCCGTCTCGGTGTCCACCAGCACCTCGCACAGATGGGCGGCGTTGGAATACGTCATCGGTGGCGGATCATACGCACGATGCGCCTCCAACCCCGGCTCCATGCCGGGCGGCAGGCGCAGTGGGTCGAGATAGGCGATGCGGGCGATGTCGATGAGGCCCAGCCCGGCATCCTGCCAGTCATCCGCCAGACAGCGTTCCACCCGGCCATCGCGCAGCCGCAAATCATCGCCGGAATTCAGCCCCAGCAGACCGGCCGCGATGGCGCATATCTTGCGCTGCAATGTCTGTCCGGCCAGGAACAACGCCGAACCACCAGCCGTGCCGCCGCGTGCGCCACGACTGCCCATGCCGTAGGGGGCGATGTCGGTGTTGCCCATCCGCATGCGCACCGCCTCGGCATTCACGCCCAACCCGCCGGCCACCGCCTGGGCAAGGGCCGTCTCATACCCCTGCCCCGAGCCCATGAGACCCACGGACGCATCCACCGAACCAGACGGCGCCACCTTCACCCAGGCCGCCTCATGGCCCGAGCCGGCAATTCCGGCGGCCTTATAGAAAGCCGAGCCATAGGTGGTTGATTCCACCACCGAGCAGATGCCCAGGCCACGATAGACGCCCTTCGCACGATCCGCCGTCTGACGGACGCGGAAGGCCTCCACGTCGAACGCCGACAACGCCGCTTCCAACGTCTCGCGCGGGGTCACGTCGTGCAGCACTTCGCCGGTGGGCATGGCGAAGGGCAGATCGGCCTGTGTGAGCATGTTGCGCCGGCGCACCGCAATCGGGTCCAGCGCCAGCGCCCGTGCGATGGCGTCGATCGTGCCGTCCATCACCCAACTGGTGATCGCCATCGGGGCGCGCATGGGGCCAGCACCGCATTTGTTGGTCAGCACCACCTGCACATCGAACGCGTAGTCGTTGATGCGATACGGTCCGGTCAGGATCATCGCCACCACGCGGGCCACATAGTTGGCTGGATAGAAACAATAGGCCCCGAAATCCTCGACGATGCGCAGATCCAGCGCGGTGATCCGCCCATCCGCATCCACCGCCGCCCGGGTGATGACATCCTGTTCGCGGGCATGGGCAGCCCCCAGCAGGTTTTCGCCGCGCTCCTCGCGCCAGCGCACCGGCCGCTTCAAGGCGCGGGCCAGGGCGGCCACCGCCAACTCCTCCCGATACAGCGCGATCTTTTGCCCGAAGGCGCCGCCAATATCCGGGCAGATCACCGTCACCTGGGATTCCGCCAGCCCCATCCTGGCCGCCAGCGCCGTGCGATACGGGTGCGGCGCCTGGTTGCCGACATGCATCGTCAGGTGTTGCTGCCCCTCATCCCACACGGCGCAGCATCCGCGCGGTTCCATCGGCACATGGGTCTGGCGATGCTGGCCGAAGCGGGCCTCCACCACACGAAACGCCTCGGCAAAACAACGATCCGGGTCTCCGGCCGAAAAGGATTGGTGCGAGACGAGGTTGGACTCCAGATCGTCATCGACCAGCACGGCATCTTTCGCCAACGCAGCCCCGGAGTTGATCACCACCGGCAGGGTTTCGTAGTCCACCATCACCAGTTCGGCCGCGTCCTCCGCCGCCATCCGGCTATGCGCCACGACGCAGGCCACCAGATCGCCATCGAAGCGCACCTTGCTGGTCGGCATCGTCTCGATCGTGACAGGCAACAGCCCCTCGATCGGCGGCGCAACACGCAGAGGCTGCGTCCAGCGCGCCAGATCAGCACCTGTGACAATCCGCTCCACGCCGGCAACACCCATGGCCGCATCAGTATCAATGCCGATGATGCGTGCATGCGCGTGCGGCGAGCGGACGAACTTGGCGAACAGCGCGCCGGGAAACACCATGTCGTCGAGGTAACGCGCCTGCCCGGCCAGAAACCGTCCATCCTCACGCCGCCGCAGCGGCAAGCCGATGGGATTCATGCCTCCGGCCCGGCCAGCAGCGAGCGGCCGCTGACCTTGTCGAACACATGCAGCCGCGACGGATTGAGGCCGAACGCCACCGCCTCACCTTCACGCACCCGCGAATCCTTGCCCACCCGCACGAACATCATGCTGCCCTCGACCACCAGGCCGAGAAACTGGTCCGATCCAGCCGGCATCGCGGTGTCCACCACGCCGCGCAGAACGGGGCCGTCCGGCACAACCTCGCCCACATCTTCCGCCCGTAGGCCTAGCACCACCTCGCGCCTGTCCCCAGACAGACCGGCCGCCATCTGTTCTGGCAGCGTGACGCTGAACTCACCCCGGCGGAAGCAAGGCGCGCCGGCCTCTGTGCTCAGCACGCCGTCCAGCAGGTTGATGGCCGGGCTGCCGAGAAAGGACGCCACAAACACGTTCGCTGGGCGTTCATAGATGTCATCCGGCGTGCCGATCTGCTGGATGGTGCCGTCGCGCATCACCACGATACGGTCCGCCAACGTCAGCGCCTCGGCCTGATCGTGCGTGACATAGACGAACGTGCTGCGCATCTGCGCGTGCAGATGACGGATCTGGGCGCGCATCGAAATGCGCAGGCTGGCATCCAGATTGCTCAACGGTTCGTCCATCAGAAACACCGATGGCTCGCGCACCATCGCCCGGCCCAAGGCCACACGCTGGCGCTGACCACCGGACAACTGGCTCGGCCTGCGATCAAGAAGATGGGTGATCTCCAATCGCTCAGCGGCATCCTGCACCCGGCGGCGCAATTCGGCCTCGGGCACGCGGCGCATGCGCAGGCCAAACGCGATGTTCTCGAACACCGATTTGTGCGGATACAGCGCGTAGCTCTGAAACACCATCGCCACGTCGCGCTTGTGCGCCGGCACGTTGTTGACGATCTGGTCATCGAACCACAACGCCCCGTGGGTGATGTCCTCCAGCCCCGCGATCATGTTCAGCGTGGTGGATTTGCCGCAGCCAGACGGGCCCAGCAGCACCAGAAATTCCTGATCACGAATATCCAGATTGAGATCGGACACCGCCGCGGCACCATTGCCATAGCGTTTGGAGACCGATTGAAACCGAATGCGCGCCATATGCTGGTTCAGCCTTTCACGGCGCCGGCGGTGAGGCCGGAAACAATATATCGCTCGAAGATCACCGCCAGCAGCACCGGCGGCACCACCGCCAGCACGCCGGCGGCATTGAGGAAGGAGAAGCTGACCGTGAAGTCAGACGTGATGCCGGCCACAATGATCGGCAGCGTCTGCGAGGCCGCCGTTTGCGTGAACATCAGCGCCAGCAGGAACTCGTTCCAACTCGCCAGGAACGCGAACAACCCCACCGCCACCAGCGCCGGCCGGGCCAGCGGCAGAAACACGCGCAGCAAAACCTGTAGACGGGAACAGCCATCAACGCGGGCGGCACGGTCCAGGTCATCCGGCATCTGCTCGAAGAAACTGGCCAGCACGAACACCGAAAACGGCACTGTGACAGCAAGATAGGTGATGATCAGCGAACCCAGGCTGTCCAACATCCCCAGTTTGCGCACCACGAGAAAGAACGGCACCACCAACGCAATGTCCGGGATCACCCGCGTGGCGAGAATGACATACAATGCCATGTTGCGGCCCCGAAAGCGGATCTTGGCGATGGCATAGGCCGCCGGCACCCCCACCAGCAGGTTCAGCACCACCACCGCGATGGAGACGATAAAGCTGTTGCCCATGGCCGGCAGCAGATTGCCGGCAACCGAGGGAATAAAGCCGCCGCTGGTGGGGTCCACACCCGTTGGTGTTGGTTGCGCATAGCCAAGCCCGGTGAGGAAGATGGCTTTGAAATTTTGCAAGGTTGGCTCGTCAGGAATCCAGTGCGGCGGGATTGAGACAATCTCCCGCTCAGTCTGCACCGAGGACGACACCAGCCAGAACACCGGCGCCAGCACATAGGCCAGCAACACCACCGATGCCACCGCCAGCACTGCCCCACGCAGCAGGCGCGGCCACAGCAGCGGACGCACCATGATCACATCGCGGCTCATAGTTTCTGCGCCAGGCTGCGGATCAACCCATACGACATCAGCAACGTTGCAATTGCCAGAATGTAGGACATCGCGGCCCCCGTGCCGAAGGACAGGTTACGGAACGTCTCGACATAGATCCGCCACGCCACCACATCGCTCGCCCCACCCGGCCCGCCTTCGGTGAGCAGGAAGAACAGATCGAAATGCCGCACGGCCATCATCGCCTCATACAATGCCACCAGCAGGAAACCAGGCCGCATGGCGGGCAGCGTGACGTGGCAGAAACGCTTGAACGCCGTGGCGCCATCGACGCGCGCCGCGCTGTAAAGATCGGCCGGGATTGCTTTCAACGTGACCAGCAAAAGAATCGCCGCCAGCGGCACCTCTTTCCAGATGAACGCGTTGGCGATCAGCGGCAGCGTCTTGGCGGAATCCCCCAGCCAGATGGTAGCCGAACTGATGAAGCCCACCTGCATCAACAGCCCATTCAACGCGCCGTAATTGGAATCATAGATCCACTTCCACATCAGCCCGTTCGCCACCGACGGGATGGCCCACGGAATGAGCAGGCAGGCGCTGAGAATACGCCGCCCGGGAAAGTCCTGGTCCAGCAACACGGCAATCAACGTCGCCAGCACCAGCACCGCCACCACGGTGATGGCCGAGAAATACGCGGTGCGGCCGACCGAGTCCCAAAATTGCGGATTGGCCAGCACATGCGCGTAATTGTCGAGCCCCACGAACGGCACCCGATTGGGCCGGCGCAGATTGAGGCCGTAGAAGCTGATCCACAACGAATACAGGATTGGAAACGCCGTCACAGCCATCAGCACCACGGCGAGGGCGGCGAGAAGCCCCGCCGCCGCCCGCTCGTCATACGTCACGCCCCGCAATCTGGCCTCGCCACTGTGGGGCGCCATGCGATCAGCCCGCTTTCTTGAGTTCGGTCCATTTCGCCGCCGACGCCTTCAGCGCCTGCGCCGGCGTGGCCTTGCCGAGCACCGCCTGCTGCCAGGCAGTTCCGTTGGTGTCGTTCCACTCACCGAACCACGGCGCGATGGTGTCTTTCTTGCGGGCGAGATCCTGCTGCTGCGCCATCAGATCGGCGTCACCATAGGCGTTCAGGTCACGCCGCACATCGGCATCGCCGTAGAGCGACTTGATGCCGAAGCCGAGCGCCAGATCCTTCAGCAATGTCTTCTGGAAGCGATATTCGCCCTCGGCCTTGCCGCCGAACCATTCCATCAGCTTGGCGATGTTGTCGGCCCGATCCGGCGTGGCCAGCGCACGCGGCGTCACGCCATAGAACCGCATCCAACCCACCGTGGCGTGCGTGCCATTGGCGCCCATCGGCATCAAGGCCTGCTTGAACTTGCCGGCCACCTGGCTCTGCTGCGGATCGTTCAGCACGCGCAGCCGGTATTTGGGCAACAGCACGAAGGCCGCACGCCCGGCCGAGGCAGTTTTGAGCACTTCCAACTCGCCCGTCTGCACGCAACCGGGCGACAGAATCTTGTCCTTCTGCACGGCATCCACCAGCCATTGCAGCGCCGCCTCCGCCTTGGCGTCCTGCATCACCGGCTTGCCGGCATCATCGACCATCCGCCCACCATGGGAGAACACCAGCGCCGAGATGAACTCGATCATCCAGCTTTCCTGCGCCATGCCGATCACCACCGGATATTCCAGCAGGCCCTTGGCCTTGATGGCGGCGGCTTGCTCGGTCACTTCTGCCCAGGTGGTGGGCGGCTTGGTGAAGCCGGCCTTCTCCAGGATCTCAGCGTTGTACAGGAAGCCCATATAGTCGGTGTAGTAGGTCAGGCCGTATTGCTTGCCCTCGAACATCATCGACTGGTTGCAGAAATCCGACGTCTCGGCGTTATACGCTGTCAGTTGCTTGAACCGATCGATCGGCGCGATCCACCCGGCCTGCGCGAATTCCGGCAGCCATGCGTCCGACACCCACAGCATGTCCACCGGAGCCCCCCCGGTGAACTTGGTGATCATCGTCTCACGATACTGGGCATAGGGCGCGTTGGTGTAAGCGGTGGCGACGCCGGTTTTTTTCTCAAAGCTGGCAAGATGGGCCTTCACCTGGTCCACCGCAGCCGACCATGTGGCGAACCCCAGCGGCTCGGCTGCACGGGCGCGACCGATGAAGGGCAGGCCCAGGGCCGCTGACGCAGCGCCCAGTTGAAGCACGGACCGACGCGACGGCGATCGAACTGTTGGCATCTTGCACTCCTGCGGCCGAATGAACGGGAAATTACATCTCAGAAACCGTAACACCGACTATTCTTAATCGTAAACCGACGATTTAGCGGCAGCAGGCAATTTGGGCCGCAGGCGCACCTCCTGCGCCCGCGCCACAGCGGCGGCGGCCGGAAGGCCGCTCAGGAACGAAGCCGTCTGGATCGCCAGAATATCCGCCAACGGCACAGACCGGCTGGCGCCATAGATGTGCTGGCGAATGGCAAGATGCGACACGGCGCCATGCAGAACCCAACCCAATTCGTGCAACAAGGCCGGATCATGCGGCAATGCTACATCACCGGCATAGGCCGCTTCGCGGACCAGAACCTCCACCAATTGCTTGATGATACCGTCGATATAAGCCGGCGCCATGTTGCCGCCATCAAGGCCGCCGAACAGGAACAAGCGAATCCACCGGCGCGACAACACCGCCTGATAATAATCTTCGTAAAATGCGCCGATGCGCTGTTCAATGCTGCGCGATCGATCCGCCAGACCCACCAGCCACACCGCCTTGAACGGCGCCAGGATGGCCTGTTCGTAAACCTCGCCCAACAAGGCCGCCTTGGAGGGAAAATACCGGTAGAGCAAACGTTGCGCCACACCACAGGCCTCGGCCAGGGCGCGGGTAGGAGCGGACATGCCATAATCTGCGAAGAAAACCGTCGCCCGTTCCAGCAATATCTGCCGCCGCACGGCCGGCGCCATGCGACGCGTCTTGCCCGTCAATATCTCGATCGATGGTGCGGGCTCGGGCGCGATATCGAATTTTTGCATGGGATGAACATTCCACAAATCGTCACCTGAAGACAACATGCGGCAGCCCGGACACACATGCCGCCGCAGGACAAACACAGACGACCCAGATCGGCTGGATCGGCTGGAGAGTTGGGCCGCTCGGACAAGCTCTCGGCTGGCTCTGATAACGCCGCCCAGGACGGGCGGTTGTGACCGTGCAGGTTCGCCATCGACGGGAGGATCCCCCGATCAACCGAAACCCACTGAACACGTGAACAGAATTCCATCGCCTGAATCATGTGCCGGTTTGAATCAGGGGGCCATGCCGGTCAATCAGTGTCGCGCTCGCCCGGTTCAGCCCAATGAGTTCGACACGCGTTCCATGCCGACGCATTTTCGTCACCACCCCTTCAAGGGCGGCAGCTGAAGTCACGTCCCAAAAATGGGCGCTGCCGAGGTCGATGCACACATTCGCAGCACTGTCGCGCATGTCGAAGCTATCGGTGAACATGTCGGCGCTCGCGAAAAACACCTGCCCGCTCACGACATATGTGCGGGTATCATTGGCCTCGTCATAGAGGCTTGTGACCGCCATCAGATGCATGACTTTGAAGGCAAAGAAGACGCCGCTGAGCAACACGCCGACGACGACACCGACAGCAAGGTCGCTGGTCGCCACTGTGACCACGACGGTGGCCACCATGACGAGGCTGGAAACCTTCGGATGACGTACCAGGTCGCGAAACGAGCTCCAGGAAAAGGTGCTGATCGAGACCATGATCATAATGGCAACGAGGGCAGCCACTGGCACACGGGCAACCCAAGGCCGCAAAAGCACGATGAGGATGAGCAGGAACACCCCGGCCACCAGCGTTGAAAGCCTACCACGCCCCCCGTAGCGAACATTGCCGACCGTCTGGCCAATCATCCCGCACCCAGCGATTCCACCGAACAGTCCTGCGGCGATGTTGGCCAGACCGAGCCCCGCGCATTCTCGCGCCTTGGAACTGGTGGTGTCGGTCAAATCATCCACAACCGTCGCGGTCATCATCGATTCCAGCAGGCCCACAACCGCCATGGCCAAGGCATAAGGGGCAACGATGCGCAGCGTCTCCCAATTCAAGGGCACATGCGGCAGCACCAGGCTGGGCAGAGAGGATGGAAGCTGCCCCAGATCCGCCACTATGTGCAACGGCATTGGCGCCAGAAAGCTGATGCCTGTCAGCACCACAATGCAGATGAGGGGCGACGGAACGGCCGTCGTCAGCCGCGGCAGAAGATAGATGATGGCCAACCCTAGCCCGATCATGGCGTAGGTGTGCCAACTCACCCCAAGCATCTGCGGCACCTGGGCCGAGAAGATAAGGATGGCCAGGGCGTTGACGAAGCCAGTACGGACCGAGCGGGAGACGAACCGCATCAGCATATCGAGCCGCAGAAGGCCAAAGGCAATCTGGAAAGCTCCCGCCAGGAGGGTGGCGGCGAGCAGGTAGTCCAAACCATGCGCCCGAACGAGGACCGCAGCCACGAGCGCCACCGAGCCCGCAGCACCGGAAATCATGGCCGGACGGCCGCCGGCAAAGGAAATGACGATGCCAATGACAAAGGAGGCAAAGAGACCGACCTCCGGGTCGACACCCGCCACGAACGAAAAGGCGATCACCTCAGGGATCAGGGCAAATGTGCCGACCATTCCGGCCAGCACCTCGCGTCGAAGATCGCCAAGGTTTGTGAACCACTCGGAGCGGTAGCGCGACAAGGATTGCATGTTCATGATGGGTGTCCGCAGCAAGCGCACGAGTTCCGCATCGGTTTCAGCGATGCGCGGTGCTCATGTGATATGCGTTGTCCGGCGGATTGGCGGCCAGAAGAGCCACCCGGATTTCCACCGGGTCCAAGGCGAATGGTCGGAACGTAACCTGCGTCTCGCGGCGGGGCAACATCCATGACACCGCCCCGCCGATGGTGCCACAAGGCTTTTGCTGCGGCCACCGACGTTGCCAGCCTTCTCTTTTAGCGCGCATGTTGCACCGCAGCACCATCAAGGTAATTGCATATGCGCCTGACCCTGCGTCCCCGGACCGCTCGCCGCGTCAGGGCGGTGTCCACGCGTTGGCAAAAGACGATGCTGTTTGTCGTGGGTGGGCTGGTCGTCGGTTTTTGCGCCGTCGGGTTCGCCATGCTGGCGGATGTGGCGCAGAGCGGATTTCATCAGATCCTGGCGCAGTCGCGGTTCATCAGCCTCGGCCTGACACCAGCAGGCTTCGCCCTGTCCGTGTTCCTGGCGAACCGGTATTTTCCCAGCAGCGGCGGCAGCGGCATCCCCCAGGCAATTGCGGCTCGTGCTCTCACCGACCAAGCGGCACGCGGGCGTCTGGTTTCACTCCGCGTGGCGGTGGGAAAGGTGGCGCTGACAGCGTTGGGCCTGCTGTGCGGCGCCTCAATCGGGCGCGAAGGGCCCACGGTTCAAGTGGGCGCTTCGGTTATGTTCGCGCTGGGCCGCCTTTCGCCGCGCCGGCAGCCCGGGTTGATCCTGGCCGGGGCAGCCGCTGGCGTGGCGGCGGCCTTCAACACGCCCCTGGCCGGCATTGTGTTCGCGGTGGAGGAAATGAGTCGCTCGTTCGAATCGCGCAACAGTGGCCTGATTTTGGGGACCGTGATCGCTGCCGGCCTCGTGTCCCTCGCAGTGATGGGCAACTACAGCTATTTCGGCGCGACAGCCATGGCGCTTCACGGCCTTCGCGACTGGATGGCTGTGCCGCTGTGCGGCGTGATGGGCGGCCTGCTGGGCGGTTTTTTCAGTCGCGTCGTTGTGTACGTAGCAGACGCGGGCGGCACCCACTGGCAGCGCGTAAAACGGCACAAAGTCGCTTTCGCCGGAGCGTGTGGCCTGGCCGTAGCCTTATGCGGCCTGGCATCCGGCGACACCATCTACGGCACTGGCTACGCGCAGGTCGACGCCATGCTGCGCGGAGGTGCCGCGCCGCCGTTGAGCTTCGGCCTGCTCAAGTTGCTGGCGACGGCGTTGAGTACCATCAGCGGCGCCCCGGGCGGAATATTTTCACCGTCATTGGCCGTAGGGGCAGGCATGGGGCAGGATCTGGGGTGGATACTCCCGCAGGTGCCTCTTGGTGTGATGGTTTTGTTGGGAATGGTCTCCTATTTTGCTGGCGTTGTGCAGGCGCCTATCACGGCTTTTGTCATCGTGACGGAAATGACCAATGGTGAGGTTTCCATTGTGCCCTTGATGCTGGCGGCATTGATCGCCTACGGGGTTTCCCGGCTGGTGTGCCACGAAGGCATCTATCACGCGCTTTCGCATCATTTTATCAAAACGTCGCGCTGAGAGCCCAAGCGACTGCCCGAGCGATCCCAAAGCCGCACTCCATCAAGCTCCGGCCGACACGATATGCGCAGCGATCCGGGATCAGATCATCACGCGACCGGCTGCGCCGAGCTGTATTTGGACAACGCCAAGCCGTGCGAGACGAGCGATAATGTCGGTGAAAACAACGAATGCGAGCCGGAACAAAGCGCCCGACATGAGCGAGATCACGTCTGGTTCACGGCCGCATGAGACCTTGCGAGCGGCTGAAACTCTGGAACGTTCTTTCAATCGTAGAGTTGTGAAAGGACTCGCTCCACACCCCACAAGCAAAAATCGCTCGGAGACATCAGTTGGCAATCAGCGCAATCAGTCCGTTATTCCCTCGGCGGCCTGTGCCCTCACTCTCGGTCGCCACAGTCGACGGAGGGCAATGGACTCTGGCCGATCAACACCCAGAGCATTTCACGCTGGTGGTCGTCTATCGTGGCCTGCACTGCCCGATCTGCGCCGCGTATCTGCGCGATCTGGACGCCAGATTGCCGGAATTCGCACGCCGCGGCGTGTCCGTGGTGGCGATCAGCAGTGACGACGCCGCGCGGGCCGCGACCGCCAAGGAAAAGTGGAAACTGGGCAACGTCACGGTCGGCTGGGGTCTCGACCTCGACACCGCGCGTCGCTGGGGTCTGTATATATCCAGCGGCCATGGTCTCTCCGGGGGCATCGAAGAGCCTGCCATGTTTGTGGAACCAGGACTGTTCTTGATCCGCCCCGACGGCACTCTGTACTTCGCCTCAGTGCAAACAATGCCGTTCGCGCGGCCGACTTTCGTCGACATCCTGGGAGCGCTGGATTTCGTGGTCGCTAAAAACTACCCGGCCCGCGGCGAAGTTCCCGACCCGGTGGTGCAACAGGACGCCATCTGATGACACCGCCGCCAGCAATCCGGGCGTGCATCTTCGACGCCTATGGAACCTTGTTTGATTTCTCCTCTGCTGCGTCTGCCTGCAAGGACGAACTGGGCGATCAAACAACCGCATTGACCACGCTATGGCGCGACAAGCAGTTGCAATACAGTTTGCTTCGATCCGTCCAGGGACGACATGCCGACTTCTGGCAGGTGACTGGCGATGCCCTGGATTATGCTCTTGAAGCGCTCGATATCGCCAAGCCGGCGTTGCGTCAGCGGCTCATGGATTTATACCTCACGCTCAGGCCGTTTCTGGAAGTGCCAGACGTGTTGCGACGCCTTCAGGGCGCCGGCATTAAAACCGCGATCCTGTCGAACGGCTCCCCTGCGATGCTGGCCGCTGCAGTGACAAGTGCGGGTATTGGAAATCTGCTGGATGCGGTCATCTCGGTCGAGGATGTGGGTGTCTTCAAACCACACCCACATGTTTATCAAGTCGCATGCGACCGCCTCGGTCTCAGCGTCGAGAATATTGCGTTCGCATCTTCCAACGGCTGGGATGCTTACGGGGCCGCTGCTTTTGGGATGCAGGTGGTCTGGTGCAATCGCTACAGCCAGCCGCCGGAAAGACTGCCCGGCCGCCCCGCGCATGAAATCCGGTCGTTGGCAGAACTGCCGGCGTTGATCTGCACCTAGCACGTGAAACAGTGAACACAACGGCAAACGAAAGAACCCCATGTGCGCATCCTCTCCAGACAATGTGGCGCGTTTTGAACGGAGCGCATCATGAGCGGGCATCCAACAGAACATCGTCCGCCCCCCAGAAATAGCCACGGTTGCGGCGAAAGCAACGTCACTTCAGTCACTGATCCAGTCTGCGGGATGACGGTCGATCCGGCCACGTCGATGCACCATCTTAATTATCACGGAACAATTTTCCACTTCTGCTCATCCGGATGTCGCGCGAAGTTCGAAGCCGATCCTGGAAAATATCTAAAGCCGCAGGCGCCGAACGCTGCGATGGGCGGCACGATTTACACCTGTCCGATGCACCCGGAGATCCGGCAGGTCGGCCCTGGTTCCTGCCCCAAATGCGGCATGGCGCTCGAACCGCTGGAGATCACCGCCGAGGCTGTACCAAGCCAGGAACTGGCCGACATGTCCCGGCGCTTTCAGGTGGCGCTGGTGCTCACCCTGCCCGTGTTCATTCTTGAGATGGGCAGCCATGTCCCATGGCTAGGGCTGACGAAACTGGTGCCGGAGCAGTGGTCGATCTGGATCCAGTTCATCCTGTCGACACCCGTAGTCCTGTGGGCGGGATGGCCGTTCTTCGATCGCGGCGCAAGGTCTGTTCGGTCGGGAAATTTGAACATGTTCACCCTGATCGCGCTCGGCACCGGGGCGGCCTATCTCTACAGCCTCATCGCGACCTTCGCCCCAGGCCTGTTCCCACCGGGCTTCCAGATGATGGGCGGCACCGTCGCCGTCTATTATGAAGCCGCCGCTGTCATCACCGTGCTGGTTCTGCTCGGCCAGGTTCTGGAACTGCGGGCGCGGGACCAGACCGGCGGGGCCATCCGCGCCCTTCTCAACCTTGCCCCTCAGACCGCGCGACGTCTGCGCCAGAATGGTGAAGATGAGGACATCGCGCTGGACCAAGTCCAGGTCGACGACCGGCTTCGCGTTCGCCCTGGCGACGGAATCCCCGTCGATGGCACGGTGCTGGAGGGCAAGAGTGCCGTGGACGAATCCATGATCACAGGTGAGTCGATGCCTTCGCCGAAGGAACCTGGCGACAAGGTCATCGGCGGCACCGTGAACGGCACGGGCTCGCTGATCATGCAGGCCGACTCGGTGGGAGCGGGTGGCATGCTTGCGCGCATCGTCACCATGGTCGCCGAGGCCCAGCGGAGCCGGGCGCCGATCCAGAAATTGGCTGACACCGTCGCTGGATATTTCGTCCCGGCCGTGCTCGCAATGTCTATCGCAGCCTTCATCGGCTGGGCGGTCTGGGGTCCTGCGCCTGCGTTGGCCTTCGCTCTGATCGCTGCCGTCTCAGTCGTGATCATCGCGTGCCCCTGTGCACTCGGGCTGGCCACGCCGATGTCGATCATGGTCGCGGTCGGCAAAGGCGCAGGTGCGGGCGTACTCATAAAATCTGCCGAAAGCCTGGAGCGGATGGAGAAGGTCGATACAATCGTGGTCGACAAGACCGGCACCCTCACCGAGGGCAAGCCGCGCGTCACGTCCATCGTCCCCGCCGCCGGTCTCACCGAGGATGACCTGCTGAAACTTGCCGCAAGCCTTGAGCGATCAAGCGAGCACCCCCTCGCGGCCGCGATCATGCGTGCCGCCAAGGAAAAAAACATCGCCGCCAATGAGCCGTCAGACTTCGCTTCGATGACCGGAAAGGGCGTCACGGGAAAGGTTGACGGACGTCTCGTGGCACTCGGCAACGCCAGGCTGATGGCCGACCAGGAAGTCGACATGGGCAGCCTGGCCGCGAAAGCCGGTGAGCTGCGTGGCTCGGGTGCCACAGCGCTGTTCGTCGCCGTTGACGGCAAGCCTGGCGGGATCATCGCAATCGCTGACCCGATCAAGGCAACAACGCGTGCGGCGCTCGACAGCCTGCGGGCGGACGGCATTCACATCGTCATGCTGACAGGTGACAACCACACGACGGCACAGGCGGTGGGAAAGCAACTCGGGATCGATGATATCGAAGCCGAAATGCTGCCCGAGGACAAGCGCCGGATCGTGAAGAAGCTGCGTGCGGATGGCAAAATCGTGGCGATGGCAGGCGACGGCGTGAACGATGCACCTGCGTTGGCAGAGGCCGATGTGGGCATTGCAATGGGCACAGGCACCGAAGTCGCGATCCAGAGCGCGGGTGTGACCCTGGTAAAAGGAGACCTCGCTGGGATTGCCCGCGCCAGGGCGCTCAGCCGGATGACCATGCGCAACATCCGGCAGAATCTTGTCTTCGCCTTCGCCTATAATGCAATCGGCATCCCAGTGGCCGCTGGTGTGCTTTATCCAAATTTCGGAATCCTGCTCAGTCCTGCCGTCGCGGCCTTGGCGATGTCGTTGAGTTCGGTATCGGTCATCGGCAACGCACTGCGCATGCGGGCGGCACGCCTGTGACCCCGACAGCGATGCTGCGGGAACAGCGTCGCTGTCGGCTTGTTCGGGCGCCCAAAAGATGTTGCCCTGAAACAGGGAGCAGGCGAAATCCCGACCATTGATATGTGTGACAAACCCGGAATCAGCTTGATGACGACCCGTATCCTGGCCGTCACCGACAGGTTCCCGCGGCTATTTTCGATCATCGATCCACGATTCAGTCGGCAAACGGAAACCCATTGCGGGATATCTCAAGCCGACATGGATCGGTGCGACCCATCAGAAAACGGGTTGGAGGTTTGGCGCGGATACTCTGACGAAGTGCGCCCGTATGGCACGGTCCGCAACAAGATCCCGATCTTGTTGCGAATTTCTGGCGAAGTATTGGGCCGATGTTCGCACGAGGCAACTTGTGTGCCGAACGGATGGCTTATCGCTTGCGCCATGCGGGCATGACATCGTCGGGAAAGGACGCGTCCAGGAAATCAAGGAACAGCCGCAGACGGTGGCTCAAGTGCCGCTTCCCCTGATAAACGGCGTAAATCGGATCTTCTTCCTTGCTCTGCTGGTCTGGGAAAAGTTCAACAAGTTGACCGCTGATCAGATCTCCCCCGACGTGGAATTCCGCAAGGCGCACGATTCCGCCTCCGGCCCGCGCCATCTCCAGCAGCATTTGCCCCTGATTGGTCACGACATTGCTGCTGATCTTCAATCGGCGCGAGGCACGGCCGCTCCCCTTCGCTGTCCAAATGCTGGCGGGCATGCTGGAGATGAAATTCAGGCACACGTGCTGTCCCAGATCCGCAGGCCCAGCGGGCGTTCCGTGTTCGGCCAGATAGCGCGGAGCAGCGCAAATGATCCAGCGGGTCCGCGCAAAGCGATGCGCAACGAGAGCCGAATCAGCGAGTTGACCGACGTGTATCGCCACATCCATACCGCCATCCAGCAGATTGCCCGGCTCGATCTTCAAATGGATCTCTAATCGCAACGCTGGGTGCAATTGGCGAAACTTCGGGATCAACGGCGCGAGTTGCGCTGCGGCAAAAGTTGGCATTGAGCGGATGCGCAGAATATCTTGCGCGGCTGTGCCGGCAAGCACAGCAGTGTCCGCCTCCTCCACAGCCTCAATGGCCCGTTGGGCGGCCTCGTAGAATGCCTTGCCCTCGGGCGTCAGCGTCACAATGCGATGGGAGCGGTCGAACAGCAGAACGCCAAGCCGATTCTCAATGCGCGCCACAAGCTTGCTCACCGCAGACGGGGTCAGCGACAGGCTGCGCGCCGCAGCTGAGAACCCACCGTCCTCGACGGCGCGCACGAAGACCAACATCTCCCCATAGCGATTCATGATGCCTCTGTTCAGTGAATGTATTTCACAAGAGGTTTGAATGTTGGGATATAGATGTCCTGGTTGCAACCGGCTAAGGTCATTGCAACGGCGCAAGACGAAATCAAAAAGGCCAGCATGTCAGCGCGTTCTGGCAGGTGAAGGCAGACGGAAGGGATGCAGCAAATGCCAGACGCTGTCAGCACGACGAGTAGCCCCAGCACGTCGCAGGCTCAGCACTTCGATGCGATCATCGTCGGCGCCGGGTTCTCCGGCCTGTATCAACTCCACCAGTTGCGCGACAAACTCGGCCTGCGGGTGCTGGTGCTGGAAGCGGGCGGCGGCATTGGCGGCACCTGGTACTGGAATCGCTATCCCGGCGCACGCTGCGATTCCGAGAGCTATTATTACTCCTACTCGTTCTCCAAGGAATTGCAGGACGAGTGGAAATGGACCGAGCGTTATCCCGAGCATGGCGAAATCCGCAACTACCTGAACTATGTTGCCGATCGGTTTGACCTGCGCCGGGACATCCAGCTCGATACCCGCGTTCAGTCCGCGCATTACGATGACGCCTCCTGCCGCTGGACCGTCACCACCCAGGCGGGCGATGTTTACAACGCCCAGTTCTTCATCCCTGCCGTGGGCTGCCTCTCGTCGGCCAATATTCCAAAGATCGACGGGTTGGCCGCATTCAAGGGCCACTGGTATCACACCGGGCGCTGGCCGCATGAAGGCCTGGATTTCACCGGCAAGCGCGTCGCTTTGATCGGCACCGGTTCCACCGGCATCCAGGCCACCCCGGTCATTGCCGCCCAGGCGAAGCATTTGACGGTGTTCCAGCGCACCGCGAATTACAGCATCCCCGCACGGAACGACAAGCTGACCGACGAATTTCAGCAGGACGTGCGTGCGAACTACGACGCCATCCGTAACCAGGCGCGCGCCAGCGTCAACGGCCACCCCTTCATGATTTCAGAGACATCCGCGCTGGACGTGCCGGAGGACGAACGAAACCGGCGTTACGAAGCCGCGTGGCAGACCGGAGGCCTGCGGTTTCGCGCGGTCTTCTCCGACCTGCTGCGCGACAAAAGCGCCAACGACACCGCATCGGACTTCATCCGCGACAAAATCCGCGCCGTTGTAAAGGACCCGGCCACGGCGGCGAAACTGACACCCACCGACCACCCCTTCGCCTCAAAGCGCCCCCCGGTGGACAGCTATTATTTCGAAACCTTCAATCGCGACAATGTGTTACTGGTCGATATCAAGGCCGCGCCGATCGTTGCCATCACGCCGGACGGCATCCGCACGGCCGATGCTGGCTACGCATTCGATATCATCGTGTTTGCCACCGGGTTCGACGCGATGACCGGCTCGCTTCTGGCCATGGATATTCGCGGCCATGGCGGGCGGGCGCTCCGCGACGATTGGGCCGCAGGCCCACGCACCTATCTCGGCCTGCAAACAGTCGGTTATCCGAACATGTTCACCGTCACCGGACCTGGCAGCCCTTCGGTTCTGGCCAACATGCCGGTGGCGATCGAACAGCACACGCAGTGGATCACCGACTGCATCGCCCATATGCGGGCGCATGGGCTGACGACGATCGAGGCCGAGCAGAAGGCTGCCGACGACTGGGTCGCCCACGTCAATGACGCCGCCAATGCCACCCTGCTGCCGATGGCCAACAGCTCCTGGTATCTCGGCGCCAACGTGCCCGGAAAGCCGCGCGTGTTCATGCCGTATGCCGGAGGGATGGCGCGTTACGCCGCCACCTGCAACGAGGTGGCAGAGCAGAATTACCGAGGTTTTTTACTGCGATAACAAGCCGAAATGGATGGCGGGCCGCGCCCGGATAAGCCAGACTGCGAAGCATAATGAGAGCCTCACCAAGAGGCTCCGGGACAGGGACGCAAGAAGATGAGCAAGACGTCAAAGCCAATCGGCCGCCGTGCCTTCGTTGCCGGGAGTGCTATCGGCGGCGCCGCGGCCATTACAGGGTTTCCCCATATCGCCGGGGCGCAAGCCAAGACCATCCGCGTCGGGATGCCGACCATCCTGTCTGGCCGGGTCGCGATCCTTGGCACATCCAGCCGCATCGCGGTGCGATTGGCATTCAAACAGATCAACGATGCCGGCGGCATTGCCGGCCGCACACTTGAACTGATCGACCGTGACACCCAAGGCCGCCCGGACGAGGCGGCGAAGGTCACGCGGGACCTGATCAACAACGACGGCTGTGAGCTGATCATCGACGGAGAGGCATCGTCGGGCGCCTTTGCCGTGCACGAGGTCATTCGGGCGCTGCCGGTGCTGTGCCTGCATACAAATTCGGAAACATCATCGCTCAGCGCCGATCCAAAAATGCTGATCAAGACTGCCTTCCGCTGCGCCCGGCAGGGCATCCACGATGCCGTTGCCGGCGGCAGCTACGCCGCCGCGCAGTCCAAGGCGAAAGGGTTGAAGCGCTGGATGACGTGCTCCCCTGACTATGCCTATGGGCGGGACAACACGGCCGAATTCATGCAATTCGCACAGAAATTCGACCCGTCAATCGAGCTTATCGACCAGGTCTGGCCGAAGCTTTTTGCCCCAGACTATACCGAGAGCATCACGAAGGCACTGCAAGTGAAGCCCCAGGCCATGTATTCCGCGCTCTGGGGCGGCGATCTGGTCGCCTTCATTGAACAATCGAATTTGTATCGCCTGTTCGGCAACACAGCGTTCTTCGGTGCAGGCCTCGGCGATCCCCCGGTGCTGACAGCGATCAAGCAATTGCCGCCCGGCCTCAACACCGCCTATCGCTACAACCGCAACTATCCCAACAAGCCCAGCAACACCGCCTTCGCCGAGGCGTTCAACCCACTGGCCGGCTATGATCCGACAAACTGGGCCTGGCAGAATTATACTGCCGCGCAGTTCATCATCGAGGCGCTGAAGCGCACCGGCGGCAAGACGGACGGGATTGCCTTGGCCAACGAGATCCGCGGCATGAAGCTGGCAAGCCCCATGGCGGTGGCTGAGACGATCGAGATGCGCGCCAGCGACCAGACGATCATCGGCTATCCAATCTCCTGGGGCCGCACCGTGCCGAAGGCGCCATGGGTGCAAGACTTCGCACCGTTCGACTGGGGCACCGTGCTGGAGCTTGAGGCGGATTGGAAGAAAGAGAAGGGCTACGTCTAGGAAGTCGGTCCATGCATCTCACTGCGCTCATGGACTGTCTCGGGTCCACCTCCTGTGCCGTCACGCAGGTATCGACCGGGCTCATCATCGGGATGCTGCTGTTTCTGGTGGCGTCCGGGCTGTCGCTGATCTTCGGCGTGCTCGGCGTCATCAATTTCGCCCACGGCGCGTTCTATATGCTGGGCGCGTATTTCGCGATGAGCGCCTACCGGGCCACGGATAACTTCTTTCTGGCCATGCTGGCCGGCGCCATCGGGGTCGCCGTGGTGGGCATCGTGTTCGAACGAACGATCATGAGCAGGGTCTATGGCTGCAACCTGCTCATGCAATTGCTGGTCTGCTACGCCGTCATTCTTATCCTGGATGATGGCGTCAAGATCGTGTTCGGCTCGGAATACCAGATGATGGGCATGCCGGAGTTCTTCGTCGGCGCGCCCATCGAAATCGGCGGCGGCTTCATCCCCGGCTACTACCTGTTCATGCTGGGTGTGTCGGCCGTGGCGGGGTTGGCCCTCTGGTTTGGGATCAACAAGACCCGGCTTGGCAAGATTGTGCGGGCGTTGGCCATCAATCCGCAGATGGTGGCCTCGCTCGGGATCAACACAACGGTGCTCTACGCCGCCATTTTCGGTGTCGGCAGCTTGCTGGCCGGCGTGGCGGGCGGGCTGGCGGCGCCGATCCGGTCCCTGACGCCGGGGATGGGGCTTTCCATTCTGATCGAGAGCTTCATCGTCACGGTGATCGGCGGGATGGGGTCCATCCCCGGCGCGTTCATCGCGGCCCTGCTAATCGGCTTCACACGCGCCTTTGGCGCCATCGGCTTTCCCCTGTTTGTGGACGGCACGATGTTCGCCCTCATGGCCATCGTGCTGGTGGTGAAGCCGAACGGATTGCTTGGCACGCGGGTGGCAACATGACCTCCCCTTCCCTCCTGCGCGACACTGGCATGGCGTTGCTCCTGCTCGCCGTGCTGCTGTTGGCGCCCGTGCTGTTCCCGCAGCCGGCGCTGCGAGATTTCCTGATCTATGTCATCGCCTACGGCCTGTTGGCGATGTCGCTGAACCTGCTGGTGGGCCTCACCGGGCTGGTGTCGTTCGGTCATGCCGCCTATTTCGCCTCGGGCGCCTATGTGTTCGGCCTGCTGATGCAATCAGGCGCCGTTTCAATCCCCGTGGCGATGCTGGCGACCGTCAGCGGCACGGCGCTGCTGGCACTCGTCATCGGCGCCATCTGCGTGCGGCTGCGGGACATCTATTTCTCGTTCATCACCCTCGCGTTTCAGATGTTCATCCACAGCGTCATTCTGACCTGGGTGAGCCTGACGGGTGGCGACCAGGGACTGCGCGGCGGCATTCCCCGCCCTCCCTTCCTCGGCCTGAGCCTGGCGGATGCGATGACGCTGTATGTGATCTGCGCCGTGCTGTTCGTCGGCTGCATCGTCATCATGCGGCAGGTCTCGCAGTCCCCATTCGGCTACACGCTGCGCCTCATCCGCGACAACCCGGCGCGCGCGAACTTCCTCGGCGTGAACGTGCTGCGCATGAAGCTGGGCGTGTTCGTGCTGGCCGGCGCCATGGCCAGCGTCGGCGGCATCGTGCTGGCCCTGTTTGTGTCGGGTGCCTACCCGGAATTCGGCTTCTGGACCACCTCCGGCGAGGCAATCTTCATGATCATGCTCGGCGGCACCCAGCTTTTCCTGGGGCCGTTGGTGGGCGCGTTGCTGCTGCAAACGCTGAACCACTTCGTGACAATCTATACTGAATACCACGGGCTTGTGCTCGGCGTGGTCATTCTTGCCATCGTTCTGGGCCTGCGCCGCGGTGTGGCCGATTTCGCGTATGAGCAGATTATGGCCTATCGCGCACGCCGCAGCCCTGCGGCCCCAACGACCGAACGGGTAAAGGACGGGGTGGCCTGATGTTGCACGTCCAGAACCTGGTAAAGTCGTTTGGCGGCGTGAAGGCCACACGCGATATTTCGATCGAATTTCCCACCGGCTCGCTCACCGCGATCATCGGGCCGAACGGCGCCGGCAAAACCACGTTCTTCAACCTCATCTCCGGCCATCTTCGTCCGGACAGCGGCAAGGTCGTGTTCGACGGGACCGATATCGTCGGCCTCTCAAGCCTGCAAACCGTGCGGCGTGGCATTGCCCGGGCCTTCCAGGTCGCCTCCCTCTTTCCCAGCCTCACGGTGCGGGAAGCGATCTCAGCCGCCGTGGCATCCCACCGCCGGCAATCCTGGCAGGTGCTCACGCGCTTTCCCCTCGCCCATCTGCGCGTGCGGGTGGACGAGGTGATGGAACTGATGGGCCTGGAATCCAAGGCAGACATCCTGTCCGGCAACCTGTCGCATGGCGATCAGAAGCTGCTGGACATCGCACTCGCCCTCGCCATGGAACCAAAGGTGCTGCTGTTGGACGAACCAACGGCCGGCATGGGGCCGGACGAGCGCTGGCGGATGATCAACCAGGTGCACAGCCTATGGGAGGCGCAGAAAATGACCGTGATGTTCATCGAGCATGACATGGATATCGTGTTCAAGATCGCGCAGACCGTTCATGTCCTGAAATACGGCGCCGTGCTGGCCCAGGGCACGCCTGAGGAAATCCGCCGCAACCAGGATGTGATCGACGCCTATCTCGGCACCGATCATCGCCTGTCAGAAACCATCGGCGAGGCCTGAGCATGGCCGCTCCCATATTGCAGGTGCAGGGTGCCGACGTTTTCTACGGCGCCAGTCAGATCCTGTTCGGCGTCGATGTCGCGATCGAACGCGGACAAACCATGGCGCTGCTGGGCCGCAACGGCGCTGGCAAGAGCACCACCTTCAAAGCCATTGCCGGCATCGCACCGCCTCGCCGGGGACAGGTGATCCTGTCCGGCCACGTCGTTTCCGGCAAGCCGCCGTATCGCATCGCCCAGGCCGGCATCGGCTACGTACCGGAGGACCGGCAGGTGTTCCCGGAACACACCGTCGACGACAATCTGGTGGTCGGCGCCAAACGCGGCGCGCGCGGCCAGACGGACTGGACGGCGGAACGGATCTATGAGGTTTTCCCGATCCTCGCCGACATGCGCACCCGCATGGCGGGCAGGCTGTCCGGCGGCGAACAGCAAATGCTCACCATCGCCCGCACGCTCATGGGCAATCCGGACATCCTGCTGCTGGATGAGCCAAGCGAGGGGCTGGCCCCCATCATTGTGCACGCCATTGGCGCCCTCATTCGCACCCTGCGCGGCATGGACATCGCCATCCTGCTCGCGGAACAGAACATGCATTTCTGCCTGGATGTCGCCACCCACGCGACGATCATCGACAAGGGACAGATCGTCTACTGCGCCCCGATTGCCGAGCTTCGCAGCAACGAGGCCATCACACATCGCTATCTCGCGGTCTGACATCTCCAGAAAAGGCCTCCCCCATGCAGCGTGACGAAGGACGTGGACGTGTGGCGCTGGTCACCGGCGGCGCAAGCGGGATCGGCCTCGCCACGGCCGGCGTGCTGGTCAGCCGCAACTGGCATGTCGTTATTTCCGACCTTGACCCCGACCGTTGCGCGGCAGCGGCCCGTGAGATAGGGGCCGAATCCCACGCCTTCGACGTGAGCGACGAGGCAGCATCAGAGGCGGCGTTCGACGCAATCGAGGCCCGGTTCGGCCCGATTGAGGCCGTCATGGCGAATGCCGGATTGATTCAGCCCGGTGGCCGGCCGGAAGACCTGCCCTTGGCGGATTTCGACCGGATCATCGCGGTGAACCTGCGCGGCGTCTATATCACCTGCCTGGCCGCGGGGCGGCGCATGACACTGCGTCGGCGGGGCGGCATCGTCATCACCGGGTCCGTCACCGCCACCCGCACCGCGCCGCTGGCCGCCTATGCCACATCGAAGGCGGGCGTCGTCCATCTGGCGGCGTGCCTTGCGGCCGAATGGGGCCCAGCGAGCATCCGGGTCAATGCCGTATCACCAGGCTACGTCGCTACCCCGCCCTTACAGGCCGCCATCCAGCGTGGGTTGCGCGACGTGCGCCTGCTGAACGAAAGCGCGCCGCTGGGCCGCATGGTGGAGGCAGACGAGATCGGACGCGGCGTCGCGTTCCTGCTGTCAGACGACGCATCGGCCATCACCGGCATCAACCTGCCCATCGATGCCGGCTGGCTCGTGGGCGCGCATCTGTCAACCTATGGCGGCCTGCGTCAGGCCCGCGAGGAAGGCGCGGCGTGAGCCTACCCCCGAGCCGCCCTTCGAGCTAAGGTATCGACCAAAAGGACGGCATCGACATGACGTTGCTGACCCTACGGGGCGACCCATGACCCTTCTGACCGCTGAGGCCGACACCAACCAGCGCCCGTTGGCCGACGACAGACCCAATCTTGGCGCCCGTCTCGGCAGGGTTGCGTTTCGCGGGTCCGACGAGCTGCAATACCTGCAAACCAGTCTTGGGGCCGGCTGGCGTGGCGCTTTCATGACCCATGTGCGCACCAAACCTGGTTTCCGTTTCGAAGGTAGCTGGTCCTGGCTCAGGCTGAGCACGAAGCTTTTACCGATGGCTGCGAAGTTTCCCCAATGGGGCAGCAGGCTGGAGAAGCCGGTTTCTGCGCGCCTTCAACTCGGCATGCCGGGCGCTTCCTATTCCGGCGCATGGGACGTGGCGACGGAAAGCGTGAACCTGTTCATTGACCCGCTTTTGTTCGAAGAAGCCTCGGATGAACCATATGAGAGCCTCCGCCTCGAACAGGCGGCACAACGCCTGCACGAGGATGGTGTCATCGAGCATCTGCTGCAGGCCCTCCTGGCCGATATCAACGCAGGAAGTCCGGACGGCCCGTCTCTCGGTGAGGGAATTATCAACATCATCCTGTCGCGCTTGTATGCGTTTCGGCCCATCACCGACACGCAACGACACAGCCGGCTGTCAGCGTTTCAATTGAAGCGATTGCGGTCTTACGTCTCGGACCATCTGGCGCAGCAGATCCACCTGGCCGACCTCGCTGGACAGATCAGCGTCAGTCCGCGCCATTTGTCGCGCCTCATGCAAGCCACGCTAGGGATCACGCCGCATCGCTATGTCGTTGCCTGTCGTATCGAATTCGCCCGCCACCTACTCACAGCAGGCAGTCTTTCTTGCGAAGCCGTGGCGGAAGCGTCTGGCTTTGCGGATTATAGTCACATGAGCGCAACGTTTCGGCGCATCCTGAAAATCTCACCGTTGCACATTCGCCACACGACGGCATAAATATAATATAATCTTTAAGCCATGTCCGTTCCGCACATAATCTGTCCGGATTGAAAGCCGCTTTTGGTTCCCCCGCGCCCCAGTCTGGCGACATAAGAAACGGGGAAACACCAATGACAATCAGACTTCGCACCGCCCTTATGGCTGCATCCTCGCTTTGCGCCTGGGCATCAGCCACGCACGCCCAGACGATCGATCCGTCATTTCAATCGTCTGACCAGTCTGCCGTTCCGTCGTATGCCGCCTCGCTGCCGAACGGCGGTGCGCCGATCGGTTCGGTGCAACGCGTGACCGGCCTGGGCCAGATATTCGGGTTCGGATCCAGTTCCACGGATATGCGCAGCGCTGTTCCTGTCCTGCCGGGCTACGGCGATCGCTGGTCGAACGGCAACGTCAACTACCTTGAACTTCTCGCACCAATCGTCGGCGCGACGGCTCGCGCTGGCGCCACGCAGCCGTTGGCCACCCCTGCTCCCACCAGCTTTGCGCAGGCCGGTACCACAAGCCTGACCGCGCTGCCGCAGGTCACACAATTTCAAAATGCATATGGTCGCTTCGCCCCCAACGACATCGCTGTCATGTGGTCGGGGATCAACGACTGGAGCGGTCACAACGTCACTGCGGCAAATTACCAGTCTGTTGCTGCGTCCAACGTCAGCAATCAAACCAGCATGGTCAGCCAACTCATCGGCCTTGGCGCGCGCAGCGTTGTGGTGTTGGGGCAGGTGCCGTTCGGCACGTTCCAGTATTTCACGATCAGCCTGGGCGGCAGTACCAGCGATGCAAACGCCATCAACCAGGGTGCCGTGCTGGTCAATCAAGGGTTGGAGGCGAACCTTGCGGCGTTGCACACCCAGTCGGGCGCCAACATCCATCTGGTCAACACCAACCTGTTTCTCAGTCAGATCCGTGCCAATCCCACAGCCTACGGCTTCACCGCTGCTGGCGTGGCATCCGGTGTGAACTGTTTCTCACTGCTGGGTTACACGCAGGCCTCATGCCCAGCGAATGCCTCCTTTGCGGTGCAGAACCAGTATCTAAGCTGGGACGGCATTCACTATAGCTATCGCTTTCATTCTGAGCTTGCCCAGGTGATCGCCAACCAACTAATCGCGCCGTATACGATCGCGCCCCAGGCGGTGATTGGCGGCAGCACGTCGTCTGCCTTTGCTTCGAGCCTGCTGTTGCGCCTGGATGCCTATCGCAACCAGGATGTGCCGGCGGGCGAGGAATCGATGCCGGTGGCGCGGCCGTTCTCGTTGTTTGTCGAGGGCGACTACAACAACGCTGACCGCAGCAGCCAGCAGGGCGGCCCTGGGTTCGGCAGCGATCCCGGCAGTGTCACCGTGGGTGGCGAATACCAGGTCAATTCCAACCTCATGGTTGGAGCGGCGTTCAATTACGCCTCCCCCAGCGTGCGGCTCACCAATCTGGGCGAGGCCGGCAACACGCGGATCAGTCTGAACGCCTACCAGATCGGTGCATTCGCCACGCTGGCCCGCCCCAATTGGTATTTGGATGGCGCAATCGGCTACGGCTTCGACAGCTACAAGACAAACCGCAACGGGTTGGTGAGCCAACTGACAGCAACACCGAACGGCAACACCGCCTTCGCCGCCACCAAGGCTGCCTATCTGTTCGACATCGCAGGCTTCAAGGCGGGGCCGATGGCGAGCCTCACGTATAGCCATGTGTGGATCAATCGCTACACCGAGGGCGGCGACCCGTTGCTGACGCAATCGGTTGGCAGCCAGAACAGCGACAGCCTCGTGGGCGCACTCGGCGTGCAGGTTCGCCGTCCGGTCACGGTGTTCGGTCACACGGTCAGCCCATTCGTCAACCTCGCTGCCGAACGCGAGTTTCTGAGCGGAAGCTGGTCTCTGGTAACGGCGCAGACCTATGCGCTGGACTTGCCGAGCACTACAGCGATCCGCGGCTACGGCGGCGGCACATATGGTCGGGTCGCCGCAGGCGCGAGCGTGGACTTCGGCGGCGGCGTCAGCGCGATGGTGAACGGCTCAAGCACATTCGCGCGGGCTGGCGGGAACGACTTTCTCCTGAACGGCGGCGTGAAGTTCAGCTTCTGAACGACCCAGGGCGCCACGGTGCAGAATTCTGCGCCGTGGACCTGGCACCCGCGATCCCGTCGACTGGGTGCTGAGCTGGCGCCATTTGCCGATAGAGATCATCCAGGAATACCAACCCTGGCAGGAAATCCGCCTGCCGGACGGCACCAAGGGCTGGGTTCACCAGGCGCAGCTCAGCCCGCGCCGTAGCTTCCTGATCAGCGGCGCCCGCAAGATCCTCCGGGGTGAACCAGACGCCAGTGCCGGGTCGAATTCAGCCGATATGCCGGCTTCCTGAAACAGACGGATATCTTGGGCATCTATCCCGGCGAAGCAGTGCGGACTGAACAAAGACGTCAGGTGCCCCTGGAAATTCGGCCCTATGCAACGCTATTCCCGCCTGGATCAGAAGCACGACGCCCTGGCGTTGGCTGGAAAACAAACAAGGCGTTCGACACCTCCACTCCCGATGATAACCGCCGGCGAGTGGAGGTGGATGCATCATCGCAACTTCAGCAGACAGTGCCCTGGGTTCCCGCGGAGTAAGGCGCCGACGTCACCGCAGCGTTCACGTCCTCCAGCGCCAACCCTTTCGTCTCGACTCCGATGAACGCCCCCACGAGCCCCTGCACCAGCAGGCCGCCGGGCTCGGTATGGTGGATGGGGCTGCTGTTCTCATGCAGCGCGAAATTGGCCACCGCGAGCGGGGTGGAGCGGCGGGTCGGGTTGGGCGGCTCGCAGATAAGGTGGTCCTGGCGACAGCTGAGGAAGATGTTGTCCGGCTCCTTCGGCACGGTTGGCTCGGCGCCGCATTCCAGCATCTTGCCGGCATACCAGGCCATGGCCGGCATACCAGGCCATGGCCGGCGGGATGCCGGCGCGCATGGCGGGCGCCGCCCATTGCGCAGGATCGCTGCTGCAGCCTGCAAGAATGACCTGGGCGCCGTTGTCCAGCGCGCGGGCAAACGGTTCGGGGCCCATCATGCCCACGATGCGCTCGGCGCGCTCCACCGTCGCGGCATCCAGCGGGGCCATCTTGCCAAGCGGGCGGGTTTTGCCGGCATTGATCCGCGCGATCAGCGAGGACTTGCTCTGTTCGGCATGGATCAGCGCCATTTTGAACGACAGCCCCTCCTCCCGCGCGATCTCGCGCACGAGGGCGGCGGTGTCTTGCAGATGCGGCTCACCGCCCGCCCCGCCGGAGGTGCCGATGATGCAGGGAATCTTCGCGGCCACCGCTGCGATCAGCATCAGGCGCAGGTCCCGCTTCACCGAAAGGCGCGAGCAGAAGGATTTTCCGGCGCCGAGATAATAGGGTCCCGGATCGGTGCTGCCACCATCGCAGCCGATGATATGCGGCTCCCAGCTCATGCCGATCTTCAGCGATTCCTCTGCGAATCCGTATCCAAGGATGCCGCTGGTCGAAAGCATTCTGTATTCGTTCAAGACGCGCTCCTAACGGAGGGAGGCCCGGCGCACCGGGCATCTGGGTTGGCGATGAGTCACAGGGCGAGAGGCTCCGCGACTGGGTTCATGAGGCATCCCGCAGCTTGCCCGCGCGCCAGTCACCGGCCATCGGACGCGGCAGACCGAGGTTTTCGCGCTGGGTCTGTCCGGCATAGTCCTTGTGGTACAGCCCGCGTCGTTGCAGTTCCGGCACCACGTACCGGGTGAAATCCTCGAACGCACCCGGCGTGTGGGTCGCGGCCAGCACAAAGCCGTCGCAGGCGCCCGCGGTGAACCATTCTTCCATCTGGTCGGCCACAGCCGTGGGTGTGCCGCAAAAGATCGGAAATTCCCCGATGGTGCCACGGCGGGAGAAGTGCACGAAATCCCGGACGGTTGGATTGCTCTTGCCGCTGAGCGACACGACGCGCTCGCGAAAGCCGCTCCAGGATAATTTCTTCAGCTCATCATCGGTGAATTCGGAGTCCATGTCCTTGCTGCCGAAATCAAAGTCCAGCGCTTCAGACAACAAGATCACAGCGTCAATTGGCTTGGACAATGCACGAATATATTCACGCTTCTCCTCAGCCGCCGCCTGTGTGTCGGCCACACAGACGTAAAAGGCTGGGCATACGCTCACACTGTCCGGGTTGCGCCCGGCGGCTGCAACGGCGGCTTTCAGTTCGCCATATTGCTTCTGGCCGGCGGCGATATTCGGATACACGACGAAGATCAGCTCGCCCCATTGCCCAGCGAACGAGCGCCCGCGTCCGCTCTGGCCTGCCTGGATCAGAACCGTATGACCCTGCGGCGAACGCGGCAACGGCAGCGGCCCCTTGCAGTTGAAGTATTTTCCGTGATGATTCAGCGCGTGCACCTTGGCCGGATCTGCAAAACGACCGCTTTGCTTGTCGACGATCAAGGCATCATCTTCCCAACTGTCCCACAGGCCGAGAACAACCACCATGAATTCATCGGCACGACCGTAACGCAGGTCATGCGCAAGGTGCTCGGTGCGACCGAAATTGGCGGCCTCGGAATTGTCGAGCGATGTCACAACGTTCCAGGCCGCACGGCCTTTGGTCATGAGGTCGAGCGTTCCGAACAGCCGAGCCACGTGGAACGGCTCGTAATAGGTCGCGGGATAGGTGATGCCCAAGCCGAGCCGGCTGGTAACGGCGGCGATCATGGTGATGATCGAAACCGGATCCATCTTGACCACCCGCACGCCGTTGACCACGGCGTCGCGATAGTCCGCGTTGAAGATGTCCGGCAGGGCCAGGCGGTCATCGAAGAATGTGAGGTGGAACTTGCCCTCCTCCATCACCCGGCCAAGGCGCTGGAAGTAATCCGGCGACGTGAAATCCACAGCCCCTGCCGGATGACGCCAGGAACCTGGAGCGATCGCGCAGTTCTGCGCTTGCAAAAAGCCCACTATTTTCATCTGCCGTCGTGTATCGGCCATCGCATCCTCCATATGCGCAATCGTTTGCTCAGTTGGGTTCAGAGCTATCGATTCCGGAATTTTTTTCTCAATTTATATCAAGCCACTGTTGCGCGACAATTGAATCTGGAAACTTCGACAGCCGATTTCGGAACGCTTTTTTTACTCCGATGATTGAAATTTAACGGCCAATCAAACTCGCCTTAGAAGCTGAAAATTGCGGTCTTAAACCTCGCTAATCAGCACGTCATCAGCCACCTTAGCGACGATACGAATATGGTGTTGAGACCCATATGTCCCTGTCAGACCAACCGCATCTTTATATCGGTTTTGGGCATCATTTCGTCCTGTTCCAGCGGCTCAATTCGTCGACTGTGAGCCAGTGGATCGATTCGTTCGGGGTGGCGAGCATCGCTGACACGATGAGTTCCGGCGTGCCGAAACTGACCATCAGATCACCCATCGCCGCGTCGACGACCGGCCCGGCATCAGACCGGTGCACGCCCACGCGCCCACCTAGCGCCACGGATCGTCGCACCCCCGCGGCATAGAGCAGCGCGCACCCGCTGGTGCACTGGCCGTCCACACGGGTGGCCGCACCGGCGGCGCGGATCAATCCGGCCATTTGCGCGGCGGATGCTACAAGGCCCCCGTCGCTATCCAGCACCACCAGCGGCGCGGGCATCGCGCCGGCGAAATCCGCGCGGGCCGTCTCGTCGAGAAATCCAGCCACGCGCACCTCAGTGGGTGTGCGGGTAATTGCCGAGCAGCCTGAGATCAGCGCTGTCCATAACCCCAGCGAGATCGGGACCGCGATGAGCAGCCCCCGGAAGAACCTCACCTCAGAACCCATCCAGGTCGACGAACCCCGTCGAGCTCGAACCGGTCACCGTCGTCCCGTTGATCGAAACGGCTGTCACCGTCGCAGCCAGGGACTGCGAAAGCACCTGCGGCGTGTGTAGGAATGCGGTTGGGTAGGTGTAGGCGGCAGCCCCAACGCAGGCGCTGAGGTAAATGACCACCTGCTTGTAGCTGGCGCCCTGCTGCGGCTGCGAGAATGTGGCGGTGCCGCTGGTGGCGCAGTTCACGATCGTCTGCGCGGCAGTGGATTTGCTGACAGGCCCGCCAGATGAGACGCCGAATACCACGTTGCCACTGGCATCCATGTTCAGCGAGTTACTCGGTGAACCCGGCTGGATGTTCACCGGCCAGTTGCCTGAGACGCCATCGCGCAGAGACCACGACTGATTGCCGTTGTTCGATAGGCCCTCCAGCCAACGGGTGGTGCAAGTCGTGTTACACGAGTCCTGAAACGCAATGCCGGCAGAGTTGTTGTACATCGCCCGCCCGATATACATCGTGTTCGAGCCTGCCGGGGCGATGAATTTCGTGATGAGTCCAGAAGTATTGAGCGCTGAGACAGAGAAGGCTGTTGAACCCTGTATGGCAGGGCTGTTGATCTGAATGCCGCCGGGGGTAATCGAGTTCGCACAACCAGTGGGTTGGACGCCTGATGCGGTCGCGTTGATGCAGACGACCGGAACGGTGTGGGTTGAATTGTAGATGTTCCACTGGGTGAAAAGGTCTTGAGCCAGATAGCCAGCCCCGCTTGCGTCCGCGTAGAAGTGGGTCAGAGGGTAGTTACCGCACGTCGGGTTTGCGCTCGTGCAGACGCCCAAATTTGGGGCGTTCGGCGTCGTCACACCAAGCCAGAGGTTTGAAGTGGAGGTGCTGGTGTTGGCGACGGGCTTCTGTTCTGCCCCCAAGAAACTGTCGATGCCCATGGCGGTCCACAACCCCATTGCGTGTGCCAGTTGCTCGGATGCGGCAGAATGGACGCTGTCCGAAAGCTGACCGCGCATCTCCATCTGGGCATAGGTTTCGGGGGAGTAGTTATCGTAGTAGAAATACCCGTTTGCTTTTGCTGCGTCGCGCTGTGCAGCCGTGAAGATAGGGATGCACGGGTTGTTGATGTCGTAAGAGCCGGTTGCCTGGATGTCCGCCAAAGGGTTCGCCGCCTTGATCATGGCCGTGTACGCGGCCCACCAATACGAATATGGTTGGAACACCGTTGGTGCCGCCGTCGTTGCTTGTTGACAGCCGCCAACACCGCCCGTCACGCCGTTGGCTTTCATCTCGAACATCGAGAGCAAATTGCTATCGCTGGCCATAGCGATACCTGCCTCAGTTGCGGAGCCAGTCGTGGCCGTCGAAACGGTGCCGGAAAACTGCGTTGAGGATAGGCCCGACGAAAGCACAGTCACCGCTGCCGCATTGATTTTCTGGTTGGTAGCGAACCCACCCAGGACCAGCTTTTGTCCTGCAACGAGCGTATTGGCCGCCGTGAAAGTGCAGGCCGTCCCGGTGCAAGACCACGCTGTGATCGCGGTTGACTGTCCCGTGGCGCTGGCCAGCCACGGCCCGATGACGGCCGTTGGCACCGAGGACACGTCCGGCAGGGATTGCCCGCCGCCACCCACGCCAGCCACGCCGATTATTCCGTTCTGGGTCGTGTCGTAAATCCCGACACCCACCATATCGATAGAGCCACCCGATGCCGCGACGGTGATCGTGTATTGATCCGGGGCCGCCTGCACGAATTTGAAAACTTTACCAACGCTCGTGGCATTGTAGGCAGACCCCGTATAGAGGACCGTGGACCCGAGCGTGCGGGACGTGGCCGTGATCGTGATCGTCCCCGGCGCAGCACCAGAAACGGCGGCGATTGGCTCGGCCAAATAATAGACCTTCAGGACGTTCCCGTAGCCGTATGTGCCGCCTGACCCGAATGTTTCACTGCTACCGGCCGTGATGTTGATCAAAGTGCCGGTTGGTGAACGGGTATAGTCGCCAGAGGGGAATGTCACAGTTCCAGTGGATGAATTGGTTGTTGCGCCGGAAGCTGGGCACGGCTCCCCATAGCTGGCCTGCACACCCCCGATGCCGCCACCGAAATCATAACCGGCAGACCCGTATTTACCGACCAAACCGCACACAATGAACATGTTATGGAAGCCGGCCGTGCTGTCCCCATTCGGCATCACACGAAGCTGAGACGGGTTGTTTCCAGTTCCTGGATACATATTGGCAACACCGTTGTGCATCGCGGAAAGCTCCGGATAATACGGGGCGGCACCAATGCTTATCAGCGCTGCAGATGGGCTGGCCACGTCCCCTAGGTTCGCCGATTTGGCCAGAGATAACGCCTCCGCCGCAGTCGCGCGGGTCGTCTCAGCGGTCAGCGCCGTGGTCGTGACTGCGCCTGATACGTCACCCACCGCCAATGCAACAGCGCCCGTTTTGCCAGCTACGGACATGACCGCTCCGGATGCGTTCAGCGTGCCTGCGGTCATCGATAGGCCAGAGCCCAGCGTTACGGTGCTGACCGATCCGGCCCCCGCATTGCCAAGCAGCGCGCCGGTCGATGCTGGGACAGACGCAGCGGGGAGCGCTAGGGCATCGGGCGCGATGCGAGCCGTCGTCTCGGCAGCCAGCGCCGAGGTTGTCGCTTTGGTCGCTTCTGCCGCTGTCGCGCGGGTGGTCTCGGTTGAGATGGCCGTGGCGTTGACGCTTTCAGCCGCACGGGCAGTCGTAGCTTCCGCGGAGATCGCGGATGCATTCGTGGTGTCCGCCGCAGCCCGCGCCGTGGCTTCGCCGGATACTGCAGCCGCGCGAGTGGTCGTCTCAGCCGTAACCGCGGCGCTCAACGCGGCCTCAGCGGTCGTCGCGCGCGTCGCCTCTGCGCTGTCAGCAGTGGTGCGAGTGCTGGCTTCACTCGAAATTGCAGCCGCTCGGGCTGTTGCCTCGGCGGCCACCGCTGCGGTGTTCGAGGACTCGGCCGCGGTGGCACGGGCCGCCTCACCCGAAACGGCCGCAGACCGCGCCGCCGCTTCGCCAGATACAGCCGTTCCGCGTGCCGTTACCTCGGTGGCGATTGCTGAGGTGTTCGAGGACTCAGCCGCCAACGCACGGGACGTTGCGGTCGTCAGCACGCCCCCGTCCGCAACGGTGCCTGTCGACGCGCCGACACTCAATACCGCCGCGCCGCCAAGTCCGAGATTGGAACGCGCCGTGGCAGCGCTGGTGAGGTCGGACAGGTTGGCCGATTTCGCAGCCGCCGCATTGGCCGTGGCTTGGGCGGCTGCTTCGGCAGAGCGAGCGAGCGCTGCCTCACCCGCGACAGCCGCAGATCGCGCAGCCGCTTCGCCAGATACAGCCGTTCCGCGCGCCGTCGCCTCAGCGCTGATCGCTGCCCCGACGAACGCCGTGGTGGCCGCGTGACTATCCAAGGTGCCGGCCGGTTGTGTTTGGACCAGTGGTGCCGGAAGGCTTTGCGCCTGGGCAGGCCCGGCCAGAAGCACGACCGAGAGGGCAATTTGAAGGGCACGTTTGATCAAGTCCATGAGAGAACTCCGCCGTCGTTCCAGGGGGTTCCGACCGTGCTGGGCTGGGTCGTGGGCAGCGTCAGCCACCATGATGTCATGGCGGCATGTGTAGCCGCCGGGCTGGGCACACCGATGGTGCCAGCAGCGATTTCCGCAAGTAATTGGCTAAAGACCGCATCACCCAACGGAGCCAGAATGAGCTTCATACGGTCACCGACCGGGCGACTGACACTACGAACGTGGTGCTAAAATCCACTTCGCCCTGAAGGCTCAGGCGCACATCTGCCACCAGCCGGCCTATCGGCCAACCACCAGTCATGGCTGAAATTGCCGCAAGGCCTACTGTGCCACCGGCCTGCACGTCTAGATCAGCCACGAGGCGGCCCATGGCGTCGCGCACCTGTGCCGACAGCACCCCCGTTGAAATATCCATCGGCACGCCAGCATCCGTCTGAAAGGCCAGCCCAAGCCGTAACGTCTGGCCCTGTTTCACATCGATTTCGGCGGTCATTTTAGTCTTCCTGGCTGGGCGCAGTGGAGCACCTTAGAGCCAGCTCAACCGGGCGTATCAGGCCGACCAATGCCCCCTGCATCACCCCAAAATCAGGTTGTCCGTCGCCAGTCTGAAACCCGCCTCAGGCGCCTCTAACCGCCACCTTGATCCATGCCGCCGCCAGTCGATCCAGTGGACTGGAAGATAGCCAACGCCTTAGCCACAACTGCCTGGACAAATGCCGTGGTGGCGATCTGCGTGGAATTATTGGCTGAGTCTACCGTGGGTGCAGTGGCAATATCTCGCAGGGCGGGCGAGGACAGTGGCGCATAGCCAGAAAGGTCAACGGAGGCCCCGCCACCGCCTGGTTGTGCGGCCGTCGTTTGCACCGAGCCGTCGGGGAACACAAATCCGCCAGCGGTCGACGTGATGAAATTGCTGACAAAGATCCGCGCATCGAACGAGACGATTTGGTGGAACTCAACGGTGTTCCAAAATACCCCGGTCCCACCTATTGCGACGTTGCCATTCAGGTTCAACGGCCCTGTTATGGCAACGCCACCGGCCGCCACCACCAAACCGCCAGCCGTGATATTTACGCCGCCGGCCTGGACGATCAACCCACCCGTCAACGTGCCGCCGGATGATGGCAGGCTAGTGCCGGCAGAGGTGTTGGCCGGCTGAAACTGCTTCACCGTCTCATTGATTGTGCCGATGGTAATCCAAGCTGTATCCGCCTGGTCGCGCACCCGCACCGTGCCGTCGCTCGTGTTGTGCCACCACAACCCGGCGATGGACGCGAGCCCGGTGGACGATGCCGTCGGCGGTGTGCTGCCCTGCGCCATGGTCGCGAGCTGCGTGGCGACTTCGTTGATCTGGGTGTTCTCGGCGTACCCTGAAACCGTGCCTGTCGTGGCAACAACGTGCGTGCCCATATCCTAATACCCCTGAACCAGCAGATTGACGGTGCGCAGCACGCCCGCACTGCCATTGACCACACGCACCGTGCAGCCGGATGCCGAAAGGCTGTTGATCACCAGCGTGTCGCCGGCTTGTGCGGCGACGATGGTGCCCTGAACTGCAGGCAGAACAGCACCACCTGGGCCACCGTTGAATGGTGTCGCCGAACCGCCATCGACAGAGAACGTCAACGTCATTCCACCAGTGGGCACGGACAGGGCCAAATAATGGTCATCACGTTCGGGTGGCGCCACGTAGAAGCGGAAGCCCAGCAACGCGGCTGTCGTGCCCGGGTCCAACGTCTGGATCTGCATGCGGGCGCGGAATTTCCGGCCCAGATAACTCCCAGGCACAAACCGCTGCCATGCCTGCCAGCCGCTGCCGCTATCGATCGAGATCTCAGGATATACCGAGGCATTGCCAGCGACCGATGCGCCCAGCAAGTCGGTGATCGCCAACCAGTCGGTGCTGCTCAGCACGTTCTGGCCGGCCGGATATCCAACCGATGTCCAGTCGATCAGCACTGCGGCCGCGCATACCCGGCCCACGTCGATCTCGTGCAAGGTTGGGATTTCATAGGTGCCGCCCACCTGGCCGGCGCCGAGGTCGGACGTGGTCACGATTCCGCCGGCCACCACGCAGCCGCCTGCCATCGTACCTGTCCAGCCAGTCAGGCCCTCGTCCCAGGTGTTGAGGATGTTCGAGACGATCGCCGCCCCCTGGATCGAGAGATCAACCGGCGCAGAATAGACGACCAGGCCAGGTGCCGGATTGACCACCGCCGCCACCCAATAGGTGTCATCACCGAACACCAGGAACGGTGGGTGCGCCACGCTGCCCAGGCGCTGGCTGGTCAGCCACGATGCGCCCTTGCGGATTTCATAGACGGGCGTGCGGAAGTCCTGCACCTCGGTCCATGTCAGGTAGGCATATTGCCCGATATAGCTGGTCGTCAGGTTGGCCGGTGGCTGAAGCACTTCAGCCAACGCCACGCCTGTCACGGTATGAGGATAGGCCGCCACTTCATCAATCGCCGGCGCGCCTGCGCCGAAGTCGTTGAACGGCAAAATCTTGAACCACAGGCGTGAACCAATCCGGTCCACGGTGATCGGATAGCGGAAATAGGTGCCCGGGTTGAGGCGGACCAATTGCGAGCCTTCCGGCGTCGCCGATGGCGTGCTGTCGAAAAGCCCGCGCACCAGATAGCTGAGCGTGTAGGTTGAGCCCGCCGTCAATGTGGCAGTCTGATAGGCGAAATATTCGCCGTCGAGATAGCACAGCGTGTTGGCAGCCAGGGCGTCAGCCTGTGTGCCGCTCAGCAACTGCGCGCCGCTCTCGCGCATATCCACGCCCAGCGTATGCACCGGGTCAATCGCTGCCCCATTGCTCGGGACTACAATCGCCGGAAGTGCCGACGTGGTGGTGCCCATGCGCGACAGACCTTCGAACACGCCGGCATGCTGATAGGTGGCGTTGTCCGTTGACACCCAAATATCCGCACCGCCGAAATTCGACGTGCCTGCCACTGCCAGCCAGATCTCGGTGCCGCCAGCCAACGCGTAGGTGGGCTCCCAGATCACCGGCATTGTCACACCACCAGGTGTGCCAGTCAGGGCCAGCCCAATCCCCAACGCCGGCTGGGCGGCGTAGACCGGCGGCACGCCACCGCCATACAGCGCATCCTCCGCCTGCATGCTCAGCGTGCCGTCGGTGTTTTCTGAGATCTCGGTGATGCGGACCCAATGATCCGACAGGCCCAATGCGTCGTCGTTGATGGACACGATATCCATCGGGTCCAGCAGGATATATTCCGGCCCCAATGTGAACGCATATGTGTTGCGCACCGCCTCACGCTGCAGCATGAAATGCGCTGACTGGATCGCTGCGGTTTGCAGGCAAAAGCAGTGCAGGTTCGCCACCGAGGCCTTGCGCAAGCCGTAGAGGGAGATCCCAGCGTCGTCCTGCGCATCCACGATCGTGGCGTTGTAGCTGTTGCCCCGATCCAGATATTCCACAGACACCTGGTTGTTCTGGTCGCTCGGTCGTAACCGCGTGCACTGCACCGGATCGCTCGACGAACCGGAGGCAGCGCTATTGCTGTTCGTGCCCTGTGGCGCTTTGAAATCTACGTCTGAGAGGCTGTAAAGCGGTCCATTCGGCAGCGTAAAGCTGCGACCGTTGGCTGTCAGATTGCTGTCGGCATAAGGCACGATCGTGAGGAACCCACCCGACCAGACGGCCTCGCTGTTGGTGGCCTGCAGCAAGGTCTTCAGAAATGCCCGCGCCTCGGCCTGGTCCACAATTACCGGCGAGACCAGCAACCCATAGGCCACGCAGAAATTGGAATAGCTGGACAGATCCCCCAGGAAGGCCGCCGGAAACCCCGTGCCATAATACGGGCTGGTCAGGAAGTCGCGGATCACTGCGGCCGGATCAGCATCAGGCTGACCGGCAATGGCGTCACGGCCGATATTGAAATCAATCTCGAAGGTCAGGTTCGGCAGATTGGCGCTGCTGCCCAGCGGCATCGAGGCAGCGGCAGCGTAGGCAAGCCCACGATAGGGCAGCGCCTGGTCATTATGGACCGAGCTCATATAGGGCCACGGCACCGCCGCGTAATCGCCACCAAACAACGACAGCGAAAGCGATGCCATGCTGACGGCGGTGCTGTTGTTCCACACCTGCTCAACACCAAAGACCGGCCCTTCGCACAACCCGATCATCACGCTGGCGCTATAGGTATAGCTGCCGCCGCCACTGGAACCTTTTCCGCCGCCGCCGCCGCCGCCTTTGCCGCCACCGCTACCCGAACTCGTGGTCTGCGACCGGAAGTCGCCATACCAGATCAGGTTCCCGGAAACCCGGGCCCGCCCCCAGCCAAGGGCCAGCGGCTTGCCGGCAAGCGACGTCTGCACCCGCAAGCTGACAGCCGGCGCGGTGGTGGTGGCGGCCGTTGTGGAACTACCGAACATGGATCAGGCCCAAAGCGTGAAAAAGCGACGTGGGCGGTCAGCCCATTCGCCGACGTCGCCATGATCGGCATGCACCAGGTCACTGCGCCACTTGGCGTGCACAATCAGCGGCCAGCCTGGATCGAGGATAATAGCACCGTGCGAGAAGGCCCGACCGAACCGATAGAGCACCACATCGCCGGCTCCTGTTGCTGCCTCGTCGATCTCGGTGGCATAGCCCAGCACGAGTTCCAGATATCGCTCAGCGGAGCGGTGCATGTGCCAGTCGCGTGGATAATATTCGACCGTCACCGGCGGGATGACGCCGGCATTGGCATATACGCAGGCCAGCAGCGTGGCGCAGTCCACGCCGCCCTTATCGAGGATGCTGCCATCGACGTCGCGCGTTGCCTTGATGGTTCCCATATGGTGATAGGCGGTGCCAATCCAGGAGCGTGCCTCCTGCACAACCCGCGCCCGGGCCTGGTCGCTGGCGACGCTCATACCGATGTCTCTGGTGGTGAAATATAAGGCATACCGCCGAAATTGGCGCTGTTGCCGAAGGCAGCGCAGGTGGCCGCCTGCTTATCGCATCCAGGATAGGCCACGAACTGATCGCCCGCCTGCGGCAGGAAGGGGAACGGTGATAGCAACTGAAAAGCGGCATTTCCGCCTGCAGTCCACCAGTTACGCACCGATCGCGCGAAGCCCGCATTCTTGCCGGTGGTCATCACGACACGGCCCAGCGTGTTTGTGCCGCTGCCAGCGGGATTGGCGATCGTGGCATAGATGACGGCCCCCGAACTACCGCTCGCCACGTTCCCCGCCCGCCCGTAGGCCGCCGCGGACAAGGTGCAGCCTGCATCGAACAAGCTGTGCCGGCAGCCCGCCTGATACAGGCTGCGTGGCATCTGCGTGTCCAGCAATTCCAAATGCGAGTTGATGGTGATGATCGCCGCACTGCGGCCGATATCCACCGTGGCCACCTTGCCAGTAAAAATGTTCACCACGCCGGTGGGCACCACGTGGCTGCCGCGCGGCAATGGTGGCCAGGACGGCATGTAGGCGCGGTCGACCTGCACCACAGCACCGTCCAGGGCGCCAGCCAGGGCCGCAGCCAGCCAAGGCACATCGCCGATCTTGTCGGGATAATGCACGCCGCTGATGACGTCGATCTGGCGCGGGGCAATGGTGCAATGCCAAGTGTCGGTGTCTAGCCCGGTCTTCCAATGACCCACCGCGCGGCTCTGCTGTTGGTCGAACAGCGGCCCGCAATGCGTCCAGATCGTGTCGGAGGCACCGCCTTGCCAGTAGCCCATGTCGGTGTCGGCCGTGGTGTAGCGCAACGGTGCGCCACCGGCCGCGAGCGTGAACGTGTAGAGGTCCGCACAAACAAAACTGCGGGTGTCCAGCAGCGCGATCAGCGCGCCGGCAGAGGCTTCGGCCTTGATCGGCTTCATAGCTTCACCGTAGTGAACATGCAGGATTTCAAGCTCCAGATGTATTGGTAGTCCTGCTGGAACTGCATCTCATCGGCATCGAACCGGCAGAGCCAGTTGAAGGTGCCCGACCACAGCAGCGAGGTTCCAGCCGGCGGTGGCGCAATAAACACGATGCTGCCGGTGGCGCTCACGCCGTAATCCGTCGCGGTTGCGGGCGCGCCTGAGGTGGCCATGTAGCTGGTGCCAAGTGTGCCGGTTTCGAACTGCGCACCAAACAACAGCAACCCAGAGATGCCGTCACCGGTTTGGTTGGCATAGATATCCGTCGCCGATGCAGCGACGCGATAGTTGCAGTGCGCCTGCGTTACGCCTGCCGCGGCTACGGCCGTGGCTGTGCAGCGATACCAGCCACCGGTGCCGGCCATAATGGTGGCGGTGACACCGCTGCCGATGACCGCAACCGTGCCGGCCACAACATCGAACACGGCGCCGGTATAGACGCCGATCCACGCAGCGTCGAAGAACGCCACCAGATACCGCTTGGCCCCGCTCGTCAGCGCCTTCGCCCAAATCGTCTGCGTATAGGTCTGCCCGGCGGCAACTGCGATCGCGCTCGATCCAAAGCTTTGACCGCCATTGCCCGTGGTTTCCACGAACTTCGACGACTGCGGCCCTCCATCGGGCACGGTTGCATTCACGATCGACAAAACGCCGTTGGCACTCCAGCCAGCGGTCTGCGGCATGCTGTAAGGTAACAGGTTGGTGCGGCTGCCGGCGGTGATGCCGGTGATTCCCTGCCAGTCGGACCTGAACACGGTGGTCGACACCGGCAGGAACACCGGCTCGGTGAAGCCACCCAGTGCCCGGACCAGCTGAAAGCTGCTGGTCACGCCATCACCCACGCCGAATGGCTGCAACACGGCGGTGTTGTCAGCAGCATCGGAATAGGCGAATGCGCCGGCGCTGCCGCCAAGCTGATTGAACAGGCCCAGCACAGCCTGCCATTCAGAAAGGGCAGTGGTGGAGCGGAGAAAATCGAATGTCAGTTCATAGCGCCACTGCGGATAGCTCCACAGTTGCTGGCGGGTTTCCTGGCCGCTGATCGAACGCTGTTTCTGCGTCGACCACACTGGCGTGCGCTTCACCGGCAGCCCGCGCCCTGGAAGCGCGGGGAAGACTGGAATGCTCATGACCGGCTGCTCGCGTTCAAGCTCATGTGTTGCTGCAACCGTTTGGCCAGGAACGGCAGTTGCGCGTTGAGGAAGGCCGCCCCGGACTGTGTGTCGATGGCATTCAGCGTCACGTGCAGAGCCGCACCGCCGCCACCGCCCCCCACCTGGGCGCCGTTCCGCATGGCTTCAGCCTGGAATGCTGGCACAATCATCTCGCCGTTATGCACCTGCGCCAGCATATCGCCGGGCAGTGACCAAGCGCCGACGGCGAAGCTGGGAACAGCCAGAGCGCCTGCGTAGGCGCCGGCTCCAGCAAATGCAGCGGCTCCCGCGGCGGGTGCCAGTTCAGGTCCAATCATCGGAATGGCGGCCGTCGATGCAAATGCCGCAGAACCGGCAACAGCAGCATTTGTCGCGATCTGTGCCAATCCAGAGATTTTACTATCAACCACCGCGACACCTGCAGCTGTTGTATCGACACCCTCTCGAATAGCCGCGCCACCCACCGTGGCTGCCGTCTTGCCACCTTCCAGGCCAACCCATGCCGCCAACGCCTTTCCGATCACAGCTAGGCCCGTTGCGCCGTTTTCCTGTGCGGTTCGAATTTGGGTTTGCGCCGTCGTCGTCATCGTCTTGCCGATTTCGGTGGCAGCCCAGCTCGCCAGAATTTTGCCCGCCAATTGTGCCACGCCCTGCAAAACAGCCGTCGCGGCCTGCTGCTCTGCCTGCTTCCATGTCATCGTTCCAGACACCAGGCCGGTGGCCATGCTTTCACCAGCAGCGCCGATGCGGTCGAACGCGCTGGTATAGGTGGCAAGGCTCCGGTCGGCCGACCGCTTGGCCTCATCAGCAATCTGCTTGTCGATTGCAGCCATCTTCGACTGGAAGGTCTGATACAGATCAGCCCGCTGCAACGTCGCCTTCTGGAACTCGGCCGTGCCCTGAGTGAGGCTGGCGACGAACGTATCGAGCTTGCGCAACTCCAGGGCCGCCTCGGCCTCGGTCAGCTGGCGCGAGATCGCCAACTCGTCGCTCTTGCTGCGCAGCTGCTCGGCCACTTCCACGCCCAGGCGAGATACGCGCTCGCCCAATGCCTTCTGGCCAGTGGCGTTCTCACGGTCGATCCGCTGCAACTCCAGCGCCTCAATCTTGGCAAGATGCTGGCGCTGATAGACTTCCTCGGCCCGCAACTCGCTCTGGAATTCCTTGCTCTTCTCGCTGTAGGCGCCACGCAGGATTGCGAGCTTCTCGCGCTCGATCTCCATCCACTTCGCATAATTATCGTGGTTTGCCGCCTGCTCTGCCGATAGTTCGGCAATCTGCTCCTGCACGGATTTGCGCCCGCTGGTGACCCCCGCGCGGTCTGCCGCCTCCTTGGCGCGCAGCCGCTCTTGGGACAACTGAATTTCGGCCGTCGCAAGATTCCGCTCGGCCTGGGCTCGCTGTGAGGTGGAGATCTCGGTGCCGGACAGCACACGGCTCCAATAGGCCACGTCATTCGCCAGCTTCGCGTCGGTCGCTGCCTTGGACGTTCGCGCGGTCGTCATGATCGCGAGGTTCTGTTTGTCCAGCGCCAGGGTCTGTTGCGCCAACCAGGTCGTATCACCCGCCTCACGCATCGTCGCGCGCTTCTCTGCGGCGACATGCAACGCATTCGCGACATCATCACGTGCGGCCTTGTCGGACGTCGCAGCCAGTCGCTCCCGCAGTGCCTGGATCGTATGATCCAGCTCGATCTCTTCGTGCTTGTGCGTGTTGAGCTTGGCCTGCTCTTCGTCGAGCAGGGCATCCGCCGGCGACCGCGCACTCTCTGTCATTTTCAGTTTTGGCACGTTGGACGTAGGGGCAATTTGTTCCGCCAGCCCCGGCAGACCGGAGGCGATCTGCGAATCAATAAGGTTCCGCTTCTTTGCGGCTTGCTGGGCAGCGAACTGGTCACCAAGGCGGTCGTTCACGCGCTTGATCAGCAGTTCTTGTGCGCCGATCAGATTATTTGTCCGCACATATCCTTCGATCGCTTCGCGCTGCGCAGCGCCGTCGAAAAGGTCGTTTTCGTCTAAAAACTTTTTGATGTTGCCGACAGATGAACCGATTTTTGCAAACTCGGCCCCGAATTTAGCAATGTCCTCAGTTGGTGTTGCCGCGTGAAGTGCAGGGACCAAGAGAGCCAGCTGTTTCGTCAACTCTGGCGTGCTATGCGCTATGCCCGCAAACGCACCAGCGATTTCTCGTGCTGCTGTCTTCCCAACATCACCAGCTTCATGAAGCTGCGTTGCAAGTGCCTTGGCGGCAGCAGTGGCCTCAACGGGGTCACGACCCATCAGCACCATCTGCGCGTTCAACGACTCAGCCTGCACCGTGGCTTGATGCAGGTTTTCATAGAGATGGTAGACGGCAGCACCGGCCGCCACGATCGCACCGCCGGCCAAGATGGTCTTGATGGAGATATTGCCCATCAGCTCAGCCATCACGACCAGAGACCCGCCGAACCGGCTAAAATTGCCCATCATGGCTTCGTGCCCTAGCACGATCAGCTCGCGGGTGATGCCGCTGCTACCGTGCATCGTTCGACCGGCCGCTGCTGTCGTCTCATCGAAGCCAGCCCGCAACGCCTTCACTTCATTGGTCTGATCACCGAGCGCCTGGCGGAACACATCGGCCGATGCCGCAGCGGACTGGCTTTCCCGCGACACACCCGTGGTCGCGTTGATCAGCGCCTGCAGATCGACCGTGGCGGCCTTGGCCGCAGGCGAGATCTGCTTGATGGCGGTGGTGGCGGTGTTGGTCGCCTGCGTCACTGCCACCACCGCGGGGGTGGTGGCATTCAGCCCCTGGGTACTGGTGGCGAGGCCCGACGTCAGCGCCGTCACGCCATCGGTCAGAGCGCGCATCGCCGTCAACGCGCGCTGGCAGGCGGCCTCGAACTCGGCGGTGGTGCCGCCAAACGAGACTGAAACCGTTGTGTCACTCATCGCAGCACACCGGTCTCGCCGGGCATCATGCCGAACATGGCCATCATCTCCGCAATTGCCGCGTCCTGGTTTACGTTCGGCTCGAATTTCGGCTTCGGCTTGATGCCCAAATACCCCGCCACCATCAGCGCCACCGGCGGGTAATCCACCCAGTGGCGCCACATGGCGGCATATTCACGCAGACCCATGTCCGTCTCGACCTGGCGCCATGCGCCACATCCAAAGGCGACCAGCTCGGCGATCAGATCGTCGATGCGCTCGGCGGTGAGCTGGCCGCCGGAGCTTCCCCCGGGGCGGTGGCCTCAGCGGAGACCAGGCCAGACCAGATCAGGATCGATCCCCATTGCTCCAGCAGCGCTGTCGTCTCGACGTAGAGGATTTCCTCTTCCAGCGTGGCGCGGTCGGCCGGCAGGAAAACGGCCACGGCATCCAGCACCAGGCCACGCAGTTCAAGGTTGCCCGGCGCTGTGCGCATTGCCTCCAAGATCGGCGCGACGCGCTTGACCATGCCGAAGGAGATTGGCGGCAGCACGCGCGCGGTGCCGCCGATCATGATCGCCGGAGCTGTGAGCATGCCCCGTTACTCCGACATCGCCAGGGTGCCAACGGCACCGGAAGCATCTGCGCACGCTTCAAAGTCCAGCTCAGGGATCGTCCAATCGTCCTGCTTGGTGGCGAACCCGAGCTTCGCTGAGGCGCAGTTGTTCAGGGTCAGCGTCATGACCTTGCCCTGGTAGGACGTGGTGAACACGCCCTTGAAGACAGGGATAGCACCCATCGACTGCTGGTTAAGCGTGATCGTCTGGCCGCTGGTGGCCGTGTAGGTGTAGGCCAACGCCACGGCGGCTGAGGCATCAGCAGCGGCGAAGGTGTAAACACCGGCGGCTGACACAGAATACTGACCGATGGTCGGCGCGGCTGCCACCTTGGTGAACGGCATGCCCGTGGCGGCATAGTAGACGCCGAGGTCAAGGGCAAACGTGGCCCCATTGGCAGCCGTGACGGTGTAGGCCACCGCGGACGGCACCGTGGCCAACTCGCCCAGTGCCGTCAGGATCTGGCCTGTGGTCATGGTCGATCCGAAAAACAGGTCGTTGAACAGCCGCCCGTTGATCCGTGCCAATTTGGCCTTCGCCTCCAGCTTCAGCTTGCCGCGGGCGAATGCCACCGGCCATTGCTGGTTGCCATAGAGCGGCTTCATGTCACCGGTGAACTGGATCGAAATGTCCTGCATCACCCCCAGCGGCACCGGGGTGGAATTGGCGACATCGGTGCGAATACCGTAGCAGAAGCCGGCGCCGAAACTGAGCTGCATCAGATGCTCTCCAGAAGGGCCTGGCGCAGGGCGGGAAGCCCCACTTGAACCAGGTGGTTGAACGCTGCGGTGGACTGGGCGATCGGGCTGTTGGCCACGTGATCTGCCAGCCAGTGCGCGATGACGTCAGGCCAGGCCTCATCCAGCAGGCTGACGACCTGCTCGGGCGCCGTGCTGAATTGGACCTGATCGACCGACACGGAGCCGGTCAAAATAGGTGTCTTAGGCGCGTCTAAGGCGTCGCTCATCGGAGGCTCCTCATGGCATCAGCATGGTGACGGGAATCAGGGCGGCGGCGCGCTGGGTCTTGATCGCCTCGTAGATGTCGATCGTCCCCTCGATCCAGGCATGGGCCACGATGCCGCCGAGCGTCTGCTGCGGTTGGAACAGCGTCGGCGCCAAAGCGGCTTCCACCTGATCAATCAGGTTGTTCAGCACGATGCCGGAGGCGATGTTGGCGTCAGCGCTCTCCACCATGATGAACACATTGGCGCGCAGTGTCCGGCGGGGCGGCACACCGGGCCGCGTCGCCACGGTCTGCTTGTTCACGGTCATGAACAGCGCCGGCATCTGCGGACTGTTGATGGCTTCCAGTAGCTGGAGCTTCCGGTCGATCAGCTGAAACGGTGCGCCTTGCAGCGTCTGCAACAACGCAAACAGCGCGGTATAGGCGGCTTCCCGGCTCATGCCACACCTACCGGGCCGGTGATGGCGTGGGTCATCGCGGTGCGGATTTCATTGGCGCGCTCGGCGAGGGTGGAGCGCATATACGACCGCTCCGGCATGACCACACGCTTGACCATCACCCAATGCCCATCGATCTGGAACCGCAGCGCCAGGGCGTTCACCGGCTCGATCACGCCGCCATATTCATGGATGCGGGCATAGGGCGTGTCGGTGCCCACCACGGCCATGATTCCGGCACCGTCATCGGTCACGTCAGTAAACAGGCGCGAGACCAGATAGCCGCTCTGCTGGTTCAGCACCTGGCCGGACAGCTTGTCCTCGCGCACCACACGCTCGAAGATCAGCGCCTGCTCGGTGACGACCGCCAGCAGCCGCTCACGCGCGCCGTTGCCCAGGCGGGCAAGTTCGACCACAACGTCGTCCAGCCGATCCCCGCTGACAGTCAGGTCGTCGCTCATCGCGGCACCACCTGCTTGTATTGCCCCAGCAGCGTGAGCACCGAGGCGGGCATGTCGCGGGTGATGAAGGCCGTCGTCTCGCCGGCGGCGTTGACGCTGGACAGTCCCACCCGGTCACGCTCGCGATACCGCATGGCCACCAGCTCGATCACCGCCTGCTGGATATCGGCCGGCGGTTCCAAATACCCGGCGCTGTAGGACAGCAGCACGTTCATATCACCGCGCCGGAACACATAGCCGCGCAGATGAAGACTCTTGCCGGCCATGAAAAAGCCGGACCCGATGGCTGTGGTGGCGGCGGGGATGCTGACGCCGTCGATCACCACGGCCGTGACAGTGGCGACCGGAGACACCAGCGGCGTCATCCGGGTCAGACCATTGCCATCGCGTGGCTCGACATAGTCCATCAGGTCGAAGCTGCGCGAACACCAGGTCTCCACGTAAGAGCTGGCCGCCGCGATCAGGCGCAGCAGCAGCTGCTCATCGGAATGACCCGATGGCAGCTTAAGCCACGCATTCACATCTTCGATCTGCGGTCCCATTGTGGATCAGCGCTTCTTCGTGCCGGATGCGGCAACGCTGGCCTCGACGATGGCGAGACGCTCTTCCAGATCCTGGATGCGCAAGTCCAGGATGTTGGCAGCGTTCGCTGCCTCGATTTCCGGCGCCACCGGTGTGCGGCTGCACCCCAGGCCCAGCGCCAGTTCAACATGGACGTTGGGCACCTGCACGGTGCCATCGGCAGCCACTGCGTGCACGTCGTCGCCGATGTGCAGGCTATGCAGGCCAGGGCGGGCATGCAGCTTCGTATGGGTGTGCGTGCTCATGATCAGCCGTTCCCGATGTTGGTGCGGGTGCCGAAGGCGAACGGCGCATAGTTCTTCAGCACGCCGTCGAACGACACGCTGAACTCCACCTTGCGCTTGGTCTGCGGCCACACCTCGGCGCGGTAATCCTCGCGCAGTTCCTTCACCAACAGGGCATCCACGTCCGAGGTCGGATATGGCAGCGTCTCGGTGTCGTAGAAGATCGTGCCGGCCGGCAGGTTCGGATGCAGGCGGATGGCCACGCTGCGCGCGCCGTTCAGCGTGTATTTGTTCAGATACGACGTCACCAGATCGCCACCGGTGAGACTGCCCTGGTTGCCGGTGAGCATGAAGCGCTGGGCGCCACTGGTGCCGGCGGTCAACACCTTCTGGGTGATGTTGTTGGCTTCCTGCGACGATACCCAGATGGTGTCAGGCGACAGGCGCGAGACGTCCCAGAAGTATTTCAGGTCGGCGTCGATCTCGACCACACCGCCATGGTTGTCGGCGGTGAGCGGCGTGCCCATCCCGGCCACGCCAGAGGCCTGGGCCACATACAGCCCGCCATAGCCGCTTTTGGCCACCTGGGTCAGCAGCCCGTCATAGACCAGCGCGTTGGTGGAGTTGTCCGATGCACCCAGGCTGGCGGCGGTCTGCGTGCCCGTGCCGGTGGCTGTGGTGATGACCAGCGAATTGATGGTGGTGATCGCGCCCAGCACTTCGGCGCCGGTCGGTCCCCAAAACCACGCGTAGCCGACAGCACCCTGCGTGACCGACACAATCGCCATCAGCTCATGAGCGGCACTGCCGTCATTTGCCGTGGTCACCAGGCGCGCTGCGCTGGGAATGCCGGTGCCGCCGCCGAATGTGTCAGTGGTGTTGTCGGCATTGGTCCGTGTCACCGCGCCCTGCACGCCGCCGGATACGGTGCCCGAGGCGAAGCCGGCATAGCTCAGCGGCGCCACCTTCACGGATACCGCGGTATTCGCGGCGATCGCGCCACCGGTGCTGACATCTGCCACAGTCGGCTGGCTGCACTGGCCAAGCGACAGCGAGCTGTTGCCGGCGAGATCCAACGCCTCTTCCTCGATCATCAGCGCCCACAGCAGATGGGTCTGGCAGGCAGCCATGAGATCCATGAAGCCATCAGCAGCCAATTTGGCGGCGCGCGTCACGCTGTCTTCCAGGCCCATCTGCTTGTAGATCGCGAAATAGTCTTTCGTGGTGGTGCCCATCACCGCGCCGCGCTGTCCGTCTGACAAGCCAATCGACTGACGGGTGCTGTTCAGCGCCGTGAAGGCCTTCCAATTTGCCTGCGTGCCACCAGCGGCCATGCGGCGCGGGATACGGTTGCGCAGCGGTGTCAGCACTGGCACCAGGAATTTCGCCGGGCGCTCCAGCGAGTAGTTCTGAATGCCCGCGGTGGCGCTGCCGACTGGCTGGGTGAATGCTTTTTCCAGGTCAGAGCCCGCGAGCAGCTCACGGGTCTTGTCGATGCTTTCCTGGGTGACGGCGCGAAGCAGGTTGCTCATGGGTTTTCCTTCAGGTCCGTGCGGCCGGCGCACAGCCGGTCATTTCGAAGCGAGTCATTGCGCGGGCTTTGGCCATGCCGTCGGGCATGGCGTTGATCACCGACATCGGGTCAGCAGATCCGCTATCGGTGGGGCCAACGTCGTCACTGCGGCCGATCGCGTGCAGGCGGATGCCGCCAGGTGCTGGGCGTGCGCGCAGCGTATCCAGTTCGGCGCGCAAGGTGCTGCTGGCGCCATGGGCCTTGGTCAAGGCGTCACGCGTGTCGGCCAGATCGCCCGCCATTTTCAAGACCACGCTCATCTGGTCGCCGTGCAAGCCGGCCGATTTCTGAATCGTGTTGATCGGCATCGGCAGCAGCGCGACCGCCGCCTGCAAACGGGCTGCGGCCTCGCTGGCCTCTTCGCCGGCCATCGCCATCAGGATGCTGGCGCCTTCGCCAATCCAGACGGCCAGCCGGCCCGGCAGCGGCGAACCGTCCATTTCAGCGCCGGCTTCATAGATGACGTCGGTGGACAACCAGGTCAGGCTATCGAGCAGCCCGGCCAGCCGCGATACGTCGCCAAGCCCCTTTTCCACCTTGGTGCCAAGGGCGATGGCTATGGCTGGCAACATCTCGGCGGGCAGCACGTCGGCAAGATCCAGCGCGACAGCGCGGCTCACCAGATGCGCACGGGCGCCCATCGCATCAGCGGCCTTTTCGATGGCCGCGAGGCTGGCTTCCAGATCGATCTGATCGGTCAGGGGAAAGGAGCCATCCGGCATGGCCTCGCCGGAGGCCGCCAGCGCGCGGCGGATATCGGCGGAAAACAGCGATGCCTTCACGCCAGGGCCGAATGATCCACCAACAGCTAGGGACTTCTCCAAGGCATCCGCCGAGAGCGGCGCCACCACGGCGCCGAATGCGCGCAACGTCGGTGCGTCCGACAAGGCCTTCAACAGCTCGGTGCTGGTCTCTGCGGGAGCGGCGGGGTGAAAGGCCACCTGCTCCTCCATACCGTCCGCCTTCAGCAGAGTGAAGGTGGCGTCCGGGTTGCACGGAACATCCACCAACGAAATTTCGTTCAGACTGAGCATCGCATAGCGCGTCACGCCGTCGGGGCCTTTGGTCCGCTTGGCGCGGCCACCCGGCGAAATGCCGGTATAGACGCCCTTGATCACCTTCTCCCATTCGCCATCATCGACCACGTCGATCGCGAACTCGATGGAGCAGGCGGCATCGTCGAACACGATGTCGCTGACGACACCGGCAGCGACCTTGCCGTGCTGGCCGCGCACATTGCCCTGGCTCTTGCCATCGGTGACCGCCGCCTGGCCAGCCGACCAGGCCTTGAACACAGAGGCCGAGGCCGCGTAGTCCATCGCCTCGTTGGTCCGGTCGACGGTCTCGTCGAGCCGGGCATAAACGCGGCGGGATATTGCATCAGCTTTGAGAAGCGGGATGAAGAGCATAGGGCCACCGATTTGAACGGAGCCCAGAATGACCGTCAGGCAGTGGCCTAATCAGGCCGACCGATGCTGTCGGCACCGTCGAAAGTGTGACCCGGATTTTTTGGGCTACAGCGAAATGGGGAGCATATGCCTCACGAGGATGACATCCTGCCCGCCGGGCGCGCGCAGGGCCGTCGTATGGCGTCTTAAGAGGCATACCAACGGCCAATATGGGACCGCCATGTGCATCAGGCTGGCAGGGCACACGCCTGGAACGCGATCCTGGCAAGACGGCGAGACCAGCCGAAGCCGTCAATACGCCACGTGGGCAGGCGTGCCATGAAGTCGATCCGCTCGGCCAGGATCTCGGAGGCCACCGCATCCTGGCCGTTGCGGGCGATCGCCTTCTGCACGGAGGCGATCGTCTTGTCGCCGCACACGCCATCCACAACGGCGCCGACAGCGGTTTGCAACCAACGCGCGGACGTACAGGCGCCGTTGTTGAACGCTGCATCCAAGACCAGCAGCGCCAAGCGCGACGGAAGGTCATCACCCCGGATCGGTTTCCAATATGCCCACAGGGTCAGGTCGCGCGCCTGATCCAGCGTCAGGTCACGCACCAGAACTGGATAACGGGTCTTCAGCACAGGTGGCAGATGGGTGATGGCATCGCCATAGCTGGCCGTGTCGATCCCCCAGCGTGTGCCACCGAGCTGGCCGACCCCGACTTTGCCACCGGTCCAATTGCCGCTGTCGTCATTGCTGAGATCGATGCCGTCAGCGAACGCCAGGAACTGCCCCACGCCGATCGCGCCGCCGCTCCAGTATCGCAGGTCGAGTGGGTCAGCGCTGACCTCGTGGATCATCAGATCAGCAAAGCAGCGTTCAAAGATCGTGGGGTTCATCGTGCATTCCTCATATCGTCAGTTGCCAGCTGCGCCAACGTGGGCGTGCAGCCCATGCGCAATGCTGCCTGGTCAGGGCTCAGCTGGTCGTGGGGGTTCATCAACGGCGCAACACCGCGCGGCAGCTTGTGCCGATACAGCCAGCACAGCAGCGCCACTTGGTGGCGCTCTGTTCGGCCAAGATCTGCCGCTACGCGAACACAGGTGGTACTCACGAAGCGCCAGCGATTCGAACCGTGTGGCAGACGCATGGCACGTAGCGCCATCATCCGCCGTGCCAACAGGGCATCGTCCATATGCCGGATGCGGGCGATGTCATCGTCATCGACCACGGTCAGCGGTCACATGCCCAAGGCGCGGCGGTAGACGTCGAGCAGGGTTTCCTGCTCCTCGATATCGGCCGGTTCCTGCTTACGCAGCCCGATCAATTTCCGGACCACAGCCGGATCGAAGCCACCGCTCTTGCTCTCGGCATAGATGTCCTTGATGTCGCTCGACAGGGCCTTGCGTTCCTCCTCCAGCCGTTCGATGCGCTCGATGATGCTGCGCAGGCGGTCGGCCGCGATATTGCCCCAGTACGCCGCGCCATCGGCTTCCTGCGCAGCTGGCTGGCTCGTATGTTCGTGGTGATCATGCGACATTGGTCATCTTGTCTTCCGTTGCGGACAGCATCCGCGCTGTCCTGTTCTTGAAAAGCAGCACTGCTTTCATCTATATTCAGGTGTCCCGCTCCCAGCCCGCCGTAAAACTCCAGAAAGCTTGCTGCGTAGATTTCGAAGGGTTAACCCCAACGAAAATCGCCGGGACACCTTTTCCCCTTGCTATGCGCGCACGTGATAGGCGGTCAGCACCCACGGTTCATGGCCGCCGCTGCCTGAATGCGTGACGATGGCCTCGGTATTGCCGAGGGTTATTTTCCACCGGCCACGCTCCGGCGACATCGTGCCTTTCGCCAATATTTCCGGGACCGTGTGCGCGAAAGCGGCACCGTCATGACCCTCCGCATTTCGCTTATCGACGATATGCGAGATGCCCCAGCCGCCTTTGAAATCCTTCCCCCTCCCTGGAACACCCCAGACGAAGGACACAGGGCCGATATCCCGGACATTCATGGCCGCAACTTCAGTCCCGTGATGGGTCATCAGTCTGCTGATCGCTGCTTTCCCACGCTGGATCTCAGCCGCAGCATCGTAAGGCGCGCCAGGCGCCCACTTGCCAGCAGGACCGCGCGGCTGATCACCATTGAACGCCTTCTCCAGCTCGGTTCCGGTCACTGGCACCAAGTTGCAGTAGCAGGCGGGGTGGAACGGCGGCGCGAACCCGGCGGACCAACTGTCATCGAGTGCGATCGCCCCCTCCAGCACGGCGCTGCGACACACCACGCAATGGTTCTCGTTGGTACCGAGGATCGTCCGTTTCAGCGTCGTGATCCCGGCACGTGCACTCAGCGCCTTCCAGCCTTCAATACTGCCGGCGGCGCTTGATCGCTTCACCTCGGTGCGGGCAATCAGGTCGGCGCGCTCGGGGCTGAAGGCGTAATCGCTGACGATCCGCTCCGAGAGCTGCTTCATCGTCCAGCCCTCGGCCTGCGCCTGCGTCACCAGTCGGGTCAGGGCGGCACGGGTGGTTTCGGTCACGCCAGTGATCAGCTCGGCTGCATGGGCTTGTGCCCAGGCGACGGCCGCCGGATTGGCGCGGCGGAAGACATTGATCGCCCCCGCACTGCCGACGGATGTGCCGGCGGCATCGGTGCCAGCGATCTGCGCAAGGGCATCGGGTGCCGGCATGCTGCCGCTGCCGCCAGCCAGTCTCTTGCCGGTCACGTCGATCCCGGCTACCTGGCCAAGCACATCCACGCCCGACTTCACGGCGGCCAAGGCTTGGGTCTGCAACACTGCCTCGGTGCTGGCCTGCACGGCTGGCCACGGCATGCTGCGCACAGCCGCCTCGATTGCGGTCTCGATACTGGTGGAAACTGATGCCGCCAGCCGCGCGGCAGCGACCGCATCCTGGAACGCAGTGTCATCAGACGCAGCAGCTGGGTCTGGGTTCTCGGGCGGCTCGATGCTGGCGGCCTTTTCCAGCACCTCTGGCAGGGCTGCCGATACGATCTCGGCCACCCTGGATACCGAGTGCGTCAGAAAATGTGTCCAGATCTGCGTCAGCCGCGCCTCGGCAGGGGCTGCCTTCAGCAAATCCTCAGCCACCACAGCACCATCAGGCTTCAGCGGTGGGCCGCCGTTATGGCCGATTTGCGACGGAACCGGCGGTGGTGGTGGCGGCGCCAGCACCACGGACAACGGCACGGCGCCTGTGGCGGTGTAGATCAGGTTCACGTCACCGCCCTCGATCGGGTCGCGCCCGATATCGGCCAACACCTGGTTGATCGTCAGCACGCCTGCCTTCAGATACGTCGTCGCCACCGTGGCCTGCTCGGCCGGGTTGGTCTGCTCCTCTTCGTGCCAGGAGAATTCAATGTCCGTCCAACCCCAGCCGAGGGCGACACAGCGATTGATCAGCGATGCCACCCACAGCTGCAACGGGATCATGTCCCGCCCCGTGGTGTAGCAACGTCGCTGCCGAGCAGGGCTGGTTG
>JBBART010000008.1:0-164936 GCA_040399685.1 Acetobacteraceae bacterium
AACTGGAAACTTTTGGACGCTGTTACCTGGAAACTTTTCGACGCTGTTTGACACGACCTGTTCTCACGTCGCGTTGTCGGCTGGTCGATGCGTGCAACGATGACCGCTCAACTGGTCACCGATGCGCTGCTGATGGCAATCTGGCGTCGTGGCAAGCCGGATATGCTGTTGCACCATTCGGATCGTGGCAGCCAATATACAAGCGAGCTTTTTCAGAAGCTTATGGCTAACAATGGTGTCACGTGCAGCATGAGCCGGTCGGGCAATGTGTGGGACAATGCCGTGATGGAAAGCTTTTTTTCGTCGCTCAAAACTGAGAGGGTCGCCCGCAAGGTCTACCGCACGAGAGATCAGGCGCGGGCCGATGTGTTCGATTATATCGAACGCTTTTACAATCCGAGGAGGCGCCACTCGACCATTGGCTATGTCAGCCCTATGGAATTCGAGCGGATGGCAGCGGCGGCTTAAAGACGGTGTCCGCGAAACCGGCAGCAGCTCACGATGACCGATGATAAGATCGCCCTTCGCGCGCTTCTGGAAAAGGGCTCGGACACCACATTTCTGCGCGAGATGATCGGCTTTGCCGCCGAGCGGCTGATGGCGCTGGAAACGGAAAGCCTTTGCAACGCAGCCCCAGGCGAGCGCAGCGCTGATCGTCAGAACCAACGCAATGGCTATCGCGACCGCGACTGGCAAACCCGCGCCGGCACAGTCGAACTGCGCATCCCGAAGCTGCGGCATGGCAGTTACTTTCCGGGCTTTCTGGAACCTCGCCGGATGGCTGAGAAGGCGCTGACGGCGGTGATCCAGGAGGCCTATATCCAGGGCGTTTCCACACGTTCCGTCGATGCCCTGGTCAAAACCCTCGGCATGGAGGGCATCAGCAAAAGCCAGGTCTCGCGCCTGTGTGGCGAGATCGACGAACGGGTGCATGCCTTCCTTGACCGTCCGATCGAAGGCGACTGGCCCTATATCTGGCTCGATGCAACCTACGTCAAAGTGCGGCGTGACCACCACATCGTCTCGGTCGCCGTCATCATCGCCGTGGGCGTCAACAGTGATGGCAGACGCGAGGTGCTTGGCATGACCATCGGCCACAGCGAGGCAGAGCCATTCTGGGTGGAGTTCTTGCGCTCGCTGGCCAGGCGCGGCCTGCGTGGCGTCAAGCTGGTCGTGTCGGACGCGCATGAAGGGCTGAAGGCCGCCATCACCAAGATACTCAGCGCCACCTGGCAGCGATGCCGCGTGCACTTCATGCGAAATGCCATCGCGCATGCGGGCAAGACCCAACGGCGCATCGTCTCGGCCTGGGTGGGCACCGCGTTTGCGATGGACGACGCGGCCGGAGCACGCAAGCAATGGCGACACGTGGCTGACGAATTGCGCCCACGTGTGTCGAAATTGGCGGCCTTGATGGATGATGCTGAAGCAGATGTGCTGGCATACATGGGCTTCCCCGCGCAACACCGGGCCAAAATCCATTCGACTAACCCGATCGAGCGCCTGAACCACGAGATCAAAAGGCGCAGCGACGTTGTCGGCATCTTCCCCAACGAAGCGGCCGTCATCCGCCTGATCGGCGCCTTGCTACTCGAACAGAACGACGAATGGGCAGTCCAGCGTGCCCGCTACATGACACTGGATCATCGCACCGTTGAGCGATGATCCAGCCGTTAGCCTGTCAGCATTGGCAGCCTGATCGAGAAGCTCAACCCTGCAACGATGCAACTGCTCCTACACCACGTGCTGGGACACGATCCTCATACATAATGGCGGCTGGCTGCCAAGGTTCAATCCCGTTTGATTCCATGGGTGTCCGAACAGTTTTGGCTCAAGCGCGTGCCTGAAAGCTCACCGTCGAGAAATTCACACTAAAACGCGATTGCACAGGCCAGGTTCCTGGCAGGTGTCCTTCAAAACCCAGAAGTCAATCGATTCGATTAAGCCCGACGATTCAGCAAGTGGTATAAAACTATATAGCAAAACGATATAAATAACAGGACGCTTACACTGCCTTTTTGTATGAAATTTAAGGGTGTTCTTGGTCTTCATGTCTACTCTTGGCTACTAATAGAGACGTAAACCATCATCTCTAGTAAAATTTTTCATTTGAACCAACAATTTATCTGTCACCTGTTGCCGGATGTTGTATTTTTCCACCGCGCCCGCACTCGTTCGCCCATTGTGGTGATCGCACGGATCGTGTCGGATTTATATCGATAATTCGTCACAATGTTTATTCAACGAGATGTGAAAAGATTATATTTTTGGGTTACACATCATGTCCAAAATGAGGTGTCCAGATAGCCTCTGGCCGAACGCACATGTTCCTGCGTGCCTTTGTTGATGTCGTGCCAACGGGCTTTGAGCGACGTTCCGGGGCGCCTGGCGTTTGGATACGTAAACGCTTTACAAAGCTGCCATCATGGCCGTCATTTTGATGGGGCAGGGTTGGCTGCGCCGTCTGCTGTGTGAAGGCCAACAAAGACGTATCCCCGGCCGCGAACGGACCGGAATGGCGACTCTCCATCCATATGCGGCATCAGAAGTCCGCGTATATGGGACAGCATGTTATCGATCGAGCGGTCGAGAGGTGTGAACTTGCGCCGTAAAATTTTGTCGGAAATCAATTCCCGTGTGACTAGTCGTCCGGCATTTTCCTGCATTAGGGTGAGGAAATCAAACTCCATCGAGGTCATGCGCAGCACCACTTCGGTCGGTGTTTTGACAGTCCCGCGCTTTGCATCGAATTCCCATATCGTGGAAGCCGGCGGTAATGGTGCTCGTGTGTTGGAGCGCGGAGCCTTCGGTGAAGCCGCGCGGCGCAACACGGCGCGCAGTCGCGCGACCAGTTCACGCAAGTCGCATGTCTTTGAGATAAACTCATCTGCGCCACATTCCAGGGCGACGATCCGGTCGATTAAGTTGGAATTGCCCGTGTAGACAACAATGCTACCGTCAAACTTTAAACGAATGGACGGGATAGATAAAATTGAATCATGTCCGCCAACGAATTGGTCAAGAATGATGATATCCGGAGAAAATTTTTCAATGCTCGTTTCAACATTTGACATGTTTTCAACGCAGCTGACTGTGATTCCGTATCGCGACAGGAATCCCCTGAGCTCCGCAGAAAATTCGACGTCATCTTCCACGAGCAGCAGGGAAAATTTCATCAATTCGTCGTTCACGTTTGCGTTCCCAACGTCATTTTAATGCTTTATTTAGATCCGATTTATGGCGGCGTCTCGCTATTTTTTGCATATCTGCAATAAATATGCATAGAAATACACGATACAACAACTTGCAAAGCATTTGAAGCTATGTCGATTGGGTAAATTCGATGTTTTCTCTTTGCGTATTGCACGTAATTTTTTTTGGATCGGTATTGTCACACATCTGATTGTGTTGCCAAATATTTGAAACGAGTGTGTTCTGATGGATTTATGTGAAAAATAGCACTCTCGATTGTTTCGATTTTTATCGTTGATGCCCAAAAACAAATAAGGGATAGGTTTCTGGTAAAATTGATAACAAAAAGTAACAAATTATCGGTGCGGAGTTTGTAATTTTGACACTTTTTGGGCGTATGTTGATGTTTTTTGCTGGAGCTAAAATCGCCGGCCGTTGGATGTTCACCGTAATGTACGAACGGGTATCTCTCGTTTGACCATTAAATTGCGCCGAGGATTGGTGATCTGGTCACTGATGGGCGTGCTGCCATTGATGTTGCTCGTGCTATGGATGCAGGCAAGTGCCGACATTCAGCGGGCGCGGGCGGCGGGCGATGCGCGTGCGTCCGCCGATGTCGGGCGTTTGGCACAACTATGCGCCGCGCGTTGGTCTGGCACCATGCAGTCTGTCCATCTCGTTCAAAATACGGCTCGTGTCACCTCCATGGCCTTGGCAGCGGGCTCTCCTGATGCCGCGATGTCCCTGTCGGTCTTGCGTGCCAGTGTCGATGATTCCGCCGGCGTGTTGGTCGATGTCACGGCGGTGGATCTTGCTGGGGACGTGATGTGGTCAACCCAGCCTGGGCTTTCATCCGATACGAATTGGTCCGCACGCGCGGATGTGCTGGCCGTGCTGCACGATGGGCAGGAAGCAGGCGTCAGTCGTTCGGTGGCCAGTGAACTCTCGGGTCGGTCACAGATCCACTTTTCCGCCGCACTGCGAACCCGTGATGGGGCCCTTGTGGGCGCCACATTGGTGTCCGTGCCCAGCACGATCGCCAGCACCTACGCCGAGGCGTTTGCCGGCCAGGCAACAGGGCGTGTCACGATCCATCGTCAGGATGGCGCTCTTCTCGCAAGCAGCAGCGACCAGACTGGGCCCCTGTCATGGGGTGTTGTGCAGTCCCTGCCCACTGACAATCGGCAAGATGGGGTGGTGACGTCGCGCCGTGTTCGTGGCGGGGATGGCCGGGTTTATTTCGTCGCGGGGGCGATCGACCGGCAAAGCCAGACCTTCGTTGCCGTCGCATTTGATGAATCCGAGGCCCTGGCGCCAACACGAGCGCAGGTCCGGGGGATTTGGCGTCAGGCAGAGATCCAGACCGCCCTGGCAGCCCTTGCCATGATGTGTGTGTTGCTGATCGTGCGCCATCGCATGCTGTTGGCGCACGAGCGCCGCCATGGCGTTCTGATGACGCACCAGATGGAAACACTGCAGCGCATTGGCAACAACGCGACCGATATCGTCGGCTATCTCGACGGCGATCAGCGATATGTCTATGTCAGTCCCTCCGTGACCGCCGTTCTTGGCTTGTTGCCCGATCAGTGCATTGGCCGCAAAATCGGCTGGAACACGGCCACTGGCAGCATCGATCAGGTGATTGGGGTTATAGCGGCTCGTGACAGGGGTAATGCTGCCAGCCGTGTCACCACCGCCGTGCGTCATGTTGACGGAACGTTGCGTTGGCTGGAGTCGGACATCGTCGCACTGGCCGACCCTGAGGACGGCCATTCCGTCCCAACCGGCTATGTCGTGATCGGCCGCGACATAACGCGGCGCCTGATCGATGAGGAAAACCTGCGTGATGTGCGCGGGCAACTTGAAGACCTGATCAGCATGAGTCCGGGGTTGCTGTGGCGCGTGATCAGAGACGCCAACGGAAAACTGGAAGTGCGGATGCCTGTCATTGCGCAGGAGCGCCTGTTTGGGCACCCAAATGAGGCGTTCCTGGCCACCGATTTCCTGCAGGTGTGGGGACATCCAAGCGATCAGGGGCTGGCTGCAAGGGCGCTGGCCGAGGCGTTCGAGAGCGGCGTGGCCACGCTGGAACTTCGGCTACGCAAACCTGAGGGCGCGTTTATGTGGTGCCGCGCCGAGTATCGCCGCGGACGTTCGGGCCGCCAGAACGACGATGTCTTTGTTATTTTGACCGATATTGACCTAGAGCGTGAACATCGCGATGCAGCGTTGCACACCCTTCGCCTGGCCGCGTTGGGTATGGCCTCAACCACGATCCTGCATGATATCGTTCAACCGCTTGCCACAATCAGCGTTGCTGTCCGTAACGCCCAGAACATTGCATCCCGGGTGGCCGCAGAGCCTGCCATCACCGACAAGCTCAACCTGATCGCGGGGCAGATCGATCGCTTGCATAAGGTTGTTAATCACGCACGCCAGTTTGGCAGTGCCGGGCATGGCACGCTCGAGGCGGTCAGCGTTGCCGCAATGCTGGAGGAGTTGTTGCCCCTGGCTGCCGCACGCCTCGATGGCGCCGCCGTTGTGGCCGAGGTGGACGTTGCTGCCGGGCTGCCTGCTGTTCTGGTGGACCGGATTGTGCTGGAGCAGGCCTTGCTCAATATTATCGTCAATGCATGTGACCAATGTGCAGAGATGCAGAGACCGCCAGAATCCAGGATCATTCACATTTCGGCATCAATTCGCGAAGGGGCCGTTAAAATAAGCATTGTTGACCATGCGGGCGGTATTCCAGAGGCGCTTCACAAGGCGGTCTTCAAGCCGTTTTTCACCACGAAGTCGTCTGGCGTGGGAACGGGCCTGGGCCTTTCCATTGCCTCTCGCGCTATCCAGGATCTTGGTGGACGTATGCTGGTCCGCAATACGACCGATGGGGCGGCGTTTGATATCTTTCTGCCGGCCGACGGCGAGATGTCAGTTCAGCCCAGCTTCCATCTTTGCCGGCAGCCGCGTGTGATCCCGCGCACACCATAATGGCGCGGTGTTCTTGCTTGCCAGGTGTGGTGTGCGTGTCTTTACAACCGCCACCATCCAACGGTTCTGCGTTGCTGACCGAGAGCGCAACCTAAGCCGTGGTTCACCACCAGAGATGCATTCTGAGGAAATCAACCATGCGCCTGCTGGCCAACCACCAGATTGGGCGCCGGTCGATATCCAGCTTGGCAATGCCACTCATGCCTGGTCGCCACCATGGTTGTTGTTCCGGGGTCGCGACTTGCACAACCAGCACATTTTCGCCTGACTGAAGATTAGCCTGCGGTACCACGCGGATCACGCGGATGCCAAACGTGGTGTCCGGGCGGCCAACAAACGCAATCTCGCCGGTCATGTCGGGCTCAACGAAGGCGATGTCGGCCTCTGGCACGCTCACCTCAGCATAGAATTCCCGCAAGCCCGCAACCCGAAACCCTGGGTCGCTGCGGCGCAACGGTGCGCCGATCTGGCGCGGCAACTCGCCTTCCACCACAATGCCGTCAATTGGCGCCACGGCCGATGCCATGGCCAGATGCGTGTCCGTCTGCAGGAGCTTGATACGCGACTGTTCGGCTTGGGCGAGGGCAATGCGCATGTCCGCAGACGAGCCGGCGGCCTGAAATTTCTGCGCCTCGTGCTCGTGTTGCGACAGATCTGCCAGAACGTTGGCCCGCTCAAGCTCAAGTTCCCGGGTTTTCATGCGAAACAGAACCTGTCCCGCCGAAACCGGGTCCCCGACGCGGACGGACACGCTCTCGATATATCCGTCAAACGGAGCGCCAACCTGGGCCGTTCGCTCGGTTCTCAGAACGAAGGGGGCCGTGACCCTGTGCGGAAGCGTTGTCGTCAGCACGACCATGATGGCGGTTGCCGCGAGGGCGAAAAGAATGCCGCGTCGTTGCCATCCGGTGGCAAATGGGCCAATGCCGCGCACCATCTCACGCATCACACGTCGTGCCAGATTCTGGTGCGCGCCGAACTGAGCTGCCAGCGGTGCAAATGTCTGATCGGCCAGCAGGCGCAGAAACCACAGATCGCGCACTGCCAGCGCCCGTTCGCGGGGGGTTATCACCAGCGCACCGGTGAAAGACGCGGCATGGCCCATAGGAACGATGGCAATGTAGCCTGCCCCGCGCGCCGTGGCATAGGCGCGGGCGGCCACCGCCACGGCTTCGTCGCCTGGGGCAGGGGGCCATTGTATTTCGCGTTGCTGGATCAGGGCTTCGTCGGCCGCCTCTTCCAGCAGCCGCGACAACTCGGTGTTGCGGCCGATGGAATCGCTGTGACTCATGGCCTTCAGTCTGGCGCTGCCATGCTTGCCCCAGCACAGGGCGACTTCCTCCGCATCCAGCCGCTGGGCAAGGTCGTCCACCAGCATCTGGGAAGCTGCCCGAAATCCCCGTGCCGTGACGAGGCGTTCATTGATGTCGATCAGGCCTGCCAGTTCGGCGCACTCGCCTTGGGCCGCGCCGAGGCCGCGTTGCAAGGCCGCCGAACTGGCCACCAGTTGCACCAGCGGTCCGGCCGTGGTGATGGCGCGTTGCAGGTCGGGCGCGTCGGTCAGCAGCATCACCACGCTGCACTGTGCGCGGCCGTTATGGCCGACCGCCAGGCACGCCAGCGCACGGCCGCTGCCCACCACACCGCCGCGGAGCAAATAGACGATCTGTGTCAGCGACTGCTTGGCAGCTTCTTCAATCAGGCTCGCATCGAGCGTCAGGATTTCGTGAGAGCCGTCGGCGGTGCCGATGGCGCGCCATCCCTGGCCGTCGTTGGGCGCCTCTAGAAGAAGGGCCGACGTGCTGCCGAACAGGGCGCGGATGTTTGCCACAAGATCCTGCGGGAGCCCGTTCTCGGCTGTCTGCTCCGCTGCAAGGCGCAGGAGCGTCACTGCCGGCATTTCAGCATCGGTGCGTATCGACATCAGAGGCCGGATCCTTCGAATTTCAAGTCGCCAGCAAGGACGGTGCGCCGCATCACAATGCCCAATCGCGCCGCGCGGCGCTGTGACAGCCACAGGGCGATCCTTGCGCAGGCGGCATGGGGTGCTGAGGGACGATAGGCGAGCCAACACAGCAGTCCGCGAGCGCGGGGCGAGAGCGCGCGTTGGAAAACCAGATCCTCCGGCGTCAGGAAAATGCGCACCGAGCCGCGATCTCCCTGCCGCGCGGCGCGCCCGGCCATCTGGCGGTCAATGCGTGCAAGATCGTTGGCTTCGGCAATCACCACATGCAGGCCGCCCAACGCGGACACATGGGGTTCCAGGACAATATCGGTGCCGCGCCCGGCCATGTTGGTGGCGATGGTGATGGTGCCGCCAACGCCGGCGGTGGCCACAATATCGGCCTCGGCGGCTTCGTCCATGGCCGTCAGCAATCGTGGAGTACATTCTAGCGCGATGAGGGCCGCATGCAGGTGTTCCGCGGTGCCGATGCTTCGTGTGCCAATCAGCACTGGTCGTCCGGCGCGTGACAATTTCTGCGCCTCGGCTGCCACCGCGGTTAGTTTCGCCGCCTCTGTCGGGTGCAGCATCGTTTGATAAACTTGCCTGGCAGGCGCCCAATGGGTGGGGATCTTCATCACCGGCAGGCCATAGACGCCCCAAAGTTCGCCTGATGCCTCGGCGGCGGTCCCTGTCAGGCCGGCCAGATGGGGGAACAGGCGGAAAAAGCGCTGAAAGCTGCGGCGTCCGGTAATTTCGGTTAACGACGACGGCAGAACACCCTCCGAGACTTCCAGGGCCTGGTGCAGGCCGCCTGAGAGGGTGCGTCCGATCGCCCGGCGGCCGGTCTGCTCATCGAGCAAGATGATTTTGTCATCATACACGACGTAATGGCGGCCACGCTGCAGCATGAAGCGCGCTGTCAGGGCCAGATCCACCAGGTGTCGGGCCTGGGCTGGCTCGGACCAGGGCGGTTTGAAATCCGACAGCCGGTCGCTCAATTGCTGCACGCCGGCCTGTGTCAGCGACGCGCGGCGCGATTGATGGTCGTGATGGATGTGCACATCCATCGTGAGGTCGTCGCTGATGGCGTCGGCTGCGCGAATGGCGTCATCGAAGCCGGCACGCGGTACCTCCTCGGCGATGATCAAGGGGGTGACGGCATCATCGATCAACAGACTATCGGCCTCGTCGACAATGGCGGTGCCGAGCCCGCGCAGGGTGGGGCCTCCGTCATTGCCTGACCGGAGCATTTGCAACGACAGCCCCGCTCGTCGTGGTCGTGGCCCCAGCAGGATGGCATCGCGCAGCAGATCGCCGAGCATTTCCTTGGCGGTGGTGTAGACGACGTCGGCGGTGTAGGCGGTCTGCCTGGCCTGTTTGGGGTCGGTGTCGCGAACCGCTGAGACGGTCAGGCCGCAGGCGTTATAGAAATCCGCGAATTTGGTGGCATCGCGGACGGCCAGATAGATGTTCGCGGTCAGGATATGGCAGGGCTTGCCCGTCCAGGCCGACAGAGCCGCCGCGATGCAGGCTGTCAGGCTCTTGCCTTCACCCGTTTGCATCTCGACGATAAAGCGATGCCGAACGGCAATGGCGCCCCAAATCTGCTCCGGATAGGGCCGCATGCCGGTTGTGCGGCTGGCTGTTTCCGCCAGAAGGGCCAGTGCTTCAACCGTGTCGCGATACCGCACGGTGCCACTTCTGCGAATGCTGTTGCGCTTGACGATCACACGGCTGAACAGATCTTCATCCGACAGGGCCTGCAACGCATCGGCGCGCCGGAGGATCATCCGGCTCAGTTTGCCGAGCGCGAAGCCAAAGAGACGGCGCGGATCAAGATGACGCTCGGCTGCCCACACCAAGGCGGCAAAGCCTTCCGGCCTTGGCAGTTCAGGCGGGATCAGGCCGGCCAAGCGCACGGAGGGCACGGTCACAACTGATACCGCCGCTGGAGGAACTGCTTGGCGTGCTCAATCCATCCGCTCAACAGGGGGCGGGGCGGCAACGCGATGTGGGCGGTGCACGACCTGCCGTGATAAAGCCATGGCGCTGTGCGATCGATGATCTGGCCGTCCAGCCGAAAGACGGGTTCCATGCTGATGCTGCCCGACGGATCCCGACCGGAAACCGCGATCATGCCGCCGCCAGAGGAGCCCAGTGCTGCGTTGGGAAGTCGGTCGATCGCGTGCGGGACAAGCTGCAGTTGGATGACCTGAAGCACGTCCCCCGCATTGCCTGCACAGCGCAGTTCTGCTTCGTCAATGGCCTGGCGCGCCAGGCGGGCACTGTTGGCCTGAGACACCATGGCGACCAGGCGAAACCCGTCGGATGGCAGCATTTGACCGAGCTCTGTGCCACGCTCGATCCAGCCGTTCATCCTGCCGGCAACGTTCGGCGCAACCCACACGCCGTCGCGAGGGGCGCGCACCACGAGCGCGGCGATATCGGTCTCAGTCTGTTGGATCAACGCCATGAGCGCCCGTTGGCGCTGCCGGATTGGCTCCAGATCGGCGCCACCTTCCGTCAGGGACCGCCGCTCCATGATTGTGGTGCGGTCCATCTGGATGCGCAGGCCTTGCAATTCCAAGGCAAGCTCGGGGTCGGCCAACTGCAGCAAGGGCGTTCCTGCTTTCTGCATCTTGTTCCGTGGCGCCAGGATCGTCACGAGCCGACCATCTATTTTGGTTGTGACCTGCGTCGCATCATGCGCCTCGATGCCTGCTGGGACCGAGATCCAGTCCGGCACGGGCAGCAGCGCCAAGCCCATGACAGTCAGTGCGGCGCCGCAGCCGATCAGCCACATCCTGCTGCCCCGGCGATCCGAATGACTGCGATGCCAGGGACGAAACTGGGCGATTTTCAACAGCGGTCCGCTAAAGGCACCCACAGCAAGTATGGCTGAAATCAAAAGGCCTGCCCCGTAGTATTGATCTGCCAAAAAAAACATAATACCAACAACCGCGAAGGTGCGGTATGCGAGAGCAGCTGCCCCAAACGACACCAGCCCTAAATGCGGTTTCTCTGGTTGTTCCGCGTGTGCTGGCGGCGTAAGGCCCAGCAATCGCTGACACCAAATGCGCAATGCGGCCGATGCATGCGTTGCAAGGTTGGGTTTTTCGATGAGATCGCACAGAATATAGTATCCGTCGAACCGCATCAGCGGGTTGGCGTTGAACAGGACCGTGGCAACCGTGGCTGTCAGCATCAGGCTCAAGGCGGCATCGTTGATGGCCCCCGCGGGCGTGTCGGCCCATACGAGCGTGGCGGCCGCGCCCACGAACACATCCATGATCATCCCGGCCGCACCGACGGCGATCCGGCGGATCCGGCTCGGGAATGTCCAGGCCGCGCTGACATCGACATAGGGCAGGGGGGCAAACACCAGCAGCATCATGCCCAGCGTGTGCACCGCACCGCCAAACCGGCGACACATTCCGGCGTGACCGAGTTCATGCAACAATTTGCTGGCCAGAAAGGCCGCAAACAGGCTGAGTGGATTTGGCGATGCGAAAACGGCAGACGATGCATCGCTGATCTGGCCCCATCTTTCCACCAGGGTGCTCAGACCTTCATAGACCACAGCAAGCCAGACAACCGCCCCGACGGGCCCAAAGACCAGCCGCACCACTGGGGCGAACCGCTGCAGCGCCCTGTCGGGGTCGACCAGCGGCACCGGGAGAAACAGCAGCGACTGCATGCGGGCCAGCAACGGCTTGGCCTGGCGCCGCCGCCCACGCTCGACCAGCCTTTCGCTGTCGCCCGATGATGTCAGGGTCAGCAGGTTGCGGTCATAGAGGGCGGTAATCAGGCCAACCACGTTGCTTTGGGTGATGGTGGTGTCTTCGCCGGCACGATACGCGTCCTCCCATGCTTCGCCGACCGTGCGGCCGGGCACTAACCGTGCGAGGAATCGCCATGCCTCGGAGGTCAGGCGGGCGTGCTCGTTGGTGAACGGGTCACTCACGAAATACCAAAGTTCGTCGTCGATGCGCCGCGGGAATATATGCAGCCGACTGCGCAATGTCAGGCGCAGCGGACTAATATTCAACCATCGTTCACTGAACACTTTGCATCGCCTTTGACGACGGAACGCCCGTTAGTTGATTTTCAAATGTCAGCTTCGTAACAATAAAATGCCCTAACGTCAGTTCGGTAATTTACATTTCTACACTTTTTAAGAAATTGATAGTAAATGTCAAAATTGTTTTTTCTGAATAGGGCTGATAACTTTCATATAAAAGTAATTTTTTGTATAAAAGATACTTGCATTTGAATTTTTGGCGTTACGCCGATGTCATAAGTAGTAGATGTGAGATAAGCAATAGCACGAGTACGCGCGATCGCTTGATGGCAAATTCGCGCTGCGACGTGCCGCTGTGACGTTCCAAATTTGAGATTGGTAAGATCCGAATGACACAAAAGACTCGGTTGCCCGTTCGTCGTCGGGCCAAGGCATCGGAATTGCTCGAGGTGCTTGAGCCTCGCGTTCTTTTGTCGGCCGATGCGGTCTTGCCGGTTGTAGCCAGTGCGCCCGGAGCGCCGCCGGCGATAACGCCGGCCGCGCAGGCGGCATCTCCGGCAGTGCCGTCTCCATCCGCGGGCTCTCTGGCTGGAGACCTGGCGCTCCTTGCCGCAGGCGGTGCTACGCAGGCCGCCACGCCGGCCAACGGTGTCCTGGAAGTGCCGGCAGGCCAGACGCTGATCGGCAGCGGCAGCTATGGCGGCAATCTGAACAATGACGGCATCGTCGCGCCCGGGCATTCGCCGGGCATTACGAACGCATCCAGTTTCACCCAGACCGCCGGGGCGACATTGGCCATCCAGTTGGCTGGCGCCAATGGCGTGGCCGGGGTTGATTTCGACCAGGTCAACGTCACGGGCGCCGCCACACTCGGCGGCACATTGGCCCTCAGTTCCTATGGCGGTTTCCAGCCGACGGCCGGTCAGGTTTTCGACGTTCTGAACTATGGCTCGCGCTCGGGCAGCTTCGCCACCGTGACGGGCAACTACGCCGGCGGCGGCATTGACCTCAACCCGGTCTATGGCGCCACAAACATGTCGGTCACGGCCGTCGCGTTGCCGTCTGGTCTGAATTTTGACTTCGGGACAAGTGCTGCCGGCACGGCTGCGGCTGACAATCTGGCGCGAAAGCTGGTCACGCCAGGCGAGGCCGGTACGGTCACCGCCACCGGCTGGCTCTCGGCTGGCGGCGTTCGTCTGGCCGGTGATTTCACGATTGCCGTCACATGGGACCCCACCAACACGGTGCCTGTTGCGTCCATCGCCGCGTCGAACGCCGTTGTCTCGTTGGCGACGTCGCCGAACACGCCGCTGCTGACCAATGCTTCGGGCGTGGTGCGCGTGACGCCGACGGGTGTGGCTGCGCAGTTGACCGGCGCCGCCACCGCGTCCGCCCTGCCGCAAGGCAGCACTCTCTCTGGGAGTGGTCTCACGCTTGCGTTGAACACGACTGCCACCAGCGTCAGCACGACGGTTGTGGCGGGCAGCGTGTCGCAGAGTCTGTCGCTCGCTGCCGGATTGGTGCCGACGGTGTATGGCGCGGGAACACTCGTCTCCGGCGGGGCGACGCTGTCTGGACCGCTGTCACTGACCTACGCGTCTGGCACATCCACCTGGACCGTCTATGCCGGCAGCACCGCCACCATCGATATGGGTGTCGGCCTGCATCTTTCCTCGCTGTCCGGCAGAACGGTGGCCACCGGCACCTTTACGCTGGCGGCTTCGGGCGGCGTGTTTGACATCAAGGGCAGTGCGTCGCTTCAGGCCGTGACCGGGCTTGGCCTGTCTGGAACATTGACGCTGGCCAGGAATGCCGTCTCCGGCTTGATCGAGGCGTCTGGCGATGCCGTGCTGTCGCCCTCCGGACTTCCGGCACTTCATGCAACGATAACCGCCTGGTCCCAGGACGGCGTGCTGCGCCTTGCCGCCACCGGCGTCAGCGGCGATCTGGCGGACGGCGGCAACCCGCCTGCCATCCGTGGCAGCTTCGCCGCCACGCGGCTCGCCCTGGTCGTGCTGCCGAGCGGCTATGCGCTGCGGGCTGTGGGCAGTTTCACACCCATCAATGGCACGGCGCAGGCGGCCACGCTGGAAGCCAACGCCACGGGTGCGTCGATTTCCGCAGCCTATGACACCGTCATCACGGCCCAGTCGGTCAGTCTCGCCTTTGCCAGTGCCACGCGCATGCAGCGCATTGCGCTGAGCAGCGTGACCGTCACGTTCAGTTCGTCGGTGATCGCTGGTCTGGACACGGCCGCCACAAACCTTGAGACGGCAGCGCTGGGTTCGGTCGTTGCGTACAATACCAGTGGCAACAGGGTGGGTGCCGTCGATCTGGCCGGCAACGCCACAACGCTGAATGCGCTGTCCAATGCGCTTGATGGTCTGGGCGTCAGTCTGAACGACCTGCTGCAGGCGAGCAGCGTGTTCCATCTGGGCACCTATATCCATCATTATCTGATGCCGTCTTTGGGTCTGCAGGCCACCAGCACCGACCTGATCCCGCTGGGTGACGCCACGCCCACCATGGCTGGGCTTTTGCTCTATCTGCGCACCAACTGGGTCCCCAATGTCGCCGGGCTGAATGCGGATGCATTGACCCTGATCGTCGATGGGCGCGGCTATGGCCTCGACGTGCAGACCGCCATCCTCCGCACGCCCACCGTGGCTCTGGCTGTCGCCGGCACCCTCGGCGCGCTTGGGATCAAGCTCGATACGCCGCCGGTGGTCACGCTGGCTGTGCGAAGCGACATCCATCTGGGCATCGGCCTTGGCTGGACTGCATCCGTGCCCGTCTTGCGGTTGGACAGCTATGGCTACAGCGTCGTGGGCACTGCCAGTGGTTTGACCACAACCGGTCTTTACGGCGCGCTTGGCATCAGCATCGTCGGTGGCACGGCCGCCGTCGATCTGACCGGCGCCATCACGCTGAGCGGCACGGCACCCGCCATCACGCCCGCCCATAACAGCATCAGCTTCATGCTGCCCATCACCGCCACGCTTGGAAGCACGGTTCTCACCAGCGGCTACAATACTGCTGTCTCGCTGGCCGGCAGCCCGGTGGGCGGCGGCGTGCTGGCTGCGACGTCACTGGATTTCGCACCGCTCGCCGGTTTCCGCACATTGCAGGTGACCGATGCCATCAATGCGCTATCCAACCTGTCCGTCGCACTGCAGACCACCATTTCCGATGCCGCCTTCACCACGCTGCTGCCGTATGTGAGTGCGTCGATCGGCTCGGGGGTGAATCTCTCGACCACCTTCGTCAACGGCATCATCGCCCCCATCGATTTCCTGCAGCCTGAAATTCATATCCTGTCCGGCACTGGCGCCGCTTTGTCGCGCGTGGCCAGCGGCAGTACCACGCTGAACGCCCTGACCGTCACCAGTGCTGGAACAGACGCTGTCACCGGGCTGCCAAGCGTGTTCACCGCTGCGCTGGTCAATGACAATGTCGACATCTACCAGACGACCAACAGCGTTGAAACGTTGGTGGGCAGCTACACCGTGACCGGCGTTGATACGACAGCGACATCCGCCACCTTCCAGCAGCGCGTGTTCCTCAGTGGCACAATCGTCGCTGCAACCGGCCTGCGCTATGTTATCTCTCAGCCGCGCAGGGTTGTGACAACCTTGCAGGACTGGGCTGCCGCGATCAACCGGGCCGGTGTGCTGGTCAGTGGCCAGGTGGTGGCCTTCGATCCGCTCACGCGCCAGTTCATCGTGCCGTTCGCCATCGCATCCACCGCCACAAACTCGACCGTGGCCCTCTCGCTTGATCTCGGCACCACCGAGGTCAGCCTGACCACGACGGCCCTGGCCACGCTGACCGGTGAAGCGCATGGCACCGCCACCCAGGTGGTCAATCTTACCGGCACATCCATCACCGGAACCGGCAGCGTCACGGCCGGTAGCACCACGCTGACCCAGACGACCGACATATTTACCGCCGATATGCCCGGCCAGATCAGCCCCACATCCCCCGTCGGCGCGCCCACCCTGGTCACGCCGGGATGGGATGTGGTGATCGGCGGCGAGACCTATCTGATCGTCAGCGTCAACGTCACCAGCCGCGTGGCCACGGAAACCACCGTCACGCTGGACCGTCCGGTCAAGACCACCCTCACCAATGCCAGCTTCACTCTGCGCAAGGCCGTTGTCGGCTTCAATGCGGTGAACATGACGGGCAGCGTCACCACGGCGGCGGCTGACTTTGCTGTCACAGGCGCCATGGGCTTCCTGGGCATCACCGCAGGCGGCGTCGGCACCGGCACCAGCCTGGCCGGCACGGCCAGCTTTGCGCTGGCGCTGGCGGGCAGTGCCGTTATCGATCCGAATCTCATAGCAGCGTCTGACCTGGTGCTGACCCGCACGGGCTCGGCCACGCTGCGCATTGGCGGACTGGCGGTGGCTTCCGGTTTCGATGCGGGCCTCGCGTTTGGCGGCAATGCCGGGTTTGCGGGCTTTGTGCCAACGCTGGACGCCCTGACGCCCACTGTTGTGCATCAGGATATTTCCCTGCTGCCGAATCTGGCGAGCCTGGTGAGCGCCACACCATCGCTGACCGGACAGCGCCTGACGGTGCTGCCAACGCTGGACCCGGCGCTCTATTGGTATACCGCCCTCAGCTACGCCGACATCGCCTCCGCCGTGCAGTCCGGTGCGACGGCTATTGCGCAGGCGCTTGCCGCCCAGCCGATGTATGCCAGTGTCCTGCCCGGCATCGCCGGCTCTGTTGCCAGCCTGACCGGATTCACCACGAAGCTTGCCGCCTATGGCGCGGCAGCCGTGGCTGGAACCACCGCCACCATTCAGGGCGCCGCCGGCAAGATCGCCACGGCGTTTGGCCTGTCCGCCGGCGCCGTCGGGTTCACGTTGCAGGGCGACACGCTGCGCGTGACCTTGCATCTTGATCAGACGCTGACGCAGAACGTTGATTTCAAGCTCGACGTTGCCACCCTGAAATTGCTGCAGCCGCTGACGAATTCCGCGGGGCTGGACAACATCAACGCGCTGTTCAACACCAACGGCGTGTCGCCACAGATGGCGGTGTCAATTCAGCTTGGTGCAACCATCGATGTCGGCGTCAAGCTGGTGTCGGGCGTGCGCAGCGTGCTGGTGTATAACAGCGGCACGGACCTGATGGTGTCCACCTCGCTGTCGCCGGTCAGCACCATGGCCTTCACCGCCAACAGCGCTGTTGTGTCCGATGCGCTTTATGCAACGTTGCTGTCGCAATTGCATGCGGTGTTGCCGAATACCATGGCGGCCGGCACGCGGTTGCGGGCAACGGTGCTGGGCCTCAGTGTCGCGGGGGAAAGCACTGTTCTCGCCGGGCAGCGCCAGTCCGCCATTCGCGCCCTGGCGGCACGTCTGGCGACCGATCTGGGCATTGGTGTTGACCTGATTGCCGGCGGCTTCAACGTCGTTGGCAGCCTGTCATCGAGCAACATGCTCACCGGCGTCACCTTGCTGCAGCCCACCGGCACGGCAACAGGCAGCTTTGCTGTGGCCAACGTGGCCGTGCGTGGTTCCAATCTGAATTTGTCGTTCTTCGCCGGCGGCATCCACATGGTGTCCAGTGGCGGTTGGCTTGCGATGGACGGAGACGGCTCGGTCTCCACCACCTCGGATCCGGCTACACTCACCGTGGGCATTCATGCCGCCGCCAACGGCTATTACCGGCCGGGCACGGACACGCTTGCCACCTCCATCAGTTCTGCCGTGACCGGCAAGTTCGCCGTGTCCCTGCCGCTTGTGGTCACGATTGCCGGGCAGTCCGATTCCAGCCCCCTGACGCTGACAGCCTCCACGCCGACGGGGCAGCTGGGCGAATACTTCAAGGAAGCGGCCGGCGCTGCCATCACCAATGCCGCGCTGAACTTCACGGCGCCGGATGTGCTGGGCACCTACACCACCATGGGCGGCACCACGAGCGTGCTGTCGATGCTGTCGGACACCCAGGCCTTCAAGGACGGGCTGCAACTCGCGTTGGGCGCGTTGTTTGACTCCCTGTCAGCGGCCATTCCAACCGACATGCTCCTTCTTGGCATGACCGCCAGCGACGGCGCGAGCTGGATGAGCGGGCTGTCGGATCATCTGATGGCGGCGTTGCTCAACCTGACGCCGACGAGCCCCAATCTGGTGTTGGATATCCAGACGGCCCTGCTCACCGCGTTCGGTCCCGCGGCAGGCGATTGGGCGGCATTGCAGGACACGTACAACGCTGCCGGCGCCGCTGCCAAGGACGGCGCGGTCAACAGCAACGACGTTCACGTCACCTGGCGCAAGGCGGATGGATCGCTGCTTCAGGCCTGGACGCCCACCAGCGGCGAGCCCGCCAACGCGGATGCCATTCAGTTCAATGCGGCCCTGAAGGGCACGATGTATGTCGTCGGCAGCAATATGTCGATCTCGTTCCAGATCGGCACGTTGACGGTCGATGTGCCTTACGGCCCGTATCGCGACTCCAACGGGAACGGCATCACCGACACCAATGGCGGCTTCGCGGTGCAGGTCGACTGGGCTTACAACATGGCCTTTGGTGTCAGTCGCACGGCTGGCTTCTATCTGGCCACCACGCCAGTGACCACCGATGCCACAACACACCTGCCGGTGTTCGCACCGGAGATCACCGCCAAGCTGACCGCCTATCTCGACAGCACGCCCGATGACCACACCAAGAGCGGCGTCTATTCGGCATCTGGCCAATTTGGCATTTTCCAGTCGAAATTTGTCGACAGGATTGCCACCGCCAAGTTGAACGGCCTGGGCCATTCCAGTCAGATGACGCTGGATATCTCGCTGGACATGAACGGCGATTCAACAAACCGCGTTCGGCTGGACCAGCTTTATGGCGGCGTTGCGTCTGACACCTTCGTGGTGGCCATGGCAGCGAATATCAACCTCGATCTGACCGGCACGTTCGATCTCTACATGGGCAAGGGCCTGCCTCCGGCCTCCGCCTCTGGCGAATTGCAGATCCAGTGGGATTGGACGCTGGGCACCACGCGCACCATTCCCGTGATCAACATCATGGATTTCAGCATCAGCGCGGGCGCGATTGCTGACTTCCTTTCCCCGATCACGGCATTGATCACGGTCACACTGGGGCCGATCGATCTGGTGCTCGCGCCGTTCCTCATTCCGATGCCGGCTTTGAGCATCCTCACCGGCACACCCAATCCGTGCCTGCTGGATGTGGTCAACGTTCTGCTGAAATTGCAGGGCAAGCCGCTGATCCCGGTTGGTCCGCTCAAGGCCATTGATGCCGCTGTCAAGATGTCTGAAGCGCTGCTGAATATGGCGTTGGATCCGAAGGAACTTTACAACCTCGGAAGCATGAAGGACATCGCCAACCCGGCGACCTGGACCACAACGGCCTTGCCGGTCTCGATCGGAACGGGTGTGGCTGGAATCAACGCGTTAAGCCCAGTAACCTCAAACAACAATGTGTCTGGACAGACGGCTGACGAGCGCAAGGCGGCGGCCGACAAAAAATCCAAGCAATCTGTTCCGGACGGATTGAATTTCTCCTATCTCCTGGACCTGCAATCCTGGTTTGACATGTTCACCGGCGGCAGTGCCATGTTGGTGACGTTTCAATTGCCGCAGATCGGCTATCCCGCGGCCGATCCGCGCACCGGCAAGATCGAAGCTGCCGAGATCGAACGGATCATCGCCGAAATTCTGCCGCCGGAATCGCCGGTGCCAATCGAGATCAGTGTCTTTGCCTCGTTCGCCATCACCATCAACCTGTCGTTCGGGTTTGACACAAGTGGCCTTCAGAAGGCGATCAAGACGGGCAATCCTGCCTGGGTCTTTGATGGTTTCTTCATCAGCACCGTCACACTTCCCCAGACCGATCCGTATACACATGTCATCATCCCCGGCTCCGGGGGCGTTTCATTGCCTGCGATGGTCATCACGCTCGACCTTGGTGTCCGTGGTAAAGCAGATCTTGGGCTGATCAATGCTGGTATTGAAGGTGTTCTTGAATTCAAGGCGGCGTTCGCCTTCAACGATATCGGCCTGCCCACACTGACCTATGATGCCGCAGGCAATGTCATCGGCGAAGTCATGAGATCCAGCGCCGCATCGGGTGGTGGCGACACAAACCAGGGGGATGGTGGCACCGTTTCCACGCCGAACTACTATAACAACCTGGTGAGCTACACCACGGATGGCCGAGTTCACGCCTCTGAACTTCTTACCATGCTGACCTATAGCGGCTACGGCGCCACCGCCGGAAATCCATTCAATCTGTTCAGCGTGATCGTGACGATCGACTTCCTGCTGAAGCTGTTTGCCAATGCCAAGGATCCGATCACTGGAACCGACATCGCTATTCTACAGCTGACTATTCTTGACATAAAACTTCTTGATTACCCACTTTGGGTCCCGCCGCAAGTAGAGCCGATTCTGGGGACTGTCGATTACCCAATCGATCCCAACAACCTGTTTGCGAAAACAAACGGCACACTCACGCTCAACACCGGCAGCAAGGCGGCGGACCGCAAATATCTGGACTTTGCCGATGACGGTGAAAATATCATTCTGTTCGATGGCGAGAACGGATCGGTCAATGTTGTGCTCAACAACATCTGGCTGCACAATTTCAGCAGCGTGTCGGCCATCGTGCTGGATCTCGGCAGTGGCAACAACACGCTCGATGCCTCGCGCCTGACCAATGCCCGCGTGACGGTGACCGGCGGAAACGGCAAGAACACGGTCACGCTGGGGAAGAAAGGCGGCTCTGTCACCCTCGGCAACGGCGGCAACATGGTTGACGCCAGTCTCGCCACGGCTGCTGTCACCCTGACCTCCGGCACCGGTGACGACACCCTCATCGGCGGCAGCGGCACCGACACCATCACCGGTGGTGGCGGCAGCGACAAGTTGATCGGCAATGCCGGCGACGACAGGCTGATCGCTGGTCCTGGCAACAACATTCTCATCGGTGGCGCTGGCAACGACACGTATGTGTTCGGCAACGCCTTTGGCTCGACCATGGTGGTCGACACGCTGGGCTTCAGCGCCTTCGACTTCTCGGCCATGACCGCTGATGCAGCGTTGGCCATCGGCCCTTACGGCGTGACGGCGTCGTCCTCGCACGTCATGGACGACGTCACGGTCGTTGATAAAATCCGTGCCGGATCTGTGCTGATCAATTCGATCACGCTGGGCAAGGGCGTGAACATGCTCGTGGCCACCACCTTCCCTGACTGGGTCACATCCATCACGGGCACGGGCGGCACCGACCACTTCGATTTCGTGCTGGGCCGCGCTGGCAGCACCGTTGCCACCGGCACCTTCGCCATCACCGAAACCGGCACCCATTTCGACGAGATCACGGTCGAGCAGACCGATTCCGTCAATTCGCTTGTGCTGGGAACAGGGCGCATCGCCAACGGCCGCGAAGTCATTACGTATAATAGTGTGATTGAGCGCGTGACCCTGGTTGGGCGCGGCGCCATCTATGACCAGTCAGGCATCACGTCGTTCGGCAGCAACGTCACCTTCCAGGCAAGTTCCCTGAGTGGCACCATCAGCATGGGCACCACCGACCTGCGGGTGATTGCCAACGAGATCTTCGAATACAGCGCCGTGACGGCAGCCAACGTGATTTTGGAATCCTTGACCTATCTGCAGGTCAAGAACGACATCACCGCTCTCAACAACGGCTATATCGACATCACCACCTATGGTGACAGCACCAACAATCCCAACATCCAGATCTCCGCAAATCTTTATGTGGCATCAGGATCTTCCAAGAATGGTCTCGGTGCCGGCTGGGTGCGCCTGCAGGCCGCCCAGGGTTCCATCGTGGTCGATAACGGCCATACGATCTATGCCTCCGGCAGCCATTTGATGGCCGCTGCGCGCGGCAATATCGGCAGCGCGTTGCAGCCTTTGATGACGCAGGTGGCCAGTGCTGCGCTGTTCACCGATCCGGCCGGCACCGGCACGGTCTGGCTGTCTGAAACCGACGATTTGATCTTGCGGTCCGATGCCCCTCTGCCCAGCGTGCAGAACCCGGGCATCGTCATCTTCCCGGCTGCCGCGGGCAACTGGGAATCCAACGTCACCTGGGCCGGCACCGTCTCCACCGCCTGGCATAACGTGCTGACCAACCAACTGCCCGGCGCCGTGGTCGTGGCCGGTGCGCTGAACATCACCTTGCGCGGCAAGGACGCCTTGCTGACGGCCAATGCCAGCGTCACCGCCGGCGGCGATGTCACGCTGTCGGTCGATGACCTTGATTTGCATGCGGGTGTCGGCAGCCTCATCGGCACGCATAACCTGGTGATCGAGACCACCAATGCCAGCCAGAACTACCTGATCGGATCGGCGGCGGAAGCCGTGTCGGGCTCGGATGTGCTGCGCACGGACAATGTCGGATACATGGAGCTGTCGTCGAAGGATTTGTCGGCCATCGGCACCGCCTTCGCCACCGTCACGATCGGTCGCAACGCCACCACCGGCACGATGACCCTTGGCGACGTCAAGGACACCACCGTCTCCAAGATGACCTCCACCGCCCGCCCGGCAGATTCGCAACACGCTGCCTTCCGCAACACCACGATTCTTACTGCCGGCACCATCAACGTGATGGGTGACGTGCAGGCGCCCGCCGACAGCCTCACGCTGGCGGCGCGGCTGTTGCAGGTGAACCAGAAGAACGTGCTGGACCCGAACGGCCTGCCGGATTCCGGCGTTCTGGCCAACAGCCTCACGGTGCAGATCACCGAGCAGGCCGTGGTCAGCGGCTGGCTGAAAGGCAATACCGGCCTGACGGTCAACGTCACCGCGACCACCGGCACCAACACTCTGAACCTGCCGGCCTACGGGCCCGCCAGTTTGGTGGTGGATATCACGGGCGTGCTCGAAGCGATCAACGCCAACGCGGTGCTCGCCATCACGCTGTCCAAGGCCGCCCAGATCAGCGGCACCGTGCAGCTTGACGGCGCAGGCGCCAGCCTGAACCTGGTTGCGGCCGGGCCTGTGCTGATCGGTGTCGGCGGCGTTGTTGTCGCACAGGCGGCCAACACCTCGTTGTCGCTGCAATCCACCACGGGCGTTCTGGCCGTCGCCGCCGGCGGCGCCATCAGCGCCGGCATCGCCTACACGCAGGTCGACGGCGCACCGGTTCCGCATATCACGGGCGCGGGGGCCACGATCTCGCTGCAAAGCGCCGGCTCGATGCGTCTGGATGGCGCGATTGTCGCCAGCGCGGGTCTGACGGTCTCGGCCGGCGACGCCGTGCGGGCCGATGCCGTCTATGGCAACCCGACCGGCGTTGGCTATCAGGCGGGATACGGGGTGTTCAATCAGAACGCTTATTTCGTCCAACTCGCCGCCAACAGCCCCACGCATTATCTGGCCAACTACACCGGCGGCTACGGCCTGCTGGTGACGGGCACCGTGGAAGTGCTGGCCGACAACGCGACGCTGGACCTGCACTCCAAACGCGCCCTTATCGCGCGCAGCAACATCTCCACCCCTGGCGCGGGCGCCACGCTCACGCTGCGGTCCGAGGGGCTGCTGTATGCGGAGGGCTTCATGTCGGCCACGGCCGGCATCACGCTGCTCGGCGGCGTTGACTCCACCGGCGCCCTCACCGGCGGCGGCGATGCGCTGGGCGAGAGCGTGGTGCTGGGCACCGCCAGCCGCTTCTGGACCACCGCTGCCGCCAGCATCATCACGGTCAATGCCGCGCATGGCGCGAAGCTGCTGGCCGATCTGGTCGCAGGCGGCACCATCGGCACCACCGGCGTCACCTGGACCGGCTATGCCGCCACGTTGAACATCACGGCCGGTGGGCAGATCGACGTTGAATCGGCCCTGCAGGCCAGCGGCAACATCACCCTCGCGGCCGGTGTGGCCGGCGTGCTTGATGGCGGCCTGGCGCTGAAGACCAATTCAGCCTCCAGCATCGCCTCGGCCGGCTATGGCAGCGGCACCACCAGCACCACTGTCACCATCGGCGCCACCGGTGCTATGGAACTGGTCGGCCGCGTGCTGGCCGGCGGCACGCGCGTGCTGGATTCCAACAGCCAGCCTTCCACAAGCTGGACCAATTTCGGCAGCAACATTTCGGCCATCGCCATCACCGGCGGCAACCGCGTGGCGCTGGGCGGCACGGTCAATTCCGTCGAAATCGGCACCACGATGGAAGCGGCGAAATCCGTCACCATCACCACGGGTACCGACGACACCGGTCTGGGCCTGTCGGAACTGGCGGCCTCGGTGGTCGTTGTGCGCGACGCGGCTGGCCTGATCTCGATCAATGCCGGCGGTGACGCCGATATCGTCGGTCAGCTTATCGCGGGCGGCTCTGTTGCCAATGTTGTCGATGCAGGCGGCAACTATCTCGGCCGCACCATCACCCATGCCGGTGGCGCGTCTGAGATCGACATCACCTCCAGCGCCGAAATCCTGCTCGGCCAGTCGCTCACGGCCGGCCAGACAATCATGCTGCGGGGCGGCGTCGATCCTGTTGTGGGCAGTGATGCGCTCAGCGGTCGGTCGATCGTGCTCGAAGGCTCGGCGCGTCTGTCCACCACGCTGGCCAACAGCACCATCTCGCTGTCCGGCCCTGGCCGGATCGACGTCATGGCGCCGGGCGCCATGCAGGAAATGACCGCCGCGGGCTGGCCCGTCACCGCCAATGGCCGCCTGACCAGCAACGTGACGCTGAAGGTCAACGTCGATCACGGGACCTATGTTTCCACCGCGAACGTGACGTTGACCACGGCCACCACGGCGACCAACACCAGCACCGCAAATCTTGTCACCCAGCTGAACGCGGCGCTGGCCGCAGCCAGCTGGACCGTTCTGTCAACCACCGGCGGTCCGGCGGTCGGCACCGTTCACACGTTCGACAGCGCCACGCCCGAGCTCTCGGTGGGCCTTCTCGAAGGCCATCTGCAGCTGCGGGGCCCGTATGCCTTCAGCGTCACCACCGCCAGCACCAACGCCACGTTGCTGGGCTTCACCACCACCTCCACACTCACCTCGCTTGAGGCGATCAGCATCTATGCCGGCGGCACCGGCTCCACCGTCACGCTCGATGCGACGCTGGCGAACGTGTCGACCACGCAAAGCCGGATGGTGTCTGTCTCGGGCAAGGTCAGCGCCGACAGTGCCATCATCACCAAGGCCGGCATCGGCGGCCTCACGGTGGGCGCCGCGGCGGCGCTGGATGTGCGCAACGGCAGTCTCTCGGTGGATGCCGGCATTGGTGGCGCCATCAGCGGCCGCCTGTCGGCGTCTGGGAGTGGCCACGACGTCACGGTCACCGGCACCGGCGCCCTCACCATCACCGCCGAGATCGCGGCCGCCAGAAATATCAGCATCACGCTGAACCCGGGCGCCGGGGCCGGCCTGGTCCTCGGTGCCGCGTCGCATGTCCATGTGACGGTTGGCGGCAGTATCACGATCGTGTCGGCGGGCGACTTCGCCATGCAGTCCTCGATCGGCGCAGACAGCGTGGGCCTTGTTGCCCTGTCCGTGACGTCGACCACCGGAACCGTCACGCTTGACCAGACCAGCGGCATTATCAACACCTCGGCGTTGGTCTCCATCACGGGCGCCTATCTGTCGATCAACGGTGTCATCACCGCCAGTGGCACCGACAGCGTTGCCGGCAAGGCGCTGTCGCTCACCGCCACCTCCGGCGCACTGGCGCTGTATGGCAGCGTGACGACGGCCAACGGCACCGCCAAGTTGCGGGCTGCCAGCGGCCTCCTGACGATCGCCTCCGGCATCTTCTCCGGCAACACTGTGGATGCCTCGGCGCTGAACCTGAGCATCGGCAACGCCTTGCTGTCCGGCACCGTGCTGGCGACCAGCGCGGCCACTCTGGCGGCCACGTCCAAGCTGTATGTCGGCGCCTCGGGCCTCGTGCTGTCCTCGGGTGTTGGGTCGTCGATCTCGCTGACCGGCACAACGCTGGATGTGCGCGGTGAACTGGATGCGGGCGCCACGCTCATCTCCGGCACCGTCACGGCTGCCGGCGCCAGTTCCACGCTGAGCCTGACCGGTGGCCAGCTCACCGTCGGTCTGGCTGATTCCGGTCTGGCGCTCGCGGTGGGCGCCGCCATCAGGGCCACCGGGTCGATCACCATCGACACGACGTCAGGCACTGGCGCCATCATCGTCGGCGCCACCAGCGATATCACGGTTGCCAACCAGGCAGGCGGCACCGGGCGGGTCAACATCACCGGCGGCGGCAACGCCACAGTCGAGGGTCTGGTCCGTTCCCAGCGCAGCGCGGGCGTGGTGCAGGTATCCACCGCCGGGCTGCTCGACATCGGCGGCGTCGTCATGGCCGGCGCCACGCTGGACCTGCATGGCGGCACCGGCGCCGGGGGCGAGGGCCTGCTGATTGAGGCGCTGGTGATCGCCACCGACAGCAACGGCCACATGCTCGACGTCAACAACGCCGCCATCAACGGCGACGGACTGCTGATCAACGCGGCCGGCACTGTCATCGGCGGCGCGGGCGCCAGCCCGCAGCGCCTGAGCGGTGCGACCATGGATGTGGGGGCAGGTGGCACCGTGCTGCTGTCTGCTGGCGGCACATTGCGCGTCAATGGCCAGATTGGGCCGATCTATCGCGTCAGTGACGTTGTCACCGTCAATCCGAGCATCGTCACCATCGTCGGTGGCGCCGACGTCTATATCGCGGGCGACGTGAACGCGCGCAGCGCCATCACCGTCACCGGTGCGAACATCAACGTGCTGGACGGCACCACGATGCGCGGCCGCATGGCCGGTAGCACCATTGCGCTGACCGCCACCGCCAACGTGCTGCTTGAAGGTGCTGCGGTGCTCGATGCCCCCAGCCTCATCGCCATCACCGGCGACAATCTGTCGCTGTATGGCGCTGCCTCCACCGCTGGCGACATCCGTCTCAACGCCAAGACATCGCTGACCCTGACAGGCAGCATGACCGCCACCGGCAAGATCGATGCCCGGGCCGGGGTTGATCTTGGCTGGTCGGCAGGCAAGCTGGCCGGCGCGCTGGTGCAGTCCGATCTGACCGGCGGCAGCATCGTTGTGCAGGGTGCGGGCGTGTTCAGCGCCACCGGTGCGTTGACCTTGCTGGCGGGCCAGGACGTGACGCTGAATGCCGGCTCCACCCTCGCGGGCGGCACCCAGGCGCGCAGCGCCTACAGCCTGACGCCAACCGTGACCACTGTGTCGGTCGTCACCGGCACAAGCCTGGTGCAGAACGGCACCACCACCGTCAGCCAGATCGTCTGGACGCCCACCACCGTCACCGAGCAGACCGGCGTGGCCAGCGTGAAGATCGGCGCCACGTTCTATTCGATGGACGTGACGTTGACGCAGAACGGCTATTACAATGGCACCACCGAGCGCGAATTCTTCATCCAGGGCATTGATTACAACAATTCCTCGATCGCCTGGGCCAGCTATGGCCAGTCCGCGCCCACCAGCACGGCCACATTCGGCGAACTGACCGACGCCCAGCGCACGGCGGTTCTCACCACGCTCGGCTACAAGCCGCTCTATACGTTCAGCTACACGAACTACAAAAAGAACAGCACGATCGATGGCGTGACCACCTCGACGTCCGCCACCCCGATCTGGGCGAGTGCGCCGACCTCGTTCGTGAACTCGCCGATTTCCGGCTGGGACAATATGTATATCCAGCTTCCGGCTGGCGCGACCGATGACCTGCTGCGCGTGGTATCGCAGGGCCAGGCCGCACGGTCGCAGGAACTGGTGGGCCAGTACCGCGACAGTGCCGTGGTGCTCTACACCCAGGACAAGACCGCTCTGACGCCTTATCTGAACAACGGTGCCTACACGATCGACTATGACAGCAGTGCCGCCCGCTGGAATGTGACCTATGCCAGCGCCGGCACGCGCACGTTCCAGATCAGCGATGGCCGTGGCTATGGCGCCAATGGCGGCTCCTCGGTCTCCGAGGGGCAGACGCCGATCTGGACGGTCGATGCGACCATCCGCTCCGGCGTCGGCGATGTGAACGGCACGAATGTGCAGGCGACTGCCAGCTATATCGATACGACGGCGAGCGTGTCCGGACAGAGTTTTGTGTCGTCGCATGTCGTCACGGCGGGTCTCGATCCAAATAACAGCCCGATTTATGATTGGGGTGCTCTTACCGGTATTTACGAGAACTCCAGTGGAACTGACAACAGCTCACCGGATACGTGGGGTTGGAAGGTCGTAGGGACCGAGTACAATTCTGATGGGTCTTTTTATCGCCAGGTATGGGATCACAAGTACTACAATTTGGGCGGATCACCAGGATTCAGAAAATATCATTGGCATGATGAGACGGGCTATACGTATTGGGAGTTCACTGGAAACTACAACAGCGCCTATATCAATGAGACCGAATACAACTATCACTACAACTGGACGTCAAACTGGCTCAACGTCTATGATACCCGTCTGACGCTGCAGTTCTCGGCCGTCACCAACACGACGGACGTGATGGCGGATCGGCCGGTCTACAGCACGATCAACACCCAGTCGCCGACGTCGCAGTCGCATACCGAGACCGTGTGGGCGATACAGGACACTGTCTCCACCCGCAGCGTCACCAATTACGCCCGGGTCAACGACACCTCGGTCAACGTGGCGTTCGGCCAGTTCGGCGGCAATTCGCTGTCCGGCAGCGCCATCGTGCTCGATGCCGGGCGTGACGTGTCGCTGATGGGCCAGTCCGCCGCCAGCGGCAGCATCGCCATCACCGCCGGTCGCAACGAGACGATCATCGGCAAGCTGCCCGATGGCAGCCTTGCTTCCAACACCGACCCCGCTCTGTCCAGGCTGGTGGCGGTTAGCGGCCTCACCATGACGGCTGGCGGCGACCTCACCGTCGGCGCCGCCAGCGTGCTCAGCGTCAGTTCCAGCAGCGGGCAGGCCAATCTGGCCGCAGGTGGCACCGTCAGCGTGGCCGGCACCATCAGCACGGTCGGCGGCAATGTGGCCGTGCTGGCCGGAACCGATGGCAGCGGCGGCATTGTCGGTGCATTGGCCGGCAGCGTCACCGCAGGCAGCACCGGCACCCTCACGCTCACCGCCGGCGCCACTTCTGGCGACATCGTGACCAACGGCGCCTTGCTGCATGCCGGTGGTGCCCTGGCGATCACGGCTGCGGGCGGTCTGTTCACCGCCACCGGCGACACCATCTCCGCCGCCTCGCTGACCGCCACCACCAAAACCGGCTTCCTGGCCAATGCCAGCGTCGCCACCGCCACGCTGGCCGTGACCGGCGCCGGCAATCTTGGCTTCACCGCCATCGGCGCGATGACCATCGCCTCTGCCACCGCAGCCGCCGGCACCATCACGCTCGATGGCCGCGCCGCACTGACCACTGGCACCGTGACCGCCTCCGGCGCCGTGCTGATCGAGACGCTGACCGCCAGCACTGCCCTTGTCACAGGCGCCGTGACCGGTGCGGCCGTGACGATGAACGCCGCCGGCACCCTGACCCAGACCAGCGGCAAGTCCATCACCGCCACGGATCTGACCCTGGTGGCCGCAGGCGCGTTGAATCTGGACATCAACTCGCGGACTCTCGATGCCATCACCACCGCCACCGGTGACGTGACCATCCGCAACGCTGGCACCGCGACGCTGACGGTCACGCGGGTGGCCCCGATGTCCGGCGTGATCTCGCTGACCAGTGTCGGCGGAATGGCCGTCAACTCGGTTGTGGGCGGCACGGCCAAGGCCGTTACCCTCAGTTCAACCGCCGGCGCCATTTCCGGCACGGGTTCCAGCAGTTTCCAGATTGGCGGCGCGTCCGTCACGTTGTCGGCGCTGTCGGGCATCACCGGGCTCACGCTCCAATCGGCCGATGTGTCGGCGATCACCACTTCCGGCGATGTGGGCCTGACCATCACGCCCGCCGTCGGCACCACAGGCTCTGTGCTGGTGCGCCACGCCGATAGCGGCACGGGCAATGTGTCGGTTGTCTCGGCGTCTAACCTGTCGGTGAACCACGCCGTCACTGCCGGTTCGGTCACGCTGCACACCAGCGGCAATCTGGAACTGGTCGCGGGCGCCAACAACGTGGCCAATGCCGGTGGCGATCTCACGTTGTGGGCTGCCAACAACCTGGTGCTCGGCGCTGCCGCGGATGCGGGCGGCACGCTGACCTATCACACCGGCAGCGTGTTCAACCTGTTGACCTCGCACACCTACACGGCCACCGGGATCGTTATTCAATCCGATGCCAGCGTCACCGTGAGCAGCGACGTGCACATGGGCGGCAGCCTGTTCGAAGTGGATTCGGGCGGGTTCATCACCATCACCGGCAACATCAAGGGGCCAGACGGCAACGCGGTCGCCCACATCGTCCTGTCCACACAGGGCGCCGTGGCGCAGACGCTGGAGACGCGCGACGTCAACACCGGCGACCTCGTCTATGTCGGTACCAGCAACACCACGTATCTGAAGGACAGCGTCGGCTTCTATCAGGTCAAGAGCGGCGCGCTGTGGATGCACAGCGGCACCGAGTTCACCGGCAGCGGCGGTTCCTCGGCCAAGACGTTCCTGACCAACGCGGCCGGGGCGGATGGCACGGCAATCTATGACAGCAACGGCAGCCTGATCACCGATGCCACCCGCCTGTCGCGCATCGCCATCGGCGGGCTGACGCGCACCTACGTGACGTCGGCCGCCACTGCCGACAACGCCGTGGTCGCCACGCATCAGGAATACACCAGCGACGTGACGCTGAACCTGGGCAGCCAGGTGCACGGGCTGATCGACATCACCGCCAGCGGTGCGGACAGCCGTCTCGGCTCGAACGGCAACGTGTATCTGACCACCACCGGCAGCCTGAACTTCGACAAGATCGCCATCACCGCGCGCGGCACGGCCAATATCACGGCCGGCACCACCGTCACCGCCACCACAACCGGCGTTGCCCTGAAGCTGCTGCAGGCCGACACGCTGGATGTGTCCGCCGCCACCCAGATCAACCTGCTGGGCGTGGCCAACCATCTCGTGATGCAGTTGAGCAGCGCAGGCTCGGTTGTATTCCGCGAGACCAGCCTGGTTGCCAGCAAGACACTGACGCTGGATGCCACGCTGATCTCGGGCAGCATCACGGTCGGCACCGCCGGCACGCTCGCGGTTGGCACCGTGGCGATGGCCAACGACGTGGCCGGCAACACCGCCACCTTGCGCGGCAACACCGCCCTCTCCATCGATCTTGTGTCGATCGGCCATCTCAACGGCGCTGTCGAGGTGTTCACCGCCGGGTATGTGACGCAGGCCACCCCGACCGATCTGGCGATCGACATCACCGCCTACAGCTTCCTGTCGCACAGCGCCAACGATGTCTCGCACCCCGATGACCTGGATTTTTACGTCCAGACCAACACCGCCGATGCCAGCATCGACCGCGTGCTCAGCCTCAGCGGCAACCAGACATTCTCCGGCGATTACGCGGGGCTGGTGAACATCACCGTCAGCGGCAACCTGACCATCGACAACACGTTGGCGGCCGGGACGAGCCTGACCTTGTCGGTCACCGGCACGCTCACGCTGTCGTCCGATCTCAGTTCCTATAGCGGCATGACCATCTCGGCCGGGGCGATCGTGTTCAGCACAGACACGCTGCAGAGCTATGGCGGCAATATCTCGCTGACCAGCAGCGCCGGCGCCATCACCGTCGATCATGGTTCGCAGATCAAGGCGGGCACCGGCTCCATCACCATCACAACGAGCGGCAGCGCCGTTGTTGACAACCTGTCGGGTGCGTCGGTCTACATCCACAGCGGCAGCACCATCGGCACGTCCAGCGGCGAGACCGGCGCGGTCATCACGGCGGATCATGTCACCCTGTCGGCTGCGGGCGCCATCGGCACGGCCGGCACCGCTTTCCAGCTCAGCACGCCGAACCTGGCCAGCGTGTCCGCTGGCGGCGTCACGAATATCGACATGCTGCTTGGCGGCACTGTCGGCATCGTGACGACGACGGGCAGCCTGACGCTGGCATCGTCCAGCGCGCTTGAGATGACCAACGACGTGTCCGCCAGTGGCGTGTCGATCTCCACCGTCACCGGCGCGCTGAATTTCGACATCGGCGCATCGATCACGTCTGGCAGCGGCACCGGCAGCGTGACGCTGCATGCGGCCACGGGCCTGCTGGTCAGCGCCATCTCCGGCGGGGCCGTGTCGCTCACCGCCACCAGCGGCGCGCTGACGCAGGAAAACGACGCCGGCAAGATTGCCGCATCGTCCCTGACGATCAGCACCACCGGCGATGCCGGCACCACCGGCACGGCCCTGCGCGTGCAGGCCGGCACCCTTGCCAGCGCCACGGTTGGCGGCAGCCTCGTCCTGGCGGAAACCGGCGCGTTGTCGGTGACCACGGCCTCTGTCACCAACACGCTCTCGATCACGGCATCGGGTGCGTTGAGCCTGACCGGAACCGTGTCGGCGGCACAGGCAAGCCTCGTGACCACGTCTGGCAACATCGCCATCGGCTCGGCCTCCACCCTGTCCATCGGGTCTGGCAGCGTGACCATCGATGCCGCAGGCGCTGTTTCGCTGCATGGCGTCACCGGTGGCACCGTCGGCGTGCGCGCCGAGAGCGGCACGATCACCACCACCGGCGCCGGCGCCTCGATCACCGCGACGGCGTTGTCGCTGCAGGCCACGGGCGATATCGGCAGCGCCGGCACGCTTCTCGCCGTGTCCACGCCGACCATTTCGTCCGTGCAATCGGGCGGCGCGGTGCGCATCCAGGATGCGGTCAGCGCCACCCTGGCATCCGCCAGCGCCACTGGCCTGCTGAGTGTCTCGGATAGCGGCACGCTGACCACAACGGGCACGCTGTCCGGTGTGGGCGTGACATTGGCGGCCACCTCCGGCGCGCTCACCATGGGCGCTGCCAGCAGCGTTCAGGCCGGCAGCGGCGCCGTGGCGTTGAGCACGACAGGCGCCATGACGGTCAGCCAGGTCACGGGTGGGGCCATCGCTCTCACCGCCACCGGCGCGCTGTCGGTTGTGGGATCTGGCACCAACTTCACCGGCACATCGCTGGGCGGCACCATCGGCGGCGCGATCGGCGCTGCCTCGGCCGTGACGGTCAACGTGGCCAGCATCGGTACGCTGACGTCCACATCGTCGAGCATGGACCTGCGCGCGGTCTCGGCCGTCTCGGTCGACAGCCTCAGCGCCGCCGGCAGCGTGGCGTTGGCTGCAAGCGGCACCCTCAGCCTGACCGGTGGCATTGTCGGCCAGGGCGTGGCGATCACCACCACCGGCGTCGGTGCGGCGGGCAATTTCGTGATGAGCAGCGGCGTGCTGGTCAATGCGGGTGCTGGCACCGCCAGCATCACCACCAGCAACGCCGCTGATATCGCCCTGATCAGTGGCGCTGTCGTGGCGATCAGCGCTGGCACCGACATCGTGGCGGTGGGCGTGAATGCGCTTGTCACCGGCACCACCAGCGTCAGCGCCTCGGCGACGGCCGGCGCCATCGGCACCTCCGGCGCGACGCTGTCGCTGTCCGCGCCGAGCATCACGTCGCTCAGCGCAGCCACCGGGATCTATGTCGGCGTGTCCGGCGCCAGCACGCTTGGCGCTGTCGATGCGGGAACGATTCTGCACCTCGCCGACACCGGCGCGCTGGTGCTGTCCGATCGCGTGCATTCCGGCGATGCGCAGACCGTGAGCGCCACCAGCATCACCTTCACCACATCGTCCACCACCGGCTCGGTCCTCAGCGACAATGACAACGCATCGCTGACCGCCACCGCAGGCGCGATTTCCATGCTGGCGACCTCCAGCATCGCCAGTGGCACGGGCACGGTCACGATCAATGCCACCGGCAATGAAACGCTCGCCGGCATTTCCGGTGGGTCCGTCTCGGTGACCAGCTCCGCCGGCGCCATCAAGACCGCCACCGGCGACAGCGCCGCCGTGATCAACGCCACCCATGTGACCCTGTCCGCCAGCGGCGCCATCGGCACGGTGGCCACCGCATTGCTGCTGACGGCGACCACCGTCGACAGCGTGACGGCTGGCGGCGCGGTTCTGATCTCGACCACCGGCAGCACCAATTTCGGCACGATCAGCGCCAGCGGCGGCGCCTTGACGCTGTATTCCGCGGCAGCGCTGACCATGACGGCTGGCGTGAACGCGCAAAGTGCCGCCGTGACGACGAACGGCGGCAATCTCATCATGGGTGCGGGCGTGTCGCTGAACACCGGATCGGGCAGCATTGTGTTCGATGCCGCCGGCACCATCGTTCTGGGCGACATCACCGGCGGCGTCGTGACGCTGACGGCCGATGGCCAGATCCAGGGCGACCCCACGGTGGTTGTGCCGGACGTGACGGCGACGATCTCGCTGACCGTCACGGCGGGCGGCGATGTTGGCGCCAGCAATGCCCGCTTCCGGGTTGCAACGCCGCTGCTGTCGCAGGCGAATGTGACCGGGGCGATGTATCTGAAGATGGTCGGGGCCAGCACGTTCGGCACCCTGGCCGCCACGGGCGCGCTTGATGTGTTGAGCACCGGCACGCTGAGCCTGTCGGGTGCCACCACTGCAGCATCGGCAAGCCTGTTGACCACGGCTGGCGATATCCTGTTCGGCGCGGCTGCGACATTGTCCACCGGCAGCGGTGCGGTGGCGATCCATGCCGCCGGCAGCGCCCAGTTGCATGGCATCACCGGCGGCGCGGTTCAGGTGACGACGGATACCGGTTCGGTCACGAAATCCGGCACCGGCGTTTCCGTGACCGCCAGCGATCATCTGTCGATCGCGGCCAGCACCGGCATCGGTGCGTCGGCCACGACCCTGTCGGTTGCGGCGCCAAGCCTGACCTCGATCACCTCGACGACGGGCGCGATCTACATGGACGTGTCGGGGGCGACGAGCCTCGCCACGATGACGTCCGCAAGCCTTGCCAGGCTGTCGGCCACAGGGCGCATCGACTTGACCGGGACGATCACCGGCCTGGGCGTGACGTTGTCCAACACCAGCGGTGCCATGGTGATGACCACCGGGGCCGCCATCCATGCAGGTCTTGGCGACGTGTCGCTGACGACGATCGGCGATCTGCAGGTCAGCAGCATCTCCGGCGTCAACACGGTGTTCAGCACCGGTGGTTCGCTGCAATCCGTCACCAGCGACGGCAGCGCCAACTTCACCGGCACCACGCTGAGCGGCACCGCGGCGACCAATATCGGCGCCACCTCAACGGCTCCGATCACGCTCGACATCGCCACCATCGGCACATTGACCGCCACCGGCGGCACGATGTCGCTGAAGACCAAGGCCACCGTCTCTGTCGGCACGCTGACCGCCGGCGGCGCGTTGTGGGTGTCTGCCGCCAAGGCCGTCAGCCTCACCGGTGGCATCTCCGCCATCGGCGTCACGCTGATCACCACCGGCACCGGCGCCGATGGCACATTCACCATGACGACCACCAAGACGCTGAATGCGCATACCGGTGACGTGGCCATCACCACCCGCAGCGATGCCGTGCTGGCCAATGTGAGCGGTGCGAGCGTGGCACTGGTATCAGGCGGGTCCGCTATTGACGCCGGGGCGAGCGATCTGCTCACAGCCACTGATCATCTTTCCATCGCAGCGAACAGCAACATCGGCAGCTCCGCCACGACCTTCTCGGTCGTCACGCCAAGCCTGACCTCGATCACGTCGGCAACCGGCGCGATCTACATGGATGTCGCGGGGGCGACGAGCCTTGCCACAATGACCGCCGCTGGCCTCGCCAGCCTCTCGGCCACGGGACGTATCGACCTTGTCGGCACCGTCACCGGCCTGGGCGTGACGCTGTCCAACACCAGCGGCGCCATGGTGATGACCACCGGGGCTGCGATCCACGCGGGCCTTGGCGACGTGTCGCTGGCAACTGTCGGCAACCTGCAGGTCAGCAGCATCTCTGGCATCAACACGGTGTTCAGCACCGGCGGTTCGCTGCAATCCGTCACCAGCGACGGCAGCGCCAACTTCACCGGCACGACCTTGAGCGGCACGGCGGCGACCAACATTGGAGCCACCTCAAGCGCTCCGATTACGCTCGACATCGCCACCATCGGCACATTGACCGCAACCAGCGGCACGATGTCGTTGAAGACCAAGGCCACCGTGTCCGTCGGCACGCTGACCGCCGGCGGCGCGTTGTGGGTGTCTGCCGCCAAGGCCGTCAGCCTCACCGGTGGCATCTCCGCCATCGGCGTCACGCTGATCACCACCGGCACCGGCGCCGATGGCACATTCACCATGACGACCACCAAGACGCTGAATGCGCATACCGGTGACGTGGCCATCACCACCCGCAGCGATGCCGTGCTGGCCAATGTGAGCGGTGCGAGCGTGGCACTGGTATCAGGCGGGTCCGCTATTGACGCCGGGGCGAGCGATCTGCTCACAGCCACTGATCATCTTTCCATCGCAGCGAACAGCAACATCGGCAGCTCCGCCACGACCTTCTCGGTCGTCACGCCAAGCCTGACCTCGATCACGTCGGCAACCGGCGCGATCTACATGGATGTCGCGGGGGCGACGAGCCTTGCCACAATGACCGCCGCTGGCCTCGCCAGCCTCTCGGCCACGGGACGTATCGACCTTGTCGGCACCGTCACCGGCCTGGGCGTGACGCTGTCCAACACCAGCGGCGCCATGGTGATGACCACCGGGGCTGCGATCCACGCGGGCCTTGGCGACGTGTCGCTGGCAACTGTCGGCAACCTGCAGGTCAGCAGCATCTCTGGCATCAACACGGTGTTCAGCACCGGCGGTTCGCTGCAATCCGTCACCAGCGACGGCAGCGCCAACTTCACCGGCACCACGCTGAGCGGCACGGCGGCGACCAACATTGGAGCCACCTCAACGGCTCCGATCACGCTCGACATCGCCACCATCGGCGCATTGACCGCCACCAGCGGCACGATGTCGCTGAAGACCAAGGCCACCGTGTCCGTTGGCACGCTGACCGCCGGCGGGGCGTTGTGGATGTCCGCCACCAAGGCCGTCAGTCTCACGGGCGGCATTTCCGCCACCGGCGTCACGCTCACCACCACGGGCGCGGACGCCTCCGGTATCTTCGACATGGCCAGCGGCGTGACGCTGGATGCGCATACCGGCGACGTGTTGCTCACGACCGCGACGGATGCCGACCTGGCGAAGATCAAGGGCGCCAGCGTCGTCATCGTGTCCGGCGGCGTTGTCCAGGAGAGGGGGGCTGACGCCTTCATCACCGCCACCAACCACCTGTCCATCGCGGCGTTCGGCGATATCGGAACTCCCGCGGCCACGCTGTCGGTCGCGACGCCGAGCATCACCTCGCTCACCTCGGGCGGCGCCATCTATGTCGACGTCACGGGCGCCACCACACTCGCGACCGTCACCGCGATTGGACAGCTGGGCCTGTCCGCCACCGGCAGGCTTGATCTCGTCGGCGCGGTGTCCGGCGCGGGTGTCGTGTTGACCAATACCGGCGGGCCGATCGTCATGGCGACGACCGCGTCGCTGGATGCCGGCACGGGCGATGTGACCATGGGCAGCAGCGGCAACCTGCAGATCACCAGCCTCAGCGGAGGCGCCATCGTGCTCACCAGCGGCGGCGCGGTCAAATCCGTCACCACCGATGGCAGCCGCAACGTCACCGGCACGTCGCTCAACGCCACGGCCGCGACCAATATCGGCGATGGCCCGACCGCCAAACTTGTGGTGGACGTGGCCACGATCGGCACCCTGACCGCCACCAGCGGCACGCTGTCGGTGCTCACCAAATCGGCCGTCTCGATCGGCACGTTCACGGCGGGCGGCGCGATCACCCTTACGGCCGCGAAGGCTGTCACCCTCACGGGCGGCATGTCGGGCCTCAGCGTGAACGTGACCACCAGCGCCTCGGGCGCCGACGGATTGTTCGTGATGAGCACAGGCGTTCTGCTGAACGGACGCACCGGAACCGTGACGCTCGCCATCGGTGGTGACGCCGACCTGGCGCGCGTGAGTGCGACCACCGTGGTGATCGTCGCGGGCGGACTGGTGGCCAAGGTGGGAACCTCGGGCCTGATCAGCGCTACCGATCATCTGTCCATCGCAGCGGTGGGCGACATCGGGGCCTCCGCCACCACCCTGTCGGTCTCGACGCCGAGCATGACCTCGATCACATCGAGTGCGGGTGCGATCTATATGGACGTGTCCAGTGCCACCAGCCTTGCCACCATGACCGCAGCCGGCCTGGCCACGCTGTCCACGACGGGGCGGATCGACCTCACCGGCACCCTGTCGGGCCGTGGCGTCACGGTGGCCAACACCAGCGGCCCCATCGTCATGACCAGCACGGCGGCGATCCGTGCGGGCCTTGGCGACGTGTCGCTGACCGTGGCCGGCAACCTGCTTGCCAGCAGCATCTCCGGCGTCAACACGGTCTTTGCCGTCGGCGGCTCCGTGCAATCGGTCACCAGCGACGGCAGCGCCAACTTCATCGGCACCACCTTGAGCGGCGTTGCCGCCACCAATATCGGCGTCAGCACCAGCGCGCCGATCACGCTTGATATCGCCACGATCGACAGCCTGGTCGCCACGACCGGCTCCATCTGGATCGGCACCAAATCGGCCGTCTCGATCGGCACCCTGTCCGCCGCCGGGATCGTCTCGCTGGCAGCGCAGAAGGCCGTGATCCTGACCGGCGGCGTCACAGGCAACGGCGTGGCCATCACCACCACCGGCGTGGGGGCCTTGGGCCGCTTTGCGATGAATGCCGACACAACGATTGATGCCCGCCCGGGCGATGTCACCATCACCACCGGCGGCAACGCCGAACTGGCGATCATCAAGGGCGTGACGGTCACGATCGGCGCCACGGGCACCGTGACGAAGATTGGAACCACCGGCCTGATCACCGCCAGCGGCCAACTGCTGCTCACCGCCACCGGGGATATCGGGGCCGCCGCCACGAAGATGTCGGTGTCGACGCCGGTCATCACAACGCTGTCGTCCACCACCGGCGCCATCTATCTCGATGTGGCCGGCCCGACCACGCTCCACACCACCACCTCCGCGGGCGCCCTGGTGCTCACGGTCGGTGGACGCCTCGATGTGGTTGGCAACATCACCGCCAACGGCATCAACCTGTCCAACACCGGCGGCGCGCTGGCCATGGCATCCGGCACCGTCATCGACGCACGGCCGGGCAACGCGACCCTGACCACGACCGGCGATGCCAACATCGCCAAGGTGAAGGGCGCCATCGTCACCATCAGCGCCGGTGGCAGCCTGCTTGAGGTGAACGCAGCGTCGCTGGTCAGTGCCACGACCAGCCTGTCTCTGACCGCCAACGGCGCAATCGGCACCGAGGCCTCGACCTTCTCCGTCACCGCGCCCGCCATCACGTCGCTGGGGGCCGGCGGCGCGCTCTATGTCGATGTCACCGGCAACACTGTTCTGGGCCGCCTCAGCGCGGGCGGCCTCGCGCAACTGACGACGACCGGCAACATCACCATCACCGGCACGGCGTCAGCCGGCACGCTGCTGCATATCGATGCCTCCGCCGGCTTCCTCACGCTGCAGGACGGGTCCTCCGCCGCAGCCGGCGCGCGCGCCTGGCTGACGGCTTACGGCGATGTCGGTCTGTCGGCCGTCACGGCTCCGCTGGTCGACATTCTCAGCCGCCACGGCAACATCCTCGACACCACGGCAGCCGAAGCCGCCAACGTCACCACCACAGGCACCCTGACCCTGAACGCCTATGGCAGCCTGGGCACCAGCGGCGTCGGCGATCTGAACCTGGATGTGCGCAACCTCGTAACCAGCCAGAGCGGCGGCGGCGGCTTCATCCAGACACTGAGCCGGATCAACATTCGCGCTCTCATCGTCGCCGGCGGCCTCAATGCCGTCGCACACGGCGATGTCACGGTGTTTGGCACCGTCGCCCTGGGCGCCTCGCAGATCTCCATCGTCGGCGACAGCACCACATCCGGCAGTCTGTTGATGGATGCGGCCTCCGTGATGACCGGAACGTCCTCCATCAGCGTGTCGACCAGTGGCGTGATCGCCGTCAGCGAGATCTCCGCCGTCGACATCACGCTGAATTCGCTCTCCGCCATCCAGGACGTGCTGCCGGGGGCAGGGGCCAACCTGATCGCCACGTCCAGCCTCAGCCTGGATGCGAAAACCGATATCGGACGTTCGGTCGATGCGTCCGGCCTCGTCATCACTACGCCGCGCCTTGTGAGGGCCAACGCCGGCGGCACAGCCATTCTCACCTCCACCGGTGCGCTGCGGGTCGAGGCCGCTACGGTGGTGGGCGTGTTGTCGCTCACTGCCGGCCAGTCTCTGATGATCGCCGGGACCATCCACGGCACCATGGCCACCATGCGCACGCTGGCCGGCGATATCACTATGTTGAACGGCAGCCTGTTCGACGGCCGCGTCGGCGTCGCCTCGCTGTTGAGCGCGGGCAATCTGTCCATCAGCAAAATCACGGGTGGCCAGGCGGTTCTGGCGGCCAACGGCGGCGCCATCACCAGCAGCCTCGTGGGCGCCGGCGTCAACGTGACGGCTTCGACCGTCAGCCTGTCGGCATCCGGTGCCATTGGCGCCGCGTTGTCCCCGATCTCGATCCAGGCCGGCACGCTGTCGTCGGTCAGCGCGGGCGGAAACGTTGTGATCAGCCTGACCGCAGGGGCTGCCATCGGCGGTATGTTCGGGACGTCCACTGCCACCGGCGCCACGATCGGACAGATCATCACGACCGGCACCGTCACGTTGACGGCCGTTGGAACCACGACGCTGGCCCAGACGATCGAGGGCGCCAGCGTCGGCCTGTCTGTCACAGGTGGTGGCTTCACGATGGGCAACGCCGCCACGGTCAATGCCGGCACGGGCGGCGTGACGATCACGACAAGCGCGAGCCTGACGCTGGGGTTGGTCACGGGTGGCGTTGTCACGCTGCAAAGCACGGCCGGCGCCATCCTGGATGGCTCCGCTGATGAAACCGACAACGTGCGCGCCACAACGCTGACCCTGACGGCGGCAACCGATCTCGGTCAGTCAGGTGCGGGGCATCTTAATCTGGCCGTCACCGGCACCGTTTCGGCCACCGCCCTCGGATCGGCCTGGTTTGCCTCCATGGGGGCGCTCTCGTTCTCGAGGCTGTCGGCTGTCAAGCAGGTCAACGTCGCCACGGGTGGATTGCTCCAGGTTGCGGGCACCATCACAGCAGGCGTGACCTTCTCCGTCGGAGCGGGGCTGCGCATGGCCGATGGTGCCGTGATCGCGGCAGGCACTGGTGCGGTCAGCCTGACGGCGGGTGGCGATATTGCCATCACGCATATCACTGGCGGTGTCGTGACCATTCGCAGCACTGGCGGTTCGGTGCTCGACAACACGGTGGACGAGACGACGAACATCACCGCCACCACGCTCACTTTCGCCGCCGCCGGTGCCTTTGGCACAAGCGGCGTGGGCGGACTGAATGTCGCCGTTTCGTCCCTGGTGACGGGCAGCGCGACCGGCGGCATCGTGATCGATGCGACGGGGGCTCTCTCGCTGGGCGCCCTGACATCGTCGGGCACGGTCATGCTGTCGTCGACCGGCGCGATGTCGTTGAACGGCGTGGTTGCCGCGTCGAGCGGAACGTTCACCGTGGCCAGCAGCACCTTCACGATGAGTGGCCTGTCCAGCCTGACGGCGTCGGGCGCACTGGCGATCACATCGCTGGGCGATCTGAAGGTCACGCGGGTCACTGCCGACGCTGTGGCATTGCGCAGCACCGCTGGTTCCATTCTGGACGGCACGACAGACCAAGCCGCCAACATCATCGGCGCGGCTGTCTCGCTTGTGGCAGCGGGCGATGTGGGCAAATCCGGCACTGGCAACATCAATCTGTCAGCCTCTGGCGTGGTGAGCGTAAGTGGGACAGCGATCTGGCTGGGCGCTTCGGCACCGATCACGCTGGGGGACGTCACGGCACGTGGTGCCATCGCGCTGACCGCCTCGGCGTCTGTGGAGATGAGCGGAACCATCACCGGGGTGGGCGTATCGATCACCGCTGGCGGCATCATGTCGATGGCTTCTGCTGCCGTCATCCATGCCGGAACCGCGGCTGTCTCGCTGACCGCCGCTGGTGATCTCATTCTGGGCAAGGTTGTCGGAGGCGCCGTGCTGGTCAAGAGCACCGCCGGATCGATCCTGGACGGCACGCCAGACGAAGCGGCGAACATCACCGCCGCCACACTCACCTTCGCCGCAGCCGGCACGTTTGGCACAAGCGGCGTTGGCGGCCTCAATGTCGTCGTCTCGTCCTTGGTCACCGGCAGCGCGGCCGGCGGTATTGTGATCGATGCGACGGGCGCCCTCTCGCTGGGCATCCTGACAACATCGGGCGCGGTGTTGCTGTCGTCGACGGGCGCCATGTCGTTGAGCGGTGCGGTGACCGCATCGACAGGAACGCTCAGCGCGACGAGCGGCGCCTTCACGATGACCGGCCTGTCCAGCCTGACGGCCTGGGGAGCAATGGCGATCACATCTCTTGGCGACCTGAAGGTGACGCGGATCACCGCCGGCTCGGTCACATTGCGGAGCATCGCCGGTTCCATTCTGGACGGCACGACGGACGAAGGCGCCAATATCAGCAGCGCGTCCACCTCCCTCGTGGCATCGGGCGATGTGGGCAAGGCCGGCACCGGCAACCTCAATCTGTCAGCCGCAGGCGTGGTGAGCGCGAGTGGGACGGGCATCTGGCTGGGGGCGTCTGCCTCGATCACGCTGGCCGATTTCACCGCACGCGGCGTCATCGCGGTGACCGCCACCGCGCCATTGGCGATCAGCGGAACCATCACGGGGGCCGGCGTCTCGATCACAGCTGCCGGCAGCATGACGATGGCTTCGACTGCCGTCATCAATGCCGGAACGTCGGCGATCTCGCTGATCGCGTCCGGCAACCTGACCCTGGGCAAGGTGGTCGGCGGCGTCGTCCTGGTGCAGAGCACCGCCGGGTCGATCCTGGACGGCACGCCAGACGAAGCCGCCAACATCACGGCTGGCACGGTGAGCCTGATTGCCGCAGGCACTATCGGTGCAAGCGGCACGGGAGATCTGAACGTGGCTGTCACGACGCTGTTGAGCGGAAGTGCCAACGGCAGCGTATGGATCCAGGCCAGCGGTTCCCTGTCTGTTGGCAACCTTACCTCGTCGGGAACGCTCACTCTCTCTTCGTCCGGCGCCATGCGGCTCACCGGCGCCATGCGTGCGGTATCTGCCGCGATGGACGCCGGCGGAGCGCTGCAGATGACGGCACTGGCAACTCTCACCACGACAGGAAGCAGCACGCTGACGTCGGTCGACGACATGACCGTGACGAAGATCAGCGGTGGATCGGTGGTCCTGACAAGCACCGCGGGCTCGCTGCTCAATGGCACCGCGAACGGCACCGCCAATATCACGGCCTCGTCGTTGCGCCTGGCCGTTGCGGGCAATGTCGGCGCGACCGGCACCGGCGTCATCAATATCGCAGTCAGCGGCGCAATCACCGGCAATGCCAGGAACGTCTGGCTTGGCTCGGCCGGTGCGATGGTGTTCGGAGACTTCACGGCCAGCGGCGCCGTGACGGTTGCCAACAGCGGCGCCGTGACGATGACCGGCAGCATCAGTGCTGCCGGGGTGTCGATTGTCACCAGCGGCGTACTGACGATGTCGTCGGTCGCGGTGCTGAATGCCGGAACCAGTGCGGTGTCCTTGACCGCAGGCGGAAACCTGACATTGACCTCCGTCGTGGGCGGCAATGTCACGGTGCGCAGTGTCAGCGGGGCGATCCTGGACGGCACCGGCACGCTGGCGAACAACATCACCGCGGCGATCATTTCCCTGACCGCCGCGCGCAATATTGGAACGGCGGGTGTTGGCGATATTCGGGTGAACCGCTCGGCGGTGCTCACGACAAAATCGTCCACCGCTCAAGTCTCAGTCACCCCTGTCTAGCGTCAGAATGCCATGCCCTCGAACATATGGAGCAATGCCATGACAGCGACGCCCGCGTGCCGATAGCCACAGCGACCAGGACCCTCCTGGACATTCTCATGCGCGTCTCCGATGCGCGAGCCGACCGGTAACGAATTTATGAAATCCGCCATGTCTGCAACCTTCCATGCCGCGATGGGCGCGGCTCTCATGCTGTTGGTGGCCCCGCCCTGTGCGCGCGCCGCGGGAGACTCAAAGCTGTCGCTGACGAGTTTTGTGCAGTCCGTCATGCGTTCCGACGACACCATCGCCACCAGGCGCCTGGATTTGAGCCTGGCGGAAACTGATATCGACGTCGCGCGGGGCGGGTTTGAGCCTGTGGCCTTCATCCAGGGGCGTCAGGATGAGAGCAACATTCAGAACACGGCGCAGCAAAGGGCCCAATATGGCAATTTGAGCGTCTATGACGCCAAGACCACCGAGATGAAGACCGGCATCGCAACCCATGTGTTCACGGGCACGGATGTCGAGATCGCCTACAAGGTCGACCGCTATCGCAACAACCTGCAGCCGCCGGACGTGGCGGGAAAGGAATACCGGTCGACCCCGGCAATCACCATTACCCAGCCGCTGATCCGGGGCGCGGGCATTGCCGTCAACCGGGCGCCGATCACCATTGCCGAACACGACATGCAGATCGCCTCCCAGGCGTTGCGCCAAACGGTGCAGCAGCGGCTAATGGATGCTGTTGGTGCTTACATCTCGGCGCAGGAAGCAACCGAGCGTGTGCGGCTTGGCAAAGCATCTCTGGATATTGCCGAGACGATGCTAAAGTCGTCCGAGCGTCTGGTATCCGCCGGGCTGCGCGGTGCTGGCGCGGTTGTCGAGGCACAGACCGTTCGCGACATCCACAAGGTGCAACTTGGTCGTGCCCGCCAGGACCTGAACGATGCGCGCAACACGATGCGCATGCTGTTGCTGGCCGATGGCAGCGCGGACAACGCAGCCCCGGCCGCTACATCCATCGGGGTGGTTGACCCTATTTCCCAGCGCGAGCTGAAGATTCCGGCCAATGACGTGTTGCGCAGCGCGGCGTTTCAGAACCGACCTGAAACCCGTATGGCGGATTTGCGGGTGGAACGCGAAAAATTGCGGATCATGGTGGCTGAAAACCAGCTGAAGCCGCAACTGGACCTGAACGCGAGCTACGATTTCGACGGCCTGTCCACCAGCCCACGCTCATCGCTGGACCTGGCGCTCAGGGGGCCGCACCGCACATGGGGCGTTGGCATCGAGCTTCGGGTTCCCTTGCAGGGCAACATCCGTGCGCAGGCACAACTCAGCGCCGCCCAGATGCGCAAGGGCCAGGCCTCAACGGCGGCCCTTGCCGCGCGCCGGCGTCTGGCCAATGAGGTGGAGGCAACCGTCAGGGCCGCGACACTGGCGATCGATCAACTTGCCGATCAGCGGCGGTTGGTGAAAAGCCAAGAAGAGTTGCTGCGCTTTGCACAGTCCCAAACCGATAGCGGCCGCCTGTCCAGCCTGGAATTGCTGCGGCGCCAGTTGGAATTGCGCCGTGAGGAGGAACAACTCCTGACCCGCCGTTCGGCAGTGGTGCGGGCATCCTACGCGCTGGCCTTCAGTGGCGGCACGCTGGCCGCCGAACTTGGGGTGGAATGACCATGCGCCATCTGAAAGGCGTTCTCCTCGTAGCACTTCTGGCGCTGCCCGGCCCGGGCTTTGCGGCGGAAACCTGGGTGTCCGGCTACACGCGCGCCATCGCCGATCTGAACCTTGCCTTGCCGGTCAGCGGGCGTGTCGATGCGTTGCACGTGGCCGAAGGCGACAGGGTTGAGGCGGGCGGCGTGCTGCTCAACCTCGATAACCGGCTTGAGACCATCGAGATGGATCGGCGCCGGGCGATCTATGAAAATCGCGCCGAACTGAATGCGGCCTTGGCCCGCCAGCCTATTTTGGCGCTTCAACTGCGCTCGGCGCGCGCCATCTTCTCGGCCAATGCCTCCATCAGCCGTGAAGATGTGCAGGCCAAGGAACTCGCCGCCCTCTCGGGTGCGAGCGAAATCGAAGTGCGACGCGCGGCCGTTGAAGTGCAGCGTCATGAATATGAGGCAGCCCGCGAAGTGCTGGACCGGCGCACCTTGCGTGCGCCCGTGGCCGGGCGCGTCGTTCGGGTGATGCGCTTTCCGGGCGAAAGCGTCCAGGCGAACGAAACCATCCTGCGCTTTGTCAGCCTGGACCGGATCTTGTTCGTCGGCGGCGTCGAGGAACATGCCGCCCGCACCCTGAAGCTGGGTGGCCCTGCTTCGGTGATGCTGGAGAGCGATGTCGGCGAGGAACTGGTGGAGGGCACCATCCGTTTGATTGCGCCCGTTACCGATCCTGCCAGCGGACTCGTGGAGGTGCGTGTCGAAATCACCAATCCCGACGAGCATTTCCGCGGTGGTTCCCGCGCGCGGCTGCGGCTGCCGTAACGGCACGTGCCGCTCTGAATTTCCCAGGCACCGGCGGCTCATCGTTCGCGGGTGCACTCCCCCAAAAAGATACGGAATCCCTATGATCATCGACGCCCTCTATTCTGTCGCCCGGCAGCGGCCGGATCATGCTGCCCTGATCTACAATGATGGTGTTGTCTCCTATCGCGATCTGTTTCGCATGGTGGAGGGCCTGCGCCAGCATTTGGCTCCACTGGCCCTGCCGGAGGGCGGGGTGGCCGTGCTCTGCATCGATGGCCTGGCGGATGGATGGGTCGCGACCCTGGCCTTGCGGGCTCTTGGACTGACCACGATTTCGGTGCCTGCGCTGGCGCGGGTGGCGGAACTGAATCTGCCCAATATTGTTTGTGTGGTCACGTCCGCCCAGGAGCCGCATCACGACGGCCTGGCCGACACCTATCCGCGCGTGCGGTTGCAGATGGATGTGCTGCGGGCCGCCCTGGCATCGCCGGAACTCGATGAGATGCCGGCGCCGGGCAAGGCGTCTGCCCATATCTTCCTCACCTCTGGCACAACCGGCCGGCCCAAGAAGCTGTTGGTCAATGGTGCGGTGATGATGCAGAGATGCCAGTCCCGCACAGTGTCGTTCGGGTTGGATGTGAACACGGTCATGTTCCTCGGCGCTTATGGCCCATGGTCGGGGCCGGGCCAAACCTATCCGCTCGCGGTGTGGTTGTTGGGTGGCACCATCGTGATGGGGCAGGGCAGTGACCCCTATGGCGCGTTCCAGCACCCCGCCATCACGCATGTGCATGTGGGTGCGGCGATGCTCGCAGACCTGGTTGCAGCGATCCCCTCTGGGCAGCCCCGGCGGCCGCATATTTTCATCATGAGCGGCACCAGTGCGTTGCCAAATGTGGTGGCGCGTGCGGTGCACGAGCGGATCACCAGCAATCTCTTCGAGTTTGTGTCGAGCACCGAGGTATCGCCGTTTCTGTCCGTGCAGGTGCTGGCCACCGCGCAGCCGCGTCGCTATCAGATCGTGGCTGGTCGTGAGGTCCGCATTGTCGCGCCGGATGGGACGCCAGCCGGTGTGGATCAGGTTGGCGAGATCTGGGTCCGACTCGTGGACGCTGTTTCGGGGTATCTCGACGATCCTGAAACATCGCAACGTTTCTTCCGGGACGGCTGCTTCATCACCGGCGATCTCGCCAGCATGGATGCCTGCGGGTTGATCACCCTGCATGGCCGGGCCACCGAGATACTGAGCCTGGCTGTCGGCAAACTTGCAGTCGTGCCGTTGGAACATGGCATTCGCGACAGGCTGCAGGTGACGCAGGTCTGTCTCGTTCAGAGCGCCGGTATCGTAACAGACTTACATTTGTTCATCGAGGCCCCGGCCGGCTTGCCCACCCAGGCGATCGGTGAGGCGGTTGCTGAATTTCTGGGCGGTTTAGGCCCCGTTTCCGTGCATGTGGTGGCTGCGGTGCCGCGCAAATCGTATGGCAAGCTCGACCGTGCGGCGACGTTGGCGATGATTCCGCTGGGCTGAATGATACAATCTGTGAGGCTGTGCGCATCCCAACAGGTCGTACATCCTGAATGTCCACAACTGCGAGGCAATTGTAAAAAATATACTCTTAATAAAGAGTTAAAAACATACATTTTTCAATTCGATGTTGCGATCAAAGGAATGTAACACTCTCCAGCGGTGCTGCCCCTGGGAGGCGTAATGTTCTCGTCATTTGTTAACCTTGCCGAAACCTGCAAGCTTGGTCGCGCCGCGAAGATGTTGTTCGCGGTCCTGATTGCCGGAGTTGCAGGGGTGGGTGGCGGACTATCGTCCGTTCACGCAAACGAACTCGGTGGCAACACCGGGTATCAGTTCATCACTCCATCCGACCGAAGCGTTGCCATTGGGGCCGCCGATCTGATGGGGAAATATGGTGGTGGTTATTACCAGCAGTGGCAAAATAACTACACCTACAACACGTATAACTCCACGTCGTCGGTGATCAACGGCAACCAGGTGAACTGCTCGCTCAGTTCCTCGGCCACCGGGAATTCCGGCTCTACCTCTGGATATGCGTCCACCGCCTCGCCGTCTGTTTCCAGCACGCCATCCGTCTCCTCGTACGCGGCTGGAAACCAGGCGTCTGGCTCGACCGCGGGCAGCACAGGAACGCTGGCCGCGCCGTTGAACTCGGTGCAGGGCGCCTATGGCAGTCCGGTCGGGTCGGCCGTGACAGGCACCGTGTCCAGCGCGGGCGTGGGGCAGCTTAATTCCGGCTTCAGCAGCAGCACCCAGGCGTTGAACACAAACCAATCGGCCACAAACAGCCCTGCCACTTCGGCCGTCGCCAACAGTTCGGCGTGCTCGGGTTCCGGAATTGGCGCCGGTGCGGTGTCATCCTGGAAATGAACAAGAATCATACGCATATGAAGTATCGTCAGTCGTTCGGTCGGGTTGCGTGCGCGATGGGCCTTCTGGGAATGTCCGGCTGCGCCCAGTTCACCTATCGCCGCCAGGGGCCCGAATCGGCCCCGATCATCCGTGGCCCGGCCATCACCAACAACTCAACGCTGCTTGAGCCGCTGTTCGCCTGCTATCGCGACGCGCTGTTGGCCAGCGGCAAGGGCGCCGAGCCGCTTTCGATCAGCGTTGGCGAAGTTCGTGACTACACCGGCAAGTCCAGCATCAACGAAGGTGCCGCGCTGACCCAGGGCGCCACCTTGATGGTGATGTCCGCGCTCGGCCGTATATCGCCCGCCGTGCGCCTGCACGAGCGGTTCGACCCGCGCGTGGGCGAGTTGGAATTGATCTATGCCGACCGTCGCCAATTGGGCGATGGCCGTGCGTATGGCGTGCCGGGCGGCGCGCCAGACCAGATGCAGCGGGTGCCGTGGGTGCCTTATGCTGGCGGCACCATCATGAATTCGCGTTACTTCATTGTCGGTGGCATCACCGAACTGAACTGGAACGTGCAGTCCGCCGGTTTGGATGCACGCGTTGACGGCGCGGGCCCTGCGGCGCGCACCTTCACCGCCAGCATCGGCGCTGACCTGCGCATCGTCGACACCCGCAGCCTCGTGGTGCTGCGCACCGTGTCGTTGCAAAAGCAGGTGACGGGGCATGAGGTGGATGTGAACATCTTCCGCTTCATCGGCAACCGGCTGTTCGATATCAGCGGCGGCACCAAGAACCAGGAGCCGATCCAGCTTGCCGTGCGCGCCACGCTTGAGATGGGCGTGCTGGAGCTGTTGGCGTCGGTCAGCGGCGTGTCCTACGAGGGCTGTGCGTCCACGGCGGTGGAGGCCGGTATGCTGAGCTCCAGCTATGACCTGACCACACCGCGCACGGCGGCCGTCTCGCCTGTTCCGCCGTTTGTGCCGGTGCCTTTGCCGACCGAGGCGTTGATGCAGTCTGGCTCGCCGCCTGCACCTGCGCGTGCCGCTGCGCCGGCGCCTCGGGCTCCGCGGGGCATTCCCCTGCCGCCGCCTGATGCGCCGCAGGCGTCGCGCCCGGATGCTGCGATGCGCCCGGCCATCCCATCGTTCCTGCAGGGGCCGCAATTGCTGCCGCCGCCGGGTTCGTTGAGCCTGTCGCCGTCCGGTGCCGGCGGCGGGGTTCGCCCACCGCTTGCCACAGACCCGAGCGCGTATCCCGATCCGCAACGGCAATCCCAGCCTGCTGTCGGCACCGAGGCGCCGCCGCCGCGTGCCGAGGCGGTGCCGGAGCGGGCGCCCGCGCCACTGACGGCCATTCCTGAAGCCGACCGCCCGGAGCCGCCGCCACCGCAGGCGATCCGCACGCTTGGCAGTAATTCCGCAACCCCCGCCCTTGGCGGAAAGGTAGCCGAACGCATCTTGCTTTCCGGATTTCTGGGAAAGCCGGGTGTGGGCTTGACGAAGAATAAACCCCGTAAGCAAGAGCCCGTTGTTCTGGCTCTTGGCCTGCCATTTTGATCTGTCTGCGACGCGTAAACGGTCAATCGACAAAAATTGTTAGGAATATTCCGTGAAAAATAGGCAACTTCTCCTATCTGGAACGTCGGCGCTCGCGCTGCTCGTTCTGGTCGCTGGGGCGCAGCAGGCGCAGGCGACAGGCTTCGACCGCAACTTCGTCTTCGGTACCACCAGCAACGTCGTCACCGCGACAACGGCCGCTTCGCCGACCGTCGGCGCCATTGCGGCGTTGTCGTCGCAGGTCAACAACCAGCTTCAGGTCAACGCGGCCGTTGAGGGCAACTCCGCCACGACGCTCACCGGTGCCACTGTTGTTGGCGGCCCGTCCGCAACCTCGTCGAACCTGATGAGCGCCACTGCGATTGCCAACCAGTTCTCCAACGGCAGCGGCGCTGCCTATGTGGTTGACCCATCGGGCACGCCTGCCGCCGGCAACGCCGTCATCGGCACGTCGCAGTTGAACTACAACTCGTTGAACACGGCCAGCACCGCGCGTCTCGGGCAGGTTGCGACGACCTCGACCCAAACGATCACCGTGTCGAAGACGACGACTACCCCGTCTTATACGGGTGCGAACGGTGGGATGTATACCACTCACACAGGAAGTACTTATACCGTAATTTCGACAACCGGTACCACCCCATACCATACCGGCGACACTTTCAATTCCAGCGTCCTTAATAGCTCGTCCCCTAGCTTGGGAGCGATTGGACCGGACAGCTACGGCCTCGTTGGAACTCAGGCCTACCTTGTATTGTCCAGCACTACGACCTCCACATCGCAGTCGACCGTCGCGGTTGGCGGCACCGGTAACTCGGCCACATTCGTCGCCGATGCGGCTTACGGCGCCCCGGTTGCCGTCGACAACAACATCTTTGCCGCGCGTATCAACGGCAACCTGGCGCTGTCGTCCATCTCGGGCGGGCTTCCGCTCAGCGCCGTCGCAGCCGGTCCGGCCAGCGTTGCGCTCACGGGCTTCAATGCGTCGTCGCCGGTCGGCACCAGCATCGTCGTCACCGCGCCTATCTCGGTGTCGAACGTCCAGCAGAACCTGACCAACAACAAAACCGCCACCAAGCTCACCGGCTCGGTTGCGAACACGCTGGTCAGCGCCTTGTTCGCCGGCACTGATCTCGGCTTCAACGGCGGCTCCGTTTCCGCTTCGGGCAACCAGATCACCGCCAGCGCCGCGGGCAACTCCGCCACCGTCGGCGTGAACCTCAATGCCAGCAGCCTGCCTGTGTTCGCTGGCGGCGCCTCGGTGTTCTCCGCCCAGGGCAACAGCGCGACGGGTGGCAGCGGAACTGCTTCCAGCCTTGTTGTGGAAGCTCTCAACCAGAACAGCACCCTGCGCGTTCAGCAGGCTGACAGCACCGGCGCGCTGTCCAACATGATCGGCTCCAACGCTGCGCTTTCGGGCAACAGCATCACCAGCCGCGCGGTGTTGAACGACATCACGGCGCAGACCCTGACGACGGGTTCCACGCTGTATGCAGACGGCACCGGCGGCCAGAGCGGCCAGACCGTTGCGTTGCTGATCAGCCCGACCAACACCGACACCAACCCGACGCTGACTTCGACGGCGGATTACGTGAACGCGGCTGTTCAGTCCAACAGCGGCAACGGCGCGTACAACACGGTTGCTGCCACGGCCAAGACCGACAACGCCGTTATCGGCTATTTCGGCGGCGTGACGAACGGCACGGTCAACGTGCAGGGCAACGCCATCACCACCGCGGTGCAGGGCAACGGCGCCGTGCTGACCACAACGCTGCCCTACGCTGGCGGTGACTCGCATTCCGTGACGGCCGCGTTGCAGACCAATGACGGCATCGACCTGACCGGCACGCTGTCGGGCACGCGGGTGCGCGTCAGCGAGAGCGCCCAGCTGTCGGCCGATCTGTCGATCCCGACCTTCTCGACCGTGTCTGCGTCCAATGGCCCGGGCGGCACGCTGTCCAACGCCAACCTCAACATCGGCTCGGCCACCTCGGCAGCGCTTGGCAACACGGTGTCTTCGACCGTGCTTGGCAACAACGCCACCGCATCGGCCATCGTCGGTCTGTCGGCTGAGAGCTCGGTCAACAGCCCGGCTTCGTTGGCATTGACCATTAGCTCTCCGGGATCGACCCCGGCTGGCACCCTCGTGTCCGTCACCGCACCGCTCTCGGTGGCTGTTGTCCAGCAGAACAGCGCCACGACGGTTGACTCCAACATCACCAATCCGCTGGCCTCGACCGGGAACAACCTGTTCCAGATCGACGCCTATAGCGGCCTGGCCACCGGCACGGCCACGATCGGCAACAACACGCTGCGGGCCACCGCTGCCGGCAATCTGGGTTCGGCAAGCGCTGCCGTGTCTGGCTTTGGCGGCAACACGATCAACGGCGGCGTGGGCGTTGCCACCGTGCAGGGCAACGTCGGCAGCGACGTGATGGCCTCGCTCGGCAACAACGGCCTCTCTGGCCCGGTTGCCGCGATTGGTATCGGCGCGCTGGACAACGCAACCGCACAGGTTGTGGGTAACCAGTTCGCTGCGGTTGCCGCTGGCAACTCCGCGTCGGGCAGCCTCAGCATCGCCTCTGGCACGATCGCCAGCGGGTCGCTCGCCACGGCGCCGCAGTTCACGTATGGCAGCGCAGTGGGCCAAACGGCGAACTACGCCGTTGGCAACAGCCAGGTGAACGCCGGCACCACGGTGGTTGCCACCAACCTTGATGCACCGAGCTACGATGCCGCGGTGTCCTCCGGGTCGATGTCGTCCATCCTTGGCACGGTCGGGTCGTTCCTCGGCCTGGGTTCGCTGAGCTCGCATCTGAACGTGGGCGCCGAAAGCTACAACAACGCCAACGCGTTGGTGAACGGCAACACCGTGTCCACCACGGCGCTGGGCAACGAATACGCCGCAGCCGCCACGGGCTTCGTGTCGGCCGCCGACAGCGCCTCGTCCTACACGTCGCTTGCCGTGTCGAACGTGCAGCTGAACGTGCCATCCAGCACGGGCACCAACACCAGCGTCACGTCGGCCAATGTCGGCAACGGGTTCATCGTCTCCACGGCGGACACCCATGCCAACGCAACCAACGGCGTCTCTTCCGCTTCGTCGAACGGCACCGTGACGAACAGCATCCTCTCGGTTGCCAACAACACGGCCTCTGCTGCCGCCACCCTGAACACGGCCAACCTGGCCGCCTCCGGGATTGCGACATCGGGTTCCGGCAACACGCTGACCGCTTTGGTCAATGGGAACCTGAAAAACAACACCCCAGCGGCGTCCACGGCCAGCAGCAACGGTGCTGTTACGGTCAGCAACGTGCAGGCCAACCTGTTCGACACGTCCGGCTCGTCCTTGCCGGCCGTTTCGGCCATCTCGGCTGTGCAGGACTTCGGCGTGAACTGGAACGGCACGGGCTCGGCCCCGTCTGGCAGCCAGTTCCTCGTCAATGGCAACGCGGCGTCCGCCACGGCGACGGCGAACAACGCGACCTTGTCGGCCAGCCTTGGCAACGGCCCGGCCTATGTGGGCGGCCTTGGCCTGAACAACGTGCAGACCAATGTTGATTTGAGCAGCTCTGCAAGCACCGCTTCGAGCGTGCTGGCACTGACGGCCGGTGGGTTCTTCAACGCCGGAACGGGCGTGACCGGGAACACGACCGACCTCGGCATGCATACTGACAACAGCACCATCTCGGTGTCTGGCAACAGCATGACCACCGCAGCAACGGTGAACCAGGCTGCCTTGTCCGTGACAGCGCCTTCGACGGTGCTGGTGCAGGCTGGTGGCAATATCGGATCGCATGCAACCGCAGGAGCCAGTGGCGCCTCGGCTGAAGCGCAGGCGTCGATCGCGGTCGCCAACACCCAGGCCATCAATGGCACGAGCGCCCTTGCCGGTTCGGGTCTTGGATTCTTCACTGCCAACGCGTCTGCCACCAATGGTGTGGTCAACGTGAACGCGAACAGCGTGACGGCCGCCGTGACGGGTAACACCGCGACGACGACCCTGGCGGTGCCGCGGATCGACGGCACCATGGAGGCGTTCAACGCACAGAGCGCGAACAACGCCACGTTCATCGCGGGCGGTGTCGTTGTGTCGATGAATGCTGGCTCGACCGACAACAACAATACGATCAACACGCCGGTTTCCGTCAGCAACAACCTGGTGACGGCTGCCAGCACGGTGAACAACTACGCTGCCAGCATGACCGGTCTGGGTCAGACCGGGGCAGCAACGTCGGCGAATTCCAGCCTGTCGATCGTCGACAACGCTGGCACGATGACCGCGAGCCGTCTGGGTGGTGACATTGCTTTGGTCAGCAACCAGTCGATCAGCGGCGTCAGCAGTGCCGCCTACACCGGCATTACGAACATTGGCATCACGCTCGCCAATTCTTCCACCACCAGCAGCCCGCTGTCGGTGAATGCCAACACTGTCTCGGCTACAGCCAACGGCAACGTGTCCGCCCAGTCGCTGCTTGCGAATGGTCCTGGTGCTGCTGACAGCCGTGCAGGTTTCGGGCTCGCCTCCGCTCAGGCGCTCACGAACAGCACGGTTGCGGCGATTGCCTCCACCGTGAACATCGGCGTGGCGACTGATGGCTCTGCGTTGAATAACTCCTACTTCGTCTCCAACTCGCCGGTTTCGGTGAGCGGGAACATTGTGGGCGCCGGCGCCACGGGCAACAGCGCTGCTCTGAGCACCGCATTCGGGTCTTCGCTGAAAGCGATTGGGACGGGCATGAACTCCGCCTCTTCTATCGCTCAGGCAACCGGTTCGAGCGCGACTGCTGATTACGGTCTGCTGAACCAGCAGATGAACACCGGTGGAAACATCACCGCGACCACGATGGCCGTGTCGATGGGCTACGCCGGAACGGCCACGAGCTCGCCGGTCAATGTTCAGAACAACCTGGTGTATGCCACGGCGTTCGGAAACACAGCCACGATGTCGCAGACGGCGTCGCTGGCCGGTGGTTCGATGCAGTCGACCAACTACCAGAGCAATGTCGACACGACGGTCTCCGCGTCGGTGACGGGCACTTCCATGCAGGCAGCGATGTCGGCTGGCGCCAACATCAACTCGCCGATCAACGTGACGGGCAACGTCATCCGCGCTGTTGCGGTTGGCAACTCTGTGACGAACGCTATCACGCGCTAAACGCCTGAGCAGTGTGGCGGTGGCCCGAAAGGGCTGCCGCCATCTGCGTTTTCGCTTTCCGCCTGACGCTTGTGTTCTGTGACTTTTATCTCATCGGATGTTAAATATGTTCCGCTTCGCTCGCCGGTTCACGGCTGCCACTGTTGGCCTTCTGGCTGCGACCGCCTGCGTGTCCGCCCCGGCTTCGGCCGCGGATCGCACGGGTGAATATTCTGTGCGTGGCGCGGGTGCGCAGCGTTGCGATGCCTATGTCGCGGCGGTTGAAGGAAACAAGCCTGACCTTGGCGCCTATGTCGGCTATATCGACGGCGTGCTGACCACGGCCAGCCGGCTGACGCCGAATGTGTTCGACGTAAACCCATTTATTTTGCCTGGCCCGTTTGCGGCCATTATCGTCAATATTTGCAAGCAGGCGCCTGATCGCATTCTTGAAGTTGCCGTGCGTGGCGGCATTGAGGCGATCGGCAAGGCGCGCGTGCAGGAGAAGTCGGCCGCGATGGAACTTGCGGTTGGCGATTCGCGGATGAATATCCGCGTGGATACCCTGCGTGCGATTCAAACCCGGCTGCGCGATCTGAAGATTTTGAAGGACCCGGCGGATGGCAAGTTCGGGGCAAACACCCAGCTTGCACTGAAGCAGTTCCAAACGACCAACAAGCTGACTGTGACGTCTCTTCCTGATCCGGACACTGTGTTGAGCCTGCTCGTTCGACAGTAAGTTCCGAATTGCCCGTTGCCATGCGCCTGCTTGGCAGGTGTCGCATCTCTCGTGAGTACAAAAGGATCGAATCAATGATGTGGACGAAGGTTTTCAACAGTCGAATGGCTGGCCTTTTGATGCTCAGCGGCATGGCTGCTGCGATGCACCCAGGCGTGGCGTGTGCGCAGAGCCATAATGGCAACGGAAATTGGACGAACGGCAATTACGGCCCGTCCTTCCCACGCGGCGGCCTGGGCTTTGGGGCTTCCGGCGTGTCGATCGGCGTGTCCCAGCAGGGCGGCGTTGTGGTCAACATCGCCAATGTTGGATCGGCATCGTCGTTCTATGGCGCGCCGTTCGGGGTTCCAAACTTCGGCGTGCCCCTTTCGGGCATTCCCGGGTTCTCCGGCGGCGGCATCTTCAACGGTGGCGGCCAGATCGGCTCCGGCATGAACAACATGAACATCAATGTTGGTGGCGGTTACGTGGCGCCTGGTGGTGTTTCAGTGAATATCGCCAACGTGGCGCTGACGAACAATTACTACTTCGGCAACCAGGGTGGTGGTGGCAACAACGGTGGGCAAGGCGATCGCCATTGGTCGCCACCGCCGGCGCCTACGCCGCCGCAGGATAATCCCGGAGACCACATTGGTGGTGGGACCGACCCGGCACCATAGGCGCGACTGCATCCGCACCGTGGCGCGCTGCATGTTTTCAGCAGCGTTGCCACTGGTGGGTGATTTTGAAATGGTGCCGATGTCCTCCTCGCCGCGTCATCGCTTGGTCGCCGCGTTGGCATGTTTGCGTGATGATGCCTTTGCTTTTCCAGGTCAGCCGTTGCTGGCCTCGCCCGGTTTGGCGGAAGTTCTGGCGGTGTGGACGCTGTGCGATGCAGTTGAGGCGATGAAGTCCGTCTGATGTGGCCGCCTGGCAGACAGCGCGGTTTGATCGGATGTTCGGACATCTGTCTGGGGTGTCGCCGTTCTGGGCCGATCGACTTGCCGCATGGTCCGGCGATCTTGCTGCTCTTGGGGTGCTGACCCGCGAGGACGTGCAAGGGCAAGTGGGCGGTTTGCCGGTGCCGCCTGGCCGCGAGGTTGTTTATGCCAGCACAACGTCGGGGTCCACCGGTATTGCGTTGCGACTGCACTATTCTGCCCGGGCTGGGTTTTTCAACGAACGGCTCTACAGCCGGATGTGTCGCATTTGAAGGAACCGATGACGTGCAGCTGAATGTCGCTTACTTGCTCGATCGCGCCCGTCAGCAATTGGCCTCCCGGCAAAATGGCGTGGCAGAGCATTACCTTCAGGCCATTCTGGCGCAGGAGCCACGGCACGTGGAGGCGCTGTCTGACCTTGCGCGCATCGCTATGCAGGCGGGAAAGCCGGACAAGGCTTTGGGGTATGGGCGACGTATTCTGTCGACCAATCGCAAGACGCCGCTTGCGCTGGGACACCTGTTGGTGGGCAATGCGCTGCGGGCGCAAGGCGATCATCGTGGCGCCGTGCGGGCCTATCGTGAGGTCGTCAAGGCCGAGCCCAATCATGGCGAGGCGTTGTGCAACCTCGGTGGGTGTTTGGTGGACCTGCGTTTGTGGGATGAGGCGTTGGGCGTTCTGCAGCATGCGGTTGCGATATTGCCAAACGACTCTGCCATTCTCGCCAATCTGGGACTTGCGCTGCAGCAGGCAGGGTTGATCGGCCAGGCGATTGACGCTTTGCGCCGCGCCATTGAGCTGCAGCCGAATTTCCCCACGGTGTGGCTTACGTTGGGATCGCTTGTGATGGAACTGGGCCGCCTGCCTGAGGCAGCACATGCGTTCCAGCAAGCGGCAGCCATGTTTACGGACCCGCTGTCGGTTGGTGTGGCGCAGTACAATCTTGCGTTGGTTTTGATTCAGCAGGACAGGCGCCGCGACGCCTTGGTGATGTTGGCGCTGGCACTGGAGAAGAATCCAGACCTCGCAATTGCCGAAGGCGCCATGCTGTATCAGGCGCAATGGCTTTGCCACTGGGATATGGTGGATTACGTGGCGCCGCGTGTGCTGCAACGCATGCGATCGAACCCCGCAATGGTGGTGGAGCCGTTTTCCGCGTTGGCAATTCCGGGGGCGACCAACCAGGATCATGCTTTGGCAAGTGCGGCCTACGCGCGTCGGATCATGCCGGCTGCTGCCCCCTTGGTGCCGCGCGGGCATCGGTGGAATGATGGCCGTTCGAGGCTTCGCGTGGGTTTTTTATGTGCTGATTTTCGTGATCATCCAATGGGCGTGCTGATGGCTGGAATGCTCGCCAATCTTGACCGCACCAAAATAGAGCCGGTGGCGTTGACGTATGGGGTTAACGTTGATGACAAATACCGCCGTCGTTGTCTTTCGGCGTGCGAGATGCATCTTGATTTGAACGAAACGTTGATCAAGTCCGAGCAGAGCGCCGCCGAGGCGGTTGCCGCCCTGCAACTGGACGTTCTCGTGGATTTGCAATGCTATACCAGCGGAACCCGGTCCGGGCTGCTGCGGTATCGGCCGGCTCCGGTTCATGGGCATTATCTGGTCTATCCAACGTCGGCTGCGGCACCTGAGGTTTATGACTTCACGATACTCGACGATGTCATGTGCCCAGTTGAAAATGAAGCCGGGTTTACCGAGAAGGTGTTGCGCTTCCGCGGTTCATATTTTCCCCTCGTTGTACCAGATCGTACGTCGCATGAATTACACCGGCATGAGGAGGGGCTTCCTGAAGCGGCATGTGTCTTCGTTTCTATGAGTCAGACCTACAAGATCTCGCGGGAAACATTTCATGTCTGGTGTTCCATTTTGGCAGGAGTTCCAGGCTCTGTGCTGTGGATTGCCCAGACGCCGCCCGAGGCCGCGGAGATTTTGCGCAACACGATGCGCGTGCTTGGCCTTGACCCTGCCCGGTTGGTTATTGCAGTCCGGGCGCCGGGAGAGCGCCATGCGGCGCGGCTGCGATTGGCCGATATTGGGCTTGATACATGGCCATACGGATCTCACACGACGGCGATGGATCTCTTGTCCAATCACGTTCCCATTGTAACAATTATGGGCAACAGCAATCCTTGCCGTGTTGCGTCCAGCATCTTGTTGGCTGCGGGGCTGGATGAGCTCGTGCAAGCGGACGTCGAGGGGTTTGTCGCCACCGCGATCAGGCTGGGGACCGATGAGGCGTTTGCCACCTTGATCCGTCACAAGGTCAGGAGTGTGTTTGACGGTGATAGAAATTTGGCGGGTATTGTCGAGCAAGCGGTAGAACTTGGAGACATACTGTGTGCGGCGTCGGTTCGTTCAGTGAATAACGGACATAAAACTCTCTTGTAAGGCAGGCTGTTCGATGTCGCATAGTACGTTTCTTCATGTTGGATGTGTGGGTCTGCGCGTCAGGAGAACACTACGCCTGGGTTCCGGGGGGCAGAGTGGCGTGAGTTGCGGATGGATATCGATGCGCGGGTAAATCCAGATGTGGTGGGAAGTATGACCGACATGTCGTTGCTTGCGTCTGATTCGGTCCACGGAATATTTAGCGCCCATAACATTGAGCACCTTTATCCGCACGAAGTGTTTCATGCGTTCCGAGAGTTCCTGCGCGTGTTGGACCCTTGCGGTTTTGCGGTGATCACGTGTCCGGACCTTAAGTCGATTTGTGCGTTGATTGCGCAGGATCGACTGCTTGAGCCGGCTTACGTCTCGCCCGCCGGACCAATCGCGCCGATTGATGTGCTCTATGGCCTGCGGTCGTCTTTATCCGCCGGTAACCTGTATATGGCGCATCATTGCGGGTTCACTGAAAAAGTATTGTTTGAGTCGCTGTTGGAGGCTGGGTTTGCCTCCGTTATCAGTCTTTCACGGCCTGCTAATTTCGATTTGTGGGCAGTGGCTAGCAAGGTCATTCGGACAGAAGATGAGATGAAAGTTTTGGCCATGGGACATATTCCTACCCCCTGATAGTCTTTCAGAAGACGAAAGCCGGTATTCGGGGGGTAAATATTAACTTCTTAGGAGAGGATGGGAGCAAAACTCACGGTGCTCCCATCGTCATGCTTAAACTTGCGGGGAGGAGATAGGTGTCGGTGATAAAATTGAAGCAACATCTCAATTTTTGTGCCAATTTTAGCGTTACGCCAAAACAGTATTTTCTGTGTTGATGTCGTCTGGGTTCTCACTGTTTTTGAGAGCCAAATTGTCACGTATAAAACTCATCATTAAAAGACCAACTGCGGTGCGCTCGACGATTATGTGTTTTTTCTGACTCGGGTCGGGCGTCACCCTGTTTATGAGACCGATCCGGTCTAACTTGATAACAGCCCGCTTTGCATCCACCCGCGACATGCCAACCTCTGTCGCCAGCCAATTCACCGTGTGGATTCCATCATGGAGATAGGCTGTCAGAAAGACCCCGATCTGGCGCACAGACAATGTTGATCCGCTTCGGTTAACCAGTGCGGCAATGGCCTGCTGCAGGACCGTTATAGCAAAGTTGGCAGCGTGATCCGGATGCATTTGAAAATTCTCTCTTCGCAATACAACATGATTCAATTTTTTCAAATAAAAATCAAATGGTGTAACGACGTTGAATACAAAAATAAACAAATAAGTGAATATTTATGCAAAATGTTCGATGAGCGCCGTAGGGGATTTTAGCATAGGTCCCCCGATGATCCTCCCTCTGTGGGGGGGCTTGGATGTACGACTGCAATCTGGCTGCCTGCGTGACACTTCGTCCCGTTTCTGGAGGCTCTCGGCAAGGCCCGACGGACTGCTTAACGATGCCCACCAAATACGTGGGGTCCTCGGCTTCGAAATTGCCATCGGCCCGGGTCTGTGATGCGATTTCGATCAAACGACCACGGTGTATTATAATCGCTTGAGAAATCCGTTGAATAGGCAGACGATAACAACCAATTCGGAACTGTTTGACCGTTTTGTTCGTTGCTTGGTCCTTGAAGCATGAAAAATGGTCGGCGGCAGAGGTCGGAGCCGGTGGTTCTGTCGCTGTATGACCGTTCCTTCATGAACTGCAGATACGCAAGGTTGAATTGGTCTTGCCTGTTCTGGTCGGTCAAACTTGGATTGGTGTTAACGCCGTCCGACTGCACCCATGAGGGCGTTCCGGGTCTGGCGCCTTGTTCGGGGGGGGGGCGGCCAAGCCTGATCCGTTGGGGTGCGCTGGGATTCGAGCGCCGCTGGGGGGGGGCTGTTGACGTATGGGTTCTGCCCCGTCACCGTGCAGCCAGCCGGTAAAAGGCATATCAAAAGATGATATGTTGTTCTATTTGTCATTTCGGAATGACTTTTTGTGCCTGTGTGCGGCAATTTGTTTTGAAATTATGATAATCTACGTATATGGATCGTATCATCGTTGTATTTTATTTATACAGTGTATTTCGAATGAAATACTCACACTTAAGAGCTATTATACTTAATTTTGGATACCAGTTGGTCTGGGGCGATTTTTCGGCGGATGGGGTTGGTGCGGATAGACGCGTGCGCGAGGATTTTATTCCTGGCTTGCCGCGCCACGCGACGCCGTCGCTATGATTCAAGGAGGTTCGGTCGTAGACGTAACCTGCGGTTCCGTGAGTGAATTCCGGAGGGAATTCACCCGCTTTGGAAAAGCATATGCCGTCAGAGGTATTTTTTCGCCAACATCATGTGAACGCCCTTGTTGCCGTCCACCGTCTGCGTCACCCGCAGGTCGCCGATCAGCGAGCACAACATATACGCCTGGTTGCGCGACAGGTTGGTGCGCAGGCAGACATGCTTGACCATCTCGCGCACCGCCTGCTTGGCAGCGTCGTCGAGATCTTCGTCGAGCCCGATCGACATCAGATGCGTGTCTGTTTCTGCGAATGGGTGCGATATATCGAGGTCGCTGCGCACCGTGAGGCGGAATGTGCCGATGAGGCCGGTTTCCAGGGCGGTAATGCAGACCTCACCGTCGCCCTGCACGGCGTGGCCGTCGCCGGCGAAGAACAGCGCGCCTTCGTTGAACACCGGCAGATAGAGCGTGGTGCCGGGCTTGAGTTCCTTGTTGTCCATGTTGCCGCCGAAGCTGCGCGGCACCGGTGAGCCGCAGCGGCCCCAGGCCTTGGGGGGCGCGGTGGCGATGATGCCGAAGAACGGGTCCAGCGGCAGTTCGGTGCCCCAGGGCAGGGTTGTCACGTTGCGCGCACGGTCGATGGTGGGGTGGATGGTTTCGTAATCGGTGAACTCCTCGGGCAGCGTGCCGAGCAGCGGCAGGATGGCCACAAAGCCCCAGTCCATGGAGGGCTTGGCGTCGAGGATGTCGATCTGCAACGTGTCGCCAGGCTTGGCGCCGCGCACATAGACAGGCCCCGTCATGAAATGTGGTCCTGGGCCAGGCGGCAGGGCGTCGAGCGCGTTGAGATAGGCCTGCGGCACGCGCGACAGGTCGGCCGGCAGGGATTCACGGCCACCGGCGGGGAAGGAGGCGAGGGTGACGGTGTCGCCGGAGTCAATTTCCAGAATTGGCCGCGTGGTGGCGTCCAGATAGCCGAGCACCATGTTTTCGGGGGTATCGGCAATGTCGTGATGGGTGGCCATGCGGCTTTCTCCTGTTCTGGTCAAACGACGATATAGGCGGCGAGGCTGTCGCGGCTCACGCTGCCGCGATCGCCTTCCTGGACCACGCCGCCACGCGACAGCACGACGAAATGGTCGGCCGCGGCGAGGGCGAAATCGAGATATTGCTCCACCAGCACAATGGACATGCGGCCACGGAAACTGGTGATCACCTCCTCGATGCGGCTAACGATGGAGGGCTGGATGCCCTCGGTCGGCTCGTCGAGAATGAGCAGGCGCGGGCGGGTGACGAGCGCCCTGGCGATGGCAAGCTGCTGTTGCTGGCCGCCGCTGAGCTGGCCGCCGCCACGGCTCCACATCTCACGCAGGATGGGAAACAACGCGACGGCTTCATCGATCTCGGCGGTGCCACTGCCATGCGGGCGGGCGGCGGCGCGCAGGTTGTCGGCCACTGACAGGTCTGCGAAGATTTCGCGGCCTTGCGGCACATAGGCAATGCCGGCGCGGGAGCGGCGATGGGTGGGCCAGGCTGTGATGTCCGCACCGTCCAGCCGGATGCTGCCGGCGCTGGGGGGCAGCAGGCCCATGATGCATTTCAGCAGCGTGGTTTTGCCCGCGCCGTTGCGGCCGAGCACGGCGACGCAGGCGCCGTCTGGCACCGTCAGGCGCACGTGGCGCAACACCTGGGCGGAGCCGTAATGCTGGTCGAGGCCGGTGATGTCGAGTTGCATGTCAGCGCCCCAGATAGACGTCGATGACGCGCGGGTCCCGGCGGGCATCGGCCATGGCACCTTCGAACAGAATGCGCCCCTCATGCAGTACGGTGACGCGGTCTGCGATCAGTTCGACGAAATCCATATCGTGCTCCACCACCACGATGGCGCGGTCCGGGGCGCGCAGCCGGCGGATGAGCGCGGCGGTGCGGCCGGTTTCTGCATCGGTGAGGCCGGCGACAGGTTCGTCCAGCATCAGCACGCGCGGGTGGGCGGCGAGCACCATGCCGATTTCCAGCCATTGCTTCTGGCCGTGGGCGAGGGTGCCGGCCTGTCGGTCCAGCAGATCGGACAGGCCGATCAGATCGGCGATTTCGGCGATGCGGGCGGGGGAGCGGGCGGCGCCGGCGCCGATGTCGAGGTTCTCGGCGACCGTCAGCGCCATGAACACGCTCGGCTTCTGGAATTTGCGCCGCACCCCGGCGCGGGCGATGGCGGTGTCGCTCTGGTGGGCCAGATCCTGGGCGCCGTCGAGCATGACGGTGCCTGAGCGGGGCCGGGTGAGGCCGGAGATGACGTCTAGCAGGGTGGTTTTGCCGGCGCCGTTCGGGCCGATGATGGCGTGGACCTCGCCGTAGAATATGGTCAAGGACAGATCCGTCAGGGCGCGGAACGCGCCGAACTGCACGTGCAGGTTGGCAACGTCGATGGCAATGCGGGTCATGTGCGTTTGACCACGGAGGGCGTGGCGATCAGGCGCGGACGCCAGCGGCCGAGATCGAGCAGGCCGTTGGGGAACACCAGCACCACCAGCACCACAAGTCCGGACAGGATGAACGGCCACAGCTCTGGCGCGCGCGAGGACAGCCAGAATTTCACGCCGTTGACGAGGATGGCCCCGATGACGGCCCCGCTCAGCGCCCCGCGCCCGCCAATGGCGACCCAGACGGCGATTTCCAGCGACACATCCGGCGAGAGCAGGCGGGGATTGATGATGCCCACCTGCGGCACATACAGAAACCCAGCGATGGCGGCGAGCACCGCGGACAGGCACCACACGCCCAGTTTTATCGGCAATGTGCCGTAGCCCAGCGACCGCAACCGGGCTTCATCGTCGCGGCAGGCGATCACCAGGCGGCCAAAGCGGCTGGTGACCAGGCTGCGGCAGCCAACCAGCGCCACCACAAGCACCAGCAGGGAGACGGCCGCCAACCCGCGTGTGACGGCTGGGTCGGCCATGTCGAACCCGAACACCACCGAGAAGCCGGTCATGCCGTTATTGCCGCCGAAGCCGGTGTCGTTGCGAAACATCAGCAGCATGGCAACATAGACGAAGGCCTGGGTGATGATGCTGAAATACACCCCGCCCACGCGGCTGCGGAACGAGACATAGCCGCACGCGCCGGCCAACAGGATTGTCAGCACCACGGCCATCACCGCCGCGTATCCGAAATGCTCGAAGCCGGACCAATAGAACGGGAATTCAGACCAGCCCATGAACTGCATGAAATCCGGCACCTTGCCGGTGACGGCCATGGCGTGCTTGAGCAGATGCATCGCCACCACATAGCCGCCGAGTGCGAAATACAGGCCGTGGCCGAGGCTGAGCACGCCGGCGTAGCCCCAGATCAGGTCCAGCGACACCGCCAGCAGGGCGAAGGCCGCCAACTGGCCGGTGGCGTTGACCATATAAGGCGAGATCGCCCCAGGCATGGCCACCAGCACCACGACCCCAATGGCCAGGAGTGCCAGCACGGTCGTGAAAAGCCGGTCGTTGAACAGGCGGTTCATCGGCGGCGTCCCTGCAGGGCGAACAGGCCTTCGGGGCGCCATTGCAGGAAGGCGATGGTCAGCAGCAGCACAATCACCTTGGCCGCCACTGCGCCGTAGAACGGTTCCACCAGCACGTTCAACTGTCCAATTCCAAGGGCCGCCAGCACGGTGCCTTCCAACGCCGCCACGCCGCCGAGCACCACCACCATGAAGCTGTCGATGACGAAGTTGGTGCCCATCTGCGGATTGACGTTGTACAGCGGTGACAGCGCCAGACCGGCCAGTCCCGCAAGGCCGGAGCCGAGGCCGAATGCCAGCATGTCCACCCGTCGTGTGGCGATGCCGACACAGGCGGCCATGTCGCGGTTCTGCGTGACGGCGCGCACGTTCAGCCCGAAGGGGGTGCGGCGCAGCAGCAGCCAGGTGCCGGCCAGCGACAGGCCCGCAAAGCCGATGGCGAACAGCCGGTTCCAGGTGATAATGAAATCACCCACCACGGCAATGCCGCCGCGCACATAGAACGGCGTGTCGAATTGCAGGTTCTGGGTGCCGAACACCACTCGCACCAGATTGACCAGAAACAGGCTGACCGCCCAGGTGGCCAGCAGGCTCATCAGCGGGCGTTTATAAAGATGGCGAATGAGGCCCACTTCCAGCAGCACGCCAATGCCGGCGGTGACAAGGAAAACGGGGATGATGGCGATCGGCAGATACCATTCGACCAGCCCCGGTGCCACCGCGCGCAGGCCCTGCTGCACGAGGAACGTGCCGTAGGCGCCCATCATGATGAACTCGCCCTGGGCGAGGTTGATCACGCCCATCAGGCCGAAAATGACAGCAAGGCCGACGGCTGACATGAACAGGATGCTGGCGAAGCTCAGGCCGTTGTAGAGCATCGACAAGACCTGGCCCACCAGCATCCAGCGATCGACACGGGTGATCGCGGCCTCCACGGTGGTGCGAAAGCCGGCATCGGCCACATAGGCGGGATCGGCGCGCAAGGTTGCCAGTTGGGTGGCCACGCGGGTGGAAGGCGCATCGGCGAGGTGGGAGATTGCGCGGCCGCGACGGGCCAGATCGGGGGAGCCGAGATCGGCCAACTGGGCGAATTCCGCTAGGGCTGCCTTCAGCTTCGGGTCCCGCTCGGCGGCGGTGGCGCGGTCCAGCACGGCGGCGGGCGTTTGCTCGGGCTTGCGGCTCAGCGTGCGCAGGGCGGCGGTCCGGGCGTCTGGCTCGGGGGCGGCCAGCAGCGTCAGCATGGCTGCGGCGGTGTCATAGGCGGCGCGGTTGCGCAGGCTCAGCACCGGCGGCCGACCGGTGCTGCATGCCAATGTGCGCTCCAATGTGGCTGTGACCATGGAGCGCGCCCAGGCAAGATCGTCCGCCGTCGCATCACCGGCGCCGGTGACAATCAGGCGTGCGGCTTCGGCGGAACTGGCGGCATCGCCGCACGCAGCGTCGGTGATGGCTGCGTGGTCATAGGCCTGGGCCTGCTGTGCGCCGCCGAGGGCGCACAGCAAAACCAAAGCCTGGACCAGCGATTTTGCCAGATATTGCATCAGACGCCGAACGGAACCGGCTTGGGCGTGTCTTTCGACTGCCACAGGATGTCGAAGCCCTGCTTTTCGTTCACCGAGCCGATGAACACGCCGCGATAGACGTAGTTGTTGTCGGCGGTCATCTTGATTTTATAGCCGGATGGGCAATCAAAGCTGATTCCTGGGAATGCCTTTTTCACTTCTGGCACCGCGAAGGAGCCTGCCTTGGCTGCGGCCAGCGCCCAGAGATGCACCGCGTCATAGGTGGACACCATCGGGTCGATCGATGTCTCGCCGCTGAACGGCACTTTCTTGGCCTTTACGTAACTGGCCCAGTCGCTGAGGAACTTTGTGTTCGCCGGGCTTTTGGCAGCCTGCAGATAGGCCCAGCAATTCAGGTGACCGACGAGGGATTTGGTGTCCAGGCCTTCAAGATCGGCTTCCACGGCATCGAGCGCCAGCACCGGGATGTCGGTGGCCTTGATGGCCTGGTTGATGAACTCGCGGAAGAAATCGGGGATGGAGTTGCCAACCACCGTTAGCACCACAACCGGTTGGCCGCCGGGCTGGTCGGCGAAGGTGCGGATCTGGTTGATGAGCGTTTGGAAGTTGGAGAAGCCGAACGGCACGTATTCTTCGCGCCAGGATGTCTCGGGGATGCCCTTGGCCGTCCAATAGGCCTTGAGCTGCTTGTTGATGGTGCGCGGCCAGACATAGTCCGAGCCGATCATGAAGAAGCGCTTGGCGCTGCCGCCATCGGCACTCATCAGATAATCCACAGCCGGAATAACGGAACTTGCCGGCGGCGAGTTGACATAGACGACGTTGGCCGAGTTCTCGTCACCTTCGAAATGCAGCGGGTAGAACAGCAGGCCGTTGTTTTGTTCAACGACCGGCAGGACGGTCTTGCGCGAAACCGAGGTCCAGCAGCCGAACAGGGCGGCGACCTTTTCTTCCTGCAGCATCTGCCGCCCGGCCTGGGCATAGAGCGGCCAGTCGGAGGCGGGATCGGCGGCCACGACTTCGATGGTGGACCCATTGACGCCGCCGCGGGCGTTGATCTCGTCAGCGGCCATGCGGACCACATGCACGAGCCGGCCTTCAAGATTGGCCATTGTGCCGGAGGAGGAGAACAGGCAGCCGAGTTTCACCGTGCCGGCAGCGCGAGCCGAGCGAATGAAGGGCGGGGCGGCCAGCGGCGCCAATGCGGCTCCGGCGATCAGGGAACGGCGACGGATCAATGTCATGGGGCACCTATGGATGTTGCAGTGCAATAAGTTGACGAAAAATTATCATAGTCAATAAATAATAAAAAATAATAATGTTTACTTTTGATTTATAAATTATTTTCGTGAGAGCAAAATATCGCCTGAATTGTTTTTGCTGGAACGATTTTCATTTTAAATATTTAGTTTGTTGTTTTACCTACACGCGGAGGTGCTCTTCAATTGTTGAGCGAGCGCCGGAATCCGAGGCTGAACCCATCGCGACAATCTCCCCCAGTTTCAGTGCGGCATACCGATCGGCCACGGACAACGCGAAGCCGACATGCTGTTCGACCAACAGAATGGCGCGGCCCTCGCTGCGGGCGGCATGGCGGATGATCTCGGCCAGCCGATCGACCACCGAGGGCTGCAGGCCTTCCGTCACCTCATCGATCAGCACCAGCCGGGCGTCGGTCATCAAGGCGCGCGCCACCAGCAGCATCTTTTGCTCCCCGCCGGACAAGGTTCCGGCCGGCTGGGCGAGGCGGTCGGCGAGGAACGGGAACAACCCCCGCACCCGTGCCAGGGCGGTGGCGAACTGGCGGTCCGTGGAAAGGCCGAGGCGGAGGTTGTCGCGCACCGACAGGTCCTGAAACAGCGCGCGTTCCTGCGGCACATAGGCGACGCCAGCACGGGCGCGCTGGTGCACCGCGACGTTGGCCATGTCGTGGCCCATGATGAACACGCGGCCGGTTTGCAGGCGATTATAGCCCATCACGGTGCGCAGCAGGGTGGTCTTGCCCATCCCGTTCTTGCCGAGCAGCACGACAACCTCGCCGAATGCGACCTTGAGCGACACGTCGCCCACCACGCGGGCCTCGCCATAGCCGCTGCCGATGTGATCGAGTTCCAGCGCCAGCCTGTTCATGGGCTTTCCCCGGCATAGATCGACCGCACGAGGTCTGACGCCACGACATCCTCCACCGTGCCGTCCAGCACCAGCGCGCCCTGATGCAGCACCACCACGCGGCTGGAGATTTCGCGCACGAAATCCAGATCATGCTCGACCAGCAACAGGCAGAGCCGGCCGGTGGCCACCAGGCCGGTGAGGATGGCGCCAATCTGTATCCGCTCCTGGCGGGTGAGGCCGGCGGTGGGTTCATCCAGCAGCACCACGCTGGGCTCCAGCGCCATGACCATCGCCAGTTCCAGCGATTGCTTCTGGCCGTGTGAATGGGTGCCGGCCTTGGTGCCGAGGGCTTTGTCGAGCCCGGTTGCGCGCAGGATCTGCAAGACGGCTTCAGGCAACGCCAATGTATCGGCCTGGCGCCACAGCGAAGGACGGTCGTGGCGGGTGCGGGCGATGCGCAGGCATTCGGCCACGGTGAGGGTGTCGAACACCAGGGCGGTCTGGAATTTGCGCCCGAGCCCGAAGGCCACGCAGCGATGCGGCGGCAGGCTGGCGATGTCGTGCCCGTTCAGCAGAACCCGGCCGCCGTTGCGTTCCGCGCCGTCGCTGAGGCAGCGCATCAGAGTGGTTTTGCCAGCACCGTTGGGGCCGACGAGGCTGACGAGTTCGCCCAGCCGGGCCTGGAAGCTGATGCCGCGCAACACCGCCAGGCTGCCGAAGCTGCGCCGCACGTCATGCAGGTCCACAGCCACGGCGGATGTCGCGGGGGCTGGGACTGCCGGCGCCAGGGTCAGGCGGGGCGGGGTTGTTTGGTGCGGGCGGCGGAACAGCCGGCGCAGGCGAGCGCCAGCGGCGGGGATCAGCCCTTCTGGCAGTGCGACGATGACGACGATGAAGGCAATGCCGAGCAGCAGCTTCCACAGGAAGGGCAGGCTGCCGGACAGGTAGGCGCTGGTGACGTCGATCGCGATGGTGCCGATCACCGGGCCGATCAGCGTGCCACGGCCGCCAAGCGCCACCCAGATCACCAGTTCGGTGCCGAACACAAAGCCGGACAGTTCCGGCGCCACCACGCCGCTGGACCCGGCATACAGCCAGCCGGCAACCGATGCGATGACGGCGGTGCCGACCAGCAAGGCGATGCGGATCTTCGGCACCGAAAGGCCAAGATAGGCGCAGCGGGTTTCGTTGTCGCGCAGCGCCACCAGCACGCGCCCGGCATCGCTGCGCACAAAGACCCAGACTGCAACAGTGACAACGACGAGGAAGGCGCCGGTGAGGTGGAACCAGTCTTCCACCGACAGATCCATCACGTCATAGCCGGTCAGGCCGCTGGAGGAGCCGGTGAAGGTGCCGCCTGAGAACAGGATTTGGGTGGCCACCACCGGCACCACGAGAGAGACGACCGAGGCATAAAGCGGCGTGGCGCCTTGGTAGAACGACAGCCAGCCTTGCAGCAGCGCCACGATGGCGGCCGCACCGATGGCGGCCAGCAGTGACAGCACTGCGATTTCCGGCGAATAGCCATAGCGGGTGAAGCACAACGCCGCCGCATAGGCCCCGGCGCCGAAGAACGCCGATTGTCCGAAGGTGAGAAAGCCGGTGGTGCCCCACAGCACATCCACGCTCAACGCCACGGCAGCGAACAGGAAGCTGCGCACCAGAATGTTGACCGTGTAGTCATCGAGAAACGCAGGAGCGACCGCCACCACAATCAATGCGGCCACGCCGAACAGCATGGGGCGGAGCAGGGCCTTCATCGTGCCAGATCCTTCATCGGGCCAGTCCCAGCGGGCGAATACGCAGCAGCAAGGCGGCCAGCACCACGATGGTGAGCCCACCCAGAACCGGGCTGAACAGTGAACTGATCACCACCTGCGCGCCGCCCAGTAGAACGGAGGCAGCGAGCAGCGTACCGAGCGAACTGCCCGAGACCATCACCAGCATGAAGGCGTTCAGCAGCCAGGGCACGCCCATGTTCGGGTCCACGCTGGACAGTGGCGTGATGAGCGCGCCGGCCAGCCCCGCCAATCCGCTGCCGAGACTGAACGTGGCGAACCGCACGAGGCCGGCATTGATGCCCAGGCCGCGCGCCAGATCCTCGTTCAGGATCACGGCATTGGTGGCCAGGCCCAGCCGTGTGCCAGTCAGCAGCCATGTGAAGACACCGCCGATGGCCATGGCGGCCAGGATGAGAAACAGGCGATAGGCCGAGTAGGCTTCACCCAGAAAATCGATCGTGCCGGTCAGCGGTGGGGCCACGAACTGCACCTCGCGCCCGAAGCCGAGGGTGAGCAACTGTCCGATGATGATGCCCAGGCCCCAGGTGGCCAGAATGGCGTCCAGCGGCCGAATATAAAGTGGGCGCACCACGAAGCGTTCCACCAGCGCGCCGCACACGGCTCCGGCCATGAACGCCACCGGCAGACCGAGCCACGGCGACAGGCCGAGTTGAGACGCCACCAGCCCGCCATAGGCGCCGAGCGTCATGAAGCCGCCATGGGCAAAATTCACGATCTTCATTACGCCGAACACAATCAGCAGTCCGGCTGCCACCGTGAACAGGATCGCCGACGTCGTCACGACATCCAATGCCAGCGATAGAATGACAGCCTCCTGTGGCGGAAAAAGTTCCAGGAGCGCCGTGGGGCGCTCCTGGCAGAACGATTTGCGATTACTTCAGGTTCGGGCACTGCGCGCCCGGATCGACATTGGCGAAACTCTGGATCACCTTGACGCCGCCATCTGCCTGCACCTGGCCGAGATACATCGTCAGCGGCGCGTGGTGCTGCTTGTTCATGGCCACCACGCCGCGCGGGCCCTTGAACGACACGGTGGGCAGGGCGGCCAGAACCTTGGCGCTGTCAGCCGAGCCCGCCTTTTCGATCGCGGCCTTGTAGAGATACACAGCTTCGTATTGCGGCACCGACAGGTCGTTGGGTGTTTTCAGATCGGCGCCGAACTTCTTGCCCATCGCGGCCAGGAACGCCTTGTTCTCGGCACTTTCGATGCCGGTGACGTAGGAGGCGGAGATATAGATGCCGGTGGCATCTGCCCCCATGCCCTTCGCCGTGCCTTCATCGACGGCCAGGTTGCCGTAGGGCAGGGCGATGCCGGCCGCGCGCAACTGCTTTGTGAGCGTCACATTTGGCGCCCCGCCGGCGGTGGAGGTGATGAGGGCATCCGCGCCCGATGCGCGCAGCTTGCTCAGAACCGGCGTCCAGTCGGTGCCGTCCATCGGCAGGTATTCGTCGCCGACGACCTTGCCGCCCTTCTTTTCGATATAGGCCTTGGTGAAGGCGAGCATGCCGCGGCCGAACGCGTAGTCGCTGCCGATCAGGAAGAAGGTTTTGGCCTTGTTGGCGGTCATGAACTGGTCAACGATCGGCGGCACCTGCTGCTCGGGCACCCAGGCATCGACGAACATGTTCGGGCTGCAGGATTTGCCTTCGTAGAACGAGGTGTAGATGTAGGGCTTTTTCGCCTTGTTGACAGCCGAAAGCCCTGCATTGCGGGCGGCCGATGTTTCCATCGAGATCAGCGCATCTACCTTTTTCTGGAACAGCAGCGAGTCAAACGCGCGCTGTGCACCCACGGCGCCGCTGGCGTCGTCGGCGACTTCGAGTGCCAGCATCCGGCCCAGCACGCCGCCCTTGGCGTTGATTTCGGCCACCGCCAGTTCAGCCGCCTGCACGACAGACGGCGCCACGACGCTGTTGGCGCCGGAGAGGCCGACGGGAACGCCGATCCGGATAGGCTCGGCCGCCCAGGCTGCACTGGTTGCCAGCAGGGCAGCGCCGGCCATCAGAGAAATGCGAGACAAATTCGACATTTTTTGAGTCTCCTGTTTGCGCGTAGTGGGTTTCGCCGTCAGTACCAGCCCGGCTTTGCATCGCTGCCGAGCATTTCGCCGTAGACATCGCTGCGCCGGTCTCGCAGCACCTGGTTGAAGTCGTTCCAGTTCCGGTCTCGCCGCGCATCGGCGAGGTTGACGTCGGCGAACAGGATCTCCTCCTGGTCACGGCTGGCGGGGCCGGCGACCGGCCAGCCGGTATGGCCGACGACGATGCTCTGGCCCTCGAAGCTCTGGCCCCGTTCGACGCCGATGCGATCGGCGCAGGCGATGAACAGCGCGTTCGAATGGGCTGCGGCCATGACAAGGATGTTGGCCATCGCCTCACGCTTCGGGTCCTGGCCGGGGATCGGCACCCAGTTGGTGGGCACGCAGACGATGTCAGCCCCCTGGAGGGCGGCGAGGCGGAAGCTCTCGGGAAACCAGGCGTCGTAGCAGATGGCCATGCCGATGCGGCCAAGGCGGGTGCGAAAGACCGGGAAGCCAAGATCGCCGGGCTCGAAGAACAGGTTCTCGGCGGCCCACAGATGGATTTTGCGGAAGGTGCCGATATGGCCGGCAGGGCCGATCAGCACGGCGCTGTTGTAGAGGCAATCACCGCAGGATTCCGACAGGCCGGCCACGATGTGCACGCCGAGGCGATGAGCTGCCTCGGCCCAGGCTTCGCAGGTGGGGCCGTTCGGCACGGGCTCGGCGAGGGCGAACGCTTCGTTGCGAGTAGAGAACATATAGCCGGAATTGGCAAGCTCCGGCAGCACGATGAGATCCGCGCCGGCGGCGGCGGCGCGTTCGATCAGTTTCAACGTTTTGGCCAGATTGGCGGATTTGTCGCCCACCACCGGCTCCATCTGAACACAGGCGATCTTGACCAGACTTTCCGCCACCATTGCACCCCGTTCCAATCGCTTTGGCCAACAGAAAAAGCCCCCGCCTGCGTCCTGCCCGGTGGGGCGGAAGCAAATCGGGGGCTGACGCCCTTATGTTGACGGCAACGCTGCCGCCTGATGCCTAAAAAGGCAACTTAGCCTTTGTAGGGAAGGCCAGGACACACTTCTCGTCAAGCAGCTTTTTCATTTTGCCAAACAAATAATCATTTTTCGATATTGGCGGGCTTCTGCAAAATATCGTTGCCGCCAAAAACGTCAGATGCACTCAAAACGTGCTGTGCTACCTCTCCCACGGATTGCCGCAATCGTGTCGCCTGGCTGCGCATCCATTCGTAGGCTTCGGCCTCTGACAGGGTCTTCAACTGCATGAGCATTCGCGTCGCACGCTCCACCTCGCGTCGGGTGCGCAGCTGCTCTTCCAGCTTGCGGATCTTGGCCTGCATCCGGCGGTCATAGGCATTGAGTGCGCGCGCCAGCACCAGCGTGCTCAGCAGGCCAGTGGCGCGGATCGGTTTGTTCAGAACGGCCAACGCACCTGAATCCAGCAGGCCCTTCAGCAGCGTGGGGTTTTCGTAGTCGACAATGGCGATGAGCGCCGGGCCGCCTTCTGCACTGGGCCAGGGCAGCACGTCGCTTCCGGATTTCTCCACCAGCAGGAACACCGCATCGAGATCCTCCGGCAGCCGCGAAGGTGGGGGCCAGGCACTGCGCACCTGGCAGCCGATGCGGCGCAGTTGGCCCTCCAGAACGTCTCCGTCCGCATCAGGCGGGTGGGCCACCAGCACGCGCGTGCTGCGGAGTTGGTCGATCAGGGCGCGCTCGGCCGTGGCGCGCGAGGGGCGTGTTAATCCAGCCATGTTTCCACCGGGCCGTAGGTGGTCAGATACGGATCGGGCCGCACCGGCGCGCCGGCTTCCCACACCACGTCGAACGCGCCGTGCGCATTGAGCACGCCGATGCGTGGGCGCAGCCAGGTGTGGTGGTTGTCAGGGTCCAGCATCACCCGGCCTTCCGGTGCATCGATGTCGATGGCACAGGCTGCCTGCACCAGCGCCTCCGGGTCGGTCGTGCCGGCGATGGCCAGGGCGCGGGCGAACAGATGAACCTGCATATAGGCGCCCTGAGACCACATGCTGATCGGCGCCGTCGCCCCGAAACGCGCATGGAAGGCGCTGCGGAAGCGGGCGTTGGTCTCGCCAGGAAGGGAGGCGAAATAGGTCGCCGCCGTCACGTGGCCGGCGCACAAAGAGGGGCCAATCGCGGCCACCTCGCCCTCGGCCATGGTCAGGCTGGCAATCGGCATCGTGCCGGGGTTCAGCCCGGCCTCATGGTAAAGCCGGTAGAGCGCCTGCGCCGTGACCCCCACCACGGTGGAAAACACCACATCTGGTTTGCACGCCGCAATGTCGGCGATCAGCGGCCGGAGCAGGTCGGCGCCCGCGCCGAACGGCACATACACCTCACGCAGGGTTTCGCCGCCCAATTCGGCCACGAGGTCGCGCATGATGCGGTTGGATTCGCGCGGATAAATGTAATCCGAGCCGATGCAATACAACCGCATTCCATGATGCCGCGCCAGCCACGCCGCCAATGGAATGATGGTCTGGTTGGGCGAAGCGCCAGTATAGAGCGCGTTGGGCGAGTATTCGAAGCCCTCGTAGAGCGATGGGTACCACAGCAGGCCGTTGCGCCGCTCCACCGCCTTCAACACGGCCTTGCGGCATTGCGAGGTGGAACAGCCAAAGATCACCGAGGCGCCGTCATCGGCCAGCAGGCGATGGGCGAAGCGATTGTAGGCGTTCTCATCGGAGGCCGGATCATACGCGATGGCCTCGATCGGGCGGCCCAGAACGCCGCCGGCCTGGTTGATCTCCTCGATCGCCAGCGCGGTACCGAAAAAATGTTCCGACTCCGAGACAGCCATTGCGCCGGAGCGCGAGAACAGCACGCCCACCCGCCAGGTTTCTCCATCTGTCATACAGCGCCTTGTGTGGTCGGGTTCGCAGGATTTTACATGGTGTCTTCGTTCCAGAATTTGTGAAATGGCAAAATCATCCAACGCTTGCGGCGCATCGGACGTTTTGCCCACAGCGCCCCGTTGCAGAACCGGGGTGTTGAAAAAAACTATCACTAAAATCTATAGTTAGCCGCAATTTATCATAGGGAGCATGATGGTTCCTGCATGATTTTTGGGCGAATTGGAATTATCGTTCTGCAATCGCCGGAGAATGACCGGATTAGATAGGGTTTGCCCAAGTTGGAGGCATAATGAGCCGGGTTCTACGCGTCGCTGCTGCACAAATGGGCGGCACCCAGAAAGCCGATACGCGCGAGCATACGCTTGCCCGGATGGTCGCGTTGCTCGAACAGGCGGCGGCACAGGGCGCCACGCTGGTGGTGTTTCCCGAGTTGGCCTTCACCACGTTCTTCCCGCGCTGGCTGCTGGAGGGCGAGGCGCTGGACCAGTATTACGAGCATGGCATGCCGAATGCGGCGGTGCAGCCGTTGTTCGCCCGCGCCCGCGCGCTCGGTATTGGTTTCAGTGTGGGTTATGCCGAGATCACCCCGGCCGGCGAACGCTTCAACTGTGCGATCCTGGTGCAGCCGGACGGCGCCGTGCTGGGCCGGTATCGCAAGGTGCATCTGCCAGGCTCCGTCGAGCCGCGTCCGGGTGCGCGCTTCCAGCAATTGGAAAAACGCTACTTCGAATACGGCGACATGGGTTTCCCCGCCTACCGTGCCGGCCGCGAGTGGCATGACGGCATCATGGGTATGATGATCTGCAACGATCGCCGCTGGGCGGAATCCTGGCGCGTGCTGGGGATGCAGGGCGTGGAGATGGTCTGCGTCGGCTATAATTCCGCCGCCTACGACCCCAATGGCGGCACCACCGAAGACGCCGCCTTGCGCACCTTCCATTCGCAGCTGGTGGTGCAGGCCAACGCCTACATGAACGCCACCTGGGCGATTGCCGTGGCAAAGGCCGGTGATGAAGACGGCTCCGGCCTGATCGGCGGCACCTGCATCGTCAATCCCAACGGCCAGATTGTTGCAGAAGCCCACACGCTGGGCGACGAACTGGTGATCGCCGATTGCGATCTGAATCTCTGCCGCCAGGGCAAGGACAAGATGTTCAACTTCGCCGCTCATCGCCAGCCAGCGCACTACACGGCGATCACGGAGCGCGCTGGCGTGATTGAACCGATCGCCGTCAACGACATCTGATCCCAGGAGCCGACATGCGCCGCCATTCTCTTGCCGCCATCAACCTTGCCAGCCTGCTGTTCGTCTGTGGCGCCCATGCTGCGGAGTTGCCCGATGCGGTGCGCCAGGCCGGCGCCTTCCGCCTGACGGTGAACGCCACCTACGCGCCGATGGAATATCGCGATCCCGCCACCAACATCCTCACTGGGCTTGATGTCGATCTCGCCGAGGCGCTGGCCAAGAAGCTGGGCGTGAAGGTGGTATGGAGCGAGACGCCGTTCGACCAGCTGATGCCCTCGCTGCAGACCGGCCGTTCCGATTTCATCATCAGCGGCCTGTCGGACCGCGCATCGCGCCGCGAGACCGCCGACTTCATCGATTACCTCACCACCGGCGCCCAGTTCTTCGTGCTCGCCGACAGCACCGCCAAGACGGAAGTCGATTTGTGCGGCAAGAAGGTCGGCACCACGCGCAGCACCTCTTTTCCGGTCGAGATCGAGAAATGGAGCAAGAAGTTCTGCGAGGCCGAAGGCAAGCCCGCCGTGCAGTACACCCCCGGCGAGAACAGCATCGACGTGCGCAACCAGCTCAAACAGGGCCGTATCGACGCAGCCGTGCAGGGCAGCGAGACCCTGCCGTATGCGCAGGCCAACGAGCCGGGCAAGTACAAGATTCTCGGCGCCCCGTTCACCCTCGGCTATCAGGGCATCGCGTTCCGCAAGGATGCCGGCCCGTTCCGCGAGACCGTGATGGAAGCGCTGCGCGGCCTGATCGCCGATGGCACCTATAAGGCGGTGCTGACCAAATACGGCCTTGAAGGCAACGCCGTCACCGAACCGCTGTTGAACGCCGCCACGCAATGACCCAGGGAGGCGGTCTGGCACAGGGCTTTCGCGATATTTCGACCCTGCCTGTCGCACGGCGGGCGCATTGGGGCCGGTGGCTCAGCGCCTCCCTCATCCTGCTGGCGCTGGCCGCCCTGGTGCGCGCCTTCGCCCGCGGGCAGATCGAATGGTCCTATGTCGGCCGCTTCCTGACCGTCCCGGTCATCCTGGACGGCATCACCAACACCATCATCATGGCGGTGCTGGCCATGGCGCTGGGTATTGTGCTCGGCATCGTGGTGGCCATCATGCGGCTGTCGCCCAATCCGGTGTTGGCGTCGGTGGCGGCCGGCTACACCTGGCTGTTTCGCGGCACGCCGCTGATCCTGCAATTGCTGCTGTGGTTCAATTTGGCGTTGGTGTTTCCCGTCCTCGGCATTCCCGGCCTCTGGTCCGGCCGCGCCATCGATGTGATCACGCCGTTCGTCGCCGCCCTGCTGGGGCTGGGGATCAACCAGGGCGCCTATACGTCCGAGGTGATGCGGGCAGGGATGCTCTCGGTGGACACCGGGCAGTATGAGGCTGCCCAAGCGATCGGCATGGGCCGCCTGCGCGCGCTGCGCCGGATTATCCTGCCGCAGGCGATGCGCGTGGTGATTCCGCCATTGGCGAACGAGTTCATCGGCATGGTCAAGGCGACCTCGCTTGCCAGCGTCATCCAGTATCCGGAAGTGCTGCACAATGCGGAGAACATCTACTACGCCAACTCGCGCGTGATCGAACTGCTGATCGTGGCCGGGCTGTGGTATCTGCTGATCGTCTCGGTCCTGACGCCGCTGCAAATGCTCGCAGAACGATATTTTGCCCGCGGTGCGGCGAGGATGGGCCGATGACCCGCCCGATTGTCGCCATCCGCAATGTGACGAAATCCTTCTCCGGCTTTCAGGCGCTGAAAAGCGTGTCGTTGGACGTGATGCCGGGCGAGGTGCTGTGCCTCATCGGCGCCTCCGGCTCGGGCAAGACCACGCTGCTGCGCTGCGTCAACCAGCTTACCCGCATCGATACCGGCGGCATCTGGCTGGACGGCGAGTTGCTCGGCCTGCGCGAGCAGGGGGACCGGCTGCACCGCCTGACCGAGGCGCAGATCGCTCGCCAGCGTCTGAAGGCCGGCATGGTGTTCCAGCGCTTCAACCTGTTCCCGCACATGACGGCGCTGCAGAACGTGATGGAAGGCCCGGTGCAGGTGCAGGGCCGCAAGATGGCCGAGGTGCGCGCCGAGGCAATCGCGTTGCTGCGTCGCGTGGGCCTGGCCGACAAGGCGGACAACTATCCCTCGCAGCTTTCCGGCGGCCAGCAGCAGCGCGTGGCCATCGCCCGCTCGCTGGCGATGCGGCCGATGCTGATGCTGTTCGATGAGCCGACCAGCGCGCTGGACCCGGAGCTGGTGGGCGAGGTTCTGGCGGTGATGAAGGAACTCGCCCGCAGCGGCATGACGATGATGGTCGTCACCCACGAACTCGGCTTCGCGCGTGAGGTGGCCGACAAGGTCGTCTACATGGATGCCGGCATGATCGTCGAACAAGGGCCGCCGTCGCAGGTGCTGATGGCGCCGCGTGAGGCCCGCACGCAAACCTTCCTCTCGAAAGTGATCTGATGATGCCGATGAGAATGATCCGCGTGCTTGCCACCGCCGCCCTGTGCCTGCCCGCCTGCCTCGCTGCGGCCGCCGACCTGCCGCAGTCGATCGCGAGCCGCGGCGCCATCACGGTGGCGATGGTGCCGAACTATCCGCCGCTCGAATTCCGCGACCCCGCCACCAACGCGCTCTCGGGTTTTGACATCGATCTGGGCGAAGCGATCGCGGCCCGGCTCGGCATCAAGATCGTCTGGCAGGAAACCAGCTTTGACCAGATGATCCCGGCGCTGACCACCGGCCGGGTGGATGCCATCATGTCCGGCATGGGCGATCTGGCCACCCGCCACGCGGTGGCGAGCTTCGTCGATTACCTGCGCAGCGGCCCACAGTTCTTCATCCAGCAGGCCCGTGCCGCCGAGATCAAGGACATGGTGGGTCTGTGCGGTCACAAGGTCGGCGCCAGCCGCCGCACCGCGTTTCCGAAGGATATCGAGGCCTGGAGCACCGCCCATTGCGGCGCCAACCCCATTGTGGTGGTGGGCACCGATGGCTCCGCCGATGCCCGCAACCAGTTGAAGCAGGGCCGGATCGACGCGGCGCTGCAAGGCAACGAAACCCTGCCCTATGTGATGCAGCAGGAGCCCACCGCCTATGCCGTCATCGGCACCCCGATTTCCTCACAGCTGACCGGCATCGCCCTGCCGGTGAAGGAGACGGGGCTGCAGACCGCCGTCGCGCAGGCCGTCGACAGCCTGATCGCCGATGGCACCTACAAGAAGCTGCTGGCCAAATGGCTGCTCTCTGACAACGGACTTGAAAAGGCTTCAATCAATGCTGGACAGTAAGGCGCTCGCGAGCATTCCGCTCACCCCGGCCAACACCGCACCGTTGGCGCCGGAATATCCGTGGCCGCAGCCCTATACGTCGGCGATGTTCCTGTCGTTCGACGTGGATGCCGAAACCGCCGTCACCAGCAAGGACGCGCTGCACGCCCAGCGCCTGGTGGCCATGAGCTATGGCGGCTACGAGGCCCGTGTCGGCACGCCGAAGCTGCTTGAATTGCTCGACCAACTGGATTTGAAGGCCACCTTCTTCACCACAGGCTGGTCGGTCGACGCCCATCCGGGGATGGCGGAATCGATCCTGCGCGCAGGCCATGAAATCGGCCATCACGGCTATCACCACCTGCTGCCAGACGTCGGCGCGCCGTTCATGGAAGAAGAACTGGAGCGCGGGTTCGAAGTGCTGAAGCGCCGCCTCGGCGTGGTGCCGACCGGCTATCGCGCGCCGTATGGCGAGTTCACCGAGGAACTGCGCGTGGCCCTGGTGCGCCACGGCATCACCTACACCTCCTCGTTCCGCGACGATGTGCGGCCGTATCGCCACCAGTTGGCCGACGGCACGCCGGGCACCATCGAACTGCCGGTCACGGCCAGCTACGACGACTGGATGCACGGCCTGTCCACCCGCCTCAGCTCGCGCTCGATCTTCCCTAAGGAGCACGTGCTGTCGATGTGGAAGGATGAGCTGGACGAAATTCGTGACTGGGGCGCCATGGTCACCACCGTGCTGCACCCGCAATGCAGCGGCCGGCCGATGCGGCTGCGTCTGCTGCGCGAGTTCCTCACCTACGCCAAGTCCTGCCCCGATGTGTGGATCACGACCGGCGAGGCGATTGCCGCGAACTTCATCCATCACGAAGCCAAGTAGGGGCGCGCATACATGACAACCGGGGCCTGCCGTATTCTGGTGATCAACCCGAACTCATCGGCCTCGGTGACGGCGGCCATCGATGACGCGGTGCAGCCTTTGCGCATGCCGGGCGGCCCCGTCATCACCGTGGCGGGCCTTGCCAGCGGCCCGCCGGGTATCGCCACCCAGCGTGATTCCGACAGCGTGGTGATGCCGCTGGTGGAATGGGTGACGCGCGATGACGCGGACGCCTTCGTGCTCGCCTGCTTCAGCGACCCCGGCCTGCAATCGGTGCGCGAGGCCGCCGGCGGTCGTCCCGTGATGGGCATCGCCGAATGGGGCATCCTGCGCGCGCTGACGCTCGGCGAGCGCTTCGGGATCATCGCATTGTCCCCCGCCAGCGTACGTCGCCAGCAACGTTATGTGCGCCAGATGGGCGTGGACAGCCGCTACGCCGGCAGTTGGCCGGTGGACGCCAGCGCCGCCGATACGGCGGGTGCGGCCATCCGTGACCGCCTGATCGCCGCCGGCGAGGCGCTGGTGCAGCAGCGCGGCGCGGGTGTCGTTGTGCTGGGCTGCGCCGGCATGGCCTCGCATCGCCGCGCCATTGAAATCGCCATTGGCTGCCCGGTCATCGAACCGGCTCAACAGGCAGTTGCCGCCGCTATTGGCGCGCTGCTTCTCGCACACAAGGAATGATGGTCCATGCATTATGATCTGCTGATCCGCGGCGGCATCTGCGTCACGCCCTGGGGCGAGGAAGCCGCCGATATCGGCGTTGTCGCCGGCAAGATCGTAGCGATCGGGGCAGGGGCGTCCGATACGGCCGACAAGACCATCGACGCAGCAGGCCTGCATGTTCTGCCCGGGCTGATCGACAGCCACGTCCATCTGCGCGACCCCGGTGATCCGTTGGTCGAAACCCTGCCGACCGGCACCCGCGCCGCCGTGCTGGGCGGCATCGCCACCGTGTTCGACATGCCGAACACCAACCCCGCCATCGCCGATCTGGACCGGCTGGCCTGGAAGCGCGATTACGCCGAGCGGGAAAGCTGGTGCGACATCGGCCTTTATGTCGCGGGCGCCAAATCCAACATCGATCAACTGGCCGAACTTGAACGCCAGCCCGGCGTCTGCGCCGTGAAGATCTTCGCCGGCAGCTCCACCGCCTCTCTGATGATCGAGGACGATGAGCATCTGGAAATGGCCATGCGCTCCGGCCACCGCCGCATCGCCTTCCACAGCGAGGATGAATTCCGCCTGCAGGCGCGCAAGCCGATGTTTCACAGCGGCATGCCCTACCGCTCGCATATGAAATGGCGCGACGAGGAATGCGCCTTCCTCGGCACCCGCCGCCTGATGGCGCTGGCCCGCAAGACCGGCCGCCAGACCCATATCCTGCACGTCTCCACCGCCGAAGAACTGGAATATCTGCGCGACTACCGTGATGTCGCGACGGCGGAAGTGCTGGTCAATCACCTCACCCAGGTGGCCCCTGATTGCTACGACCGCCTCGGCGGTCTGGGCGTGATGAACCCGCCCATCCGCGGCGAGCGCCACCGCGAGGCCGCCTGGGCCGCCATCCGCAGCGGCATGGTGGACACGATCGGCAGCGACCATGCGCCGCATTCGCGCGCGTCCAAGGCGCTGCCCTGGCCGGAATGCCCGGCCGGGCTGACCGGCGTGCAGACGCTGGTGCCGATCATGCTCGACCACGTCAACGCCGGTCGCCTGCCGCTGACGCGCCTGGTGGACCTGATGGCCGCCGGTCCCGCACGGGTCTACGGCCTGGTCGGCAAAGGTCGTCTTGCCGCAGGCTACGACGCCGACTTCACTCTGGTGGACATGAAGAAGCGCCGCACCATCGAAGATTCCTGGATCGCCTCGCCCTGCGGCTGGACGCCGTTCGACGGCATGGAGGTCACCGGCTGGCCGACAGCCACCATCGTGCGCGGCAACATCGTGATGTTCGAGGACGAAGTGCTCGGCACCCCGATCGGGCAATCCGCCCGATTCCTCGCCTAAAGCCTGATAGCTGCCTCAGGCGATATTGATCTAGGAACCCCCCATGTCCCTCTCCGGACGCACCACCGCCATCTTCGGCAGCTACGTCCTGACCCGTCGGGATCACCAACAGCACGTCCTGCGGGACCGTTGGGTGCTGCTGGAAGGCACGCGCATCGCCGCCGTCACGCCGAACCGACCGGTGGCGGACCAGGTGTTCGACCAACCCGGGCGGTTCATCCTGCCGGGCCTGCTGAACCTGCATAACCACTGCTTCAGCGAGGCAGTGGCGCGCAGCCACACCGAAGACGGCAACGGCCGCAAGAACAACCAGAGCATCGTCTACACGGTGCTGTTGCCGCTGACCCGGCGCGGCATCGACATTCTCTCCCCGGCCGAGCGGCTGGACATCGCCCGGCTTGGCATTCTGCAACTGCTGAAGGGCGGCGCCACCACGGTGATGGAGCCGTTCCGCAACGGCATTCCGGAGATGTTCCAGGCCGCTGAAGAAATGGGCATCCGCTTCTACGGCGCGCCCTATCTGTTCTCCACCTCCAACGCCCAGGCGGGTGCTGACGGCGTGGTGCGCTATGCCGGCGATGACGGGCAGGCCGATCTCGACACCTGGAACGCGCAATATAATCGCTGGCACGGCACAGCCGACGGCCGCCTCCGACTGGCCATGAGCCCGCACGCCGTCGACACCTGCGGCCCCGACCTGTTGCGCGCCTGCGCCGCCCGGGCCCGGGACCTGGACGTGCCGATCACCACCCATCTGGCGCAAAGCCCGGGGGAGGTGGCCACCATCGCCGCACGCTACGATGGCCGCACGCCGGCGGAATATCTCGACTGGCTCGGCATCCTTGCGCCTGACCTGCTGGCCGCGCATTGCATCGCCAGCACCGATGACGATCTGCGCCTGATGGCGGCCAAAGGGGCGACAATCCTGAACTGCCCCCGCGTCTTCGCCCGCTCCGGCACCACGGCTTCATTCGGCCGTTTTGCTGACAAGGGCGTGCGAACCGTGGTCGGCACCGACGGCTACAACATGGATCTGCTGGGCGAACTGAACGCGGCCTCCATGATCTCCAAGATCTCATCTGGCCGCGCCGATATCGCCACCGCGCCCGAACTGATCGACGCCGTGACCGCGACGGCCGCAGCCGTCATCAAGCGCCCCGATCTCGGCACCATCGCCTCAGGTGCGACGGCCGATCTGACGGTGGTCGACATGACGCATCCGCATCTGCAGCCGATGTCAGACCCGCGCCGCGCGCTCATTGCACTCGCCAACCGGGCCAATATCGATCTGGTTGTCGTGGACGGGCGCGTGCTGGTTGCCAACGGCGCCTACACGGGCGGCGACGAAGCCAAAATCACAGCGGCCGGCTCCGCTGCCATCAAGAAAATATGGGCGCTGCCGGAGGCGCAGGCAGCCCTGCTGGGCTGATCCGCCACCCGCCATGGCTTCATTTTTTCGAGAAGGAGACCCTTCGATGGGGACTGCGACATTTGACTGGGGCGGCCTGCATTACGAAGAGGCGGGAACAGGCTTCCCGGTGATGCTGATTTCCGGATTGAACGGCCTGGCGCACCCTTGGCAGGGCGTCGTGTCGCATCTGTCACAGCAGTTCCGCATCATCACCCATGATCATCGCGGCCTTGGCGCCAGCCACGCGTGGGACGGGCCATATTCGGTGGACCAGATCGCCGCCGACGTGCTCGGCCTGATGGACCGGCTTGGCGTGGCGAAGGCGCATCTGGTGGGCCATTCCCTGGGCGGCGCCGTGGCCCAAAGCATCGCGGCCGATCATCCCGACCGCGTGGCCGGCCTGGTGCTGTATGCGACATGGCCCTGCGAGGACCCTTACTTCGCCCGCGTGATGACGATGCGGCCCGACATGCTGACCACAATGGGCGTTGAGGCCTTCCTGCTGACAGGCCCGCTCGGGATCTATCCGCCCCGCTGGATCAACGAGAATGACGCGATGCTGAAGGCGGCCTTGCCGTCCCTGGTCGCCAATTTCGTCGGAACCGACACCATGTTGCGCCGCATGGATGCCTGCCTCGCGCATGAGCGGCGCGCCACATTGTCCGCCATCACAGCACCCACCCTTGTGCTTGGCCTGCAGGATGATTTCAGCACGCCGCCGCATTGTTCCCAGGAACTCGCGGCCAGCATCGCCAACGCCACCCTCACATTGCTGCCCTATGGTGGGCACAACGCCCACCTCGTTGTTCCCGATCAGGTTCAGGCTGTGCTCACGAATTTCCTGAACGCATCGGAGGTTGCGGCATCCGCCCGTGACTGAACTGCACTGCATCACCCCACCCTCGAAAGGACATCACCGCCCATGCTGAAATCGATGATTGTTGCCGGACTTTTGCTCGTCTCCCAGGGCGCGGTGCAGGCCCAGTCCCTGCCGGCCAAATACACGGCCGCGGGCCAGATCAATATCGCCATGTTCCCGGCCTTTCCCCCACTCGCCTATCGCGACACCAACACCGGCAAGATGATCGGACTGGACGTTGAACTCGGCGACGCGATTGCGGCCGATCTTGGCCTGAAGGCCAATTGGGTCGATGTGACCTACGAGTCTGCCATCACGTCGCTCAAAACGGGCCGGATCGACATGGCGCTGAGCATGGTCGATCTGCCAGAGAGCCGCGATGCGGTGGGCTTTATCGATTACATCCAGTCCGGGGCACAGTTTTTCACCCTCGCCGCCGCGAAGGACACATTCAAGGCCGCCGAGGAACTTTGCGGGCAGAACGTTGGCAGCAGCCGCCGCGGCCCCTTCCAGCGCGAGACGCAGCGGTGGAGCGAGGCCAATTGCGTGGCCAAGGGAAAGCCCGCGATGAACGCGGTTGGCACTGAAGGCAGCCCTGACGCGCGAAACCAGCTGAAGCAGGGCCGCTTGCAGGGGGTTGTTCAAAGTGCGGAATCAATCCCGTACACAATGACGCAAGAGCCGGGCATCTATGCCGTGATCGGAACACCGTTCACGGACAGTTACATCGCGATTGGGTTTCCCAAGGAAAATCCGGCTTTGTATGATGCCATCAAGGCCTCGCTCAATCGCCTGATCGCCAACGGTACGTATGGCGGCATTCTCACGAAGTATGGCTTGGGAGATCTGAAGGTCGCCCCGCGCGGCTGAACGGTCGCAGGCAAACAGCGCCATCTGTTTCCAATGTGAGTGCGCCCCTGCGGGCGGGCACGATCACGGTTGTGATGTGTCCGTCTGCGGGGCGCGGAGAGCTTCCCGAGGCTGCTGGCCGCCACCTGTCCGTAATTGCCGGCATCGCGGGCGGAATGGAAGCAATTCTCCCCCACCATCGCCCCAGCGATAGCGTAAAAAGAAAGGAAAGAACCAGATCCGCGCGCGGATCGACCACACCGAGAACAATGAACCATGGATGCCTTCATGGAGATCCTGTCGCGCACCGTGGAACAGCTCCTCGGCCGCGCCAGCGGGCCATTACACTTCCGGCTCATCGTGATGCCAACCATGGTCACCATCCTGGCGATCCAGGCCGGCCTGCGGGATGCGCGCACGGGGCAGCCGGCGTTCCTGCATGCCTTTATCCGCAACCCAGACGCACGCGGAGACTTGCTTCGCTCAGCCGCCAAGGATGTCGGCAGGGTGTTCATCTTCGCCCTGGTGATCGACACGATCTATCAGGTGTTGCAACTGCGGGCGTTCTACGTCGGGCAGGCCCTGGTTGTGGCGTTGGCGTGCGCCATCGTGCCGTATGTCCTCATTCGCGGCCCGGCCACACGCGCGGCACGCCTTGTCATGAAAATGGTGGGCGCCAAGCCACGGCCACGGCGTGGCGAGGCCAGGCGAAGCCTGATGGCGTCAGGCCAAGGCGTCTTGCCGCTGTGGATGATCCCCATGCTCTACACCGGTGGCAGCGTTCTGTGCGGACTGGTGCTGCCGCGCCTCGAAGCCACCTATCTCCCCACCTACACGCATCCGATGTCGGCGGCGGCCGCGCTGTCGTTCTTCGGCTCCGTCAGTTCCGGCATGATGGCGCTGACCGGCATCGTGTTCTCGATCATCTTTGTCATGGTGCAGTTCAGTGCCATGGCCTATTCGCCGCGCCTTGTGATTGTGTTCAGCAGCGACCCGTCCTTGTTTCACACGCTCGGGCTGTTCTTCGCCACGTTCAGCTATGCGCTGGTGGCCCTGGCCTGGACCGATCGGGGCGGCTCCGGCAGTGCGCCGTTCTTTTCCTCCATGGCGGTGATCGTTCTGCTGATCGCCAGCATGCTGACATTCGCGCGCATGCTGCAAAGACTGACCGATCTGCAGATCGACAATGTGCTGCATCTGATCGGCGATGCCGGCCGCACGGTCATTCTCGATCTGTTCCGCGACCTGCAAAACGATGCCACGCCAGCTGACATCGCATTGCCGGCGCTCGGTTCTGCCGTGCAGACCCTCGCCTATTCCGGCCGGCCGCGCCCGATCGCCCGGCTTGATGTCGCGGCGTTGGTGCGGATGGCGCAGGCTGCGGGCGCGGTCATTGTTGTGGAATGCGCGGTCGGCGAGACGCTGATCGAGGGCAGCGTCATGCTGCATGTCCATGGCGCCGCAGCACCGTTGCCGGAACTGGCGCTGCGGCGTTGCGTGTTGCTCGCCCGCAGCCGGACCTTCGAGCAGGACCCGAAATACGCCATTCGCCTGCTGGTCGACATCGCCATCCGCGCCCTGTCATCGGCGATCAACGACCCGACGACGGTGGTGCAGGCGCTGGACCAGATCGAGGATCTCATGCGCCGGCTCGGCCGGTCGGAACTGGAAGCCGGTCAGGCCCATGACGCCACCGGGGCGTTGCGGCTGATTTTTCCAATGCCGACCTGGCAGGACTACCTGACCTTGTCGTTCGACGAGATCCGCCAGTTTGGCGCCTCGTCCGTCCAGGTCATCCGCCGCATGCGCGCTGCTTTGGTGGGTTTGCAGGGCGTTGTCGCCACCAATGCGCGCCGTGAGGCGGTGGGCCAGTATTTGCGCCACCTCAATCTCAGCGTGGAACACTCCGCGTTCGACGCGCAGGACCAGGCGATGGCGCAGCAGGAGGACCGGCAGGGCCTGGGCCTGTCCCACCGCGCCTCTTCTCTACCGCCTGGACGGTGAAAGCTGGCTAGGCCTCCTGCAACACCTCCACCTTCCCCGCCCGAACCGCTGCTTTCAGCTTGGCGTGGTCGGCCTCGGCCTGGTCGGCATAGGCGAGGGCGAACTGGCCCATCGCCACGTCAAAGTGGTCGTTGCCGCCGAGATAGCCGCTGATGGTCCAGGCATCGCCGGATTTTGCGTGGCTGCGCGCCAGCGCCCAGCCGCAGGCCTCCCCGTGCACCAGCAACGCCTCTGCATCGAACGTCTCGATCAACGGTTTGATTTTCGCATCGCGCAATTGACGGGCATAGAGTTTTCGGCCCTCCATGCCATCCATCCAGCCGAGGAAAAGGTCGGACGCCGGCTGCATCAGGCGCTGCCCCATGACAACGCGCTGGCCGTGATGCGGGTAGTCACTCTTGCCGGCAAAAGGCTCCAGAACGGAGGCGCAGGCCTCCTTGAACTGAAGGAACAGCGGGTCGTTGCCGGCCGACATGAACAGTGCAATCCAGCAGCGGCGCCCAACGCTGCCGATGCCCACAACCTTGATGGCAGCATCCACCAGCCGATAACGGTCCAACAACGCACGCCGTTCATCGCTCAGCGTCTCGCGGTAGTTCGCCAGAAGTTTTTCCAGTGCGGCCATGAAATTCGGCGCGCGCGCCAACTCGGGGTGAAAGATCAAAGGCGGTGCATCGCGGATATGAATTTGCCCACCCACCATCCCGGCCAGGCGTGGGTAGTCCATCTCCGATCCTGAATTTTCCGATGCTTTGGCAATTCTCCGCTGCACCAGCTTCTTGCGGGCTGGGTCTGATATCAGGTCGATCACGTCGTCGGCGTCAACGCTCGAATACCAAACATCCAAAGGCGACATCCGCGCGTAGTTTGCCAGATGCTCGCGATAACTTTGCGTGGCCGCCACGGCGGCGTCCGACCCGTTGGAATCGCTCAGCCCGACAGATCGCGCGGCCAGCACGAACGAGGCGGCCAGGCGTTTGACATCCCACTCCCACGGGGCCGGCAGCGTCTCGTCGAAATCGTTGATATCGAAGATGATGTTGCGCTCTGGCGTGGCAAATCCACCGAAATTGAGCAAGTGACAGTCGCCGCAGGCCTGCACGTGCAGCCCGGTGGCGGGCGTGGTGGCAAGGTCGCCCGCCATGACGCCCGCGGCCCCGCGAAAATAGGTGAAGGGGGAGACGAGCATCCGCCCATAGCGCACCGGCAAAAGCTCGGGCAACCGGTCATGATCGGATGCTTGCAGTTGCGCCACAGGATCGGCGCGGCCGACTGGCTTTTTCCACGCAGCATGGTCGGCCCGATGGATTGTCTGGCGCAGCCGTTTGCCGGCCTCTAACAATTCGTCCGGCGAGGAAGGGCGATGCGATGGCACGGGGGGTTGCTTGGCCGGGGCCGCGATGGTGACAGGTGCTTCGGCAGAATGCTTGACCATGGCGTTCTCCATCTGGTGCCGGATGCGTCGTATGACTGTCTCGGCAGGGTTTCGGCAATTTTCCCGATATGGAACATAAAAATTCTGTTTTTTGCTGTGTTTTAGAAAAATAAAATCGGTCAATTCAAATCACAAAAATAAAACGCACAGTTTGGTTTCTAGTGTAAAAGCAAAACACTTTGTTATTAGCAACGTAACGTCTGCGTTATAGACAAATTTATTGTATATATGAATATCTGGCGTTAAGAATTGATCCGGGTCAATGTATCGTTCGAGATCCCATGGTCATTGTCACCGACGGGCGGGGGCCTCCGCCCAAAAAGGAGGAATGCAATGGAAGACAAGTTGTTGCGTCAACTCGTCATTGACGAGCTTGATTTTGAACCAAGCGTTGTTTCCGCCAATATCGGCGTAACAGCCGATAACGGAATCATCACTCTTTCGGGTCACGTCCCCAACTTCGCCCAAAAGCAGCAGGCTGAAATATCCGCCAAGCGGATCAAGGGCGTGCGCGGCGTGGTGGATGAAATCAAGGTTGATTTCGGCAAGACCAACCCCTTCGCGGACGAGGACATCGCCAAGCGGGCCCTGGCCGTGCTGGATGAAAACGTGCAGGTGCCGCGGAACGCCATCCAGGTGAAGGTTCAGCATGGTTGGCTCACGCTCACCGGTGACGTGGAGTGGGAATACCAGCGCGTTGCCGCGATGGACGATTTGCGCAAGCTGCGCGGCGTGGTGAGTATCACCAACGCGGTGAAGGTCAAGCCGCACGCTTCGGCGATGGATATCAAGCGGCGGATCGAGGACTCGCTCAAGCGCAGTGCGGAGGTCGAGGCGAAAAACGTGCATGTGCTGGTGGCGGGCGGCAAGGTGACGCTTGAAGGCAAGGTCGACACCTGGGCTGACGTGAACACCGTCTCCCGCGCCGCGTGGTCCGCACCTGGCGTATCCAGCGTGGAAAACCACCTCCACGTCTCCTGACCTGACGTCTCCTGACCCCAAGGGGCGGCGGCCGGTGGTCGTCGCCCAAAGGTGCGATGTTCATGACCGATCCAGGCTGCGTGCTGTGGTTTGACGCGATACGGCTCAAGGACGTCGCTCTGGTTGGCGGCAAGAATGCTTCGCTGGGTGAACTCTATAATCAACTCAACGCGAAGATGGTCCGTGTGCCAAACGGCTTCGCACTCACTGTGCACGCCTATGATACGGCGTTGGCCAGCACCGGGGCCGTGGCCAGGTTGCATGAATTGCTGGATGGGTTGGACATCACCAACGTGGCACGCTTGTCGGCGCGGGCCGAAGCCGCCCGTCGTGTGGTGTATGACGCCACGGGCGGCGATGAACTTCGCCAGCAGATCGTGGCGGCGTATCAGGTTTTGGAGGCGCAGTATGGCGCTGGCACGGCGGTGGCGGTGCGCAGTTCGGCGACTGCGGAAGACCTGCCCACGGCGAGTTTTGCAGGCCAGCACGAGAGCTTTCTGAACATCACCGGCGCCGGCGATCTGGTGGAAGCCTGCCGCCGCTGCTTTGCCTCCCTTTTCACCGACCGCGCCATCGTCTACCGCGCCAATAACGGCTTCGACCATTTCAAGGTTGGCCTGTCAGTCGGCGTGATGAAGATGGTGCGCTCGGACCGCGCATCCAGCGGCGTGATCTTCACGCTCGACACCGAATCAGGCTTTCGCGATGTCGTGTTCATCACCGGCGCCTATGGGCTGGGCGAGAACGTCGTGCAGGGCAAGGTCGATCCGGATGAGTTCTATGTCCACAAGCCCACCTTCCGCAAAGGCCACCGCGCCGTGTTGCGCCGCCTGCTGGGCCAGAAGCAACAGACGATGATCCTCGCTGACGGCCACACCGGCGCCACCACGCAGGACGTGCCAACCCCGGATGCCGCACGGAAGCGATACTGCCTGAGCGACCTGGAGGTGCTTGAACTCGCCGGCTACGCGCTGGTGATCGAGGACCATTATTCGGACCGCGCCGGTCATGCCGTGCCGATGGACATCGAATGGGCCAAGGATGCCGGCGATGGCCTTCTCTATATCGTCCAGGCCCGGCCTGAGACGGTGGCATCGCGGACATCGGCGTCGATGCTGGAAACATTCACCCTCAAGGACGCCGGTGTGGTGTTGGCCACCGGCCGCGCCGTGGGCGAACGCATTGGCGTCGGCAGCGTGCGGGTGCTGACTTCGGGCGAGGAGTTGAAAGACTTCCAGCCGGGCGAGGTTCTGGTGGCCGCCTCCACCAGCCCGGATTGGGAGCCGGTGATGAAAACCGCCGGCGCCATCGTGACGGACCGGGGCGGGCGCACCTGCCATGCCGCCATTGTGGCGCGCGAACTCGGCGTGCCCGCGGTGGTCGGCGCAGAGACCGCCACCCGCGTGCTCAAGACCGGCATGCGCGTGACCATCTCCTGCGCGGACGGCGAGACGGGAGCGGTCTATCAGGGCGATGTGCCGTTCGAGGTGAACCGCGTGGATGTCAGCGCCATCGCGCTGCCGGCCACCCAGATCATGGTCAATCTCGGCAACCCAGATCTCGCCTTCCGCACCGCCATGGCGCCCAACGCAGGGGTGGGGCTGGCGCGCATGGAGTTCATCATCAGCCAGTATATCGGCGTGCATCCGATGGCGGTGGCGCATCCGGAGCGGCTTTTGGCCGAGGACCGGGCGCGCATCGCGGGGCTCGCGGCGGCATTTGCCACGCCGCGCGATTTCTTCGTTCGCACCCTGGCCGAGGGCGTCGGCACGATTGCCGCCGCGTTCTATCCGAAGCCGGTGATCGTGCGGCTGTCGGACTTCAAGACCAACGAATATGCAGCCCTCATCGGCGGCGCCCTGTTCGAGCCGCATGAGGCCAATCCCATGCTCGGCTTTCGCGGCGCGGCGCGCTATGCCCACCCGGCCTATGCCGACGGCTTCGCACTGGAATGTGAAGCGTTGCGGCTGGTCCGCGAGGAGATGGGCCTGACCAATCTGGTGGTGATGGTGCCGTTCTGCCGCCGTGTGGCCGAGGCCGAACAGGTGCTGGCCGCCATGGCGCGCCATGGGCTGGCACGCGGCGTCAACGGGCTGGAAGTCTATGTGATGTGCGAAATCCCGAACAACGTGATCCAGGTCGATGCCTTCGCGGCCTTGTTCGATGGGTTCTCGATCGGTTCGAACGATTTGACCCAACTCACGCTCGGCGTGGATCGGGATTCTGAGATCGTCGCGTTCGATTTCGACGAGCGGGATCCGGGCATGTTGGAGATGTTCCGCCTCGCCGTTGAAGGCGCGCGGCGCAATCACCGCAAGGTGGGAATCTGCGGCGAGGCGCCGGCCAATGACCCCGATATCGCCCGGTTCCTGACAGAGATCGGCATTGATTCCATCAGCGTGAACCCGTCCAGCGTGTTGCGCACCATCAACATCGTGCGTGAGGCAGAGGCGGCGCGGGCGCCACGCAAGTGGGCGCATGGGTGAACGGCAACCGCGTATCGTCACACTCACGCTGAACCCGGCGGTGGACCTTGCCTGCACCGCCCCCTCCGTCAGGCCCACCCACAAGATCCGCACATCGAACGAGCGGTATGACCCGGGCGGCGGCGGCATCAATGTCGCGCGGGTAGTGCATGCGCTGGGCGGCGATGCGCGGGCCTTGATCATGACCGGCGGCGTGACCGGGCGGCTGATTGAGGAACTGCTCGATGCGGAAGGCATAAGGTGGAGATCCGTGCCGATCGGCGGCCGCACCCGCATCAGCGTGAACGTGCATGACAGCGAGAGCGGCCTCGAATACCGCTTCGTTCCCGAAGGCCCCACGATCGCCGAGCGCGAGTGGCGCCAGATGCTCGGCCTGTTGGCCGACATCGACGCCGACTGGATTGTGGCCAGCGGCAGCGTACCAGCCGGCATTCCGGTGGATATCTATGCCCAGGTTGCCAGCATCGCTCGGCAGCGCGGCCAGCTGTTCGCTCTCGACGCATCAGGCCCTGCTTTGCGCGCAGCCATTGGCAGCGGCATCGATCTGCTGAAGCTCAGCCTGGGCGAGCTTGAATTTCTGCTGGGTCATGAGACGCGCGACCAGGCCTTGCAGGACAAGGAGGTAACGGCGTTGCTGCACTCCGGCGCCGCGTGCAGGATTGCCGTCAGCCTTGGCAGCCAGGGGGCACTTTTGGCCACCCCCTCCGGCATCGTTCGCCTCGGTGCGATCAAGGTTGTCGCGCAAAACGCTGTCGGCGCCGGTGACAGCTTTTTGGCTGGTCTGGTGCTCAGGCTGGGGACGGGTGCCAGCGAGCACGATGCGCTGGCGTTCGCCGTCGCGGTGGCCACCGCCGCCGTCACCACCTACGGCACGGCCTTGGTGAACAGCGCGCAGGTGGAGCGGCTTTATCGACAGCTGCGCCCGGCCTAAAAAGCCGGTGTGTCCAGCGCCAGTTCCCCCGCCATCCAGCTGGCGAATAGGCGCACCGCACGACGAGGCTTGGCCTTGGGTGGAAACACCAGATAATGGCCGATATAGCGAACATCGTGGGCGATGCCGGCCAAGGGGGCCACCAGATCGCCGCGTGCCAGTTCGCGCTCCGCCAGCCGGGTTGATTCCAATGTCACGCCCAAGCCATCCACCGCCGCGGCGATGGCCATGAAGCTGCGGTCAAACCGGCTGCCATGCGGGCTTTGCGCGGTCATGTCGTTGGCCTCGAACCAGCCGGACCAGCGGACGCGCTTGTGTTCGCTCTCGATCAATTTATGGTGCAGCAGATCAGCCGGTTTGCAAATGTGGCTCGCAAGCTCGGGCGTGCACAGCGGCGTGACAATCTCCTCGCCCAGCGGCACCACCACCAGTCCCTCCTGGCGCGGAGGGCCGTAGCAGATATCGGCATCGAACTCGTCATTGAGAAAATTGGGATAATTGCTTCCGGCTGCGAGCCGCACATCCAGTTCCGGATGCAGGGTGAACAGATGGCGCAGTCGCGGCATCAGCCATTGGGTGGCAATACTTGGGGCGCAGTGCAGCCGCAGCAAATTGCCCGAGCCGGAGCCCACCATTTCCAGCCCCAGCCGCACTTCATCAAATGCGCTTGAGACATGACGCAGCAACGCCTCGCCGCCGGGGTTCAGCCGCACGCCCCGGCCTTCGCGTTCGAACAGTGTCACCCCGATCGAATCTTCCAGTTTGCGGATCGCGTGGCTGACGGCACTGGCGGAAATGCCCAGATCCAGCCCGGCCGCGCGGAAGGAGCCGGTGCGGGCGGCGGACTCAAAGGCGCTCAAGGCGCTGAGGTGGAGACTACGCATGGGATGATAGATGAACCCAATTCGTCGGTTATCGCAAATTTTGCGTTTTTCGAGGCGGCAAAGCCGGATCATTCTCCCGCCAACGAGAATATCTCGGGAGAGAAAAATGTTGCTGCACGGTAAGACCGCCATTATTTCCGGCGCCGCCGGTCCGCGTGGAATAGGCTTTGCCACCGCGAAATTATTTGCCCTCAACGGCGCACGCGTCGCCATTCTCGACCTTGATGCCGAAGGCGCCAAGGCCGCCGCCGCCGAGCTTGGCCCCGAGCATATGGGCATTGGCTGCGACGTCACCGACCGTGCCGACACAGGTCGCGCCGTGGAGGCAGTTTTGGCGGCGTTCGGGAAGGTTGATATCCTCGTCAACAACGCCGGCGTCACCCAGGCCATCAAGGTGTGGGACATCGATGCCGAGAGCTGGGACCACATTCAGGATGTGAACCTGCGGGGCGTTCTGTACATGTCCCAGGCGGTGATGCCGCATATGCGCGAGCGGAAAGAAGGCGCGATTTCCTGCATGTCGTCCGTCTCCGCCCAGCGTGGCGGCAGTATTCTGGGCGGCGCGCATTATTCGGCCGCCAAGGCGGGCGTGCTCGGTCTGGCCAAGGCGATGGCGCGCGAACTCGGCCCTGATAACATTCGCGTCAATTGCGTGGCCCCCGGCCTGATTGAGACCGACATCATCGCCGGCAAGATCAGCGACGAATCCCGCGCCAAGATCCTCGAAGGCATTCCGCTCAATCGCCTCGGCCAGCCGAAGGATGTGGCCAACATCTTCCTGTTCCTGTCGTCGGACCTGTCGGCCTACCTCACCGGCAACGTCATCGACGTCAACGGCGGCATGTTGATCCACTGAATGACCATCGCCGCACCGGGCCATAACCGCGCACTCGCCCAGCGCGCCTATGCCATTCGCCGTCATGCCCTGTTGATGGGCAAGGTGCAGGGCCAAGGCTACATCGCCCAGGCGCTGGATATCGCCGACGTGCTGGCGGTCGCTTATTTCCATGCCATGACCTATCGCCCGGAAGACCCGGACTGGGAGGGCAGGGACCGGTTCTATCTGTCCATCGGCCATTACGCGATCGCCCTTTATGCCGTGCTGATCGAGGCAGGGATCTTGCCGGTGGAGGAGCTGGAAACCTATGGCGGCGATGATTCGCGCCTGCCGATGTCTGGCATGGCCACCTACACGCCGGGGATGGAGATCACCGGCGGGTCGCTCGGCCAGGGCCTGCCGATCGCCGTCGGCGCCTGCCTGGCATTGAAGCGGAAGAAATCCAGCGCGTTCGTCTACAACCTGATGTCTGACGGCGAGTTGGGCGAAGGCTCCATTTGGGAAGCGGCGATGTCGGCTGCGCATTGGAAGCTCGACAACCTGATCGCGCTGATCGACGTCAACAACCAGCAGGCCGATGGCCCGTCGACGGACGTGCTGTGCGCCGAGCCGTTGCACGACAAGTTCGCGGCATTCGGCTGGTTCACCCAGCGCGTTGATGGCAACGACCTCGATGCCATGGTGCGGGCCTTCGATGCCGCCCGCGCCCATCTCGGCAAGCAGCCGCGCGCCATCATCTGCGACACGCTGATGGGCAAGGGCGTGCCGTTCCTGGAGGCACGCGACAAGAACCACTTCATCCGCGTCGATGCCGATGAGTGGGATTTGGCCATCGCATTGCTCGATGAGGCGAACGCATCATGACCCAGCACAAGAAGCGTTTTGCCGCACCGGACCCTTCGAAGCCGCGCCTGACAACCTCGGCCATGATCGCCTCGATCGCCGGCGATGGGCAAAAGACCAAGGCGGCACCATTCGGCCACGCGCTGGTGGAACTGGCCAAGACGCGGCCCGAGATCGTCGGCCTCACCGCCGATCTGGCGAAATATACCGATCTGCACATCTTCGCGCAGGCCTATCCGGACCGGTTCTACCAGATGGGCATGGCCGAGCAGCTGCTGATGGCCAGCGCTGCCGGGTTCGCCCGCGAGGGGTTCATCCCGTTTGCCACCACCTATGCCGTGTTCGCGGCACGCCGTGCGTATGACTTCATCTGCATGGCGGTGGCCGAGGAAAATCTCCCGGTGAAGATCGTCTGCGCCCTGCCGGGCCTCACCACCGGCTACGGCCCCAGCCATCAGGCCACCGAGGATCTGGCGATCTTCCGTGGCCTGCCGAACATGACGATCATCGACCCGTGCGACGCGCTGGATATCGAGCAGGCGGTGCCGCAGATCGCCGATCATCCAGGCCCCGTCTATATGCGCCTGCTGCGCGGACAGGTGCCGATGGTGCTGGACGAGTACGATTACACATTCGAACTTGGCCGCGCCAAGCCGCTGCGCGACGGCACTGACGTGCTGTTCATCTCCTCCGGCCTGATGACGATGCGCGCCCTGGAAGCCGCCAAGACCCTCGCCGCCGATCATGTGGATGTGGGCGTGCTGCACGTGCCGACCATCAAGCCGCTCGACGAGGCCACCATCCTGCACCACGCCGCCAGGCCGGGCCGTCTGGTGGTGGTGGCGGAAAACCACACCGTTGTGGGCGGTTTGGGCGAGGCGGTGGCGGGTGTGCTGATGCGCAACGGTGTGCATCCCGTGTTCCGCCAGATCGGCCTGCCGGACGCGTTCCTCGATGCCGGCGCGCTGCCCACCCTGCATGACCGCTACGGCATCTCCACCACTGGCCTTCACACACAGGTGCAATCATGGCTGTAACCCGTATCGGCTTTATCGGCATGGGCGCCATGGGGCTGCCGATGGCCGGCAACCTCGTGCGCGCCGGTTACAGCGTGCGTGGCTACGATCTGCGTGAAGCCGGTCGCAACGCCTTCGCGGCGCTCGGCGGCACGCCGGCCGAGACCACTGCCGAAGCGCTGTCCGGAGCTGAGATCGCGGTGCTGATGGTGGTCAACATCGCCCAGGCGGAGGAGGTCCTGTTCGCCGCCGGGGGGCTTGCCGCCATGGCGACAGGCGGCATCGTGACGCTCATGGCCACCTGCCCGCCGAGCGCTGTCGCCGATCTGGCGCGACGCGTGACGGCGCAGGGTTTCGGCTTCGTCGACGCGCCCGTCTCGGGTGGCGTGGTCGGCGCCACGGCGGGCAGCCTGACCATCATGGCCGCCGGCGCCGAAGCCAGCTTCGCCATCGCCGAACCAGTGCTGTTGGCCATGGGCAGCAAGCTGGTGCGGGTGGGCGAGGTGCCGGGGCAGGGGGCCACCGCCAAGGCGATCAACCAGCTGCTCTGCGGCGCGCATCTGGCCGTCGCCGCCGAGGGCATCGCGCTGGCCGAACGGTTGGGCGTGGATACGCAGGTGATGCTCGACATCCTCGGCGGGTCCGCCGCCGCAAGCTGGATGCTGCGCGACCGTGGCCCGCGGATGATGCAGGCCGAGCCGGTGGTGACCAGCGCTGTCGATATCTTCGTGAAAGATCTCGGCATCGTGCTGGAGGCCGGACGCGAGGCAAAGGTGGGGCTGCCGATGGCCGCCCTGGCGCATCAGATGTTCCTCTCCGCCTCCGGCCAGGGGCTGGGCGCCTTGGATGACAGTCAGGTGATCCGCGCCTATCGCAGCCTGCAAGGCCGCACCTGACCACCCCTTGACTTGGATGAATTCGCCCTTCTAAATCGTTTTAGGTGGCTTCTTGCGCCAAAAAGTCGCCTAAAATGAAGCCTGGCAATAAGCCGGGCCACAGGAAACGCGAACCCATGATTGCGCTTCTCGTTCCGGCCCCAGAAACGCGTTCCGTTCGCAAGGCCACTGGCCGCGATGTGGCGCGGCTGGCCGGGGTGTCACAATCGGCGGTGTCATTGATTTTGAACGGCGAGGGCCTCCGGCACGGCCTCACCCCGGCCACGCATGACCGTGTGCAATCCGCCGCCGCCACGCTGGGCTACGTGCCCAACCACGCCGCCAGAAGCCTGCGCCGGCAACGCACCAACGTCATCACCTTCATGACGTCCGAACTCGGCAACCCCTATTTCGCCGAGGTGGCCGCCGCCGCCCAGCGCGCCGCCATGGCGCGCGGCTACGTCATCGACATCATCGCCGCAGGCTCCGAAGCCGCCGAGATCGAAGCTCTGGCCCGGCTGCGCGGCGGTGGCACGTCGGACGGACTGGTCATCCACGGCGGTTCCGCCCGCATCTGCCAGGAGTTGCGGCAACTGTCCGATCGTGGCTTCGGCTGCGTGGTGGTGCAGGACGCAGGTGAAGACGCGTCCTTGCCCTGCGTGCGCGTCGATCTTCAGGAAGGGGCCCGTATCGCCACCCAGCACCTGCTGTCGCTCGGCCATCGCCGCGTCGCGCACATCACCGATGCACGGCTCACCGGCCGGCCGCGCAACGACCGCCTTGCCGGATACCGGCAGGCTTTGACCGAGGCTGGCGTGGCGTTTGACGATACGCTGGTCAAAGCCGGCGCGAACACGCTGGCCGGCGGTGAGGCCGCCTTGCGTGCGTTGCTGGCCCAATCAGGATCGCCGCCCACGGCCGTGTTCGTGTTCAACGACCAGATGGCCGTCGGCGCCCTGCACGCCCTGCGCACGCTCGGCCTGACCGTGCCGGACGACATGGCGGTGGTGGGGTTTGACGGCATCGACCTCGGCGCCTTCACCGCCCCGACGCTCACCACCATCGACCATCCGCGCCACGAACTCGGCCGCCGCGCCGCCGAGACGCTGATCGACCTGCTGGAGGGCACGCCGCCCGCCGCCACCTGCACCCTGCCGGTGCGGCTGGTGGTCCGGCGCTCCTGTGGGGCAAAGACGTAACCACGCCTGACCAAACCACCAGACCCGGAAAACGGGCAAAGCCAGGGAGACGCCGCCATGCAGACCAAGACACCAACCAGCCTGCTGAAACGCCGCACCATCATCACCACAGCACTCGGCGGCGCTGCCATGACCGCCAGCACCTGGCGTTCCGCCCGCGCCCAGACGCCGGTCACGCTCAGCCTCGCCGTCTGGGGCGCACAGGCGGAGGAAGACGCGTTCAACGCCGCCATCCGCCGCTATCAGCAGCTTCACCCCAACGTGACCATCAAGCTGGAAGTCAGCGGCAACAGCAGCCAGCTTTACCAGATGGTGGACACCCGCCTGGCCGGACGTCAGGCGCCCGATCTGTTCCGTGTGCAATACCAGCAACTCGGCCGTTACGCGGCGGCCCGCGCGGTGGTGGATGTCAGCAAATATCTTGATGCCGGGTACGACAAAGGCTTTCTGCCGGCGTTCTGGCAGGCTGTCAGCTTCAAGGGCAAGCCGCACGCGCTGCCGCACCACACCGACACGTTCGCCGTCTATACCAACCGCGAGCTGATGGCCAAGATCGGCGTGCAGGCGCCCACCAGCCTGGAGCAGAGCTGGTCCTGGGCCGAGTTCATCCGCATTTCCCGTGCGCTGAAGGACAAGGCTGCCGTGCCATACGGCTTTGCCATGAGCTGGCAGAACGGGGCCGCCTATCGCTGGCTGCCGTTCCTCTATCAGCATGGCGGCCAGTTGCTGAACGCCGATTCCACCGCCACCCAACTTTCCAAGCGGGAAGGTGTCGAGACCATCGCCTGGACCCAATCCTGGTTCAAGGAAGGCCTGGTGCCGCCGAGCAGCTCGATCAAAAGCAGCGAGCAGCCGCAGAACCTGTTCGCCAACGGCACCATCGGCATGTTGATCGGCGGCGACTGGCAGATCCCGTTCCTGTCCAAGAACATGAAGGCGGAATGGGACGTGACCTACATGCCGCGCGACGTGGGCATGGCGTCCGATCTCGGGGGCAACGCCCTGGCGATCTCACGCGACTGCAAGAACCCAGACGTGGCGGCGGATTTCCTGAAATTCATGGTCGATGAGGCGAACATGGAAGATTTCGTCACCGCCGCCCAGTTCCTGCCGGTGCGCAGCACCCTGGCGGCGCGGGAGCTGCCCTACAAACTGCGGCCAGAGGCGATGGGCGTGTTCGTGCGCCAGGCCGCCACCATCCCGGTGCACATGGTCACCACCGAAACCCTGCCGAACTTCGCCAAGATCAACGCCCGCCTGACCGACGAGCTTGATCTGGCCTTCACTTCAGGCCAGGACGCCACCACCACCGCGCGCAACATCGACAGCCAGGTTCAGCCCCTCCTTGCCGCGTGATGCGCATATGCTGAATGACGTGGCGGGCCGAAAGTCCCGCCACGTCTGGGCGGCACGGCGGCGCTTCCTGGTGCCTTACGTGTTCATCTCGCCGAATCTGGCGCTGTTCACGGCGTTCAGCTTCGCGCCATTGCTGTATGCGGTTTACATCAGCTTCCATGACTGGAGCCTGATTGGGGATTCCGAGTATCTCGGGCTCGGCAACTATGTGCGCCTGTTCAAGGACAAACTGTTTTGGCAGGCCCTGGCCAATACGGGTGTCTATGCGGCCATCACCGTCTCGGCCAGCATGGCGTTCGGGCTATTGCTGGCGGTGGGACTGAACCGGCGACTGCCCGGGCGAACGGTTCTCCGCAGTCTCTACTTCCTGCCTGTTGTGGTCGCGGCCGTCGCCACCGGCACGATGGCCGCGTGGATGTTCAACGACAATTACGGCGTGGTGAACGCCATTCTGGTGCGCCTCGGCATGGGCCGGATCGCCTGGCTGTCCACCCCGCAATGGGCGCTGCCGTCATTGGCCATCGCCACCGTTTGGGTGCGGCTGGGGTTCAACATGATCGTCTATCTGGCGGCCCTGCAATCCATCCCCAGCCTGTATTACGAGGCTGCGAAGATCGACGGTGCCAATGCGTTTCACCAGTTCCGCCACATCACCCTGCCGCTGCTGATGCCGGCCACGTTCCTTCTGCTGGTGCTCAACATCATCTATTCGTTCCAGGTGTTCGACCTGATCTATGTCATGACCGGCGGCGGCCCCGGATTCTCCACCACCATGGTGGTGCAATACATCTATCAGGCTGCCTTTGTGACATCCGAGATGGGCTACGCCAGCGCCATGGGCATCGTGCTCTATGTGCTGATCCTGGCCTTCACCGTGGTGCAATGGCGCGCCAGCCGGCAGTCGGAGAGCGTGCTATGAGGGCGCTGCGTCGCAGGATCGGGACCAGGACATCAGACCTGCTGGTGTGGCTGGCATTGACCGCCGGGGCGCTGGTGATGATCTTCCCGATCTACTGGATGTTCGCCACCGCCATCCGGCCGCGCACCGAGATCTTCGCCTCGCTGGTGGCGCTGGTGCCGCACGCCATCACCTGGGACAATTTCGCCGCCATCTGGCAGCGCACGCCGCTGCTGGACTGGGCGGGGAACTCCATGTTCATCGCCGTGATCGGTGTTGTCGTCACGGTGTTTGCCAATCTGTTGTGCGGCTACACCTTCGCCAAGTTCCGCTTTCCGGGCCGTGATCTGTTGTTCTTCGCCATTCTCGGCGCGCTGATGATCCCCATTCAGGTCATCATCGTGCCGGAATTCCTCATCGTGGCGCAGTTGGGCCTGCTGAACTCGCCCTGGGGCGTCATCCTGCCGCGCGCCGCCGAGGCGTTCGGCATCTTCATGGTGCGCCAGTTCATGGTCAGCATCCCCGACGAACTGCTCGAAGCAGCCCGGCTGGACGGGGCAGGGGAGTTCAACATCTTCCTGCGCGTGGTGCTGCCGCTCTCACGGCCGATCATCGCCGTGCTCGTGATCTTCACCTTCATGTGGCGCTGGAACGACTTCGCCTGGCCGCTGGTCGTGCTAACCGACCACGCCCAATACACCCTGCCGCTCGGCCTCAATCTGCTGCGCGGCGAGAACAATCCGGAATGGGGCCAGGTGATGGCCCTGGCCCTGCTGGCGCTGCTGCCCATGCTCGCCATCTTCCTCGCCTTCCAACGCCACCTCGTGCAGGGCATCGCCAGCACGGGCCTGAAATAAGGATTATAGACGTGATCAAGATCGCCATGATCGGTGCCGGCAGCGTTGTGTTCGTCAAGAACCTGCTGACCGACATCCTCAGCCAGCCCGCCTTGAAGGGCTGCACCATCGCCCTGCACGACATCCACGCCGAGCGCCTTGAAACCGCCGGCATGATGGCCCGTTGGACCGCGAAGCAATTCGATGCCGCCGCGATCATCGAGGAACACCCCGACCGCCGCACCTGCGTGAAGGACGCCGATTTCGTCATCAACATGGTGCAGATCGGCATGCACGAAGCCACCCTTCTGGACTTCGACATCCCGCGCAAACACGGCCTGAAACAGACCATCGCCGACACCGTCGGCATCGGCGGCATCTTCCGCGGCCTGCGCACCATCCCGTTCATGCTCGACCTCGTGCGCGACATGCGTGAGCTGTGCCCGAACGCACTGCTGCTGAACTATACCAACCCGATGAGCATCCTCACCTGGGCCGTCTACAAGGCCTATCCGGAACAGCGCGTGGTGGGGCTGTGCCACAACGTGCAGTTCACGGCACGGGATCTGGCCGAATACCTCGATGTCGACCTGTCGCGGCTGACGTATGATTGCGGCGGCATCAACCACATGACGTGGTTCCTGCGCCTGATGATCGACGGCGTGGACGCCTATCCGCAATTGTTCGCCGCCGCCGAAAATCCGGATATCTACGCCAAGGACAAGGTGCGCTTTGAAATCCTGCGCCATCTCGGCCGCTTCGTCAGTGAATCCAGCGAGCACAGCGCCGAATACATGCCGTATTTCCTGCGCCGCGATGACCAGATCGCCGAGTTCGACGTGCCGGTGGACGAATATGTCCGCCGCAGCGTGCGCAATCTGGAACGCTATGCCGAGACGCGCCGCAAGCTGCTGGCCGGCGAGGATTTCCCGCTGGAGCGCAGCGTCGAATATGGCGCCAAGATCATCCACGCCATGGTCACCGGCGAGGTGGCGCTGGTCTATGGCAACGTGGAAAACCATGGCCTGATCGACAACCTACCCAACGGCTGCTGCGTCGAGGTGCCGCTGGTGGTGGACCGCAACGGCCTGCGCGCCGTGCATGTGGGAACCTTGCCACCCGAACTCGCGGCCCATTGCGCCCCGCATGTGTTCGTCCAGCAACTGACGGTGGATGCGGCGCTGACCGGCAACAAGGAACTGGTCTACCGCGCCGCCGTGCTGGACCGTCACGCCGCCAGCGTGCTGTCGATGCGGGAAATTCGCGCCATGGTCGATGAACTTCTGCAAGCCCACGCGACGGCCATGCCGGTCTGGGGCCAGCCGCATCTGGCCTGAGCCTGGCGGCATATGAAAATGCGAGGTGTAACCGCTGCCAGCGGTTACACCTCGCACTGCTCCAGCCGCGCCTTCAGGCGGGGCGTTGCGAAATCGAGAAACACCCGCAGCTTCTGCGGCAACGGACCTTGGCCGTTGGTCACCAGACTCACCGGCACGCGCGGCGGCTCGTACTCGTTCAGCACCACCGCCAACTTGCCGGCCCGCACCGCCTCGGCCGCTTGGTAGGACAGCACGCAGGTCACGCCGATGCCGCTGATCGCCGCATCGATGGCCGCCTCGGACGTGCAGACCACGAGGCGTGACCGCACCGGGACCGGCAGCGTCTCGGTGCCGGTCCTGAAGTTCCACTGGTTGGACGCCATCAGCACCTCGAACGTGATGCAGCTATGGGTGGAAAGATCGCTGGGGTGCATCGGCGTGCCCCGCGCCGTGAAATAATCCGGCGCGCCGCACGTCACGCGGCCGATGGCGCCCAGGCGGGTCGCCATCAGGTTGCTGTCCGGAAGGGCGCCCACCCGCACGGCAAGATCGACATGTTCCTCCAGCAGATTCAGCATCCGATCCGTCTGCACAAGGCGGATGTTGATGTCGGGATAGGATTTCAGGAAGTCCGTGACGATCGGCAGCACATGCAGCCGGCCAAAACCGACCGGAACCGTCATCAGGAACTCCCCACGCGGCGCACTGTATTCGCCCGACGCCGTGCGCTCTGCCTCGCCGATATCCTCCATGATGCGCCGGCAGGCCGCGACGTAGGAGCGGCCGGCCTCGGTGAGGGTGAGCCTGCGGCTGGTGCGCACCAGCAGCCTTGTGCGCAGATGCGTCTCCAACTCCGACACCTTGCGGCTGACGGTGGCGAGCGGCATCCCCAGCTTGCGCGACGCCGCTGACAGGCTCCCGGCCTCGACCGCCACCAACAAGGTCGTCATCGATTCCAGACGGTCCATGTCGGGCTCCTTGCTTCCAGAAAACGAGAGGATAGATCCCGATAATGCCGTCTATTGGGGTTTCGTGAAAGGGCACATGTATCTCTTCGCCGAACCACCCCGGCCGATCCGAAAAGGAACACATCATGTCCCGCATCCCAACCTTCGCCACGATCGAAGCCGCCCCCGCCGCCGCCCAGCCGCTGCTGACCGCCGTCAAGAAGCAGCTTGGCGTTGCGCCGAACCTGTTTCGCGTGATCGCCAACAGCCCGGCGGCCCTCGAAGGATATCTGGGCCTCAACGGCGCGCTGGCCAAAGGCGCGCTGGATGCCGCCACCCGCGAGCGGATTGCGCTGGCCGTGGCCGAGATCAATGGCTGCAACTACTGCCTCGCGGCCCACACCTATCTCGGCACAAACATCGCCAAGCTCGATGCGGCTGAAATCGTCGCCAACCGCCAGAGCATTTCCAGGAACGCCAAGGCAGACGCCGCCGTGCGCTTCGCCGTCAAGATCACCAACGCCCGTGGCCATGTCAGCGACGCCGATCTGGCCGCGGTGAAGTCAGCCGGCTTCAGCGACGCGGAAACAATCGAGATCGTGCTGCATGTCGCCCTCAACACCCTGACCAACTACGTCAATGAGGTTGCGGGCACCGTGATCGACTTCCCCGCCGTCTCCCCGGCGCAGAAGGCCGCCTGATCCTACTCTGCCGGGCTCACAACCCGAACGGATAGGTCTCGTCTTCGCCTGCGCGAACCTTTGACGGCAGCGGCGTCACGGCGCTGGTTTCGTCGAACCACAGGAACGCATCATATTGATCGGGCAGGGTGGCGGAGCTGTAATGGCTCCACCGCTCTGTTTCCGGCCGGTAGATGACGCCGATATAGCGTTCCAGCCGCGCGTGCTTCAGCACGCCCCGCGCCGCGTCCTGCTTGCCTTCGCGCAGGTCGAGCAGGAACCGCTCATGCCCCACTTCATGGCACATGGCTTCGTAGCTGTCCGGCCGGGAGGGGCGCACCCGTTTGACCTCCATTGGTGCATCCCATTCAGACGCCGCCGCCACCGTGCCGGTGTGGGTGCCGAAGCCGATCAGAACGGCATCGCGCCCATGGCGTTCGCGGCACAGCTGGCCGAGATTCAGTTCGCCGCGTTCGGCGCCCATGTCGGTCGCGCGGGCATCGCCGATATGGGAGTTATGCGCCCACACCACGGCTTTGGCTGCCGGGCCTTGCTGGGCAAGAATATTTTCCAGCGCCTCGAACATGTGGCTGTCGCGCAGGTTCCAGGATTCGGCGGCGCCGTAGTACATCACGCGGTAATACCGCTCCGCATCCGCCACCAGCCGGGCGTTCTGCGCTGCATCGAGGAAGCGTTCGCCGTCGTTGCGGGCGTATTGCAATTCCTTTTGCAGGAGGTCGATCAGGATGCGCGTCACCGGCTGCTCGCACAGCGCATAGCCACGCGACAACGAGGCCCGACCATAGGCGGATGGCTCGCGGCTCCACGGCGTCAGGCAGGCGTAGCGGGACCGCGCCAAGGTCGCCGCCTCTGGGTCGATGCGGTCGAGATAGGCCAGGACAGCGGCGATCGAGGCGTTCATGTTGTAGAGGTCCAGGCCGTAGAACCCCACCCGGCTCGCAGCCGGCAACGGCGCGTTATGCGTGCGCAGCCACGCCGTAAAATCGTGCACATCCTTGTTGCGCCACATCCAGGTGGGGAAGCGGCTGAAGGGTGTGGTGTTCGACGGCTGGTGCGGCTTGTGGCGCACATAGCGGTCAATCGCCGCCGCATCCGGCCAATCGGCCTCCACGGCCACGGCGGTGAAGCCATGGCGTTCGATCAGCCGGCGGGTGATGGCGGCGCGGGCGCGATAGAACTCAGATGTGCCGTGCGAAGCCTCGCCCAGCAGCACCACGCGGGCATCGGCGAAACGGTCAAAGGCTGCGGCGAAGGCAGGATCATCGATCGACGGCAGCTTCTCTGCCGCCGCGCGCAGCACCTGGATGGGGTGCTCCACCACGGCCGGCGCGCTGGGGGGCGCCAGATGCGCGGCTGGCACAAGGTAATGTTCGAACCAGGCGCAGGCGAGGTCCGTCACCGCCTCCAGCGCGCCGGGTTCCTCGAAGACATGCCCGGCGCCCGGCACGATCTTCAGCAGCTTTTCACAACTCATCGCCGCCATCGCCTGGCGGTTGAGGCCGATCACATGGTGATCCTCGCCACCCACGATCAGCAGCGTGGGCGCCGTGACGCGGGTGAGGGCGGCGCCGGCCAGATCCGGGCGGCCACCGCGTGAGACAACGGCGCTGACGCGGCCATCCAGTTCGGCGGCTGCCATCAACGCCGCCCCGGCGCCGGTGCTGGCGCCGAACAGGCCGAGCTTCAACCCGTCCAGTTCCGGTTCGCCGTTGATCCACAGAACGGCCTCCAGCAGTCGTTCGGACAGCAACGCGATGTCGAACACGTTGCGGCGGTCCAGCGCCTCCGTATCGGTCAGCAGGTCGAGCAGCAGGGTGGCGAAGCCGTGCTTGTTCAGGGACCGTGCGACAGCGATGTTGCGCGGGCTGAAACGGCTGGAGCCGCTGCCATGGGCGAACAGCACGCAGCCGCGCGGCGACGGCGGCACGATGAGATCGCCCTTCAAATGCAGGGGGGGCACTTCGATCGCACGCATCAGCGGCTCGGTGCGCAGGTCGCCGGACTGGTGCTCAGACCATGCCTGCCGCAGCAGGCCGATTGTCTCCTCATCGGTCAGTTGGTGGAAATCGGCATAGAACGACCCCACCCCGCGAAACGTGGCGGCGGGCACAAGGCAGATGATGTCGTCGGCATGGCCCTTCATGTCCAGCAACGCGCCCTGCGGCGCCACCGGCACGGCCAGGATGATGTGCACAGCGCCTTGCTGCTTGATGGCGGCGAGGGCGGCCTTGGCCGTGGCGCCGGTCGCCAACCCGTCATCCACCACGATGGCGGTGCAGCCGCGTGGTTCGATGCGGGGGCGGCCCTGCAAATAGAGGGTGCGGCGGCGTTCGATTTCCGCGAGTTCCCGTGCGCGGGCCCGGCCGATGAACGCCGCATCGGCGCCAGACATCTGGCGGACGTCCTCGTTGATGATGGTCTGCGGAATCTCCCCGTCCACCACGGCGCCAAGCGCCACTTCCGGCTGCCCGGGCGCGCCGATCTTGCGCACCAGCACCAGATCGAGCGGTGCGTTCAAGGCGCGGGCCACTTCCAGCGCCACCGGTACGCCGCCGCGTGGCAGGGCATATATCACGGGGGTTTTCGAGGTTCATGGCGACAAGCCGGTTGGCCAACAACCGGCCGGCTTCAGAACGATCGGAAAATCTGGCTTGGGTGCTGATCATGCTGGGATGATCGATGTTCGCGCAGAAGATGATCATTGATCTGTGTCAACTGTGGCCAGGCAAGAAAAACTCTCGATAAAACGTGATGTGTTATTTGGTTCATACTTAATCGTCGTGATGGCCGTCGATGGGCGCCCAATCGTCCCCGACCTTGTGGTAGCGCCGTTTTACCGCCGCCCAGGCGATGCGATGGGCGACCTCCTCCTGTCGCCACGGCTCCCGCACGCCGTAGGTGGACCATGCGTGGTTGAAGGCCGCACGAAAGATGTCCTGCGCGTGGGGCGGCAGGTGGTGTCGAACAGGATCGGGAAGATCTGCGTTGCTCGCATAGGGCATGGCCGCCTCCGCCGGATCACACGCTGGTTGACGCCACCTCGGCCGGGTGAAGCGCCAGGCAGATGCGGCGCAATTCGTCGATCAACAGCGTCTCCTTCTCCAGCAGCGCCGCGGCGGATTGGCGCAGCAAGGGCAATTGTGGCTGCAGGATCGCCTGCGCCGCGAGGAACGCCGCATCGATCAGCTTGCGCACCGCGACGTCGATGGCGGAGGCGGTGTCCTCGCCATAACGGCGCGGCTCCCATTCCAGCCCCGCCGGAGGCGTCAGATGCGCCGCGCGCTCGGGCTCGTAGGCCACCTGTCCCAGGCTCGGCTCCATGCCGAACCGCGTCACCATGCTGCGCGCCAGTTCGGTGGCCTTCACCAGATCGTCGGCCGCACCGGTGGAGATATCGTCGAAAATGAGCTTCTCCGCCGCCCGCCCGCCCAGCAGCACCGTCATGCGGTTGACGAGTTCCACGCGCGTCATCAGGAAGCGGTCCTCGATCGGGCGCTGGATCGTGTAGCCGACAGCGCCGATGCCGCGCGGGATGATCGACACCTTCTGCACCGGGTCCATCCCCGGCAACGCCATGGCCACCAGCGCGTGGCCCATTTCGTGATATGCCACCACCTCGCGCTCATGCGGATTGAGCAGGCGGTTGCGCTTCTCCAGCCCCACCACGATGCGTTCCACCGCCTGGGTGAAGTCATTCAACGTCACGGAGTCCGCATTCCGCCGGGTGGCCACGATGGCGGCCTCGTTGACGAGGTTGGCGAGATCCGCCCCGGTAAAGCCTGGTGTGAGCGCCGCCACGTCGTCCGCCTTCACCTCAGGCGCCAGCTTGATGCGCTTCAGATACAGCGCCAGAATTTCGCACCGGCCGCGCCGATCGGGCCGGTCGACCAGAATCTGGCGGTCAAAACGCCCGGCCCGCAGCAGAGCGGGGTCCAGCACCTCGGGCCGGTTGGTGGCGCCCAGCAGCACCACGCCGCTTTTGGGGTCAAAGCCGTCCAGCTCGGCCAGCAACTGGTTCAGCGTCTGCTCCTTTTCATCGTGCCCCGTCAGCAATCCGGCGCCTCGCGCCCGGCCCAGGCTGTCCAGTTCGTCGATGAACACGATGGCCGGAGACCGGGCGCGGGCCTGCTCGAACAGATCGCGCACCCGGGCCGCACCCACGCCCACGAACATCTCGACGAATTCAGAGCCAGACATCGAGAAGAACGGCACGCCGGCCTCACCGGCCACCGCGCGGGCCAGAAGGGTCTTGCCGGTGCCGGGCGGGCCTACCAGCAGGATGCCCTTCGGAATATGCGCGCCAAGCCGCTGGTAGCTGGCGGGGTCCTTGAGAAACGCCACCACCTCCTGCAGTTCGGCCTTGGCCTCGTCCACCCCGGCCACGTCGCCGAATGTGACCTTGACGTCGCTTTCGACGAAAATCTTCGCCTTGCTCTTGCCGATCGACAGAAGCTCGCCGCCCAGCCCGCCCATCACCATGGGCCGCATCAGGAACATCCACAGCACCAGGAAGCCGAGCGTTGGCAGGAACCAGCCCAGCACGCTCTGCAACACCCCCGGCGGCGGCTGGCCGGCGAAGGTGAGGCCGTCCTTCTGGAGCGACTGGGCCAATGCGGGGTCCACCCGTTCGGTGGAAAAACGTTGTGCCGCGCCGTTTGCCGGTTCGCGATAGGCCCCGGTGATGAGGGCCGGGCCGATGACGAGGTCATCTACCTTGCCCTGTTGCACAAGCGTCTGGAAGCGGCTGTAGGGAATGGTCTCGGTTTGATGGCCAAAGGCCGTCAGCAGGTCCTGGATCCAGAAGATCGCCAGCAGCGCCACGATCACATACCAGAAATGGAATTGCTTGCCGTCTTTGACCGCCATGGCGTCATCCACCGTATTCGAGGGCCGATGCGCCGACGATGACGCGGGAATAGATCGACAGCGGCCACGCCCGCGCGGTCCGGGATTCTCGTTCGCGGCCGCGCACCACGCGTTGGCCGCGTGCGGGGCCCTGGGTTTCCGTCACCACCGTTCGCCGGCCTTCCGGCGTGCCGTCGCGATGGAAGAAAATCACCACCCAGTCGCCCGTGCGCCCGAACTGATGCGCACGGACAGTGTTCGAATACAGCGCCGTGAAATGCCAGCCGCCGCGCTGCGTGTGCAGGATGGGCAGCCAGGCCTCGCCGCCGGGGTTGAAGCGCTTGGGCGCGATGGTGGGCAGCGTTCCCTGGGTGGCCTTGGTGCGATATTCCTGGTCGACATCGATCAGCAGCGGCACCGCCGGCTCCTCATCGATCCGCGCTGAAGATGGCCGCGTTCGCGCCAGCATGCTCGCCAGACCGGTGCGGATCATGGCCGCCCGGCGTGCGCCGATGCTGGGCACGCGTTCCAGCCGGCCGTCATTGGCCGCGATCTCCAGTTCCTCCAAGGTTTCGGCGTGCAGGCTTTCGTGAATTTTTCCTGCCAGATGCGGCCCGACGCCCGGAATGGAACTGAACAGGGCCTCCGGTTCGGCACCACCTTCGAGGCGATCAAGGAACGACCACCGTCCGGTTGAGAGCATCTCGGAGATCGCGCCGGCAATGGATGGGCCGACGCCAGCAATGTCCTCCAGCGCCACATGTCCGCCAACTTCGACGATGGTTCGCAGATCCTTGCCCATCGTCTCGATCACGTCCGCCGCCCGTCGGTATGCGCTCACACGAAACGCGTTGGCCTCCTGCAGGGCCAGCAACGACGCGGCCTCGCGGAGCCGACCGGCGACCCAGGCATTGTCGCGGTTGCTGGGTGAAGGGGTGACAGCCTCAGGCATGCTCTTCGTTCCAATCATCATCGGTGCGCACGCCCGTTGATGGCGCTGTCCAGGGAGAGATTTTTCGGACCATTGGTCTTGCGAACAGCGTTCAATGCGTTGCGCGATATGGCGATCCGTGGGGAAAGTATGGCCGAGGTAACAACGCCAGATGCGTGGCCGGACAGCATCCGCCTTCTCCCCCCCCCCTGATCTTGTTGTTGGTGTGCGTGGGTGTTGCATTTTAAATAGACTTGCTGCGTTGGCTCAGGTCAACATTGTCAAAGCATTGAATTTGCTTAATTTATACATAAGTATAAGTTCAAATTTTCGTAAACAGACGAACTATACATTTGGGTAACCGGGGCGAAGTTCGCCCAGAAACATGTGTCCATGAACATGTGTCCAGAAACACCGGCAACTGAACGGTGGCGCTGCGACTGTCGCGTCAGTCCCCGTCAGGAATTTTAATATTGTGCGGCGGACGACGCGTTTCCCTGCAAACGCGCTGTCGGGAATCTTGCAATGTGTGCGTCGCCAGAAGCCAGTGGCGGTGATGCGCAATGGCTCTGACGGGTTGACGTTCTGGCTCCGCACAGCAGAGCCTGCCCCAGAGCCGGCGCAACCCGACCAAGGCGGCCACTGACACAGCGGCCATTAAAAGCCGGTGGAACAGCCGCACGCCGAGATCCCAGACCTTCACGCCGCCCGTTATCTGTTTGGCGCTGCAGCCGGCAGATGCGTGCGCGCCCAGCGTGTGATGGCCTCCGCACTTTGCGCGCCAGCGCTTTGCGCGATCAATTTGGTGGTGTGAAACAACAACAGCGCCGGAATGCCGCGCACCTGATAGCGACTGGCGATGTCGGGTGCTTCGTCCACATTGAGCTTCAGCAGGCGCACATCCGGCTCAAGCTGCAACGCCGCCTTTTCAAACATCGGCGCCACGGTGCGGCAGGGGCCACACCATGGCGCCCACATATCCACCAGCACGGCAATGTCATTGCGTCGCAGGTGCTTGTCGAAACCCGCCGCATCCACCGCACTCGGTTGGCCCGTGAACAGTTTTTCATGACAAACGCCGCATTTCGCGGCTGCCGCCGGACGGTCCGGCGGCAGCCGGTTCACACCGCCGCACTGGGGACAGACAACATGGGACATGGACCTTATTGGCTCCTGGGGATGTCACGCTCATCAATGATTGAGCAATGCCCCTTGTTCCACGTCAAATCTTGCGGTTCATGCCCTCTCGATCCAGTCCGGTGACAGCCGCACATGCTTGATCGCCTGCCGGAAATAGGTGAACGCGACATGGATCTGTCCATCCGCCGTCTCGATCACACTTGGGTATGACAGTTCCCGGTTCAGCTTTTCGCGGGAGTTGTTGGTCAGGCAGAGACCGTCGCCGATCTCGACATTGCGCATCATCCCCCAGCTTCGGCCGGAATCCGACGAGATCGCCAACGTCATCGGCGCACGCGGCGCACCCCAGAACGCCGAACGCTCCGGCGCCACCACGGGCGCTGCGGCGTCGGTTCCATCGTCTTCCAGATCATCATACAGCGACACCCGGCGCGCCGTCGCATCCAGGGCGCTGGAATGGTTGAACACCAACGCCAGTCGCCCCGAGCCAAGACGCACGGCCTGGATGGAGGAATTGTTGTTCGGCAGGCTGGTCGCCTCCGGCACGCTCCATGTCCCCCCGCCATCGGTCGAGCGGCTCAGATAGATATGGTCCGCCCAACGGCTGCGGAACACGGCCGCAAGACCCTCGTCCGTCTCCACGATGCACATATGCACGCAACCGAGACTGCCCGGCACCGCATGGCGGCTCCAGGTGGCGCCGCCATCATTGGAAATCCGAACTTCGCTCACATCCTGCTCGCCACCCCATTTCGTGCCTGGCTGCGTGCGGCACAGGAACACCGGCAGCAGCCAGTCTCCATTCGCCCGCAGCAATGGGGGCTGGCGCACGAAAGTGCCTGGCGCGTCGATCAGCGTGCGCACGGGCCCCCAGCTTGCGCCTTCATCATCGGACACCCGGCATTTGACCAAGGCCGTTTCCTGGTTGCCGGACATCTGTGACGTGAACAGCAGCCACAGCTTGCCATCTGGCCCATAGGTGAGGATGGGATTCTGCTCCGAACGGGTCATGTCGTCTGACAGCCGCACCGGCTCCGACCAACGATCGTTGCCAGCTTCAAGCCGGGAGAAATACGGCGAGATATCGGGAATGCCTTCCTGGGTGCCGCCGAACCAGACACAGGCGAGGTCGCCGTTGCGCAGCTCGATCAGGTTGGCCGCATGGTTCTGCACGCAAGGTGACGGCAGATACGCATCTGTGCGCCCAACCTCGGTGGCGTGTGGGCGGGGGATGCCGTCCAGGCGGAGGGCGATTTGCTGGTCGGGCATTTTTGAAGTTCCTGGGATGTGCATTTCGGGGGATTCAGGAGGAAGGCCTTCTTTTTCTGAAGAAAAAGAAGCAAAAAGACTTTCAGTCATTGTCTGTATTCGGGTATTTGCCGAACATCGCACTCCAATGGATGATGTTTTTTGGTTCTTTTTTTCAAAAAAGAACAACCGCTTCCCTCATCAAAAAACTCTTAAAGTCTACTAATTCCGAACCTGGGCCACAGCACCGAACGACATCCGAACGGCTTGGGTAAGCTCGGCGGCGATCCCTTGCACCACCGGTGCCACGTTCTGTATGAAATCCTCCAGGCTCATGCGTGCGGCACTGACGGTGGCGCTGATGCCGGCGATGGGCGCGCCGTCTGCATCGAGCACCGCGGCCGCCACGGTGCGGAGGCCGTAGGCGTTCTCGCCGTCCGACACCGCATATCCGCGCTTGTGGACGAGCGCGAGGCGGTTCATCAGCTCGTCGATATCGGTCAACGTGCGTTCCGACAGGCGCACGCGGTTGCTGCGGCGAAGAACGTCCTCGGCCTTGTCGGGCGGCAGATGAGCGAGCATGGCGTGGCCGAGGGCCGCCCCATAGGCGCCGGTGCGCGAGCCGGTGCGGCGGTCGAGATTGATCTTCAAATCGCTCTGCACACGCTCGACATACACAACATCGGTGTCATCGAGCATGCCAAGCGAGGCGGCGTCCACCATGTCCGGCACCAGTTCGGCCAGAAGTGGTCTGGCCAGCAGTTTGAGATCGGCGCGGGCGAGGGAGGTGTAGCCGAGTTCCAGGCATTTCAGCGTCAGCCGATAGCGCCGGCTGTGCGGCACATTGGCCAGATAGCCAAGCAGGCACAGCGTGTTGACCAACCGGAACGAAGTGCCACGATCCAGCCCGGCACGCACGGCGACCTCGGTGATGGTCAGCTCCGGCAGAGAGATGTCGAACGCCCGCAGCACCGCAAAGACCTTCGCCACCGATTGCACGATGTTCTTGGGGTTGTCGTCTGTCGCCATGATGATCGCCCCTTCGTCTATAATGATGCGCCGCCGCAGATGGTGATCTGCTGGCCGGTGATCGCCGCCGCAAGGGGAGAAAGCAGGAAAGCGACCAGTGCCGCCACTTCTTCCGGCTGCACCAGCCGCCCGATGGGTGGCAGGCGGGGCTTGGCGGGGCCACGGCTTGGGTCGGTCAGCATCGGCGTGTCGGTGGCGCCAGGGGCTACCACATTGACCGTGATGCCGCGCGGCGCCAGTTCCATCGCCCAGGACCGCGCCATGCCCACCATGGCGGCCTTGGTGGCGGCGTATTGGCTTTTGCCGGGCGAACCGCTGCTGGTGCGCGAGCCGACCATCACAATCCGCCCGCCTGCCGCCATCAAAGGGGCCAGGTGATTGACCAACCGCTCCGGCACCGCGACATGCAGCCGCCACATCGAACCGAGACCATCCGGGTCAAGCCCGCCGAGATCACCGGAACGCAGGAAACCAGCTGCATGCACGAAGGCATCGACCGGCCCGACATCCGCAATCGCGCCCAACCCGGCATCGGGTTGGGTCAGATCGACCTGGACCGATTTCACGCCAGGGATATCCAGCGGCACCGGACGGCGTGCCAGGCCGGTCACGCGCCAGCCTTGCGCCGCGAGGGTGGCGACGATGGCAAGCCCGATCCCCGAGCTTGCCCCCGTGACCATGGCGTGGCGGCCGCCGTCCTGTGCGTCAGCCGGCATAGGACTTGGCATCGCTGGCGATCTTGGCTGCGTCGAAGCTGTTGATCTCGTCGATTAGGTCGTTGGTGTAGAAGCCAGACAGATCGCTTATCTTGTAGCCGAACACCTGTGCCTCCTGGCGGAACTCCTCCGGGTTTATCTTGCCGATCTTGCCGTCTGGGTATGGCGATTTGTAGAGCTGGATGCGCCGGGCAATGCCCTGCACCACGGATTTCACCGCATCCTCGGTGGAACTGCCGCGCGGCGCGGTTTCGGGGTACATCTTCAGGAACGCCCGGGCACCTGCTTCGGGGCTGGCCAGCATGAAGGTGGACGCCTTCGCCACGGACCTGCCGAGACCGACCGCCAAAGCACGTTCCTTCTCGATGAACGGCTTGCGCGCGGTCAGGAACTGGCCGCCGATCATCGGCAGATTGGCCGGGCGAGCAACGATGCGGATGGCGATGTTGGCCGATTCAATTAGCCCGAACCCGGTGTCGTAATAGGCAAGGGCGTCGATCGCATCACGCTGCATGGCAACGCCGGCCTGGATGCCGTTGCCGACGGCGATCCATTTCACGTCAAGATCTGGGTCGATCCCCATAGTCTTGAGGATGTTGCGCGTGACCGGATATTCGGTGCTGCCGAAATCGGACACGCCGACGCGCTTGCCCTTCAGATCGGCATAGGACTTGATATCCGAGCCGGGCTTCACCGCCACGTCCCACTTATAGGGATAGGTGTATTCGTAGAAGTTCAGCGCGCCCTGCCACTCGCCCTTGGCCAGCAGAGGCAGCCCGAATGACGGCACGCCGATGCCGATATCCACATCGCCCTTGTCGATGGCGATCTGCACGTTGGCGTTGGTGCCAAGCGCCGCCGGGGCGATGGTGAAGCCTTCTTCCTTGTTGTAGCCAAGCGCCTCGCCGATCAGCGTGCTGATGACGGCAGGCCCCATGGCCTTGAGGCCAACACCGAATTTCAGCGGCCGCAGGCCTGCCGCACCGGCCTGGCGCGAACCTGCCGCGAGGGCGGCAGCGAAGGCGCTGCTGGCGAGCATGAAGTGGCGACGTGTGACATCACGCATGGACGTGTCCTTTCCGGATCTTGTTATTTTTTGCCGCGATTGGCCCAATGGACCACGCGATGTTCCAGCTTGCGCACGCCGGTGTGGAGGAGGATGCCCAACGTGCCGAGGATGACGAGGGCCGCGAACACGCCGGCCACATCGGTCACGGCCTGGGCCTGGGTGATCACCACGCCCATGCCCTGCTGGGCGCCGAGGAATTCGGCCACGATGGTGCCGAGCAGCGCATAGACCACCGCCATGTCGAGGCCCGCGAAGATGAACGGTGCGGCATGTGGCAGCTTCACCAGGCGATAGGTTTCAAACCGCGTGGCCGAGAGCGAGCGCATGAGATCCAGCTTTTCCGGCTCCACAGAACGCAATCCGGTAAAGCTGTTGATCAGGATGGGAAAGAACGCCAGCAGCGCCGAGATGGCGATCTTGGAGCCATCGCCGAAACCGAACCAGATGACGATCAGCGGCGCAATCGCCACCTTCGGCAGGCTTTGCAGCGCGAACGCATACGGCATCAGGATCTTCTCGGCCGTGCGGAATTCCGCCATCACCGAACCGAGAATCATGCCAAGGCCAGTGCCGATCAAAAAGCCCAGTGCGGCGTTCTTCAACGAGCCCCAGAGCGGCAAATAATAGCCGAGCGGACTGGCAGGATTGACCGCGATGCCGGACCACAGCGCCCGCACAACCGCCTGTGGCGACGGCAGGATGTAGGCGGGTACGTCCAGGAACCGCACCGCCGCGAACCAGCCGGCCAGCAGCACGAAGAATCCGAGGCTCGCCAGCAACGACCCGTTGGCCTGCGCAGGCCGCTTGCGGCGCACGGGTGCGGCCATGGTGGTTGTAAAAGCGCTCATTCTACGCCGCCTTCCGCGTTCAGGAGGAAGCGGATCTCGCGTGAGATCTCGCCATAGGCCGGGTGGCTGATGATGGTGTCCAGGCTGCGCGGCCGCGGAATGGGGATGGGAATGTCGCGCAGCACCCGGCCGGGGCGGGCGGACATCACGATCACCCGGTCCCCCAGGAAGATGGCTTCGGAGATTGAATGCGTGATCAGCAGGATGGTCTTGCCGTTGGCCTGCCAGATCCGTTGCAGTTCCAGGTTCATCCGCTCGCGCGTCAGGGCGTCAAGTGCGCCGAACGGCTCGTCCATCAGCAGGATGCGCGGGTCGCGGGCGAGGGCGCGGCAGATGCCGGCGCGCTGCTGCATGCCGCCGGAGAGTTCGTAGGGGAAACGCGCGCCGAAATCGCCCAGGCCTGTCATTTCCAAAAGCTGATCCACCCGGCCAGGCGCGGCCTTGTGCTTGCCGCCCACCCGCAGCGGCAGGCGCACGTTCTCGCGCACCGTCATCCACGGCAGCAGATTGGCGGACTGGAACACCACGCCCACATTCGGCGACGGACCGGTGATCTGGGTGCCATCCAGCGACAGCACGCCTTGGTCGTAATCATCCAGGCCGGCGAGCATGCGCAGCAACGTCGATTTGCCGCAGCCAGACGGGCCAACGATGGTGACCAACTCGCCATCGTTAATCGAAAGCCCAATTCGGTCGAGCGCATGCACAGTGCCGCCAGAGGCGGTCTCGTAGGTCTTGCTGACCTCACGTGCCTCGATCAGCGGACGCACCGATACCGCTGCTTCAGCGTTGGATCGTGTGGTGGTCAGCATGTCTGTGGCTCCTGTTCGGATGCCTGCTCGCCCCGAAGGTCGATCATCATTGTTCGTCTCCTCAATGTTCGTATTGCGAACATTTGTTCGTATTGCGGCCATTTTGCCAACGAAGCTGTATTTGTCAACGGCAAACCCGCCCTTTCGTTTCGGTATATGGAAAGCTGTTTCCTGTGTTGACACCGGATCTGGATATCTCCTAGCTCTGGCAAAATATCGAACATCGGTTCGCAATCCGAGCGTTGGGGAATGATCTTGGCCACGCTTCGGATGATCGCGGACGACCTCACAGGGGCTCTCGACACGGCTGCCGAATTCGTGTCGTTGGTGGGCCAGGCGCCGGTTTATGGGACCCATCCTGCGTTGGGCTCGCTGCCGCCGACGGCCGTGCTCGACACCGCCACACGTGAATTGAGCCGTGCGGCGGCCATTGCCCGCATGTCCACTTTCGCGCCCGCCCTGATCGGCGCCGATATCGCCTACTACAAAATCGACAGCCTTCTGCGTGGCCACGGCGCGGCTGAGCTGGCCATCTGTTTCCAGCTTGGCCAGTGGCGGTCAGCCGTTCTGGCGCCGGCCTTTCCGTTCCAGGGGCGCATCACCCGGGGCGGGCAACAATGGCGCCGGGGCGAGGATGGTGGATTGAGCGCCGTCGGCGGCGGTCTGGTCGCGGCCCTGCTGGCCGAGGGCGTTCCGGCCCACCATGCGCGGTTGGGCAAGCCATTGGCCGACGGCATCAATGTGTTCGACGCGGAAACCGATGCCGACCTCGTTGCAATCGTGCGCGAGGTCCGTGCCTCTGGCGAGCGCGTGCTGTGGTCCGGCAGCGGCGGACTGGCGCGGGTGATGGCAGGGCAGGCGGCTCCCATGCTTCCAGCCCCGGTGCGCCATCCGCTGCTGGGCGTGTTCGGCTCGGACCAACGCGTGACAGCCAACCAATTGGCCCAATGCGCGCCGTGGCGGCTGCAGCTCACGGGTGCGTCTGCACAGGATGCGGGATGCGTTATGGCCCGGCTGGCGGAAGATGCCGCGGTGCTAGTCGATTTCGCCCTGCCGGACGCAACCCCGCGCGACATGGCAGCCGACATGATCGGCGCCGCGATCGCCGGTCTGTTGCCGCAACTGCCGGTGCCGCGCTCGTTGGTGGTCGCCGGCGGGGAAACGCTGCGCAGCGCCTGCAACGTGCTGGGCGTTCACCATCTCGACGTCACCGGCGCCATCATGCCGGGCGTGCCGCGCTCCATCATTCGTGGCGGCGTCTGGGACGGCGTTGAGATCATCTCGAAATCCGGCGCATTCGGCGATCCGATGCTGCTGCGCCATCTGCTGCAACTGGCTGAAATCGACATCGAAAGGACCGGGTCATGACCCAACGACACCTCGCCATCACCATGGGCGACCCCGCCGGGATTGGCCCGGAAATCATCGTAAAAGCCTGTCTGCGCCTGCGCGAACGGATCGATGCCGGTGAATTCGGCATCGTCGTCATCGGCAGCGCCGCCGCCCTGGAGCGCGCCCGCGCCGCCTTCACGCCAGATCTGGTGATCGCCCAGGTGCAGGCGGATGATGCCGTGTGGCCGGGCATCTGCGTGCTGCAGGCCGGCACCGAAGATCCTTTGGTGGAACTTGGAAAAGTCTCTGCCGAGGGCGGCCGCTTTGCCTTCCTTGCCGTCGAACAGGGCGTCACCCTGGCGATGGCCGGCCGGATCGACGCCATCGTCACAGCACCCCTGAACAAGGAGGCGCTGAACAACGCCGGCTACCATTATCCCGGCCACACCGAGATGCTGGCGGAACTGACGGGCGTGCGCGGTTCGGTGATGCTGCTCGCCCACGGCAACATGCGCGTCAGCCACGTCACCACCCATGTGGCCCTGCGCGACGTGGCCGCGCGCCTGACGCCGGAGCGTCTGCGCCTTGTGCTGAACCTGACGCATGAGGCGTTGCTGGATCTAGGCCTCGGCCGATGCCGCATCGCCGTGGCCGCCCTCAACCCCCATGCCGGTGAGGGCGGGCTGTTCGGGCGCGAGGATATCGACGTCTCGGCGCCCACCATCGCCCAGGCGGTGGCCGACGGCATGGACGTGGTGGGCCCGGTGCCGGGCGACACCGTGTTCGTGAAGCTCCGCGCCGGCCAATATGACGCGGTGGTGGCGATGTATCACGACCAGGGCCACATCCCGGTGAAGCTGCTCGGCTTCCAGATCGATCCGGAGACGGGCGAATGGTGCGACCTGTCGGGCGTCAACATCACCCTCGGCCTGCCCATTATCCGCACCTCGGTCGATCACGGCACCGCGTTCGACATCGCGGGCAAGGGTATCGCCAACGAAAGCAGCCTGATCGAGGCCATCGACTACGCCCAGCGCATGGCCGCCGGCCGCGCCGCCAAAATCAAAGGAACCATGGCATGAGCGCCGGACTTCTCTCCCCGATTGAAATCCTGCGCCCGGAAACGGTGGCGTTCGGCTCTGGCCTGGTCGGCACCGTGGGCAAGTTCGCCCGCGACAATGGCTGCGTGCGCATCCTGGTGGTGTCGGACGCGTTCAACGCCAGCCGCGTGGGCCTGCTGGATCTGCCCGGCACGCCCGTGGTGTTCGGCGATGTGAAGCCAGAGCCCGATATCCCCAACCTCGAACGCCTGCTGGCCGTGGCTGAGGCCTTCAAGCCTGATCTGGTGATCGGCTTCGGCGGCGGCAGCGCCATGGATCTGGCCAAGCTGGCAGCCGTGTTGCCCGGCAGCGGCCAGACCATCTACGACGTGGTGGGACCGGAGAAGGTTCTGCGGCGCGGCGTAAAGCTGGTGCAGGTGCCAACCACCTCCGGCACCGGCAGCGAAGCCGGCACCCGCTCACTGGTGACGGACCCGGCCACCCAAAACAAGCTGGCCGTGCAAAGCAAGTTCATGCTCGCCACGCTCGCGGTGGTGGACCCGGATTTGACCATGACGGTGCCCCCCGCCGTGACCGCCGCCACCGGCGTGGATGCCCTGGCCCATTGCGCCGAGGCCTTCACCAGCCGCCGCGCCCATCCGCTGATCGACCTCTACGCGCTTGAAGGCATCCGCCTCGTCGGCCGCTTCCTCGGCCGCGCTGTCCGGGATGGGTCTGACCGCGAGGCCCGCGCCGGCCTGTCGCTGGCGTCGCTCTATGGCGGCTATTGCCTGGGGCCTGTGAACACCACGGCGGGCCATGCGGTGGCCTATCCGCTGGGCACACGTCATCACATCCCGCACGGTCTCGCCTGCGCACTGATCTTTCCGCATGTGCTGGCCTTCAACGCATCGGCCGCCCCGGACAAGACGGCGCTGATCGTGGAAGCGTTGGGTTTGCCCGCATCCAGTGATGAAACCGCCATGCGCGACAGTGCGTATCGCTTCTGCGCCGATCTCGGCATCGAGATGCGCCTGTCGCATCTGGGCGTGCCCACCGACGACTTCGCCACCATGGCGCGCGAGGCCCACAGCATCCGCCGCCTGCTCGACAACAATCCCCGCGACATCAGCCAGGACGAAATCCTGGCGATCTACAATAACGCCGCCTGACGGCCGCAATGAGGCACAATACCATGACCACACCCCATCCGCACGGCGTCTTCTCCGCATCCCTCACGCCCTTGCTCGCCGACCTGTCCCCGGATCACGCCACCTTCGTGGCTCATTGCCACCATCTGCTCGCCGAGGGCTGCAATGGCGTGGCGCTGCTGGGCACCACCGGCGAGGCGAATTCGTTTTCATCGAGTGAGCGCATGGGGCTTTTGGAAGCAGCCGTGCAGGGCGGTATCGATCCGTCCAAGCTGCTGCCTGGCACAGGCGTTGCCGCCTTCACCGAAACGGTGGAATTGACCAAACACGCTTTGTCTCTCGGCGTCACCACCGTGGTGATGTTGCCGCCGTTCTACTACAAGGACGTCAGCGAAGACGGTATTTTCGCCGCCTACAGTGAGGTCGTGCAGCGTGTCGCCGATCCGCGTCTGCGCATCGTGTTGTATCACATCCCGCAATTCTCGGCCGTGCCCATCAGCCACGCGGTGATCGAACGCCTGCGCGCGGCGTATGGCGTGACTTTTACCGGCATCAAGGATTCAACCGGCGACCTCGCCAACATGACGGCCATGGTGGAGCGCTTCCCGGGCTTCTCTGTGCTGGCCGGCGCCGATCCGCTGCTGCTGCCGCTGCTGCGGGCCGGCGGTGCAGGCTGCATCACGGCCACGTCGAACCTTGTTTCGCGTGATCTGGCCTATATCGCCCATAACTATACGGATGCAGGCAAGGCCGCCGAGGTGGATGCGGCGCAGGCCCGTGTCATCGCCGCCCGGAACCGTGTGTCGCGCTTCCCGCAGATGGCGTCGCTGAAGGCGTTGATGGCGAGCACCACCGGGCACGAAGGCTGGCATCGTCTTCGCCCACCATTGGTCACATTGTCAGCAGAACAGCGTCAGGCTCTGTAGGCAGCGGACGAACTGGCCGCATTTCGCAAGATTGCGGCCAGTTCGAACAGGATCAGCGCCACGGCAAGGCTCATCGACACGGCGCCGAGATAGGTGCCGGCCCGAAAGCCAAAGATGATCGCACTATAGGCGCCCACCGAGCCCAGTTGAACGCAGACCGCCGCCAGAATGGACCGCCGCCCGGGCCTGATGACGGCGAAGGCGTATGTCATCATGTCGGCCGGGAAAAAATAGCGGTCGTGCATCTTCGGCAGCAGGAACGGCATCAACGCCACCGATGCCACCGCCAGAAGAACCAGATCGGCATCGGCCAATCGCCATCTCAGGGCCAGGCTCGCCAGGCCCAGCCCGACCGTCGCCGCAAGCGCAAGGCCAAGCAACACGCCCTGCTCATACGGCATCAGATGGAAATGCTGGATATAAAGCCACGGGTTCGGCACGTTCATCGACAGCCAACGATAGGTGTCGGCCTGATCGAGATATATTCCGGCCAGATCGGATATTGACCTCCCCGCGAGGGCGGCGGGGATCATGAGCAGACCATAGGCCAACGGCGCCAGCAGCCACTTCCACACCGCCACCCGATAGGCGATCACGACATAGAGCAGGAACGGCCCGATAAACACCGCCGGCAACTTGAACGCCATCGCGGCGCCGAACGCCAACAGCATCAACCCCCACGCATTGGCAACAGCCGCGGCCACCACCACCGCCAGCAAGCCGGCATAGATCGTGTCGGTCTGCCCCCATGCCGCACCATTCAGCACCACCGTTGGCAGCAACAGGAAGGCCGCGGCGCATAAAATGGCCCTGTGCGGCGACACGAATTGCCGGATCAGCACATACAGGCACAGCGCACAGAACACCGCGCCGCCGATGGCCACGAGCTTGATGATCGTGAGCGAATCAAGGATCGGACTGAGCATGCTTCCCAGAACCAGCGCATACATATAAGGCGGATTGTAGTTCGCAAAGCCTGATGCGCCGTCTGTATCGATCTCCATCGGCCGCGCCAGCGACTGGGCCGGCCCATGCACGATGATGTGGTCGAGCCAGGGGACGAACCAATGGTCCGCATCCAGGCTGTGCCACGGGATCAGCGCCATATAGAGCGCCGTGACGGCCACAACGATGGCCGCAACCACCCAGACCACCGCACGGCCTTGGGCACGGCGCCGCTGTTGCGCCCCAGACCAGAAAGCCTGTGTCATCCTGGCTGTATCGTTCTCGATCAACATGGATCGCTGGCCGCCTGCCGGCTGACGTCGCCGAATGTCACGCGGCGGTGGCCGAAGAAGTTCAGCAACGCGCCAAACGCAATACCCACCCCATGCGCCACCGCCTCGGCCGGTGAGGCGGCCATCATCAGCTTCAGCACATGCACCGCCCCCATCGCCACCGCCACCACACCCACCGATGCCAGCAGGTTCACCAGCACGAAATCCCGCAGGCGCAGCAGCAACGGACGGCAAGATCCCGGAAACACCGTGCTCTGGTAAAGAACAAACCCCACCGCCATGCCGATTGCAGTGGTACCCAGCACAGCTGCGGGAAATGGCATAACCGCCGAGAGCGGAAAGCGGGCGAGCCAGTTGATGGCCGAGGCGAACCCGCCCGCGAACAAAAACCGGACCGGCTGCGGCAGTGCCAGCAGGCGGTCAGCCATGCTGGCGCTCACGCGAAAATCCCAGACCAGGCCATCAGGAACGCCGTCAGGATGGCGCCACCGAGCATGATGCTCGGCACATCGTTGACAGCAAACGCCACCGGATCGTCATTCAACTCGCCGCGCGCCGCCACCAGCCAGATCTGCGCGAACCACAGGAAGATGATGACCGGAAATGCCCACAGCCAGACGGTGTTGCCGTAGAATGTCTGCCGGAACGCGTCGAACATCACATACAGCACCATGATGATGATGCTCGCGATGCCGGTGCCGATGCCGAGCGCGAACACAAGCGCGCTGTCCCGCGCCATGTAGCCGCGATTGGTCAATGCGGTCTGCCCGCGCTCGGCCGAGCGCTCCACCTCCACAAACCGCTTGGCGAAACACAGCGACGTGAACAGGAACATCGAGAACGCCAGCAACCAGGGCGAAGCAAACACGCCGGTGCAGACAATGCCGAGCAGCAGTCGCAGGGTGAACAGGCTGGCCAACACAATCACGTCCAGCAAGGGTACCCGCTTCAGATAAAATGAATAGCAGATCGTCAATGCCAGATAGGCCAACACCACCATGGCCGCCTGCGGCGCAGCGAGGTATGCCAGCATAAGCCCTGCGGTGAGACCGACCGGAATGGCGGCCAGTGCGGTTGCCACCGGCAGGCGCCCGGAGGCGATGGCCCGTTTGCATTTCGTCCAGTGCTGCCGGTCATCGTTCACGTCGATGAGGTCGTTCAGCAGGTAGGTGCTGGATGCGGTGAGGCACAAGGCTGCAAAGCTCATTGCGGCGGCCAGCATCGCGGTGGAGTCGGCCAATACGCCACCCAGGATCGCTGGCACAAACACCAGCATATTTTTTGCCCATTGATGCGGCTGGCCGCATTCGAACAATGCCAAAGCTCGCGAAGGCTGCTTGAAGATCCGCGTCGTATTGGCGAACTGCCGTGCCGTGCGCCGGGTCCAGTCCCGCTCTCCCACCAGAATTGCTTCGCTTGCCTGCCTCCAGATTGGATAATCGGCCCTGCTGTCGCCGGCATAGGCAAAGCCTGCGGGAAAGCGCTCCATCAGCACGTCAAGCTTCTTCGTCCCCTTCAGGTTTGTTGTCCCGTTGCTGGCAAAAATCCCATTGAAAAATCCACAGCGGTCGGCAATGGCGCGGGCGATCGACTGGTCTGCAGCGGTGGCAAGATATACTTCCCGGCCACGACTCTTCTCCTGGCGGGCGAAGGTTTCAAGTTGGGCGTTGAGTGGAAGACCTGCCACGTTCAGGCTCGCCCGGCGCGCCAGCTCTTGTTTCAGCACGGCCCTGCCGCGCAGAAGCCAGACCAGCATGTGGAAAATCCCAAACGGGTTTCGACGCAGGTAGATCAGGACACATTCCAAAAGCACGTTGGTTTGGAGCAACGTGCCGTCCAGGTCGACCACAAGCGGATGCTGCCCGTCCGGGCGCAGGCGCGTCGACGTGTCCGCCTCGGAGGCTGGTGCCGCTGTCAGAAATGCAGGAACGCCCGGTGCGGCGTCAGCAGCGTCTCGAGCCAGATCCATGTCGCTTCCTCTCCTCGCCTCAATCGGACAATGGATGCTGACGAATACAGGAAAGAAGGTCGTTCGTTATTAGGTGGTAGAGGCCATGTTGACTGAAGAAACCAATTAATTACCACCGTAGAGTGAGCACAAACGGGCCGAAATATTGGTCCAGTCACCAATCTCCACCGCCAGCCGATACGCTGCTTCGCACTAGGCGGCCCAATCGGTGGCGCGCTGGCCAGACGCGCGTTGGAACGCACGACACACTGCCGCGGCTGTTAGCGCATCAATCGCGAAGCCGGCACGGTGAGCTGCCACCACATCGCCCAGGCCTGTTTCAGTGGTCACGATCAACGGCAGCCCAAGCAAAGCGGCCTCGATCGCTGCGAGCGGCAGTCCTTCGTAACGTGACGGCATAACGAAATAATCCGCGTGGCACAGCATGGCGTCTCGCTCCGCCGCGAAAAGCGGGCCGCGTACCGTCACGGCATCGGCCACGCCCAGGGCCGATGCCATCTGTTCCACCCGAGTGCGCATTGTTCCGCTGCCGATGGTGGTCAGTCGTCCGTTGCCGCCACTTTTGCGGTATTGGGAAAAGCCCTCAAGTAAAAGATCCAATCCCTTATGATGAATCGCATAACGCCCGCATGAGATAAAATGTGGATAGCTGTCCGATTTTGGTCGCGCCGCCGGCGGCGACGGTGCAGGGCCGAGATGGGACGAATAGGCGCCATTGCCCACGATTCGTATCCGCCCGTGTGGTGCGATCTGGCGGAGCACCTGTGCCTCCGCGCTGGACAGCGCTTGCACAAACCGTGCCTGGCTCAGCAGGCTCCGCTCCATGACGTTCAAATAAAGGGCGGTGGTCCGCCGCAGGCATTCACCGCGACTGTCATAGACATGCGAAAACCGGCCATGCACCGTCAGCGCATACGGCAGGCCGCGCACATGCATCCGCCTTGCCAGCCCGATCAGAAGCGGCTCCCGTCCACCATGGATGTGAAACACTGTGTCCGCGCCTACATCGGCCAAGATTATGTCCGCGATCTGGCGCTTCAGGTGCACCACCCGACCACCCCATGCGGCGCCGATGATCGGCAACACCCGAACAGCCTCCCCCTCGGTCAGGGGCACCTGGGCCGGGTGGTACGACAGATGATAGAGCCGCGCATCGTGGCCCGCCGCACGCTGCTCTGCCACCAGCTGGCGCGCAACATTATGCACGCCGTTGGCGGCACTGGGATGGTCGTCCCGACTGGCCACAACGATGTGCCTGATGTCCATAAAGCGGTTGGTGCTGATCTTTGGTGAGGCGTCAGGCGCGCGTGCAGCCGCGATGCTACTGGACGTCATGCGTCACCATTTTTGACAGAACCCTCGTTGCAGAAACCGAACGGGCAATATTCGCACCCACCATACCGAAACAACCGCCTGCCAGGCCCATCAATGCGGTCAATGGCAAACCGACAAGCAGGGTGACGGCAAGTCCGGTCGCATTGATTTTCACGCACCATCGCGTCTGCTGAATTCCGTGCAGGAAGGCGTTCACCATTTCGACGCCGAAGCCAAGAATGGCCCCCGCCGCCATCGCCCGAACCGGCAATGTGAGCGCGGCGTATGGTGAATCGTGCCCATAAAGCGCCGTCAGGATCGGCTGGGGCCAGATCGCGGCCAGCACATAGAATGCCACCACAGGTGCCGCTCCCAGCGCCATCTGTGGCCGCGCGGCGTGCCATGCCGTCTGAACGCTGCCTTGCCTGGCCTCCCGGGCCACTGTCTGCGGTATCACATTGCATAGGCCGATTAAAACGGGACTGACGATCGTCACCACGTTGACCGATGCCTGGAATCCGGCGGCAAGGGCCGTGCCACCGAATGCAGCCAACGACCAAGGGTAGATCTGCATGGACGCCATGGACAAGGCATTGCTGCCCAACGACCCGGCGCCCACCCGAATGCAACCCAATGCCACAGCCCGCCAATCGGCCAACTCGGCAAAGGCGAGGCGAAATTGCAGCGCCTGGCAGGCGGCGGCAAGACCCGCCACCACGGCCATGGCGGTCACCGCGTGCACCAATGTCAGGTGCCCGCTGGCAACAAGTCCCACCAACGCCAAGGCCTGCCCGCCGCACCGGACTGCATCTCCTGGAATGGCGGCCGCGTGTCGCATCTGCGTGAACAGGCCACGTCGCAGCAATTCTTGCACCTGCCACAGACACAGCCACGCCAATGCGGGCGCCACCAGCTCGTCGTGGCCTGCAACCGTCAGACCGACTGCCAGCGCCAGTCCCATCGGCATGCAGACCGTGATGGCCAGGATTAATCCTGTTCCGAAAAGGCTGGCCTGCTCTGCTGCCTCCAGCACCGTGCCGCGAACGCTCAACGGATAGAACAGCAGCGAATTGCTGACTACCTGCGCCTGCAGCATCACCATGAACAACAAGACGTAGACGCCGTAATCCTCGGGCGCCATGTGCCTGGCCAAGGTGAGGTTGACGATAAACCCACCAATGCTGACAAGCCCCTGGTCAGCCAGTGGCCAGAACGTCGATGGCAGGCGCAGTCTGGTGCGTGCACGCTGGATGGCGGTTGTCACACTCATTGTGGGACAGATGTCGCCGCAGTGCTCACCACACGTTGGTAACCCTCATGCGCCGCCGCCGCCGCGGCAGGCCAGGTGAACGCTGCCCGCACCCGTGCTGCGGCGGCCGTGCGCATGGCCCCCAGGCTCGCCGGGTCCGTGGCGAGACGGCTCACTTCGCCGCGCAGCGCCGCCACATCCCCAGGCGGCACCAGAACACCGCACCCGTCCTGTATCTGATACGGAATACCGCCCACGTCCGAGGCCAGAACGGCACAGCCTTGCGCCATCGCTTCCAGCACCACCAACGGAAAGGTGTCGGCCAGGGTGGGGAACACGAACAACTCTGATCGTCGCAACAGCGCGCCCACATCGCCGTCTGCAAGACGCCCGGTGATGATGATGCTCTGATCGGGCCGCAAGTGCTCGGCACTGGTCATATAGTCGATTTCGGCACGGGGTTCGCCGCCGACGATGAGCTGGAAAGGAATATCCAATTTCGAAAAGGCTTCGAGCAGCACAGCAACACCCTTGTTGGGCGTATGGTTGCCCAGAAACATGCACGTGATCCCGGCAAACGCCTCAGGCGACATGACGCCCAGACGCGCCCAGACGTTGCGGTCTGCGGCACCATCTTCTGGTTCCGGGCATGCGACCCCGTTCGGCACAATCACGATCGGGCCGTCAAACCCGAACCCGCGCACGATGTCCACATCCGCCGGCGACAGTGCGAACACCGAGGTGGCGCCACGAACGGCGCTGGCAACCGGGCGAACCATGCAGGCCCGCCATGCCATCTTTTTCAGCCAACCGAAGCCGTATACCGCCTCACCATTCGCCACCTCATTGAAACCATGGGTAGAGACGATATACGGCACACGGGCCTGAACGCAGGCACGGGCAATACGGGCCATTTCCAGCGCCGGCATCGGGTTGTGCAGATGCACGATGTCCCACCCGCCCGACGTCACCATGGCGGGGATGTTCGATGTATAGAACAGGCTCCGATATTTTTGCGGAAGGCTGCGCACCAGCGGCGGCAGCGATGTTTCAACCGCCCGGGTTCGCGCCTGACCTGGCCGTGCGGCGTCCACGGCGCTCATGCTCGCAATGGTCATGTCGCACCCTGAGGCCAGCGCCTCGCTCAGGTTTCGCCCCGCCCGCGCGCCGCCGCTTGCAGTCAGATGCGGCGGCACCACAATCGCCGCGAGAACCTTCATCACAGGTAGCGCGCCTGCAACGCGGTGGAGAGATCTGGCTCTCGCCACATGTCGCGCAGGGTGTCATCAATCGAAAAGGCCGGTCGCCAGTCGAATACTTCGGCAATCCGTTGCACATTTGCGGCCAGGAAGGGCCGGTCGACCGCACGGATGCGACCCTGGTCCTGCCGGATCTCGAAATCGATGCCGGAGATGGTGCGCAACTTGCCGATCACCTCGGCCACCGAATAGGCATGGGACGTGCCGAGATTGACGACGCGCACAGCCCCGGGTTCCGCCGTGCCACCGGTTGCGGCGGCCGCAAATCCGCGGGCCGCGTCCTTCACGCTGATATAATCGCGCTTGGGCGACAGGTTGCCGAGTTCGACCATGATGCGCCCGGCCTTCAATTGCGCCACGAGTTCCGGGAGCAAATGTGGATTCGTCTCGCCTGGGCCAATGACGTTGAACAACCGCACGATGATGGCGTCCAGCTTTCGCCGGCCCGCGAAATCCTGCACGAACTCCTCGCCTTGCAGCTTGCTGCGGCCATAGACGTCGCTTGGCGCCAATGCAGAGGTGGCCTCGCAATGCGGTGCCGCCTCGGGCTTGTAGACAGCGCCGCTGCTGGCAAACACGAACCGGCACCCCTCGGGGCAGGTCAGCAGCAGGTTCAGCGTGCCCAGCACGTTGGTGGTGGTCGCCAACATCGGGTCCTGGTCGCATTCTGGGATGTAGTGAACAGCCGCCAGATGAACCACCACGTCCGGCACGAAATCCGCCATCAGCGCCTGCATGCCGCGCGTGTCGCAGATGTCGATCTTCTCAAGCCGGAGATGTTGTTGTTCTGCGGCGGTGAACCGCCAATCGCCGTAGCGCAGGATGTCTGCCACGCAGACGCTGTTTTTTTCGGCCAACAGGCGGGTGACGCAGCGGCCAACATAGCCATTGCCGCCGGTGACGAGAATGCGTTGCGCGATCATGTTCTATGGCCCCGTGATGGTTCGGATGCGTGGGTTGTTTCAGAGGGCAGCAGCCGCTCGTAGAACCGCCTCTCCTTGAGGTAATGGGAGCCGAGATCGGCCGACCGGAGGGCGGCATGACGCGCCAGGTTCACCCGCGTCAGGACGATTCCGTCCACGTCGATCCCGCTTTCGTGCAGCCGGCCCAATGCGGTGGAGATCGTGCGCCGCTGGGTCTTGGACCAGCGCGCCACATGGATGACGGTGTCGGCCAGCCGCCCGAGCACAAGTGAGTCGGCCACCAACAGCACCGGCGAGCCTTCGATCACCACCACGTCGAAATGCCGGCGTGCGTCTTCCACCAGGCGCGCGAGTTCGGTTGTGCCGAACACGTCGCTGGCAAGCGAGGTCGCGGCACTGCGGCGCAGCACCGTCAGCCCACGATTGGGCTCTCCGGTGGGCATGGTGACGATCTGCCGGTCCGACACCGCAGCCTGCGGGCTCTCGTCCGCCTCGTTCGTCACCTGCTGATTGCCTGTCCGGCGCGGCGAGCCATCCACCAGCAGCACCCGTCTGCCGGACGCCACCAGCGTGTCGGCCAACGACCGGCAGAACACCGACTTTCCCTCGCCAGCCACCGACGACGTCACCAGCACCACGCGGCAGGCGCGAACGACGTCGAACAACCCAAGCGCGGCGCCAACCGCTCGTGTTGACTCAGCCAGCACCGAGGTCTCGAACGCCGTGCGCCGGTTCTTGCGTGCCGACATCGGCGCCAGAACCGCATGCGGCACCTCTGGCACCATGCCGAGGCAACGTTTGCCCAACATGGGCTCCACATCGGCGCCGCTGAGCAGCCCACGGTCTCGTCGCTCCAGCACGGTCGCCAGCATCAGCCCCAGCCCCAGCCAACCGGCCAGCGCCGCGGGGTAGACAACGACCGGCTTGGGGGAGGATGGCTCATGCGGCCGCTCGGCCGGCACGATCAGCGACGCCGCCACCGGGCGAAGCTGCTGGATATCGCGTGCCTGGTCGCGGTTGCGGGTCAACGTCGCCAACCTGTCCCGCAAGCCGGAGATCTGGGCCTGGCGGCTGCGCAGCTCTCCCTCCTGCGCCTTGCCGACAATCATCGCCTGTTGCAGTGCCTCCAGCCGCAACGACACATCCCGCTCGTTTTGCTGGGCGGTTGCCAACTCTGCCTGGGCAATTCCCACGCCGCGTCGGCGCTCGGCCGCCAAGGCGGCTTCGATGCCGTCCAGCGCTGCCTTGGCTTGGAGGGCCTGCGGGTGTCGTGAGCCAACGCTGGCGAGAGCAACGTCGAGCCTGGTGCGGGCGTCGAGTTCGCGGTCCAGCAGCGCCTTGATCTGTGGAGACCCCTTCATATCGTCTGCCGGGAGGGTCGCGCCGCGCCCGCTGTCCTGGATGCGGCTGAGGCGCGACTTCGCGTCATTGCGGGCCACAACCGCCGTGCTGAGTTGCGTTGACAGGTCGCGCAGCTTTTGCTGCCCCAGGTTTTCGGTGCCGCCCAGTTCAAGCAGCCCTGACTGGGCCTTGTAGCTTTCCACCGATTGCTCGGCTTGCGACAGTTGTTGTTTTACCAGCACCATCTGTGCGTCGAGCCATTCAACTGTCTTGCCGGCGACGTCGAAATTCGCTTCCAGACGCCGCTGGATATATTCGTCCGCCAGCGCGTTGGCGATTTTTGCCGCGCTGTCAGGATCGTCGGCGGTGTATTTTATCGTGATGAGATAGGAGCGGTTGTCCGAATCAACTGTCATGCGCGACAGCACATCATCCTCCGCAGCCTCCAGACGTTTGGTTGGTCCATCGCGCTTGTCTTCGACGGGGTTTACCCTCTGCCCCATGTCAGACGGTTCGCCAAAAATGCCGCTCACTTGTTGCGTCACTATGCCCAGTGCATCCTTGGCAGCAACCGATACCCGCGAAAGCAGGGTATGGCCCCGGCCGCCTGCGATGGTGGCGGCATCCGCCAGATGCAGCCGTTCCACCACACGACGCACAACCAGACGGGATCGCATGATCTTCAATTCGCCTTGGATGATGAAATTGCCATCAAGAACCACTGGCGGACCCCGCTCGTCAGAAGCGCCGCCCTCGCGCTTGTCCAGGTTGAGCTGCATCATGGCTTCCGCGACATATTGCTTCTTCATCAACGCCAAGGCAGCCGTGGCGCCGATCAACGACAGTGCGAGCAGCGCCGCGATTAGGCCCGCACGCCGCCAGGCGGCAAGGGCGACGTTGCTTGATGACGTGGCATGATGCGCCTGCACGGGCATGTTCGAAAGGCTGACCGACTGTAGAAGATCGACTGGTAAACGGTTCATTTTTTCCCGTATTCCTGGTTTTATCTTTCTCCTTGCGGATTGACGACTCCGTCACTGCCGCCTTTTTCTGAATCGATAATTGAATTTTGTTATGGTCGGACGAGCGTGGTTCGTGTGAGCGGAATTCAGGAGTACTTCTGTGATGCATCAAGATTTCTATTGGGGGAATTCTAAAGGATGCTCAGATTCATCGTGACTGATGTTGTCAAATATAGACCAAATCGTGACGTAAAATGATCATTAAGCGTATTGATGATACTCTCTTGCACCGTTGGATCCTTTGTATCGTCGGGTCAGGTTGAAGCCTCGCCGTATGAGGGTTGCGATGTGAATCTAAGAATCGAGGATCTAGTGTCTCCAGACACATTCATCGCCGATGGGGCGCATGGCGCGGGTCAAAACGACTGGCGCGGCCGGGTGGGTATTCTGGGCGTGCAGGTGAGCGCGATCACGATGGATGATGCGGTCTGCGCGATCGAGGCCTGGATCCGTGAGGCGACGCCACATTATATCTGCATCACCGGGGTTCATGGGGTGATGGAAAGCCAGCGTGACCCAACGTTGATGAGCATTCACAATCGCGCCGGCCTCGTCACACCCGACGGAATGCCCTTGGTGTGGATGTCGCATGTTCTCGGGCATGCCCGCGTACAGCGCGTCTACGGACCGGATCTTATGCGGACCATGATGGCGGTCTCCGCACGTCGGGGATTGCGGAACTATTTCTATGGTGGAGGGCCCGGAACGGCCGAGCACCTCAAGGACGTACTCGTTCAGGCCAATCCAGGACTTCAGGTGGTTGGCACGATGTCGCCACCATTTCGCCCGCTTTCGGATCAAGAGGATGAGGACATCACCGAACAGATTGATGCGGCACGACCCGATATCGTTTGGGTGGGGTTGAGCACCCCCAAGCAGGAGCGCTGGATGTCGGCCCATATCGGCCGCATCCGGGCGCCGGTAATGGTCGGTGTCGGCGCTGCTTTCGATTTTCTGTCCGGAGAGAAACCCCAAGCCCCCGTATGGATGCAACGAAACGGATTGGAATGGCTGTATCGTGCGTTGTCCGAGCCGAGGCGGCTGGGGTGGCGATATATGCGCAACAATCCGGAGTTTATCTACCTGGCGCTGCGCCAACTGATCTTGCGCGAGCGTGTGTCATCGGCCGGGTCGCGCAAATGAGCGCCGCGGTGGCGCTGCGCTGATGCCCCGTGATCAGCCTCCCGGAGGAATGTGGGGGATGGAGCCTGAGTCCACCGATGGATGGTTCGCGCGGCGTTTGCGGGCACCGGCCGGTTTATTTGTCTTGCTCGTGCTGAGTTGCATCGCCACTGGTGTATCTATTGGGTTGCAGGGGTATTACTACGCTGTTGTCAATAATTCCTATCATATCCCAATCGTTGATGGCTGGATGGACGACCCGCAATTCGCCACCGACCAACTCATCCAGTCGTTGCGGTACCACACATCCTTCGTATGGCCGCTGGCGCACCTGGTGGCGAAATGGCTCGGCACGTACAACACGTTTGTACTGCTGCATGTGGCCAATCGGCTGGCGATGTTTGTTGGCATGGCCCTGCTCATTCGCGAACTTGGCACACGATCGGTGGCTGGGGTATCGGCTGCCGTGATGACCCTTGCGGTCACGCGCTATCTGCTGGCGGCCTCCGGGCCTGGCGATCACGACCTGTTCATGCCGTTCCTCAATCATTCGTCGCTGACATGGCCTTTCATGTTTGCATCCTGGATTTTCCTCGTCCGTGGCCAGGTGATGCTTGCCTTGGCTTTGCAAGGGCCGGTATTTGCCGTGAACGCCTTCGTGGCCATCTGTGGCGGGCCTGCGATCGCGGCGGGAACACTGGTGTTGATACCTGCTGACCGTCGTGCACGGCTGATATTCCTTGGGAAGTGGGTGGCCGGACTCGGTCTGTCCATCGCGATTGCAGCACCGACGATGCTGTGGATTCTCCGAAGCTTCACCGACCAGCCGGCAGCTGAGCCGTTCAGTTTCATAGGATTTTTAAAAAGCTACTACGTCAATCACTGGTTTATCACCGCCGCCGCACCACGAAGACTCATTTCGTTTGTGCTTGTCTGCGGCTGCGGTCTTGCCGGTCTTGTCACGATCGGGAAACGGGCGCGTAGCCTCGTCTGGGTGTGGTGTGGCTACTTGCTTCTGTTCGTGGCCGGTGTGGCGCTTCCGTTCCTCGCTGACTCGCGCGTGCTGCTCGATCTGCATCCGATGCGTGTGGGTGCTGGATGTCTTGTGATGCTGTCGGTTATCGCCATTGTGGCTCATGTCGGCAGGGTTCTTGAAACCGACGCGTCATCGTCGGCGGAAATCGCGGCGGCAGGCTTTGCGCTGTTCTGCCTTGCCGTCGGCCAGGCCGCTCTTGTCGCCATGGCGATCAGCGTTGCTTTCATCGTTATCCTATCCCGGCGGACATCGCATCTCGCATGGAGCGCCGCAAGGCAGCCAACCGTATGGTTGGCGCTTGCAGTTGGCCTCTTTGCTGTGACCGGTTGGCGCGCATGGCGCGAACCGGCGCCTTATGATCTGTATTTGCTCGCAGACGCGCGCGATGTCGGGCTTTGGCTGCGTGAGCATACACCAGAAGGCAGCATGATCTTCGTGCCATCCGGCGCTGTGGCCGGCGCGGATGATCCCGTCTCGGTCTGGGCGCGTCGCCCGCTTTGGTATGACTGGAAAGAGGGGGCGGCCGTCATGTGGACACCTCATTATTTTCAGGAGTGGTCTACCCGCAGAGTAGAGGCGGCGGCGCTCAGGTCTGTTGACGATGTTATCAATTACGCCTGCAAAAAACGCATTGATTACGTTGTTGAATCAGACGAGAGAATGGCCGACCCAGAACTGAGGCGACGGTTGGAATCAGGCATTCGTTATGCGAATGCGCGCTATTCGGTTCTCGCTGTTGCCTCTTTATGTGCAGGCCGTTCGTAGCTGTTCAAGTGAAAATTGTGCATTCTTCCAATTTTGGGTGCTGTGCCGATGAACTGTTAGATTTTTTGAAATGTAAATGTAGTGTCCAAACGGTTCTTAAGAATATAGGTGATTAAATGCTCGGAAAACGAATTCTGGTTACTGGCGCCGGTGGATTTATCGGACATCATCTGGTCAATTTTCTCGTCGAAAAGGGCTACTGGGTGCGTGGTGTTGACCAGAAGCAGCCTGAATACGGGCTGTCCAAGGCCCATGAGTTCATGACATTAGATCTGCGGAACGCAAGCAACTGCATGACATCTACCGTGGGTGTTGATCAGGTTTATCACCTGGCGGCGGATATGGGCGGTATCGGCTTCATCAGTGGTGCGCATGCCGAGATTGCGCGTAACAACACGTTGATCAATATTGGCATGTTGGAAGCAGCGCGTGTCTGCGGCGTGCAACGGCTTCTGTATTCGTCCTCGGCGTGCATCTATCCGTTGCATCTCCAATCCAACCCCGACGTCACGCCACTGCGCGAGAACGACGCGTGGCCGGCACAGCCAGAAGAGGGGTATGGTCTGGAGAAGCTGTTCACCGAGAAAATGTGTGAATACTACAGCCAGGACTACGACCTGCCGACCAGGACTGTGCGGTTTCATAACGTTTATGGGCCTCTTGGCACCTATGACGGTGGCCGCGAAAAGGCCCCGGCCGCGATCAGCCGCAAGGTGTCCGAGGTGTTGGATGGCCAGGAGATCGAGATCTGGGGTGACGGCGAACAGACCCGCACGTTCATGTATATCGATGATTGCGTCGAAGGCATCTACCGGATTATGCATTCCGATTACAGCGAGCCTTTGAACCTGGGTACGGACGAACTCGTGACGATCAATGAGCTTGTCGACATGGTCGCGTCCGTGGCTGGAAAGGTGATTCGCAAGCGTCACGACCGGTCTCGCCCACAAGGCGTGCGTGGCCGCAACAGCGACAATAGCTTGTTGCGCGAGGTTCTTGGGTGGGAGCCGCGCATCACCCTCGAGGCAGGGCTTGTGCCCACCTATCACTGGATTGCGCAGCAGATGGCGAAGCGGGCGAAGGTCGCCTCGCCTGTATCGGCTGACTCGCTGACATAGGCGCGGTCAAACCGCGATGCTGCCTGTCTGATGGAGGCCCGGAGCATGCTTGGTGCCGCGTGAGCCGATTGTGCTCCGGGAGTGGGGTGGGAGCGAACCGATGAGTGAGATTTCCTCGCGTGCGTCCGAATTGATGGGGGCCACGCAGGGCTTGCCAGGCCTTATCTCATCGATGCGCCACGGGCTCCGTCGTATGGCCGGCATGCTGTTACTTGCGTCCGCCGACGCGACGGCGCTTGTTTTTGTTCTGGCTTTTGTTTCGGCCTTTTCGGGATCTTTGCTCGGATCGGAGCCGTCGTACGGCGGGGTGGAGCCGGGTCTGTGGGCGATGATCGCGCTCACGGCGTTGATCGCCTGTGCGTGCCTGGGTCTTTACGAGATTACCGGGCGCAATGCCGTTGAGCGGTTTCGTCTGCGGGTTTGGTGCGCGTTGGTCCAGCCCGTTCCGGGGTTGCTGATTCTGGCGTCGTTTCGGCCGATCGATGTCCAGGCACTTCAAATGCTTCTTTTGACCAGTATCCTGTGGTTGCCGCTGGCGATGTTGGCCGAGGCGTTGGTGGTGCGGTGGCTGATTGGCCGCTCTGCATGGGGCCTGCGGGCGCTGCTGGTTGGAGATGCCGTGGCCACGCTGCCGTTGGCAAAATTTCTTCTCGCCAATCCGGAAATCGGTCTGAATCCGGTGGGCTATTGCGGCAACGCCGGCAGCAGCGATGAAATTCCTGTTTCGTGGCTGGGGCCCGCTGCATCCGCCATGTCCATGGGCAACGCGGCCGACATTGCGATCGTTGCACTCTCGTCCAGCTTGGCGCCGTTGGAACTGAGCAGTCTTCCGTTCCGCCGCATCCTTGTGATGCCGGAAATGACCGGCCTGCCATCGCTATGGCTGCGCTCCTGTCATGTTGGTCGCGGGACGGCGCTCGAATTCTACAATCCTTTGCAGGCGCCGCTGAACCTTTGGGCAAAGCGGGTTCTCGACATCTGCGTGTCCGTGCCGTTGCTGGTTGTCAGTGCTCCGATCGTCGGCTTTCTTGCGTTGGCCATTCGTATCGTCAGCCCGGGGCCGGCATTCTATACCCAGCGGCGGGTGGGGTGGAACGGCAAGCCGCTGGATATGCTCAAGCTGCGCAGTATGCATCTGGATGCCGAGGTCAGGCTGAAAGATGTTTTGGTGAGCGATCCGGTGGCCCAGGCCGAGTGGGCGCGTTGCTTCAAGCTGTCCAACGACCCACGCATTCTGCCAGTGATCGGCAACTTCATTCGCAAGACAAGCCTCGATGAACTTCCGCAACTTTGGAATGTGGCGCGTGGAGATATGAGCCTGGTGGGTCCGCGGCCATTTCCTGCCTATCACCTGGAAATGTTCGATCCCGAGTTTCAGGCGCTGCGATGCAGCGTCAGGCCTGGACTCACGGGGCTATGGCAGGTGTCCGAGCGCAGTGACGCGGATCTTCGCCAACAACAGATGCTGGACACGTTTTATATCCGCAATTGGTCCCTTTGGTTCGATTTGTACATCGCGTTGGTCACAATTCCGGCTGTGCTCAGTTCCAAGGGCGCCCGTTGATTGGAAAGGTGTCGCGTGGGGCGTTTTCAAGACCGCTATCTGGCCATGCTGTGCCTGCTGCTTGGGGGATATGCCCTCATGGGCAAGGGTCTTGCGTCCGTGGGCGTCGCGCCGCTTTTCGTTGGCGAGATTGTGCTGTGTGTGGGCCTGTGCGTTGTCTTCGCCTCCCCGAACTGGGTTTCCTTGCTGGCCACTGGCCCCAGCGTCCTGCTGGCGGCCTTGTTCTTTTGGACCGCTTTTCGTGCCGCACCAGGCGTCGTTGACTATGGATTTGATGCGCTGCGCGATGCTGTGATTGTTGGATACGGCCTGTTTGCGCTGATTGTCATCACGCTCATGGTCGAACGGCCGGAGCGGCTTGCGTGGGTGGTTTCCGCCTATGGCCGGTTTGCCGGCCTGTTCGGGGTGGTAATCGCTGTTCTGGTCTATCTGCTCAGCCAGTTTGGCGGATCACGCCCCACGGTAACGGCTGTGCTGTCCTATATTTCAATCCGGCCGGGCGAGGTGGCGGTGCATCTCGCCGGCATCATCATCTTTACGATGGCAGGGCTTCGCCGCACGAGCGTTTTTTGGAATGTGATGGTCCTGTTGGGAGTTGGTGCCATCTCCCCCAGTCGCGGCGCCATGCTGGCATGCGTGCTGCCTGTCATGGCCGCGACGGTTCTGCTGGGAAAGATCGGCCGGTTCGCCCCCATGATACTGGCGGCGGCCTTTGCATTCGGACTGGCCTATGTCGTGGATCTTGATATTCCGCTTGAAGGCGGGCGGAGCATGGGGCCGCGGCAGATGGTCGACAATCTCGGAAGCCTGGTTGGGAACAGCAAGCGGGCCAACCTTGACAACACCAAGGCGTGGCGGCTTGGCTGGTGGCAGGCCATTGAGGGCTATACGCTGCACGGTGATTACTTTTGGACCGGCAAGGGGTTCGGCCAGAGCCTTGCCGTGTCAGATGGATTTGTCGTCGGTGAGGAGAACGGCGGCCCGGTGCTGCGAAGTCCGCACAATGCCCATATGACGATCCTGGCGCGCATGGGCGTGCCCGGTTTGGTGCTCTGGGCCGGAACATGCGGGGCCTGGTTTGCGATGTTGCTGCGCGACATGCTCCGCGCCTCCCGGCGAGGTGATACGGCATGGCATGGCCTGTTCGTGTGGATCGCCTGCTATCTGATGGCGATCCTGATCGATGCCTCCTTCGATGTGGCCCTGGAAGGGCCGATGATGGGCGTCTGGTTCTGGTCGTTGTTCGGCCTCGGCATTTCCGCATCGATGGTCTATGGCGCATATGTGGGCGCTTGCGACCGATTTCGGCTGCGTCAGAGATCAGCCTCGGTCGGCGTCATGCCTGGACTGGCCGTGGCGGGCAGGCCATGAAGCGCCTGTTCAGGCTGGCGGTGCTCGTGGCGGCGTTGGGCTGGGGTGGGTGGCCTGTCCCGTCGGCCGCGGCGGACTGCCCGTTCGGCGCCATCATGGTTCCGGTCGGCCAATCTATCCAAGCCGCAGTGCAAAAGGCAGCGCCGGCATCGAGCTTTTGCGTGGCGGCTGGCATTCATCGGCTGCAATCGGTCGTGCCCAAGCGTGGCCAGCGGTTCTATGGCCAGTTTGGCAGTGTTCTGAGCGGCGCCCGCCTGCTGGCGGGTTTCAGGCGCGACGGCAATGACTGGGTGATGTTTGTCGACGCGCCGATGTCACGGGAATACGGGGTCTGCGCCCGTGACCGGGGCATGTGCTCCCATCCGGCTGGGTTGTTCATCGATGGCCGCGCCTTGCAGCAGGCCTCGGGACCGATCGGCCTGCGGGCCGACCAATTCTATTTCGACCGTGCCAGCCGCAGATTGGTGCTGACCACGGACCCCTCAGGGCACGTGGTCGAGTGGGCTGTCACGCGTCAGGCATTCTCCGGATCCGCCGAAGACGTGGCGATCGAGGGTCTTGTCATCGAGAAATATGCAAACGCCGCGCAGGAGGGCGCCATCTGGCCAGGCGGCAAAGGTTGGCAGATCAGTCATGTCGAAGCCCGGTTGAACAACGGTGTTGGCCTGGTGGTCGGCAACGACGGGGTGATCCTGGACTGCGATGTCCATCATAACGGCCAGTTGGGTATCGGGGTGGGCGGCGCTGCGAACGTTCTCATCAGTGGCAACAAGGTTTGGGCAAACAACACCAACGGGTTCGACGATGAATGGGAAGGCGGCGGCATCAAGGTGGCCGAAAGCCGCAACGTGGTGTTCAGGGGCAACGATGTGCACCACAACACCGGGCCGGGCCTGTGGTGCGATGAGAATTGCCGGAGCGTCCTGATCGAAAAGAACACTGTGTCGTTCAACGCCTCGGCCGGCATTTTCTATGAAATCTCATCCGATGCTGTCATCCGCGACAACGTCCTGACGGAAAATGGCCAGGCCGGCCTGTCGTGGTTCTGGGGTGCGGAAATCCAGGTCGCGGCATCTGACAATGTAAGCGTGACCGGAAACGTGCTGACCGTGCGGCCCTATGGCAAGGCGATCATGCTGATCGACCAGAACCGCAAGATGGCCAAAGGCGGCTACTACGGTACTCGCAATGACCGCGTGCTGGACAATCGCGTGACCTTCCTCGGCAATGGCGTGTCTGGTGGGGCGTCGGATGCAGGCAAACCTGCCGTGAATTATGGAATCATCCAGAACGGCGGGAACAGCTTTGATCGAAATGTCTATCGCACCCCATCCAATGCCAGGCCCTGGTTTGTCTGGGGGCAGATGGTGATCGATTTCGCGGCCTTTCGCCAGCACGGCCAGGAGACGCATGGGATGGCGGAAGCCGTTTCGCCTGACCCGATCTCCGTTGGCGAGCCTCCGGTAAAGCAACCTTGAACGCATGAAAGGCGCATCCGCGATCATCTGCGGGCGCAGTGCACAACTGCGTCAAATCGGGCGTTTCTGGCCGTAAAGCAAGGAGCATACCTCTGAAAAACCCTACGATTTGGAGAAGCATCTGTCCAACATAAGGGGAAGAGATATTGATACAAAGGAGTAATGACCATGACACGTCGTCAAGTCTCGGGGTCTATTACCAGCGATTTCATTCAATATGACATGGAGGACGTGTCATGAGCGGTAGTACCAGCCTGCCGACCATCGCGCCAGATACCGGGGCCGTCAACGAGGACGGCACTCTGGTTGCCACCGGCAACATTCTGCCCAATGACACCGACAACAATGGCAGAACGCTCAGCCTTGTGTCCGTCAACGGCATCGCCATTGTCGGATCGACCACCATTGTGGGCATCTATGGCACGTTGGTGATCCAGCCAGACGGGTCCTATGTCTATACGCTGAACAACAGCAGCACGAAGGTGCGCTCGTTGCAGAACGGGCAGGCCTTGCCCGACCAGTTCACCTATATCGTCACGGATGGGACGACGTACACCCAGACGACCGTGCAGGCGGTGCAGAACCTCATCTATCAGTCCGAAGCCTTCTCCGATCCAAGCTGGGTCGCGTTTGGCACGGCGCCGGTGGTGGTGGCCAACGCTGATCCGGGCCCCAACGGCGGCGCCAGCACGGCCGACAAGGTGACGCTGACCAATCCGTTCTCTGGTCTTTATTTCAAAACAGCCATCAGCGGCGTCAGCACCTTCAGCGTCTGGGTGCGGCTGATCAGCGGGGACGGTAATTTCAGCCTGGGTTACTATGTCGGCAGCACCGGCAGTGTGGCGCAGCAATCGGTTCTGGCAACAAGCGCCTGGCAGCGCGTGACGTTCACGTTCACCGGCGACGCCAACAGCGCTTCCTGCGTCTCGCTCATGCACAGCACGTTGCAATCGGCCAGCGGCACGTTCGAGTTCTGGGGCGCGCAACTGAACGCTGGCGCCACCGCCCAGACCTATGTGCCCACCACCGGCACGCCTGTTACCAGCAGCGTTAGCACCTCTGGCAATGTGGTGCTGTCCTCGGCCCTGACCATCACCGTGACCGGCAACACGCCGGTGGGCAAAGCTGACACCGCATCTGTCGTGGAGGGCGGGCAGATCACGGCCGCCGGCAACGTGCTCGCCAATGATACGGACGGGCCCGGCAAGACCCTGACCGTCGCTTCGGTGAACGGCGTTGCCGTGAGCGGCACCACCACCATTGTGGGCACATATGGCACGCTGGTTATCCAGGCGAACGGTCAATATACGTACACGCTGGCCAACACACAGACGAACGTGGTGGCGCTGGCGACCGGCCAGGTGGTGCAGGACCCGTTCAACTACGTGTTGTCGGACGGGCAGAGCTACCTCACGGCCGCCACCCAGACGACCCAGAACCTGGTTCCACAATCCGAGGCGTTCGATTCCGCGCCCTGGACGCCGTTTGGCGTCAGCCCCACGATTGTGGCCAACGCGGATCCCGGCCCGAATGGCGGGACCGCCACAGCCGACAAGGTGACCATCTCCGCCCCTGAGTCCGGGATTTATATCCAGACGCCGGTCAGCGGCCAATATACCTTCAGCGTCTGGGTGCGGCTAATCAGCGGAAGTGCGAATTTCACCTTCGGCTACTACAGCGGCCAGGCCAACGCCATCGCCGAGCAGAATGCGGTTGCCACCAGCGCGTGGCAGCGCCTGAGCTGGGTGTTCAACGGGGACGGCAATGCCGCCTCTGCCTTCGGGCTCATGCTCGGGCAGGCCCAGACGGCCGCCGGCACCTATGAGTTCTGGGGCGCCCAGCTTAATGCCGGCGCCACCGCACAGGCCTATGTGCCCACCTCTGGCAGCGCAGTCACCACCACCGGCACCGGCGGCACGTCCCCCGCCGTGCTCGGTTCGGTCCTAACCGTCAGCGTCACTGGGGCCACCGGCACCACCGGCGGCACTCCGTCCAACGGCCCGACGCTCGCCGTCGCCGACACGGTCCGTGTGACCGAGGACAGCACCACCCAGGTGACGACCGGAAACGTGCTGAGCAATGACACCGTCGTTGCCGGCCGAACCTTGTCCGTGCTGTCCGTGAACGGGACTACAATCAGCGGCGCCACCACCATTGCCGGCACCTATGGCACGCTGGTGATCCAGCCCAACGGCCAATACACCTACACCCTGGCCAACGGGCAGGCGAATGTGCGTGCGCTGGCCAACGGCCAGGTGGTGCCAGATGTGTTCACCTACACAATGACGGACGGGGTGACGTCGACCCAGACCACCACGCAGGTCAGGCAGAATTTCATCACCCAGTCCGAGGCGTTCAATTCCTCGGCCTGGAACGTGTTCACCGCGACAGGTGTGTTCCTCACCGTCGTCACGCCCAATGTCGGTGCTGGTCCCGCCAGCGGGGCCAGCACCGCGGACCAGATCAATCTGCTGGGACCATCCGCCGGCATCTACACGACCACGAACGTCTCCGGTCAAAACACGTTCAGTGTCTGGGTTCGCCTTGTCAGCGGCAACCCGAATTTTAGCTTTGGCTCGTTTACTGCATCGACCAACACGAGCCGTTTTCAGGCGGCCGTGGCCACCAGTGAGTGGCAACGGCTGAGCTGGACCTTCACCGGCGACGGCAATGCCAATTCCAACGTCGCCCTGCTGCACAGCGCGTTGCAATCGGGCGACACGGTTCTGGAACTCTGGGGTGCGCAGCTTAACAGCGGCAGCACGGCGGGCGCCTACGTGGCCACAACGGGCGCTGCGGTGAACACCACGACGTCGGTGGTGGTACCGATGGGGGCGGCGCTGACCGTGTCCGTCGCAGGAACAACCCCGGTGGCGGTGCCGGACGCTGCCTCGGTTGCGGTGGGCGGCACGATTGTCGCATCCGGCAACCTGTTGTCCAACGACACCGATACGAACGGCCTGGCCCTCAGCGTGACCGCTGTCAACGGTGCGGCGGTGGGCAGCGGCGCCACCGTTGCCGGCGCCTATGGCAGCCTGTTGATCCAGGCGAACGGGCAATACACCTACACGCTCGCCAGCACGCAACCTGGTGTTCAGGCGCTGGTCGGCGGCCAGATCGCCACCGACAGCTTCAGCTACACAACATCTGACGGGCTGGTTCACACCCAGGTCACCAACCAGTACAGCCAGAACCTGATCACGCAGTCCGAGGCCTTCGACGCGGCGCCCTGGACCCGCTATTCAGCCGGGGCGTTGCCGGTGATCACGGCGAATGTGGATACGGGGCCCACCGGGACGGCCAAAACCGCCGACCGGATCGCGCTGACCGTGCAGAATTCCGGCATCCTCTATGCGGCGCCGTTCCCCGGCCCCTACACGTTCGGCGTGTGGGTCAAGCTGGTCAGCGGCAGCGGGGCCTTCACGTTCAATTACGACGAGACGGCCTCTGGCGTGACCTACGCGCAGACCGCCGCCGCAACGTCAGCATGGCAACATTTCACGTTCAGCTTCATCGGAGACGGGAGTGCGAAGTCTGCCTTCGCGCTGTCACTGGGGGCCAATCAGGCCGGCGGCACGTTCGAGTTCTGGGGTGCACAGTTGAACGCTGGCACGACGTTGACGTCGTATGTGCCCACAACCGGCACCGCAGCCACCGTGGCCACCCCGGTCACGAGCGCCGCCCCCATCGGGTCCGTGCTGGCGGTCAGCGTGACCGGCAGCGATGTGGGCAAGGCGGGGGGCGCGCTGAACTTTCAATCCGCCATGCAAGGCGTGGTTGCCAATCTGGCCACTGGCCAGTGGTCCAACATCGCAACGGCCCTGCCGCTGGGGGATTCGATCACCTATGGCTGGGGCGCGCAGGACGCGCTGAACCAGAGCTTCACCTCGGAGGGATATCGCGGCACGCTTTGGTCTGATTTTCTGGCCAACAACAGCAAGATCAACTTCGTGGGCGATCAAAGCTTCGGGCCGCCCACGCTGCTGGACCCGGCGAACGGCGCCTATCCGGGCGAACGCACGGACCAGATCGCCGCACGCCTGCCGGGATTGCTGGCAACCCAACATCCCAGCGCCGTCTTGCTGATGGCGGGGATCAACGACCTCAAGCAGGGTTACACCCCCGCTTCGGTGGCCAACAACATCGCCGGCATGTTGTCCACCATCGGCAGCACCAGCCCGTCGACCCATATCTACGTCGCCACGATCACGCCCGTGGCAGCCACCGCGACCAGTGCCGCGAGGGTCGCTTCGGCGAACTCGGCCATCAAGACGGCCGTGCAGAGCGCGATCGCCGGCGGGATCAACGTCACGCTGGTCGATACCGGCAATGTCACCTCGGCCGACATCTCATCGGACGGCGTGCATCCCGGCCCCAGCGGCTACAGCAAGATCGCCCAGGATTTCTACAATGCCATGCAGGCGCAGCAGCCGGTGGTGGCCGGCACGCCGGGGGGCACCGCGACGCCCATCTCGTCGTCGGTTGCAAGCCTTGTCGGCGGCAGTGGCAACGACCTTCTTATCGGCGACACGCGGGCGAACTTCATCACGGGCGGTGCCGGCAACGACATCCTGGAAGGCGGCGGCGGCAACGACGTGCTCACGGGTGGGGCAGGGGCCGATGAATTCGTGATCGGCCCGGTTGCAGGGCAGAGCACCATCGCGGACTTCACGCCGGGACAGGGCGATTATCTCGTCTGGGACGCTGTTCCGGGATTGAACAGCCTGGCCAGCCTGACGGGGCACGTCACGCAGTCTGGTGGCCAGACGGTGGTGGATCTCTCGTCGTTCGTGCCGGGCCTGCGGCTGACTCTGCTGAACTATACCGGCGATCTCAGCCACAGCATGTTCGGCCCGCCCACCGCATGAGCGAGGAAAGCCAGCCCCTTCACGCGGTTGCGGGAGGGGGCTGGCGCCATGGCTTCGGCTGTTCTGGGACGTTGACGCGAGGCGCCGCCGGGGCCGCTGCGCTTCCCGAAGGGAAAAAGCGCTTGAAGGCGAGGAAGTGTTTTTCAAACCCGTGATAGCTCATCCATCCCGCGATCAAGATGGTTGCAGCCGTGACGCTGGCTGCCGCAGCGATCGCACCGACCCCGTCGCCCGGCTTCACCAGCGCCATGCGCGAGTTCAGCAGCATCAGCAAAATGATGGGATGCCACACATAGAGGCCGAAGCTGTATTTGCCGAACCAGCGCAGAAGGCCGCAGGACAGCGTTGAGGTCATCCGACCCGGCATCCGTGCAATGAGAATGAGGGCGCCGCCGGCAGCTGACACCAGCGTGTAGCTCACGGTCCACATCACCGGATCGAGGTGCCAGATCGAGCGACGCCAGATCACAATCCCGACCAGCATGGCGCCGGCTGTCAGGAGTACGGTCCAGGCTGTACGCGCCATTGCCGCTTGTGGTGGCGCCGAATGCACGTAGAGGCTGACGATCGCGCCGATCGCCAGTCCATCCAGACGCAGCGGCGTCAGCCCCATGGAGGGCATCAGATCCGCACCGGCCCTCAAAAAGGCCACTCGCAGCAGAATGGAGCCGATAATCGAAAGGCCCGCGATGATCGCAACCGAGCGGCGCGAGCAGGCCCAGACGACCAGTGGCCAAAAAAGATAGAAGTGCTCCTCCACGGCCAGCGACCAATAATGGGTGAGTGCGCCAATGCCGTTCAGCGATGGGCCCTGCAAGGCAGGCGCCAGATTTCCGAGATAGATGATCGGCCAGAACAAGCTTGTGGGCGCGAACAGCCCGTCGGCCGGGTTCCAGAAATCATGACCAGCGACGATTTGGCCCAGCACAGCCACCACGACGATGGCAGCGTAATAAAGCGGGCAGATGCGGAGAAAGCGGCGTGCATAAAAATTGCGGAAAAATGATGGCCTGGTCTTGGTGTCGAGCAATATTCCGGTGATGAGAAAGCCCGACAGGACAAAAAACAGGTCAACGCCGGCCCACAAAAACCGGTAAGGCAGAAAGCGGATGGCGGTGACGCCGATATCGCCAAGACTGACGCACATGTGAAACACCAGCACCATCAAGACGGCCACGCCGCGCAGGCCGTCCAGTGATGCAACATGCACGCCGACTGCTTGCGTGGATGGGAGATCGACCTCAGGTGCGGCCAAACCTGTGTCGCTCATCGTGTCCATGCCTTTCGTTATGAGCGTTTATCTTCGACTATTGGTCATAAGCCACAACATATCATCAGGGGGAGGGCGTGCAGACGTTCTTGTGCTATCAAAATATTCTGTGGGAAACTAAACATATTAAAAATTTGTAGTTGTAATCGGATTTAAATATCGTATTCACATAAACGTTTAAATTAAAAATATTTTATAATAACCAAAAATTTTAAATATTATAAAATAAAAATATTCTATATTTTGTTAAAAACATTATTTTATTTCAAATAATAATGTTTTTGAATAAAAAAAGTAAGTGAAAAAGCTATAATCAATGAAAATATAAACCTGACCAACGAAATATTTTCTCTTTTGAGGTTGGTCGCCTAATTAGGGTAATTTACAAATAAATGTCAGTTAAGCTGTAATTTTGTTGGCTGCATTAGTATGGATAATATTATCGAGAGGTATAAGAAAAATTTCTTGTTTTTTGATAACGAAACAAAATATGCTTTTGATTGTTTGTGATTTATATTTTGCGCGTGTTATTGTGGTGTCATAAACAAAAAATATAATAAAATGTAGCTGGTTTGGCTTCGGAGCCAGTGCGATATGTGTGTTGTTTATAGTAAATATCGTGGAGGCACGCTATGTCATGCGGCCATATTGTTGTTGTAGGCTCAAATTGGGTCTTTCGCCAGGGTCTCAAGCAGACTCTCCGGCGACTTGATCTTGTTTTGATTGGAGAGGGTGATGATCTCGGTCAGGCGTTGGCGGACGGTCATGGTGCGTTGTCACCAAACGTCGTCCTCATATTGGTTGGATCATCGGAGTATTTCTCAGGGGCGATAGACCAAGTCCGCGATGCACGGGCGAAGTTTGAAGGCGCCAGGCTCGTGATGTTGGGTGATGCCGCGTCTGACGCAGAGGTGATGGCCGTTATTCACGCCGGTGCGGACGCGTTGCTGTCGCCGAAGCTGTCGAGCAGGCTTTTGAGCGATTCCCTGCAACTTGTTCTGCACGGCCAGAAGCTTTTCCCTGAAATCTCGTCTGACGGTGCGGTCGATGGCGATGGCGATGGCGATGGGAATGAGGGCATCTTGCCGTCCATACAATCGCCGCCGCAGCAGGTATCTCTCGTATCGCAGGCCCAGTCTGCCGCGTTGCAGTCCCAGGTTATTCGCCTGGAAGAGCGAACACATATGGCTGGCCAGCAGTCCACGCCGATGAACCTGGTGTGGACCAACACACGGCCGAATTCGGGAATGCCGCATCGCTCAAGCGTCCCGTCCGAGCGTGAGTGGGAGATTTTGCGCTGTCTGGCGCGCGGGAATTCCAACAAAGCAATCGCTCGCGAACTTGGAATCGCCGAGACCACGGTCAAGGTCCATATCAAAAGCCTTTTGCGCAAGCTCTGCGTGTCAAACCGCACGCAGGCGGCCATCTGGGCGCTTGGTCAAAACAACATCCTCGACGGGGATGGCAGTTCAAAGATGGCCCAGAAGCACTTGCCTGGAGACTGATTTACCAGCGCTGCTGTGCAGTCGTGTGCATATTTATTTTTAGGAAAGATCGATGAGCGATAGTCGCAAACGGATTATGGTGACGGGTGGGGCGGGTTTCCTGGGTTCGCATCTTTGCGAACGGTTGCTGGCCGAGGGGAACGACGTACTTTCGGTTGACAACTACTTTACAGGTAGGAAGGAAAACATCGCGCATCTTCTCGGCAACAAGCGCTTCGAGGCGATGCGCCACGACATCACGTTTCCGCTCTACGTCGAAGTTGACGAGATCTATAATCTTGCCTGCCCAGCTTCGCCGATTCACTATCAGTTCGATCCTGTGCAGACGACCAAAACCAGCGTGATGGGCGCCATCAATGTTCTTGGTCTTGCCAAGCGAGTGAAGGCCAAGGTGTTCCAGGCATCCACTTCCGAGGTTTACGGCGATCCGTCGGTTCATCCTCAAACTGAGGAATATCGTGGCAACGTCAACCTCACAGGTCCTCGCGCGTGCTATGACGAAGGCAAGCGTTGTGCGGAGACATTGTTCTTCGACTATGCGCGCCAGCACCGTGTTCGCATCAAAGTGGTGCGGATCTTCAACACCTACGGTCCGCGGATGCATCCCAATGACGGTCGTGTTGTGTCGAACTTCATCGTCCAGGCGCTGAAAAATGAAGATATCACGATCTATGGTGCGGGCAGCCAGACGCGTGCGTTCTGTTACGTGGACGACCTGATCAATGGTTTTGTCAGCATGATGGACACGTCCGATGGTGTTCTGGGCCCTGTCAATCTTGGGAATCCAGTGGAGATGACCATCCTCGAACTGGCCGAAATGATCATCGCGTTGACCAATTCGCGCTCGAAACTGATCAGCCGTCCCTTGCCGGCCGACGACCCGGTGCAACGTTGCCCGGACATCTCACGCGCTACAGAGTGGCTCGGCTGGCAGCCAAAAGTGGGTCTGGAAAGTGGCCTGGCACGGACGATCGACTATTTCGACCGGGTTATTGGCCGTGAGGCACGCCCGGCGGAACGACTTCAAGCCGATTGAGCCGCAACACACGTCGGACTTGCTGATGCATTTGAGTCGTGTTGGACCGCTGCAAACCTGATGCTTCACAGGCCGTCGGTGCTGTAACCGATGGCCTGTGAAGTGTGATCGCCCAGATTGTGCAAGAATCTGTGGTGCCTCTTTCGTTATCTCTATCTATCTTGAGATAACGAAAGAGGCACTAAATCAACGAAAGCTTTTAAAAACATGCCCGATACATACAAGTCGGTTTATCACCTGCACGAAGGCAAACGAACTTTCATGCGGTTTTGGGTTTTATCCACCATTTGATCAGCTTGGACTTAGGGGCGGCCGCAACTTTCTTTGTCACTTTTTTGACTGACTTTGCTTTGATGGGTGCTGCCACCACGGCAATCGGCACCGGAGCGGTTTTTATCTCGGGTTTTGCCACATCGCGCAGCAATGCAGACTTCAAATCGCGCAACTGCTGTTCCGTAGCCAAGCGCCCCGAAATAGCCTCTGACAGCTTCGACTCCGCCATCGCGCGGCTCTCGCGTTCCACCAGAAGCGCTGCTTCCAGCCGCGTCTGGTCCAGACGCACAGTGCGCGCCACGCCGATCGCCTCGTCGCGTTCGACGGCGGCGTGGCCAATTTTGGTCTTGAGATCGTGAATGATCACCTGCGCTTCGTGCAGATTTCGTTCTGCCCGTTTTCGAGCGTCCCGCTCTGCGTTCAGGGCCTGCTCGGCAATCCTGAGCCGATTCGTGGGAACAGTGCTTCCGGCGGCATCGGCCTGGGTCCGCCCGTTGACCACAACAACCGGAACGTCGCCCGCACGGGCAAAGCGGCGCTTCTGCTGCTCCGGCGAGTATTGCTCGGCACGGTTGGTTTGCTGGCGCGATTTTTGCGCTGGCACCGCGTTGTCCAGCCCAAGTGCACGCCGCACGGCCCGTTCCGTATCGGCAGTTTCAGAGGCATCCGTTGAAGACGATGCTCTCAATGTCAGTGTCATCATGCGTCCGTTGGTTTGTGATGGCGCGCATGTTCTGTCATGCGGTCGATAAATGAGCGATCTTATCCGGGTGATCCCGGATAGCCCGTAAATTCGGACTGCTGGATCACGCATGAAAAGGGTTTGCAGCCACTTGCATAACTATGAAGCAGAACATCGTCAATGATCTATTGTGGTCTGCAAGGCCGACCCGCTTCGGTAGAGGTGAGATTGTCACTCTAAGCAACGATTTCAGGAGGATCAATCGGCTGTCAAGAACGTGCGAGTAATGTGGGCGTCGCCCGTTGTTGCGGGATGCGCGAGGCGCCGGATCGTGGGCGTTGGATGCCCGCTTTGCGTAACGGCATGTCGGACGCGTGGCATACGCATCCACGCGTCCGACATGAAGACGCCATGATGCGGACTGCAAGGTTTCGCGCTAGGAGCCAGGACCGTGACATCGGCCCCGATTGACGGCGGAACGTTTTCACGAACAGATAATATGAGCCGCCAAGAGGAGACCCACCATGTCCGCAAAGCTCAATCCGCTGGCTGGAAAGCTTGTGCCGCCCACCATGTTGACCAACGTGCCCAGGCTGGTAACGGCCTATTTCGCCAATGTGCCCGATGCCGTCATTCCCGCCCAGCGTGTCGCCTTCGGCACCTCCGGCCATCGCGGCTCGGCCTTGGACACCGCCTTCAACGAGGCGCATATCCTGGCTATCAGCCAGGCCATCTGCCTGTATCGCAAGGCCCAGGGCATCACCGGGCCGCTGTTCATCGGCATGGACACGCATGCCTTGTCCGAGCCGGCCTTCGCGTCGGCCATCGAGGTGTTCGCCGCCAACGGCGTGGAGACGATGCGCGATGCGGATTTGGGCTACACGCCCACACCTGTCATCTCACACGCCATCCTGGCCTATAACCGCGGTCGCACCGAGGGTCTTGCGGACGGCGTTGTCATCACGCCCTCGCACAATCCGCCCGAGGATGGCGGCTTTAAATATAATCCGCCCAATGGCGGCCCTGCCGGCACGGACGTGACCAACTGGATCGAGCGTAGAGCCAATGAATTTCTGGCCGCTGGCCTTGTCGGCGTGTTGCGGATGCCGTTCGCACGGGCGCTGAAGGCCAGTTGCATACATGCGTATGACTACATCACGCCCTATGTCGCTGATCTGGGGACTGTGGTGGACATGGACGCCATCCGTGCCGCCGGCATTCGGATCGGCATCGACCCGCTGGGCGGGGCTGCGGTGTATTACTGGCCGCATGTCATCGCGCGCTACGGAATCGACGCCACCGTGGTCAACGATGCGGTGGACCAGACCTTCCGCTTCATGACGGTGGATTGGGACGGCAAGATCCGCATGGATTGCTCCTCGCCCCACGCCATGGCGTCATTGGTGGCGATGCGGGAGCGGTTCGATATTTCCTTCGCCAACGACACCGATGCCGACCGACATGGCATTGTCTGCAAGTCCAGCGGCCTGCTGGCGCCGAACCCGTATCTGGCGACGTCGATCAGCTATCTGTTCGCCCATCGTCCCGGTTGGGGTGCGCAGACCGGCATTGGCAAGACCATCGTCAGCAGTTCCATGATCGACCGCGTGGCCGCTGCCGCTGGGCGGCCGGTGATGGAGGTGCCCGTTGGCTTCAAATGGTTCGTCGACGGCTTGATGGATGGCAGCCTTGGCTTTGTTGGTGAGGAAAGCGCCGGCGCCACCTTCCTGCGCATGGACGGCACGGTCTGGACCACTGACAAGGACGGGCTGATCCCGGGTCTTCTCGCCGCCGAGATGACCGCCCGCACCGGGCGTGACCCGAGCGAACTCTATGACCGCATCACCGCCGAGCAGGGCGTGTCCTATTACGAGCGGATCGACGCCCCCGCGTCGCCGGCACAGAAGGATGTGCTGAAGAAGCTTTCCCCCGCGCAGCTCAATGCCACCGAACTTGCCGGAGATCCGGTGGTGAGTGTTGTCACCGAAGCCCCCGGCAACAAGGCTGCCATTGGCGGCATCAAGGTCTCCACCACCCATGGGTGGTATGCCGCCCGGCCGTCGGGCACGGAGAATGTCTACAAGATCTACGCCGAGAGCTTCCGCAGTGCTGCGCATTTACAGACCATCCAGCAAGAGGCGCAGGACGTTCTGTCCCGGGCCTTCGCCGCCGCCAACGCCTGAGGCGCGAGCCTCATCACGCCCGGGCAGTCAGACTGCCTGGGCGTGGCGAGGTGTGGCATCCTGCTGGGGCAGATACGCGTCGAACAACGCCGCCACGTTGCGCACGAAGGGGCGTCCGGCCTCGGTCACCTCGATGCGCGCCCCGTCTCGGCGCACCAATCCGTCGTCACAGAACCGTGCAAGGCCCTCGGCGGCCGTAAGAAGAGGGACATCATCGGCCGCGTGCAGCCGGGCCATGGCTGAGATATCCACCTGCATGTCGCACATGATGCGCTCGATCAGATCCCGTCGCAGCCGGTCATCCGCCGTCAGCGCCACGCCGCGCGCGGTGGCGAGGCCGCCTGACTGCAGGGCCCTGGTGTAGTCAACACTCGCCGTGGCGTTCTGCACATAGCCTTGCGGCAGACTGCCGATGGCGCTGGCGCCGAAGCCGATCAGAACGGGCGCCACATCGGTGGTGTAGCCCTGGAAGTTGCGCCGCAGATGGCCGCTTTCGGCCGCCTGGGCCAGGGCGTCGGTGGGGCGGGCGTAGTGATCGAGCCCCACTGGCCGGTAGCCGCCCTGGGTCTTCAGCACGTGCTCGATCTCCTGGCGCTGCGCATAGCGGTCTTCAGGGCCAGGCAACGCGGCTTCGGGGATCAGCGCCTGATGGCGTTTCATCCATGGCACATGCGCATAGCCGAACACCGCGATGCGGCCGGCATTCAGGCCCAACGCCTGCTGCACGGTGCGCGCCACGCTCGCCTCGGTCTGGTGCGGCAAGCCGTAGATGAGATCGAGATTGAGCGCGTCGATGCCCATCGTACGCAGGGATTGGGCGCAGGCGGCGGTGGTCTCATAGGATTGGTGGCGGCCGATGGCGGCCTGCACGGCAGGATCGAAATCCTGCACGCCGAGGCTGACGCGGTTGATGCCCATGGCCCCCAGGGCTGCGAGCCGGTCTGGCGGCAGGGCGGTGGGGTCGATCTCGATCGCCACTTCGGCATCGTCGCGCACCAGGAATTCGCGGCGGATCAGGGACATGATGTTGGTGAGGCAATCGGCGGGCAGGGTGGTGGGGGTGCCGCCGCCCCAATGGATGTGCCCCACTTCGGCCCGACGCCCGACGGCGCTGGCAACGCGGCGAATTTCCTGCTCCAGCATCGCCGCATAGGCCCGTTTGGGCTTCTCCTGACGCACGACGCTGGTGTTGCAGGCGCAATACAAACACAGCCGGTCACAGAACGGCACATGCAGGTAAAGGGAGGTCGGCGCGTCATCCGGCAATGTGCCGAGCCATTCGGCATACCTGCCGGCACTGACGGCGGCGCTGAAATGCGGGGCGGTGGGATAGCTGGTGTAGCAGGGCACGCGGCCATCGTAGCGGGCGATCAATGCGGAGGTTTTCATCGTTCCACCTTGGTGACCCTCAGAACCGGCCGCATTGACCTGGGTCAATCCAGGGCGGCCGATCGATCATTGCCTTGTGTGCATCAGCATGATCATGCTGCAATGCGGTATGAGGTGATGTGACTGTGTCTGGTTCCACGGCTGACAACGATATCGATGGCGCTGACGGCCTGGTGGGTGCGGCGCGCATGTGGGCGGCGTTCACGATTGGCATCGGGCTGATGATGGCGATCATGGATGGCGCCATCGCCAACCTGGCGCTGCCCACCATCGCGCGGGAATTATCGGTCAGTCCCGCTTCGTCGATCTGGGTGGTGAACGCCTATCAGCTGGCCGTGACCATGACCCTGCTGCCGCTCGCGGCCCTCGGCGAGATCATCGGCTATAAACGGGTTTATCTGGTTGGCGTGGTGGTGTTCACCCTGGCCTCGCTGGGCTGCGCGATGTCGGACAATCTGGTGGAACTCACCAGCGCACGGATCATCCAGGGCCTCGGCGCCGCCGGCACCATGAGCGTGAATTCGGCGCTGGTGCGTTTCATCTATCCGCGCCGCCTGCTTGGCCGTGGCTTTGGCGTCAATGTGATGGTGGGGTCGGCGTCATCGGCGCTGGGGCCATCGGTGGCCGCGGCTATTTTGTCGGTCGCGGGTTGGCAGTGGCTGTTCGCGGTAAACGTGCCCATCGGCATTTTGCTGCTGATAACCGGCAGCCGGACGCTGCCGCGCACGCCACTGGCCAGTCACAAGTTCGACGTGCTGGGAGCTGTACTCAACGCGCTCGCCTTCGGGTTGTTTATCAGCGGTCTCGATGAGATCGGCCATGGCGGCAACCGGCTTGTGGCGGGGCTGGAGATCATTGGCGCCGTGGTGGCCGGCTGGGGCTTGGTGCGTCGTTCGCTGGAGATGTCCAATCCGCTGTTGCCGATGGATTTGCTGCGTCGGCCGGTATTTGCATTGTCGGTGGCGGCGGCGACGTTTTCGTTCGCCGCCCAGGCGATGGCGTTCGTTAGCCTGCCGTTCTATTTCCAGAACCGGCTGGGGCTGACCCCCGGTGTCACCGGCTTGCTGATGACGCCGTGGCCGGTGACGGTGATTGTGGTCGCCCTGGTGGCGGGGCAACTGTCCGATCGGTTTTCCGCCTCCCGCATGGGCGCGATTGGCCAGAGGGTTTTCGCCTGCGGTCTCGTGTCGCTGGCGCTGCTGCCGAACGAGCCGGCGTTGTGGGATATCGCCTGGCGGATGAGCCTGTGCGGCGTCGGGTTCGGGCTGTTCAATTCGCCGAACAACCGCGTCATGATTGCGTCAGCACCGGCGGCTCGCAGTGGCGGCGCCAGCGGCATGCAGGCAACCAGCCGGCTGATGGGGCAGACCACCGGCACGGCCATGGTGGCGTTGCTGTTCAGCTTCCTGCCTGTTCACGGCTACACTGCCGCACTGGTGCTGGCGGTTGGCTGTGCCCTCGTTTCCTGCGCGGCAAGTGGGCTGCGGAGCGAGAAGCCGCGGGCGCCTGCTGTCTGAGCGTGTCTTATACGATGCCTTTGCACACGAAGGCGGTGCAGGCGAAGTGCCGCGCTCCGTCTGGCTGGCCGCTTTCGTAGGCCAGCCGCAGGTAATGCTCCAGCTTTGCCGCCATCTCGGCTGACAGGCTGCCGGCGTATTTGCCCAGCGTGCCCTCGCCCCCGGCAATCGGGTTCCAGAAATCGTTGAAATCCTCGAAATCCATCCAGATCGTCTCGGATGATTCAACCACGTTCCGCAGCCCGGCCCGCTCGAAGCCATGGCGCAGATCGCCAGCGCGGGTCATGGGGCGGCTGAAGGTCTTGCCGCGCAGATCCATCGCCGCGTCATCCAGCATCGCGGCGGTGTCCCAGAACATGCGCTGGTGCGGCATGCCGCCGCCGCTGTTCCACACAGCCGCTGCCACCACGCCGCCAGGGCGCACCACGCGGCGCATCTCCGCAAGGGCTGCGACCGGGTCTGGCACGAATTGCAGCACAAGTTGGCTCAACGCGGCGTCGAACGCGGCATCGGCGAACGGCATCGCGCAGGCATCGCCGTGCTGCAACGTGATCCGTGGGTCTGTCGCCTGTGCCTTGGCGGCCGCAACATAGATCTCCGACGCGTCGATGCCCTCCAGAAGCTGGATGCCGGCGTTGCGGGCGAGTTCGAACACCAGGCTGCCGGTGCCGCAGCCGACATCCAGCACCCGCGTGGCGCCGCCGATGCCGGCAAAGGTGATCAAACCGGGCGCCAGCCTGCGGCTCCAGCGGCCCATGCTGCGCTCATAGACATCCGCATCGCGTGCATTGAAGGTCGACACCATTTTTAGCTGCCCTTGCGGTCGTGCATCTGCGAAATGAACAGATCCGTCCAGACCGACGGCACGATCTTGATCTGCCCGGTCTTGCCGAGGAACTGCGCGTAGGACATCACGCCCGACGGCGCCGTGGTGAAGCTGGTTTCGGGGTCGTCCAGCAAGGCGCGGATCTCGGTCTTGGGCATGTTGACCTCGGACACGCGCAGGAAACTGTCGGCAGCCCCATCCTTGTCGGCGGCGATCATCGCGTTGGCCTCGTCCATCGCCGCCAGGAACGCTTCCATGATGCGCGGATTGGCATCGGTGAAGCGCTTGGGGGCATAGGCGACGTCGATGGTGATCGGCCCCAGCAAGTCGATCGTGGTGAACACGCGGTGAATGTTGGGGTAGGCCAGTTCCTTGTTGGAAAACGGCGGCGAGGCCACGTGGCCGGTGATCTCGGTCTTGCCGGACACCAGCGTGGCGAAGGCATCCGGATGCGCCAGGCCCACCGTCAGCGGATCAAGCTGGGCATAGTTCTCGATGCCGAACTCCTTGGCCGCCGCCATCTGCAGCACCACGGCGGCGAAGCTGGTCTTGATGCCGGGGACGGCGATCTTGTCCTTGGATGTGAAGTCGCGCAGGGTTTTGATGTTGGGGTTGTTGGTGTTCAGCCATAACGCGCCGCCGCCCAGGCCGCAGATGCCCATCACGGCGGCGGCCGGGATGTTGCGGGCCTTGGACCACAGCGTGATGAAGCCGGGCGCGCCGATGCCGGCAATGTCCAGCGCACCCGAGATCATCGCGTCATTGATCGAACTGCCGCCATCCAGCGAGCGCCAGCTGATGTCGATCTTTCCGATGCCGAGCCGGGCCGAGTGTTTCTCCAGCAGCTTGCGATCCCGAATGACCATCAGCGGCAGATAATGAATGCCGAAACCGTGCGACAGACGGATCTGGCTGGCCTCCGCATGGGCACCGCGCGCGATGAACGTCGCTGCGGCAGCGGCACCGAGCACAGTGCGGCGCTTGAGGCGGGGCGAAGAGCCTTCGGTCATTGGTGTTTCCTCATTCCCGAATTTTTTATACTGCCAGCATCCGTGCCAGATCGCCGCAGTCTTGCATATCCTCGGCGCCCATCACGGTGGCGATCAGGCGTTCCACCTGCGCTGCCGGGATGCGGCTGCTGGCCAGTTTGCGGAACTTCTCGATCACCACGTCCGGTTCGGCGAACTTGTCCTCGCTGCCGCGTGGCGCTTCCACCGTCTCCTGCATATGCGTGCCGTCCTGAAGAAGCACCTCCACCCGCACCATGTGGCGAAACGCCTTGCCGCGCGCGGTGATGGCGGGGTCCTCGCGCACTTCCACCAGCCGCGAGACGGCGACCCGCTCAGGGTCGGCGACCATCGCCTCGGTGAACTGGCCGACGAACACGTCCCCCTCCAGCAGCAAGGTGGCCACGCAATAGGGGAGGTTCAGCTGGGCCGATGTCAGTCCCTGCGGCGCATACGGCCAGCCGACGTGATCGACCGTCACGCGGGAGCCGTGGACGATGATCTTGGCAACATCGGCAGGGCCGAACGGGTGGCGCGCCTGCATCATGCGCAGGGCATCCAGCGTGGTGTGGTTGCTGCCGACGCAGGAATAGAATTTCAGCGCGATCCGCAGCGTCTCCCACCGCGTGCCCAGGCCCGATGTGAGTTCCGCCCGGTTGAAGCGGTCGGTGGAGCGGGAGAAGGTGGTGCAGAAGCCGCCGTATTCGTTCTCGAACACATCCATGATGCCGGTGAAGCCGCGTGCCGCCAACAGGGCGCCGTAAAGGCCGCTTTGCGACGACCGGCCAGCATGCATGCGCTTGACCATGGCGCCGAACTGCGCCGCCATCAGCCCCGCCGCCTGGGTGCCGGCGATGCCGAGCGCATGCACGGTCTGCTCAGGCGTCAGCCGCAGGGCGGCGGCGGCACCGGCTGCGGCCGAGAACACGCCCACCGTGGCGCCGGAATGCCAGCCCTGGCCGATATGTTCCTGGCCCATGCACATGCCGACCCGCGGGCCGATCTCATAGCCGGCCACCGCGGCGGTCAGAAAATCCCGCCCGGTGATGCCAGGCCGCATCTCGGCCACCGCCAGCAGCGCCGGCAGCGTGACGGCACCCACATGCAGCACGCCGACGCGGTGGACGTCATCGAGTTCAAAACTCTGCACCAGCGTGCCGTTGACCAATGCCGCGTGTGGCGCGGACAGTTTTCGGTCGGTGCCCCAGAGGGTGCAGCCTTGTGAGGTGTCCACTTCTGCCAGCGTTTCCATCAGGATGCGGCTCCAGGGCAGGTCCGCGCCGTACAGGGCACAGCCGAGGCTGTCGAGGATGAGCAGTTTGATGCGGGCGATGACCTCGCCAGGAATGTCCTCATAGCGAAGAGTGGCCACGAAATCGGCGATGCCGTGCGTGTATTCGTTGGTGGTCGAAGCGTGGTCCATGGACATCCCGATCTCATTGGGCCGCTTGCACAACGCTGTGCGCAGCCATATTGCGCACAGTTTGGCGTTCCTGAGGCGCACGTCAATGCAGGCGACTGTGGGAACCAATGGGCCCGCGTTGGGCTTTTCTTCCTTTGCAGACCAGGAACACGCTCATGGATATGCGCATCGAAACCGACAGCATGGGCGCCATCGAAGTGCCTGCGGACCGGCTGTGGGGCGCGCAGACCCAACGTTCGTTGCTCTATTTCAGCATTGGCCGGGACCTGATGCCGCGTGAGATGATCGGTGCCTACGCCGTTCTCAAAAAAGCTGCCGCCATCGCCAATCACCGGCTCGGCAAGCTCGATGCATCCGCTCACGCCCTCATCGTCCGTTGCTGCGACGAAATTCTGGCGGGCCAGCACGACGCGATGTTTCCATTGCATGTCTGGATGACCGGCAGCGGCACCCAGTTCAACATGAACGTCAATGAGGTGATTTCGAACCGCAGCTGCCAGCTTGCCGGAACACCGCTTGGCAGCAAGATGCCGGTGCATCCGAACGATCACGTCAATATGTCGCAATCATCGAACGACACCTTCCCGTCCGCGATGTACATGGCGGCGGCCATCGGCCTGACGGAGCGTTTGCTGCCGGCCCTGGGCCAGCTGCACGCAGCCATTTCAGCCAAATCCGATGCCTGGGCCGATATCGTCAAGATCGGGCGCACCCATTTGCAGGATGCCACGCCTCTGACGCTTGGCCAGGAATGGTTCGGATATGCCGGTATGCTCGACGACAACATTACCCGCCTGCGCGCATCCCAGGACGGATTGCTTCAGCTTGCCTTGGGCGGAACGGCGGTCGGCACCGGCCTGAACGCGACGCCCGGCTTTGCGCAAGCCGCCTGCGGGGAAATCGCGGCTCACACGGGGCTGGCCTTCGTCTCGGCTGCCAATAAATTCGCGGTGCAGGGCGCGCATGACGCCTTGGTGCACCTGTCGGGCACGTTGCGCACGCTCGCCGTGTCGCTCTACAAGATTGCCAACGATATTCGCCTGCTGGCCAGCGGTCCACGTGCAGGGCTTGGCGAACTCATCCTGCCGGAAAACGAACCCGGCTCTTCCATCATGCCTGGCAAGGTGAACCCGACGCAGGCCGAAGCGCTGACGATGATTGCCGTTCAGGTCATGGCCAATGACGTGGCCGTCGGTTTTGGCGGGGCTGGCGGCATGCTGGAAATGAATGTCTACAAGCCGATGATGATCGCCAACATCATGCAGTCCATCACGCTCTTGTCAGATGGAATGACGAACTTTCGCGTTTTCATGATCGAGGGAACCGAGCCGGATCGTCGGCGGATTGCTGAACACCTGCACCGTTCGCTGATGCTGGTGACGGCGCTGGCCCCCCGGATCGGCTATGACAAGGCTTCGGCAATCGCCCATCACGCGCTGAAGCACGACCTCACGTTGCGTGAGGCCGCGCTCCAGATTGGCAGTGTCAGTGCCGAGGATTTCGACCGTCTGGTCGATCCCGCAACGATGGTCTAACCCGGTCAGGCAGCATCTTGCGGGCGGTTGAAGCGTTTGGCCGCAGCCCCGACGCATGCGTTGATCGGACCCATCGTGTCCATCGCCAGCTTGACCGACGCACTGGCCAGGCGGCTGTTGCCGGTGATTGCCTTTTCGGCTGAGTTGCGCAGCATCATGGCGTGCATGTCGATTGCATCTTTAACCGTCTTTGCACTCGACAGCGATTTCAGGTGTTCCTGCGTCTCATCGATCAGCACCTGCATGGATTCCAAATATTTTTTCTGCAGATCGTGCATTCCAACGGACCAGATATTCGCCGCCGTCGTGAAGGCCTCGATATTTCCGCGGCCAATTGAAATCACCTCAGCGGCGGCGCCGTCTGCCTTGCGAAGGGTTTCTGTGATCTCGGCGGTCGCGTCAGCCACGGCCTGCTTGCTCGCATTGATGGCGGCCTGGGTATTTTTAACGGTCTCTGCCTCCAATGTTTGGAACTGGCTCGACTTCTGGTCGGTCACACTGGCCATATCAACTTCCCCTGTCCTGGCGTGCGCGTGGCTGCCAGATTTTGCTGCTTTGGTTCAGGTATTAAACTACAGTATTAATACCTGTTGGTGATAAAAGGTAGCCAACAAATTACTTAAAGCAAAACCAGGTTTAAGTCATCAGGTCCATAAGACTAATGAGATAACATTAGTGTTCAAATTTCTACGATAGCACGGTGGGTGATGTTGCTGCGTTTGCGGGTGGTGCGATAGAAAAAATACTTCACAGCCTCGACCAGTGTCAGATAGGCCAGCGTGGCGCCGACAAGATATGCAAAGTAAAGCGGTGGCGGCGGCTCGAAGCCAAACCATCTACCGATCGGCAGCAGCGGCAGCAGTACGGCAATGCCAACCGCAGCAAGTGTTGTGGCCACCAGCAGGCCACGCGGCTTGCTGCGAAACAGCATCCGTCGGGTGCGAATGCAGAAAACCACCAGGGTCTGGGTGGTCATCGATTCAATGAACCACCCCGTCTGAAACAACGCCTCATTGGCGCCAAACAGCTGGAGCATGGCGTAGAACGTCAGGAAGTCAAAAATCGAACTGACGGGGCCGAACACCAGCATGAAGCGCTCGATGAGTCGAACATCCCATGTCACCGGCGCCACGATATCCTCAGGGTCCACCCGGTCGAACGGTATGGCAATTTCTGATACGTTGTAGATCAGGTTGTTGAGCAAGATCTGAACCGGCAGCATCGGCAGGAAGGGCAGCATCAACGCGGCGCCTGCCATGCTGAACATGTTGCCGAAATTCGAGCTGGACCCCATCAGCACGTATTTTGACACGTTCTGCACGGTGCCCCGCCCGACCATCACGGCGTCGCCCACAACGGACAGATCATGCTCCAAAAGGATAAGATCAGCCGCCGCGCGGGCGACATCGGCCGCGCCGTCGACGGAAATGCCGACATCGGCCGCATGCAGCGCCGGCGCGTCGTTGATGCCGTCGCCCATAAAGCCGACCACATGGCCCAGACGCTTCAGTGCCAGCAGAACCCGATGCTTTTGCTGCGGATTGACCCGGCAGAACAGGTTCACCTTGGGCAACTGTCCCATCAGCGCCTCGTCGGACAGATGCGACAACGCCTCGCCGGTCAGCACGCCAATCACGGGCACGCCGATCTCAGCGAACACATGCCGGCTGACCAACTCGTTGTCGCCGGTCAGCACCTTTACCGTCACGCCGGCCGCAGCCATGGCCCTGATGGTCTCGCCGGCGCTTGCCTTTGGTGGATCGAGAAACACGGCAAATCCGGAGAACACCAGATCGGCCTCGTCGGCGATGGCAGCCGTTGCATGGGTTTCATCGACCGCGCGACTGGCGATTCCGAGCGCACGAAAGCCTTGCGCGCCAAGCCCGTCCAGCGTGGCCGCAAACGTCCTGCGGGTTTCGGCGTCCAAGAGCTGCTCGCCGCCTTGCGCATCCTCGAAGCGGCCGGACAGGCGCAGCACATCCTCTGGCGCCCCTTTGACGATGAGCCTGCGTGTGCCGGCATGGGCCGCCAGCACCGACACGCGGCGCCGCTCGAAATCGAACGGCACTTCATCGATCTTTTCCCAGCCAGACATGTCGAACGGATGCGCCGCCAGGATGGCTTCATCGAGGGGGCTCTTCATGCCGCTTTCGAAGTGGCTGTTGATATAGGCCAGCGCAAAGCCCTGCACGGTCTCAACGCCATGGCCGTCTATGGTGCGAATCAGATCGATCCGAGCTTCCGTCAGCGTGCCGGTTTTGTCGGTGCACAGCATATCCATGGCGCCGAGGTCATGAATGGCCGACAGCCGCTTGACGATCACCTTGCTCTTGGAGAGTTGCAACGCTGAACGGGCGAGCGTGACGGTGACGATCATCGGCAGCAATTCGGGCGTCAGGCCCACCGCGAGGGCCACGGCAAACATCAACGATTCCAGCAATGGCCGTTGGAACGAGATGTTCACAACCAGCACGAACAACACCATGAACACGGTAAAGCGCATGATCAGCATGCCGAACCTGCGAATGCCGGTGGCAAAGGCAGTGGCGGGCGGCTTTGCCGCCAGGCTGGCGGCAAGGTGGCCCAGCGCCGTGTGGGGGCCCGTGCGGCAGATCAGGATGGTCGCGGTGCCGCTGATGACGGAGGTGCCGGCATAGACGGCGTTGGAGGCGCCGGTGGAGGATCCCGCAGCGGCCGCCGTATCGCTGGTGTGTTTTTCCGCCGGGTATGGCTCACCGGTGAGCAGGGCCTGATTGACGTAGAGATCGCGGCTTTCCAGCAGTCGGGCATCTGCCGGCACGAGATCCCCGGCGATCAATTCCGCAATATCGCCTGGCACAAGCTGGTCAATCGGAACCGACACCGCAGCGCCATCCCGGCGCACCCTGGCATTCACCGCGACCGATCGCCGCAACGCCTCGACGGCGTTTTGCGCACGGACTTCCTGGACGAAATCAAAGCTGATGCTGATTGTGACGATGGCCACAATGATCACCACGCTGGCCACGTCGCCGGTGGCTGCTGACAGCCCGCTGGCAATCAGCAGAATGACGATCAGCGGGTTGCGAAAACGGGCCAGGAATTGCAGCCATAGTGGTGATTGCTTCACGGAGGCGGCATCGTTCGGGCCATGCCGGCGCAGGCGTTCGCGCGCATTCGCACCGCCGAGGCCGGCTCGGCTGCTACCCAGACGAGCCAAAAGCTGTTCGGCCGGGGCTTGCCAGATCTGTTCTGGCGAAACCTCCGATCCTGCGATGACGGCTGCAACACTTGTTTGTCTCATGCCGCGTCTCCTCCGCATGGCATTCGGAGTTGCGGGCCAGCATGTGAAATTTCATTTTGCCCGCATCGCCGCCGCCGGCATCAAATGCGCGCCCTGGCGCCTTGGCTGTGAAGAACATTGCAACGAGACGCATGTGACACTTGAGCGGTGTGAAACGCCGCTCACTGACCAGCGCACCAGCGGAGCCTTCCGCTTGATGTCAGTCTTAGACCGAGTGTCGGCCGACCACCGCCCGGTAGAGCAGAAGTGCCAGGACGGCCCCCACGATGGCGACGATCATACTGTAGAAGTTAAATTCCGTCACGGGTGCCGCACCAAGCGCTGTGAACAGATAACCACCGGCTGAGCTGCTGCCAGTTTCGCGGACACCGTCTTTAAGCCGCCGCTGCCATCCGCTCGAATTCCATAGGG
>JBBART010000009.1:0-154797 GCA_040399685.1 Acetobacteraceae bacterium
ATTGGACGCTGTTTACCCCTGGAATCTGGAAAGTTTTGCACGCTGTTTTGCAGGCCTCCGTGCCGGGGACGAATTTCAGCTGCACCAGCAGCTGATCGCTTCGCACGATGCTGGCCTTGAACTCCGGCATTCCGTCTGCCAGCAGGCGAACCGGGACCGTTTCATTCCAGGCGCCAGGCGTGGCGCAGACAAAGCGGGCGCCGCTCGTGCTGATATCAACGATCTGACCGGACATCGAAACCGCTCCCTGCTTCAGCACGGCAGCGACTTTGACGCTGACGCGCTGCTGGCTGCGACGATCAATCTCCGCAACCCGCGCACACATAAGGCCGATCAGCGTGTTTTTCACGCCTGATACCTGGCTGTTCACATCGCTGCTGATAAATGCCAGTCGGCCAGAGCCGCTTTCGCAGTCGCTGGCGCCCTGCGACATTTCCTGCATGCGCGTGGCGACACGCCCCGCCGCGTGGGAAAGCTGGCCAACAGCCTCGGCAATACCAGCCGTCGAGGCGGCCTGTTGTTCGACGGCCGCAGCCACCATGGCAGCAACCGCGTCGATTTCAGTGATCGATGCCGTAATACCGCCAACTGCCGCGACCGCTGCGCGTGTTGAGTCCTCGATTGCTGAAATCCGCTGCGAAATACGGGCCGTGCTGCGCTCGGTTTCCTGCGCCAAGATCTTGACCTCGCCGGCCACCACGGCAAATCCGCGCCCCGCTTCCCCCGCCCGCGCCGCCTCGATCGTGGCGTTCAGCGCCAGCAAGTTGGTGCGCCCAGCAATTTCCGCAATCAATCGCGCCACCTCGCCCACCTCGGTGACATGCCCAGACAGGGTGGCGAATACGTTTTCGGTCTCACGCGTGCGGCCCACGGCCTCCCGGGTTGAGCCGGCGGCACGTTCCATCTGCTGGGCGATCTCGCCAATGGCGGATGTCAGTTCGCGGGCTGCATCCATCGCCACCACCGAACTGCGCTGCGCCTGATTGGCGTCATTCTCGGTCTGCCGGCTGCCTTCAGCCAGCGCTTCGGCGCTCCCATGAACGTCATTCGCGACGGTCTGTAAATGCACGGTCAACTTGCTGACGCCGGCGACCGCCTGGTCACTGACAGAGGCGACGATATCGCCAATCTCGCGCATCGCGTCACGGCGAGAGGTTTCGGCAGCCACCCGCATCTCGTCCTGCGCCATAGCCATGGCGCGGGCTTGGCACGCGGTTTCCCGAAACTGGGCTGTTGCGCGAATAAGCTTCGCAATCTCATGCCGGCCGCGTGCCTCCGGCAACGCGATATCCAACCTGCCGCTGGCAAGTTCCACCATCGTCGCGATGATGCGCGTCAGCGGACGCAAAACGCCACGGCGCACATAGAGCGCAAGTCCACCAGACAATGCGATCGCCAACAGCAAAGAGGCCCCCGTCAACCAGACAGATCGCCGCAGGGCCGCGCCTTCCGCCGTCAAACGCGCATCTATCTCTGCCGTGACGGCCGCTTGTGCTGCCAGAACCGTGTCGATGGCGACCGAGGCGGTTGTGAACCATTTGTCCTGCGCCATTGGCCAGGGTTCGCCGCTACGCGCTGCATCGAGCACTTGCCTGCGCACCGGCGCGAACACGTCATTCCAGGCCTGCGCGGCATGGGCCAGCGGCTTCTGAACGGAAGCGGGCAGCAGGACAGTGGCCGGGCCGACCATGGCCCAGGCGCTGTCGATCCGGCCGGACACCCCTCCGAGCCCATAAAGCTGCCCGGGCGAGACCTTCGCATTGGCCGCGATCAGCCCGTTCAGCGTGCCGCGCTCACGCCCGGCGAACTCCGCTACTTCCGCAAGCCGATCGCGCGCCAGCACCAGAAGCTGTGTCTGATTTTGGGTGCCGCCGCGTGCATCCGCCTGTCGGCGCACATTCACCACGGCATCGATGGCGGCGGTGGCAGCAGCGAACCACACGCCGCTGGGCGGCGCTGGCTCCTGGCCGGCGAAGGCCCTGTCGATCCGCGCCCGCAGCGCGTCCAATGCCGTGCCGCTGGGCGCGAGCAAACGCAGATCCTCAGTCGACAAGCGGGTCGAGGCGGCCGCAAGTGCGGCCTGGGCGGCGCTGCGCCGGGCCATGATCTGCGCCTTGATCGCGTCTGGCGTTTGGGTGGGGGCAACGAGTTGGCCGTTGATCAGTCCTCGCTCCGATGCAAGCTGGGCACTGGCCGAAATCAGAAAGCCGCTGATCTCGTTCAGGCGCTGCTGCTCCCCCGCGACAATAGAATCGTCATAGGCTGATCGGGCGTTCAGGCCCAGCAGCAGTGCCAGTCCCGAACCCAACAGCGCCACCACCAGTAGAATGCGTGTTCCGATCGACATCTGAAACCCCAGATCATTTGGACCTCAAACTGACCTGGAAAGCTTAATAAAACGTCAGGATCGTGGCGTCAGGGTGTGGCGCGCAGCCAGGTTTGCGTACGGCCAAACAGTGAAATGCCCAGATAGCCGCGCAACAGCAGTTTGGCGCCACCGTCTTCAAGCTTCATGGACAAGCGGTATATGCCACCAGTTTCCGGGTCCAGAATGCGCCCGCCGCCCCATGAATCCCCCTCGGCGCGCATGCCGCGAATGATTTCCAGGCCAATGACCGGCTTGCCACGGCGATCATCCTCACATGCGTCGCAGCTATGGCCGGCATCGGCGGGATCAAGGATCGCCAGTACGCGGCCGAACAGAACACCGTTCTGTTCGGTAATGCCGATCAGGCCACGCTCGCGGCCGGTGTTGTCGTCAAACGTGCGCCATTTGCCCACGGGACTGACGGATTGCGCCTGCGCCGGTGCAATAAACATCGCCAACAACGCTAGCCCACGCCAAATCGTCTTCATCCGCATCCAGATCTTCCTTAACCGTGCAGCCATGCAGGCTCGGCCACGCGCGTGGCCGATGCCGCAAGGCGCATCAAATCTGGCCAGCGCCGCAGCGCCTGGATCAGTACGGACTGGCCCAATCCCCACCGACCAAAGCGATACAGTGTGACGGCGCGGCCAATCGGCCCGGTCACGTCCCGGCGCAGACGACGATGATATTCTGCTGGCGATACGCCACCCAGATGGCACCGCACCGCCAGCGCCGCACTGTGCAGGGCCATGGACATGCCGTCGCCGGAGAACGACGGGATCACACAGGCTTGATCGCCGAGGCGGAACAGCGTGTCGCGGTCATCTGGCTGGTGGATGAAGCCGTATGGCACGCGCGCGATGGTCAATGGCCGTGCCAGCAGGGCCTCGGCGCCTTCGAGGCGCTGGCGCAGATGCGGGCTTTCGCGCTGGAGGTCGTCGAGCAGAGCGGGCCAGGTGCCGCCGCACGCCGCCAGCCGGTCACGGTGGATCAGAAGGCACAGATTGGCGCGTCCGCCTTCCACCAGTTGCAGGCCGGCGTAGCCGTTGCGAAACAGGATGACCTCCACGGCACATGACAGATTGTTCTGCTCCTGCGGGGCGAGACGCAGATAGATCTTGAAACCGACCAATTCTTCCGGTGGCGCCTGCAGCGTACGACGATGCGTGCGCACATCATGCTTTCCGGTGGCGAGGAAGCGAATGTTCGGCGTTGATTCTGTTACAATTTCACCACGGCGCACATCGGCCCCGCAGGCGGCCGCCCGCTCCAGCAGCGCCTCGTCCAGCACTCGACGGGACAGGCTGACGGCACGGAACGGCAGGGCGGACTGTACAATCTCGGCCGCGCGCACCAGGCGCACATGGGTGATGACATGGCCGCCCATCGCCACCGGGTCCACACCGAGGGCGTTCAGGTAGTGCTGGGCCTCAGCGCTGAGAAAGTCGCCACAGATCTTGTCCGATGGGCCGATGCTGCGCTCCAGAACCACAGCTTCCCGGCCAGCCTGGGCGAGGCCGATGGCCGCCGCCGCTCCGGCCAGCCCACCGCCGGCAATCACCACCGGCATCATTTCAACCGCCCCACGCAGAGGCGGAACATCAGGCGCCATTTGATCTCGGCTGTGACGCCAGCACGCGTCAGCAAGGCCTGCCAGTCGGCCACGCGAAAGCTGCTCGCAATCGAAATCGTGCCATCGATGCGCACAATCCGGTGCCAGCCCATCGCGCGGCACAGCAGGCGAAAGCCGTAATACGGCACGATATGGCGGTGCAGATCAGCCACGAACCAGCCTCGGCGCGCGTGGCGTTCCAGCCAGACCAGGAAATCCACCACCGCCGCATCGTCCAGATGATGGGTGAACTGCGAACTGACGATGAAATCCACCGACGGCGCGTCGTCGAACACGTCCCCGGTGCGCCAGACAATACCCATCGCGGCCGGCGTGGCGGCAGCGGCCTCTACGGCGCTGGCGGGGTTGAGGTCCAGCCCGCTCAATGACAGGCGCAGCCCGCGTGACTGCCCCCAGCGGTGAATGGCGCGCAGCAGGTCGCCCTGCCCGCTGGCCACATCCAGAACGGACATGGCACTTCCCCTCGGCAGATCGCGTGTCGCCGCATCCAGCCATTGCAGCACTGGCCGATGGGTGAGCGTTACGCGGTTGACCCGTGCAAGATCGGCCAGTGCACGGGCGTAATCGGCCGGCGATGTCTCTGGCCGGTCCATCAGCTCGATTTCGGTGCTGCGGCGGGAGAGGTCCATCACACCGAAAACCGGAACGTCTCGGCCACCATGCCGGGCCCGAACGCCATCGCCATGCCGGGGCCGCTCACGCCTTCCGCCAGCATGCGCGCCAGCACGAACATGATGGTGCAGGACGACATGTTGCCGAAATCATGCAGCACGGACCGCGACTGACGCAGCGCCGTCTTGGGCAGATCCAGGCCGATCTCCACGGCATCCAGCACCGTCCGCCCGCCGCCATGCACGGCCCAATGGGCGTAATCCAACGTCGGTACCGCGCGCAGCAGGCCGAGCGGATCGCCGGCGGCGGCATCTGCGCGCAAAGCCTGGGCGATCCGGCCCGGCACCTGGCCGGACAGGCGCATCAGAAACCCCTGATCGCCGATGGCCCAGGTGATGAGATCGGCACTGTCCGGCAGGATCACCGAGCGGAAATCGCCAAGGGCAATGCCAACCGGGTCAGACGTCACGAGAGCAGCCGAGCAGCCGTCGCCGAACAGCAACAACGCCAGCGCCGTCTCGATATCGCTCGTCTCCTGCAGATGCAGGCTGCACAGTTCCAGATTGACCACCAACACCCGCGCCGTCGGGTCCGCCCGCACGGCGTCGTTCGCGGCCCGCAGCGCCGGCACCGCCGCCGAGCAGCCCATGAAGCCGATCATGGTGCGCGCCACATCCGCACGCAGGCCAAGCCGGGCAGACAGATGCAAATCCAGCCCCGGCGCCGTGAAGCCGGTGCAGGAGGCGACGATCAGATGGGTGATCCGCTCCGGCGCCAGTCGGCCCACTGCCACGCTGGCAAGCTCGATCGCCTGCTTCGCGTATTCCGCCATGCGTGCGGCGGTACCGGGAAACTGCCCGCGCTTGTAAAAGCCGCCGGTATCAACCTCGCCCGCCGCGATATCGCCGGGCTGCATATGAGAAAAGCGATGCGCGATGCCGGACCGCTCCGCCATCCGGTCAAACACCGAGCGGCTCTTGGCATCCGGCAAAGATGCACTTGCGAACTGCACGAACGCGGCGTGAACGTCATGCGCCGGAGTGGCCGTGCCGATGCGGTTGATGAACGCACTCATGCCGCTCGCCCCAAAGCCAGCACTGCGTTCAACCCACCAAATGCGAACGAATTGGACAGCGCCACGCCGATCTCCGCTTCTCGCGCCGCGTTGGGCACGCAGTCCAGATCACACGCCGGGTCAACCTCGCGAAACCCCAGCGTCGGCGGGAGAAGCCCCTCGCGCAGCGCCAGCACCGTCACCACGGCCTCGATCCCACCGGCCGCGTTGAGGCAGTGGCCGTGCATGGACTTGCTCGACGATACCGCCAGCCGCTTGGCATGCGCCCCGAACACCGCGTGCAGCGCCGCCGTTTCGGTGCGGTCGTTCAGCTTGGTGGCCGTGCCGTGGGCGTTGATGTGATCCACGGCGTCCGGCGCCAGTTCTGCATCGTCCAGCGCCGCCTGCATCGCCCGCGCCGCCCCATCGGTTGAAGGGGCGATGATGTCGCCGGCATTGGCGCCCATGCCGAAACCAAGAAATTCGGCGTGCACCGATGCCCCCCTGGCGCGGGCGATCTCCCAATCCTCCAGCACCAGCACCCCCGCGCCCTCGCCGATCACCAGGCCTGAACGGTCGCGGGAGAACGGGCGGCAAGCATCCGCGCTCAACACGCGCAGTCCGTCCCACGCCTTCAGATAGCCCAGGCAGATCGAGGCGTCGCTGCCGCCGCACACGGCGAGGTCGAGCATGCCGGCGCGGATCATCTGCGCCGCCAGTCCAATCGCGTGGGCTGATGAGGCGCAGGCGGAGGAAGTGGCGAAGCACGGCCCCTGCAGGCCGAACTCCATCGCCACATGGCTTGCCGGCGCGTTCGGCATGGTGCGCGGAATGGTCAGCGGCGCCAGCCTGCCGGCGTTCTCGGCATACAGGGCGTGATAGGTCTGGTCGATCGTCACCTGCCCCAGCGACGCGCCCAGCACCACGCCGCAACGCACCGGCGCGAAGGCCGTCAGATCAACGCCCGCCAGCGCCTCTCGCGCCGCCACCAGGGCGAATTGCGTGACCCGGTCCAGAAGCAGCAACTGCCGTCGTTCGAAATGCGTCTCGGGCACGAAATCGCGGATTTCTGCGGCGATCGGCACCGTCAACCGTGCCGGATCGAAGGCGCTGATCGGTCCGATGCCGCATCGCGCATCGCGCATCGCTGCAAGCAACGCGGGTGTGCCCTGTCCAAGGGCGGAGATCGCCCCCAGCCCGGTGATGGCCACCCGGCGACGCAGGCTCAAGCGGCGCCGCTCGCGCGAGACGCGGCCTCGCGGTCCAGCGTGGCGAGCACGTGGCCCACCAACCCGCCGATGGTGGTGAACTCGGCACCTTCGTGGCTCGTGATCACCGGTATTTCAATATCGAAATGGGTTTCAATTTCAAACACCGCCTGGGTGAGATCCAACGACGGAATGCCCAACGCCTCCAGTGTCGCCTCCGGCAGCAGCAATGCACGCTCCACGCCCGTCTCCTTGGCGATGATGTCCAGGATCTCGTTGGCGCGATTGTCGGCAAAGGCGGGGGGGATGAGCGTGGAGTGCTGAATCATTGGATCCTCGACCGATACTTTTTTATTTAGGGAGCCCGCCGGTATTTGTAACACTGCAATCGGTGCACCTGGATTTGTCTCTGCGCCGACAGTGGCACGATGTGTACGGGTTGACGACACAAGCCCCGGCGCGCTCCGTTGTTCCACAGACGGGAGATATGAGTGCGATGCAGGTGAATTTAGACGGCAAGCGCGTGGTGGTGGCCGGGGCCAGTCGTGGAATTGGGCGGGCGATCGCACTGGCATGCGCACGCGCCGGCGCCTCGGTGTCGATCTGCGCCCGCGGTGCGCCGGCACTGGAGGCCACCCGCGCCGAAATCGCGGCATTTGGCGGCGTGACGCATGCTGCATCCTGCGATCTGTCGCAGCTGGCGGCGATTGACGGCTACATCGCCAGCGCGGCGGCGGCGTTGGGCGGCATCGATGTGCTCGTCAACAACGCCACCGGCTACGGCCCCTCCGATGACGAGGAGAGCTGGGATGCGAGTCTTTCGGTCGATCTGATGGCCGCCGTGCGCGCCAGCAAGGCGGCGCTGCCGTTCCTGCGGGTGGGACGTGAGGCCACGATCATCAACATTTCGTCCGGCTCAGGGCTCAACCCGTCGCCGCGCAACCCGGCCTATGGGGCGGCGAAGGCGGCGGTGATCCACTACACCCGCACCCAGGCGGCTGCATTGGCGCGCGAGGGCATTCGGGTGAACTGCGTGGCCCCCGGCTCCATTGCGTTCCCCGGCGGCACCTGGGACGACCGGCGCGTGGCCGCCCCCGCTCTCTACAACGCCACCCTCGCCTCCTGCCCGATGGGCCGGATGGGTAAGCCGGAGGAGGTGGCCGACGTGGTCGTGTTCCTCGCCTCGCCGGTGGCATCCTGGATCACGGCGCAGGTTATCGGCGTCAATGGCGGCCAGGGGCTGCGGGGTGCCTGATACGTCGTCCGCTCTCCTGACGGTGGCGGAGATGGCCGAGGCCGACCGGCTGACCATCGCCCGCGGCACGCCCGGCTTCGTGCTGATGCACAACGCCGGCGCCGCCGTGGCCGCCGCCATCCAGGCGCGATGGACGCCGTGCCACGTGGCGGTGCTGTGCGGCCCGGGCGGCAATGGCGGCGACGGCTTCGTCATCGCCCGGATCCTGTCCGAGGCCGGTTATGACGTGTGGGTGGCGCTGCATGGCGACCGGGCCGCCCTGAAGGGCGATCCGGCGCTGCACGCGGCGCTATGGCCGGGCGAGATGCTGCCGCTCGGCCCCGATGTGCTGCAACACGCGGACTTGATCGTGGACGCCATCTTCGGCGCCGGCCTGTCGCGCAAGATCGACGGGATCGTGGCCGAGACATTGCGCCAGGCTGCGAACTCCGGCGTGCCGATCGTGGCGGTGGACGTTCCCAGCGGTCTGTTCGGCGATACCGGAGACGCCCCGGGTGCTGCCCCTGCGTGCCTGACCGTCACGTTCTTTCGCCAGAAACCGGGCCATCTGCTGCTGCCGGGCCGCGCGGTATGCGGGGCGCTGGAGGTGGCCGAGATCGGCATCGCCGACACCGTTCTGGCCGATATCGCGCCGCAAACCTTCGAGAACACGCCTGCCCTGTGGCATCACGCGCTGAAGCAGCCCACTTCGGCCGCGCATAAATACACACGCGGCCACGCCCTGCTGTGGGGCGGCTATCCCATGACCGGCGCTGCCCGCCTCGCCGCCCGTGCCACGGCACGGATGGGGGCCGGATTGGTCACGGTCGCGGTGCCTGCCATCGCCATGCCGATCTATGCCGCCAGCCTGCTCAGCATCATGGTGGCGCCCATCGAACACGCGGCCGACCTCCAAGCCCTGTTGGACGACAAGCGGATATCCGCCCTGCTGATCGGCCCCGGCGCGGGTGTGGCACCTGAGACGGCGGCGCGTGTCCTGGCGATGTTGGCAACCGGCAGGCCGATCGTGCTCGATGCCGACGTGTTCGCGGTGTTTCGCGATAGCCCATCGGAGTTGTTCGCCGCCATTGCCGGCCCGTGCGTGATGACGCCGCATGAAGGCGAATTCGCCCGCGTGTTTCACTCCACCGGCAGCAAGCTGGAACGCGCCCGCGCCGCCGCCCGCACCAGCGGTGCCGTCATGGTGCTGAAAGGGGCTGACACTGTCATCGCAGCACCGGACGGACGCGCCGCGATCAACGCCAACGCGCCGCCCTTCCTGGCCACGGCCGGCGCCGGTGACGTGCTGTCCGGCATGATTCTCGGCCTGCTCACCCAAGGGTTGCCGCCGTTCGAAGCCGCCTGCGCCGCTGTATGGCTGCACGGCGCCGCAGCGGCATCGTTCGGCCACGGCCTGATCGCCGAGGATCTTGCCGATCTTCTTCCGAAAACCCTCCAGTCGCTCGACAGCTACATCAATGGCGGCCAGTCATAATGGTCGCGCAGCCGCTGCTCATAGGATGAATTGATCAGCGCCGCCGGGTCCCATTCCGGGCTCGCCCGCACCTTGTCGCATGACACGTCGATGGTGATCGACTGCTCAACCCAATCAATCGCCTTCACGCAATGCGGCGACAGCAGCACATGCTTGCCCGGCCACCAGTTGCGGGTATCCACGATCAGATAGCGCAAAACCCAGTTATGGGTGTCCATGAGGAAGTCGCTGACGTGGCCGATATGGCCGTCGGTTGCATGGAGACTGTAGCCGTCGGTGGCGGAGACGCTGCGTAAATGCGGATCGCCTTCGTGCTGCTGGCTCATCACGTCACTGCCCAGCGACGAATCGATTGGCGGCATGAAGCCCGGCGCCAGCGGGGCCGCGAGGCCCTCCATGCCGAACGCGCCGCCACCCCAATACGGGTCCCACCCGTAATAGGCGAAAACGCCCTGCTCCATCTGGCGTGAGACCGGCAGATCCTGCTGAATGTCAGGGCTCGCCTCCACACGGGCGCGGGTCAGGCCAACCGGCAGGATTTTACGGTTGAAATCAGGCTGGCCGAGCGCTGAGGGATGCAGCAACACCAGCCTCCCCGGCAGCCAGTGGCCTGTATCCACCACAAGCCAACGCAGCCGCCAGTTGGTATCGTCAAACAGCAGATCGCTGACCGTTCCGATCTTGCCGTCGGTGGCACAAATCGAAAGCCCCATCAAAGCGGACGTGACAGACATCATGGATTTGGCTCCTTGAATCCCGCGTTCACGGTCTCAACGCGCCAGCAACGCAACCTGTTCCATGTCTGTCTTGTTGGCGGAACCAAGCGTATCGTTCTGAATTAGATTTACACGCTAAACCCACCTGAAGCCGTCTTTTCGGCGGATGGTGTTGGAGGATATTTCATGCGCGTCGCCAAAACCACCGCCATTGTCTTCGTCGCTCTGGCCGCCCTGCTGGCAGCCAGAAGCGCCATGGCCCAGCCGGCCACGCCCCCGTACGAGACCGGCGCGAGACCCGGCAACGAGATCGGCACCGGGCAATCCTTGCCGCTGTCGGACAAAGCCAGCAACACCAATGCGGGCGACACGAAAAATGTCATCGCTCCACGCCTTCCCACCCCACAGGTCAGCGAATCGTCCGGCCCACGGGATTTCCTGATCGCCGCCCGTCAGGCTTTGGCCACCAACCAGACCGGAGAAGCCCAGGAAGCGCTGGAGCGGGCCGAGAGCCGGGCGCTTGAAGGCAATATCCTGGCGTCGGACATCGCCATGCCGAGCCAGAAGAGCACGGTTCAAACCATCGCCGCCGCCCGCCAGGCGCTGGCCGAAGGCGATCGCGGTGCGTCGATCATGTTGATCGACAAAGCGCTTGCGGGACTTTGACAAGCATGGGGCTGGGTGGACCCAGCCCCATTTCTTTTTCAGCTGACGGCGCGATTGTCCATGGGCCGCAATCGAATGCCGGGGCGCAGATTGCGGAACGGCAACAGCGCCGGGTCCGCGACCACCGGCCCAGGTGCGGCCGCGACAATGACGATCTCAGCGATCGGCTGGAAATCCGCCCGAAAATGCACCGAGGATTTCAGCACCAGAATCTTGCACGCGCCCGGCTCGAGTCCAACATGGCGGATCAACGCCTGGTCCAGCGCCTGCATCTTGCGCGACACCACGATCACCTGCACCCCAGGTGCCACCTCGATCAGCGCCGTCGGCCCCAGGGCTGCAGGATTGCCCTTGGCCATCGGCCCGGTGCCGACAAACACGCCATCGGTCAGCCTCACCACCCGCGCTGACACGCGCAACGGCGCGCCATCGGATTTTCCGCCAAGGTCAAGCTCGATCAGCGCCCCCTCGCCGGCCGCATGGCACAGGGCGGCACTGACGTCGTCGTTGATCAACGCCAGCAAGGCGCCGCGGGCCTTTTGGCGGATCAGTTCCAACAGCAACCCGGTGGTGTCGCCATGGCCGCCACCACCGGGATTGTCCTGGGTGTCGGCGATCACTACCGGCCTGCTGGCGGTGGCAGACAGCGCGATGGCGCGGGCAACCGCGACATCGGCCTGTTCAACATCTGAGCGAAAATCGGCTTCGCGTGCGGTGATGAAACCGAACAGGGCATCCGCCGCCGCATCTGCCTGGTCCTGCGTGTCGGCATAGGCGGCCATGGCCACGCCGCAATCGGCAAAATCGGCGTAGGGAAAGCCAAAGCAGAACGCCAGTTCCGCTGCATCGTGTTCGGCCGCCAGTTCTGTGCGCGCATCCGCCACCGGCTTCATCGGCGGGAACATGGTGCATTGGCTGGACAGCGGGATGAAGAAGTTCACCTGCCGGAACGCCCGCGCCCATGGCCGGCCACGGGCAATCCGCGCCAACAGCAGCGTCATCGCCTGGGCGCCGGCGGCTGGCATGTCGATATGCGGATAGGTGCGAAACGGCACCGCCGCATCGGCCAGTTCCACCATCTTGAGCGTGAGGTTACAGTGCGGATCAAGGCTGATGGTGAGCGGAATGTCGCCCACGATGGCGCGCACGCGGCGCAGCAACTCGCCCTCCATGTCCGGATAGCTGTCCGAGACGGCGGCCCCGTGCAGGTCGAGGTAAACACCGTCCAGCGGCGCCTCATCCAGCGCCACCGACAATCCGGCGCAGATCAACCCGGAAATCCGCTCGAACGCCTCGTCCTGCACCGGCCCGGCCGGATTGGCGAAGCCCCAGGCCAGCGGTACCAAATCAACGCCCGCCGCCGCTTCAATGGCGCCGGAGATGGGCACCGATGTGCCGCGAACGGCGGCGAACAGTGGCTGACCGTGCACCAACCCCGGAAATCCACCGGTCTTGACGAAATCGATGTAGCGGGTCGGGCGGGGCGCAAAGGAATGGCTTTCGTGCAGGAAGCCACCAACGGCGATACGCATAGGATCTCCGGTCTTGCTGATGAGGCCAGCACCCTGCTCCCGGTCGACCGACAAGACCAGGGCGCGGTGCCGGGGCGAAAAATCCGCCCCGGCACCGCGATCAGGCCCTGCGATCAGCTATGGATCAGCGACGCAACCAGCGCTGCACCTTCGGCTCCGGCGCCAGCGGGCTTGACGCCGCGTGGATCAGGAAAGCGCTGAGGTAACCAAGCGCCGCCATGCCGATCAAAGACAGCAGCGGCGCCTTGACGATCGTCTCACCGACAACCGCGTTGGCCTTTGCCCCCGCGGCATAGATGCGGGTGCCGACCACATGGGCCTCGTCCACCACAACGCCGGCGGCGTTTCGCAACACGGCACTGGCGCGCGCGGCGGCGGTGCTGGCGGCTTCAGCAGCACCGTCAGCGATCTGGCCGGCCTGCTGCTGCATCTTGCCAGACGCCTGGTTGATCTCGCCTTCGAACTTTTTCGCGTTGTCGCCGGTGATGGCGCCGTAGCCTTCTTTCATCCGGCCGGTCAGGTCGCGAACCGTGCCGCTCATGTCATTACTGGTCATCAGTTTCGATCCTTTTTGCTCGGTTTTCATCACGGTCAACGCACGATGAATTCACTTGGTTGCGTCGCGGATCACATCCTTGGCGCCGCCAATTGCGTTCTGAACCTTGCCGGCAGCCTTCTCGGCAGCACCTTCGGCCTGGATTTTCGCATCGCCGGACAGTTTGCCGAATGCTTCCTTCACAGCCCCCTTGGCCTCATGTGCCGCGCCCTCGACCCGATCCTTGTCCATATCTTTGTTCCTAGACGTGATGCCGCAGTCCCCATCGAGGGTGCTGGAACAACGCCAGAATCGCGGCATGGTTTCCTGTCCGGATTCATGCTCGTTTGGACAACTACTTCAGCGCTGGGATTTCAATGCTTTCCGTTCATACGCTCACCTGGGGCATCGCGGCCCTCGCCATGACCGGCGTTATCGCGAGACCAGGCGGATGGCCGGAGGCGATCTGGGCGGTGCTGGGCGCCGCAGCCCTCGTGCTGCCGGGCCTGGTGGGCTGGCGCGACGCCGTGGAGGCGATCCGCCGCGGCAGCGAAGTCTATCTGTTCCTCGGCGGCATGATGCTGATCGCCGAACTGGCCCGGCAGCAAGGGCTGTTCAACCATCTGGCCGCACGGGCGGCCGCCATGGCGCGCGGCTCGGCGAACCGGCTGTTCGCGCTGGTGTATGGCGTGGGCGTTCTGGTGACGGTGTTCCTGTCCAACGACGCCACAGCCGTGGTGATGACCCCCGCCGTCTTCGCCGCCGCCCGCGCGGCACGGGCCGAGCCGCTGCCGTATCTGCTGATCTGCGCCTTCATCGCCAATGCGGCCAGCTTCGTGCTGCCGATTTCCAACCCAGCCAATTTCGTGGTGTTCGGCGCCCATATGCCGCCGCTGCTGGAATGGCTGCGGCTGTTCACAATTCCGTCAATCCTGGCCATCGCCGCCACCTTCGTGGTGTTGCGATGCACCCAACGATCCGCGCTACAACAGGCTTTGGCGACCGACATCGTGGTGCCGCATCTGTCGCGTGGCGGACGCGCGGCGGCTTGGGGGATCGGCGCCACCACAATCGTGCTGCTGACGGCCTCGGCATTCGACATTCCATTGGGTCCGCCCACTTTTCTTGCTGGCCTGCTGACCGTCGTGGTCTCGCTGGCCATCGCGCGACAGTCGCCATGGGGCGTGCTGTCCGGCGTGTCGTGGTCGGTGTTGCCGCTGGTGGCGGGGTTGTTCGTGCTCGTGGAAAGCCTGGACCGCACCGGCGTCATCCAGTCGTTGCGCGAGATGCTGCAAGCTCAGGCCAACCACTCGGTGCAGACCACTGGCTGGATGGCGGGGCTGGCCTGGGGCTTTGGCAGCAACATCATCAACAATCTGCCGGCCGGGCTGATCGCCGGTTCCGCTTTGGCATCCGCCGCCATGCCCAGCGAGGTGAATGCCGCGGTGCTGATCGGGGTGGATCTGGGGCCGAACCTGTCCGTCACCGGCTCGCTCGCCACCATCCTGTGGCTCGTGGCGCTGCGGCGCGAGGGTGTGCATGTGAGCGCGATGCGCTTCCTCGGCATCGGCGTGCTGGTGATGCCGCCGGCATTGCTGCTGGCGCTGGCCGGACTGCTGTTGCGTTAAAGCGTGATCACCTGAAGTCGAGCGGCCCTGGAGACGGTTGAAGATTTCGTCAGGCAAAAAAGATGAAGGTAAGCGAAGGGGTTCTTTTTTGAAAAAAAGAACCAAAAAACTCCACGAATCTAAAGCTATGGTGCGGCATGTGTCGCGCCACGATGCCGAAACGAATGGAAGTCTTTTTGCTTCTTTTTCTTCAGAAAAAGAAGATCTTCCTCTCTTGAAGATCACTTTTCGATCCAACTTCAAGCAATCACGCGCCGGCGTCAGAGGGCCACGCTGAGATCGACCAGAAACCGCCCGATCTCGGGGCGCTTCGGCACGATGCGGTTCTCCACATACCAATCAGCCACGCGTTCAATCTGGACGGCCTGTTCAGGCCCCACCGAAACCAGAGGCGGCGTGTTGTTCTCTCCCAGCCGTGCGCCGAGCGTGGCGGGCAGCCCCATCTCACGCGCCCAGATGGCGCCGGCCTCGTCCTTGTTGGCCCGCGCCCAGGCGTTCTCCTGCTGCAACACCGCCAGCACCGCCTTCATCACGGGTCGATTGGCCGCGAGGTAGGATTGACCCACGAAGAACGCCACCGCGTTTTCCGAGCCGCATTGTGCGCCATCGGCCAGCACGCGGGTCTCGCCCTTGGCCAACGCCAGGGAAATGAACGGGTCCCATATGGCCCAGGCGTCCACTGCGCCGCTGGCAAACGCGGCATTGGCGTCCACCGGGCCGAGATAGACGCGTTTGACCTGATCCAGTGCAATGCCGGCCCGGGTCAGCGCCCGCACCAGGATATATTCACCGGTGCCCCCTCGATTGACCGCGACCGTGCGCCCGACCAGATCGCGGATGGTGCCGATGGGCGAGGCCTTGGCCACCAAGATCGCCTCGGCGCTTGGGCTGATGCGCTGGTAGCCGAACAGCACCAACGGCACATCGGCCGCCCGTGATGTGATGAAGGCGGTGGAGCTGCCAGCCGTCAGGTCGACAGCCCCTCCCGCGAGGGCCTCCACCGCGGGCGCCGCTGCGGCAAAAGGTCCAGCCCATTCCACCCGCACGCCCAGCGGCGCGAGCGCCTTCTCCAGGCTGCCATGCGCCTTGGCCAATGTGAGATCGTTCGGCGCCTTCAAATAGGCGATCCGCAGCGGGGCCAGCGTTTGCGCCCACACAGGCGCTGCCGTGGCGGCCAGGGTGGCGCCAACGATAAACATACGGCGGGTGGTCTGGATGGATCTGATCATGCACCGTTTCCTGACACGGCTTGACCGAGGCAGCAATGCTGTGGACGGTGCGGCGTCGAACCTGCGGAAAGCCATGTCTCATGATGTCTCCCGCCTCCCTGGCGATCACCCGCCAGGCTCTGCGCCAGCGCGCACCCTTGGTGCACAACCTGACGAGCGCCGTGGTTGCCAACTTTACCGCCAACGCGCTGCTGGCGATCGGCGCGTCTCCGGCCATGGTGGTATCCGCTGACGAGATCACCGACTTCGTGGCGCTGGCCGACGCCTTGGTGATCAACATGGGCAGCCGGACACTGGCCCAGTCCGAGATCATGAAGATTGCCGCCACGGTCGCGGTTCAGGTCGGAACGCCGTGGGTGCTGGACCCGGTGGCCGCCGGCGCCATCGCAGCCCGTACCGCGTTCGCCCGCGTGCTGTGCGCCATGAAGCCCACGGCCATTCGTGGGAATGCGTCTGAAATCATGAGCCTGGCCGGCGAAGCGGGCGGCGGGCGCGGCGTGGACACCTGCGCCAGTTCAGACAACGCGATCGGCGCCGCCCAGCGCCTGGCCCGCAGCACCGGCGCCATCGTGGCCGTGACCGGCGCCATCGATTACGTGACGGACGGCGCCGAACTGGTGGCCGTGGCGCACGGCCACCCCATGATGACCCGCGTGACCGGCATGGGCTGTGCGGCCACCGCCATCGTGGCCGCCTGCCTGGGCGTGGACCCCAACCGCCTGCGCGCCGTGGCCCATGCGCTGACCTTCACAGGCATCGCCGGCGAGATCGCGGCGCAACAGGCGAACGGGCCGGGATCGCTCGCGATGCTCTATCTCGATGCGCTGGCAGGCGATCTTATTGCGCCTGTGACGTCCACGATTTCTTAACCTTTAGGTCGCATATTGAGACAAGGCGGGCCACCGCGCGCCACACGGAAGCCTCATCATGCCAAACGACCTCACGGTATCAGCGGTCAAGCCGGCGCCCCCCATCAGTCTGGAGGGCAACGCGCCGTCCCGTGGATTCGAGGCGGCACCACCGGCCGCCGCCTCTCCATCCTATCCGAACCCGGCAATGCATATGGATCCGGCGCTCAACCTCGTGGTGATCGAATTCCACAACGCCGCTGGCCAGATGACCGATTCAACGCCCACCCCGCGCCAGCTTGAAGCCTATCGACAGACAATGCGCTCGCCGAATGCCCCCACGCCGGTGCCCACGCCCACGCCTCAGGCATTGCCCGACAAGTAATCGATCGCCGCCTGCGCGCCGCCCGATGCATGCGGGATGCCGGCCGCGCGCAGACCCATCTCCACGCCGCCGATGGTCGCCAGCACGTCGAGGTCCGAGAAATCGCCAAGATGGCCCATGCGGAACACCCGGTCTTTCAACTGGCCCAGGCCGTTGCCCAGGCTCATGTTGAATTTTTCAAGAATGGTGGCCCGCAGCCCGTCCGCACTATGGCCCTCCGGCACCCGCACCGCCGTCAGCACCGAGGAGTAATCGGTGGGCGCGTCGCACTGGATCTCCAGCCCCCAGGTCCGCACCGCCCGCCTTGTGGCCTCGGCGCCGCGATCGTGCCGGGCGAACACCTGGTCCAGCCCTTCGTCCAGCAGCATCTTCATCGCGGTATCCAGCGAATACAGCAGGTTGGTGGCCGGTGTTGAAGGGAAATACCCGGTTTCGTTGGCCGCCAGCATCGGCCCCCAATCCCAATAGCTGCGCGGTGTTTTCGACAGCTTGCTGGCTGCCAGCGCACGCGGACCGATGGCGTTGAACGACAGCCCGGGCGGCAACATCAGGCCCTTCTGCGAGCCGGACACCGTCACGTCCACGCCCCAGTCGTCGTGGCGGTAATCAATGCTGGCAAGGCCCGAAATCGTATCTACCATCAGCAGTGCCGGATGCTTCGCGGCATCGATGGCAGCGCGAACGGCGGCAATGTTGCTGACGCAGCCTGTGGATGTCTCGTTGTGCACCACCGCCACCGCCTTGATGCGATGGCCGGTATCGGCCGCCAACGCCGCCTCGATGGCCGCCGCATCCGCCCCGCGACGCCAGTCGGTATCGATGAATTCTGGTTTAAAACCAAACCGTTCCGCCATCTCGCGCCACAGATGCGCGAACCAGCCGGTGCGGCACATCAACACCGCATCGCCAGGCGACAGCGTGTTGACCAAGGCCGCTTCCCACGCGCCGGTACCGGAGGCCGGAAAGACGATCACCGGATTTTCGGTTTTAAAAATCCGCTTCAGATTGCCGAGCACCTGCAGGCCCAGCAGGCCGAAATCCGGCCCGCGATGGTCCATCGTGGGGTTGTCCATGGCGCGCAGCACGCGATCTGGAACGTTGCTCGGCCCGGGAATTTGCAAAAAATGCCGCCCGGCGGTGGTGCGCGTGGTGAAATAGGCCATTGGATATGTCTCCTCCGCACCAGACTGCCGCGTTGCTCCGCGTTGCGCCAATGATTAGGGCTTGTTCGATCAACAACCATTATCAATCTGACAATTCTGCCCGCACTGCCATATCGTGCGTACAGGAGCGCCCGTGAATGAACATGCAGACCGACATCAAGAACGCAGCCTTGGCCCAGCGGCTGCGGCGAGACATACGCGGCAGCGTGCTGTTCAGCCCCGCCGATCGCGGGCGCTATGCCACCGATGCGTCGATCTATCAGATGATGCCGGTGGGCGTGATCGTGCCGGAACGCATCGAAGACGTGGCCATCGCCATGAGCCTGGCGCGTGACGCCGGCGTGGCCGTGCTGGCGCGCGGCGGCGGCACCAGTCAATGCGGCCAGACCGTCAACAACGCATTGGTTATCGATTGCAGCAAGCATCTGCGCCGCGTGATCGATATCGACCCGGTGGCGCGTCGTGCTACCGTGGAGCCGGGCATCGTGCTCGGCCATCTGAACGCCGCCTTGAAACCGCACGGCCTGTTCTTCCCGGTGGACCCCTCCACCCATAGCCGCTGCACCATCGGCGGCATGACAGCCAACAATTCCTGCGGCTCGAAATCCATCCGCTATGGGCTGATGGCTGACAACGTGGCCGCCATCTCCACCATTCTGGCCGATGGCAGCACGCATCGCTTCGGCCAGGACACACGCGAACCCGCCGAACTGATCGCCCGGCTGCGCGCCCTGGGCGACCAGGAGGCCGCCGAAATCGCCCTGCGCTTCCCCAAACAGCTGCGCCGCGTCGGCGGCTACAACCTCGAGGCCCTCACCGGCACCAACCTCGCCCGCCTGCTCGTCGGCTCAGAAGGCACGCTGGCATTTTCGTCGTCCATCGAGCTGATTTTACACCCGATCAAGCCCCGCAAGATGCTGGGCATCTGCCAGTTCGGAAGCTTCCGCGCCGCCATGGCCGCCTCCCAGCATCTGGTGCGGCTGGACCCGGAGGCGGTGGAACTGGTGGACCGCACCATGATCGACCTCGGGCGCCAGATCCCGATCTTCCGCGCCACCATCGACCGTATGGTCAAGGGCGAACCGGACAGCCTGCTGATCGTGGAATTCCACGGCCATGAGGACGCGCCACTGCTGCGCCAACTCGACCAGCTCGACGAGATGATGGCCGATCTCGGCTACCCCGGCTGCGTCGTCCGCGCCACCGACCCGGCGTTCCAGGCGCAGATCGCCGAAGTGCGCGAAGCCGGGCTTAACATCATGATGTCGATGAAAGGCGACGGCAAACCCGTCTCGTTCATCGAGGATTGTGCCGTGCCGCTGGAGGATCTGGCGGAATACACCGAACGACTGAACGACGTGTTCGAACGCCACAACACCAAGGGCACCTGGTATGCCCACGCCTCGGTCGGCTGCCTTCATGTCCGCCCGGTGCTGAACATGAAGGATGGTGCCGACGTCGCCAAAATGCGCGCCGTGGCGGAGGAATGTTTCGCCCTGGTGCGCGACTACAAAGGCAGCCATTCCGGCGAGCACGGCGACGGCATCGTGCGCAGCGAATTCCACGAGAGCATGTTCGGCCCGCAGATTGTACGGGCGTTCGAGGCGGTGAAGGACGCATTCGACCCGACAGGCATGCTCAACCCCAACCGCATCACCCGTCCGCCGCAGATGGATGACCGCAGCCTGTTCCGCTACCAGCCGGGCTATCAGGCCCTGCCCGCCGCGCCGGTGTTGGACTGGTCGGCCCACCCCAACGGCATGCTGGGCGCGGTGGAGATGTGCAACAACAACGGCACCTGCCGCAGCTTCGACGCGGGCGTGATGTGCCCCAGCTACCGCGTCACGCGCGACGAGGCGCATCTGACGCGCGGCCGCGCCAACACGCTGCGACTGGCGATGTCCGGCCAGATCGGCACCCAAGGCCTGGCCGACCCGGTGTTGGCCGAGAGCATGAAACTCTGCGTGTCCTGCAAGGCCTGCCGGCGGGAATGCCCGACGGGCGTGGACATGGCGCGCATGAAGATCGAAGTGCTGGCAGCCGGCGCCGCAGCACGGGGTGTTTCCTGGCGGGATCGGCTGGTGGCGGGCTTGCCGCTTTACGCGCCGTTCGCGTCGCGGGTGCCGGCTCTGGCCAATCTGCGCAACCGCTCCGGCCTGCTGCGGCGCATGGGCGAGCGAATCGGGTTTTCTGCGGATCGGCCCTTGCCGGAATTCCGCTCTGATCGGTTTGTCGACAGCGAGGCCGATGCACCGCCAGCAACGCGGGACGTGTTTCTGTTCGCCGACACGTTCAACCGCTATTTCGAGCCGGAAAACCTCCGCGCCGCCATCCGCGTGCTGCGTGCGGCCGGGTTGCGGGCGGTGATGCCGAAATCGACCGCACGGCCGATCTGCTGCGGCCGCACCTTCCTGGCCGCCGGCGACATCGGCCGCGCCGAGGCGGAGATGCGCCGGCTGCGCACCGCGTTGGCCGGCGATATTCCGGTGATCGGCCTAGAGCCGTCCTGCCTGTTCACGCTGCGCGACGAACTCGAATCGCTGCTGCCGGGCGCCGAGTCGCGGGATCTCGCGTCCCGCGCCATGTTGCTCGGTGAGTTCCTCGCCCAGGAGAAACCAGCCATGGCGCTCAAGCCGCTCAACACGACCGCCCATGTGCATGGCCATTGCCACCAGAAAAGCTTCGGCGCCTTCACCCCGTCGCTCGATGCGCTGAAGCAGATCCCGGGACTGATGGTAAAACCCATCAATTCAGGCTGCTGCGGCATGGCAGGCAGCTTCGGCTATCAAAGCGAGACACAGGACGTCTCACGCGCCATGGCCGAAGCGGGCCTGCTGCCAGCCATCCGCACCGCAGCCGCCGACGATGTCATCGTGGCCGACGGCACCAGCTGCCGCCACCAGATCCGCGACCTGGGGGGGCGTCAGGCCATCCATTCCGTGCATCTGCTGGATCGCGCGCTGTGACCGCCCGCGACGTTCTGGATTTCTGGTTCGGCGACGACCCGAACGAATGGCAGGTCACACGCTGGTTCCGCGGCACAACGCAGATGGACGCGGAGATCGCGTCCCGCTTCAAATCAACGCTGGATCTGGCAGAGGGCGGATTGCTGGACAGTTGGGCCAGCACGGCCGAGGGCGCGCTGGCCCTGGTGATCGTGCTCGACCAGTTTCCGCGCAACATCTATCGCGCCACCCCCCGGGCCTTTGCGAGCGATCCACAGGCGCGACAGATGGCGGACACAGCGATCGGCCATTTCCACGACCGCGAGTTGACGCCGGTGCAACGGGTGTTTCTCTATCTGCCGTTCGAACATTCCTAAAGCATGGACGACCAGGACCGGTCAGCCCGGCTCTTTGGCGATCTGGCATCCATTCCGGAGTTGGGCGACTGCATTGCCTATGCCTATGCACATCGCAGCGTCATCGCCCAGTTCGGCCGGTTTCCGCATCGCAACGCCATCCTCGGCCGCGCCAGCACCCCGGCGGAGTTGGCGTATCTGGCAACCCCCGGCAGCGGTTTTTAGGCTTCAGCCCGGAACCGCGCCAATTTCGATCTCGAACAGCACCATGAATTCGGCGATACGGCGGGTGCGTTCGGCAGCCATCGCCGCGCCGGATTCGGTTTTGAAACCGCCCTGCAACCGCAACAGCTTGGCGCGGAAATGATCGAGCGCAAAGGCGGCGTCGTCCAGTTTGCGATGCTCGGCGCGTGGATCGATCACGTCATACAAGGCCGAGCCCATCCGCCCGGCAGTGTAGAAGCATCGCGCCACACCGATGGCGCCGATGGAATCCAGGCGATCCGCGTCCTGCACAATCCGCGCCTCCAGCGTCTCGGGCGCGATGTCCGCGGAAAAGCTGTGCGCGAGAATGGCGTGGCGCACGGCTTCAATCCGCGCAGGCGGCCAGGCCCACTCCGTCAGCAGCAGCGCTGCCCTATCCGCTGCCAGCCTTGATGCCTGCGACCGCAGCGGCGAATTCTTTTCAACCGACACGCAATCATGCAGCAGCACGCTGGCCGCGATCACTTCGCCGTCGCCGCCCTCCAACGCCACGATGGCGAAGGCGTTGGTCCAGACCCGCAGCAGATGGGCCATGTCATGCGCGCCATCATCACCGATGCCAGCTTGTGGCAACAGATGCTCGGCCATTGTCGCAAACGGCTTGAACTTGTTCCAGATTGTCATGCGGCTCTCCCGAAGTGGGGAGGAATTAGCACACCGCATCTCAACGCCGAAACACGGATCAAATCATGACAGCGGCGGTATTCCGTCACGGGTGGAAGGCCCACCAAAACACGTGACGCTCTCCGTCACCAGCGCCCAGGCGGCGTCGCTGGCGCCATCGCCCAAGCGGTCCCATTGATCGAGCATGGCCACCCATGGTGCGCTGACCCGCGCAAGTCCGTCCCGGTGCGATCGAATCGACCACACCATGCGCGCCGGGTCGCATAAAATGGAGACGATATCCGCGGTTTGCGCGTCCATGGCGTCGAACCGCAGGCGGATCGCGATCACAGCCTTGCACGCCAGCAGACCAGCCTCGCGCGACGCCGCATTCAGGTGTGGACGGGGCTCAGACCCATAGAACGGAACGGCAAGGCGTCGGATCAGGTGCTGCAGGCGGCCCAAAATGCGTTCCCGCTGGTGCTCAAGGCAGGCAAGTTCCGCCGCCATCTGGTCAAGTGTCGCTAACACGTCGCGGCCCGTGCCGAGCCCAAGCAGGCATGCTGCGTGGATGGCGGCATCCTGCACCTCGCGGCGAAACGCCGGATCCGACACCAATCGCTGAATGGCGGTCTCATCGTTGACTTCAACGGAGCCTTCGTTGGACCAATTGAGCAGCCGCACGCGCAAACGCGAGGCCGCTCGCCAAACATGATGCGGCGCCGGGTTCCATGCGCTGTCCGGCACTGGAAATTCCGTCACCGTCGGCACACGACCGAGGCGTGACGGCAGAAAACCTGTCGCACCGAAGGCGGCCGGGCTGGGCGCGAGCCCGACAGATTTCAAAACCACATCGCCGGCCTGCATGGAGCGGGTGTCCTTCACTCTCTACCAGCATTACGCGCGCGAAAGGTTAAGAGCGGGTAAACCCAAGCACCCCCAAAATTAGAGCCGGTTTTGAGCAAAAATCTAAAATATTCGACGTATTTTAGCATAGCGTTTACCATTTGGCGCGATTTTGGATCACCGTCACAACAGGTGAGACGATCTCATGGCTCATTCTTCCGGCACCACCGATTTCTCCAGGTCCAGCGCGGCGCATATCGCCACGCCGCTGCGCTCTGGATGTTTCCGCCTCACCCCCGACCAACGGGCGGTAGCGACCAATCGCAGGCGGCTTCAGCGCGACTTTGATGCGGCCGTCGAAGCGGACTGCTTCGTCATGCATTTCCAGCCGCGCTGGTCGCTGGCGAGCGGGGCCGTGCTGGGAGCGGAAGCGTTGATCCTGTGGCCGCATCGCAAGTTCGGCCTGATCGGCGCCGCCGATTTCCTGCCGCTGGCCGAGCAGGCCGGCACCATCGTGCGGATCGGCGGCTGGATGCTGCAACAATCCTGCCGCGAGGCCACCGCCGAGATCGACCCCTGGCCGCAAAGCTGGACCGTGTCGGTGAAGATCTCGGCACGCCAGATGGACGACGGCACATTGCTGCAACAGGTGGCGCAGGCGCTGGACCAGACCGGACTTCCGCCCGAGCGGCTGGAGATCGAGATGGCCGAATCGATGCTGGCCGATATCAGCATCGACACGTTGCTCACCCTGTCCGCCCTGCGCGACCTGGGCGTGGGCCTGGCGCTCGATGATTTCGGCACAGGCTTCGCCAGCCTGACCATGCTCAAGCGCCTGCCGCTGACCGCGATGAAGCTCGACAAATCCCTGGTGCGGGAGCTTCCGCATGACCGCGAGGATGCGGCGATCGTGCGCGCCATCATCGGCGCCGGCCATGCGCTGGGGTTGGACATCATCGCTGACGGCATCGAGACCGAGGCCCAGCGCGCCTTCCTCTCCGCTTCCGGCTGCGATGCCGGCCAAGGAGCGCTGTTCAGCACCAAGCTGCCGCCAGACAAGCTGCGGGCCTGGATCACCAACACGTAAGCCGGTTCCTCCTTGCTCCCAAAGCCGGCTTGCGCCAGCGTCCGGCCATGGACCATTCACAGAATCGATCGGCAGGCATCGCGGTTGTCGGTGCCGGTATTGCAGGCCTTGCCTGCGCCACACGCCTCGCCGAGGCCGGCGCACGGGTCACGTTGTTCGACAAAGGCCGCAGGCCCGGCGGCCGCGTGGCCACACGGCGTTCGGGCGGCGCGTTGTTCGATCACGGCGCCCAGTTCATCACCGCGCGCAATCCGGGTTTTGCGGCCCTGGTCGAAAGCCTGCACGCGGCGAACATCCTGGCGCCATGGCCGGCAGCGCAACGTAAAGGCGACATTGCATGGGCCGGATTGACCGGCATGTCCGCCCTCGCCCGCGCCATGGCCGACCGGTTGCAAAGCCTGGGCGGCGTGATTCACACCGAACGCCATGTAGCCTGGCTGCATGACGGGCGCGTGCTGCGCCATCTGCCGGCCGCCGAGGCCCGCCCCGGCAGCACCCAAAGCGAGGGCGGCGAGACATCCGAGCCGTTCGACGCCATTCTGTTTGCCCTGCCGGCGCCCCAGGTGGCGCCGATTCTGGCCACCGCCGGCCATGCCTTTGCCGACGGCCTGTCCGACGTCGTCATCGCCCCCTGTTGGGCGGTGATGTCGGATTTCGCGCAGCCGATCTCTGCCCCGGACGTCCTCCGCCCCACCGAGGGACCCTTGCGCTGGATTGCCCGCGACAGCAGCAGGCCCGGCCATGCAGCCCTTCCCGACACCTGGGTTCTGCACGCCAGCCCCGCCTGGTCTCGTGCGCATCTGGAAGATGATGCGACCAGCGTGACCAACACGCTGATGACGACGTTTCGCACGGCCACCGGCGCAGACCATGCCCCCGCACACGTATCCGCCCATCGCTGGCGCTATGCCCTGGTTGAAAAGCCCCTCGGAACCCCGTTCTTGTGGGACAAATCGTCCCGGATTGGCCTTTGCGGCGATTGGTGTCTGGGTCCACGGGTAGAGGCGGCCTATGACAGCGGGATTGCACTGGCCTTAGCCGCATTGGACATCACATGACCCAGACCGATCACGACGACGCCCCCGAGGCAACCGCCCCTGCCCAGCCGCGCACGCCGCGCGTTCGCGTGCCGCAGAACGTGCCCGTGGGCGAGAAGGCCATCGAGGCCGCCATTCTCAGCCATGTTCTGGTCTGCGGCCCGGAAGGCTCCATCTGCCCGAGCGATGTGGCGATGGCGATGGGTGCTGACTGGCGCACCCGCCTCACCGCCGTGCGCCGCGCCGCCATTCGCCTGGCTGTGGCCGGCCAGATCGATATCCTGCGCAAGGGCAAGCCAGTGGATCCAATTGATGTGAAGGGCGTTATCCGTTTGCGCATCCGGCCCTCATCGGATGCAACTGTTGCCGGCGAGCCCATCTGATCGATGCGAAAGACCCAAATGCCCTCGCTGATGACACTTCCCCGCGATGCCTGGCGTTTGGCCAAACCGTATTTCAACTCCGAGGAGCGATGGTCCGCGCGCAGCAAGATCGCGGCCATCATCGTGCTGAACCTGTCGCTGGTCGGCATGGATGTGGTGCTGAGCTTCTGGAACCGTGCCTTCTACAATTCGCTGCAGGAGAAAGACTGGGACAGCTTCATCGGCCTGCTGCTCAGCTATAACCGTTCCGAGAAAACCGGCCTGCTTCCGGGTTTCGTGGGCATCGCGGTCGTCTACATCATCGTCTCCGTCTACCGCACCTATCTGAACCAATGGTTGCAGATCAGCTGGCGGCGATGGATGACGACGCATCTGCTGGCCGAATGGCTGTCTGACCGTGCATATTACCGCATCAGCCTGCTGACCGGCACCGGCACCGATGAAGGCACCGACAACCCGGACCAGCGCATCGCCGAAGATATCCGCCAATATGTGGGCCAGTCGCTGGCGCTGTCGCTCGACCTGCTGTCCAATGTCGTTACGCTGTTCAGCTTCGTGACTATTCTCTGGACCTTGTCCGGCCCCGCTTCACTGCTGGGCATCGAGATACCGGGATACATGGTCTGGGTGGCGCTGCTCTATGCCGCCATCGGCACGCTGTTCACGCATCTCGTCGGCAAGCCGCTGGTGGCGCTGAATTTTGTGCAGGAGCAGGTGGAAGCCGATTTCCGCTTTTCACTCGGCCGTCTGCGCGAGAACCTGGAAGGCGTGGCGCTTTATAAGGGCGAGGCGCGTGAAAGTGCCGGGCTGCACATGCAGTTCCGCGCCATCTTCGACAATTGGTGGGCGATCATGCAGCGCACCAAGCTGCTGAACTCGCTGATTGCCGCCTACAGCCAGGTTTCGGTGATCTTTCCCATCGTGGTGGCCGCACCGCGTTTCTTCGCGGGCGCGCTTGATCTCGGTGGGCTGACCCAGACCGCCGGCGCCTTCAGCAGCGTGCACGGGGCAATGTCGTTCTTTGTCAACGCCTATGCCCAACTCGCCTCGCTCCGCGCCACCATCAACCGGCTCACCTTCTTCAGCCGCGCGATCACCGCCGCACGGATCGCCAACCACGACAACATGACCGTAACACCGCAGGCCGGCGAGGATTACGCGATCACCAACCTCACCTTGCGCCTGCCCGATGGTCGCGTGCTGCTGCAGGACAGCGACGTCACGCTCACCCGCGGCCAGTCCGCCGTTTTCACCGGCCGGTCCGGCAGTGGCAAATCCACCCTGTTCCGCGCCTTCGCTGGAATTTGGCCGTTCGGCGACGGCCAGTTGCGCCAGGGCACCGGCACCACGCTGTTCCTGCCGCAGCGCCCGTATTTTCCCTTGGGAACACTGCGCCAGGCCGTGACCTATCCAGGCGAGATCAATTCCATCAGCGATGCCGACATTCGCCAGACAATCGAAGATGTGGGCCTGGCCGTGCTGCTGCCACAGCTGGACCAGAAAGATGCCTGGGGCCAACGCCTGTCCGGCGGCGAGCAGCAACGTCTGGCCATCGCACGCGCACTTTTGATCCGTCCCGACTGGCTGTTCCTCGATGAAGCAACGGCCAGTCTCGACCCGGTGGCCGAGCAGCAGATGCTGGCCCTGCTCAAGCAACGCCTGCCCCACACGACCATCATCTCCATCGCGCATCGTACTGAAGTGGCAGCGATGCATCAGGCACATTTCATCGTCGAGCGGAATGGCGACGGCCCAGGGCACATCGTTGAAGCGCCGCCGGTGCAGGCGTGAACAAAATGGATCGCTCGACCATGAAGCACCACATTCTTTCCATGTTTGGCTGCACCGCCCTGGTCACCCTGTCAGGCTGCGGCTTGATGAAGCCGGCCGAGACGGGGGCGGGCATGCCGCTCGCCGGACAGGTGCAGCAGGCGCAGGTCGCCCTGCAGCAGCAGGCCACCTACAACGGACCAGTGGACGGCGTTGCCGGCCCCGCGACGCAGGAGGCCATCCGCCTTTACCAACAATCGCACGACCTCGCGGTGTCCGGGGAACTCGATGCGCCCACACGGCGCTCCATGGATCTGGACGCCACCGCCACCGCCGAACTCCCCCATACATTGATGGCCGACGGATCACGCATGACCGAGGGAGACGCGCGCAAGCTGATCGAGAGCCAGGGCTTTGCCCAAGTGGCCGACCTGTATCGCGACGACAGCGCTGTGTGGCGCGGCACGGCATCGCGCGGCGGCAAGGAGATGGATGTCGCGATCGACGCCAGCGGCAAGGTTGTGACGAACTAAGGGGGCTCAGTCAGCGAGCAGCCTCCGGATTTCCGGCTCTAGGGCAGCCGACAGAATGCCGTAGCCGATCCAGCTGGGGTGCAGGTGATCCAGCGAAATTTGATCGGCCATCCTGCCACGCGCATCAACCAGCATCGCGCCAGGGTCGGTGTAGGACACTTGCCCACCATTGGCGCATGCGGCGATCAACTGGTTCACCCGTTGCTGTTGCTCGCGCGACCAGTCCGAGGGATCTGTCCTACGCGGCAGCAGCCCCACAAGCAGCACCTGGCTTTTCGGCGTCCGCAGCGTGATCTGCCGCACCACTTCGCCGATGCCCCGTGCAATCTCTTCCGGTGGCTTGCCCGGGCGAAGATTGTTGGTGCCGATCAACAGCACCACAAGACGTGGTTGCATCGCCGCCAGGGGAATTCGGTCCAAACGCCAGAGCAGCCCCTGCGTGGTGTCGCCGCCAATTCCAAGGTTCAGCGTGGAGCGGTGGCCGTAGAACATGTCGAACACCACAGGCGCCCAGCCCTCGACCAGTGAGTCGCCAAGGAAGAGCAGGTTGATCCGATGCGCACCGGCAGCACCGATCACGGCATCGAGTTGCTTGACCCGCATCCGCCAATACGGGAGCACCATAGGCTCCGGCCGGGCGTCGACCAACGATGCACCAGATGCAAGTGCGCCTTCGCAGGCAACCGGCGCGGCGCTTGCAGACGTTGTACAGTCCGCAAGCGCAACCACCAGCATCAGCCGGGCAAAATACCGGCATAGCAGGGCCACCGATTATAACGTCCAACCTGCCTCACTCAACAAAAATGTCTCCCTGTCGCATCCGTGTCACTCGTTGAGCATCCGCCCAACGATCGGACGAAGCTGTTTTGCCAGAACATCATACCCAATCAAAGTCGGATGCAGGAAATCGTATGCCACCGTATCTGACAATTGTCCGTTCCCATCTAGCAGCACAGGTCCTGGATCAACAAATTTAAAGTCTGCATATTCAGAGCAAGCAGAAACAATATTATTTACACGAGCAGTAAAAATCCGTCTTGGATTGAGAAAATTTGCACCACTCGGCAAAATTCCAGCAATCACCACGCGAGAAGTTGGGAATTTTGACTTTGCCAAATTGGCAAGGTGCACAATTCTTAAAGCAACAGCTAACGGCTGTCGATTAAAATAATCGTCGTTATAAACTACTTTAGAATTTATATATTGAGGAACCTTGTTCACATAAAAATCGTTCGTTCCGATTGAAATAACAACCAAATGTGGATGCAACAGGGTATCGGGCTGTATTCTGGAAAGACGCCATTCTAAGGTCTCTGTATCGTCTCCTCTCACTCCAACGTTCATTGAAACGCCCGGGGGGAACGGCCAGCTACTTGGCGGCCAATACTCAATAATTGAATCACCAAAAAAAATGCCTGGATGCGCGCTGAAGCGTTGCTATGTAACGCTTCTTCGGTTCTGGCGAGCCGAATTGCCCAATTAAGATCGGCACTCGGGTGTGGTTCTCCCCCCTTCAAGGACAAGGTGGAAGGCTGCGGTAGCTCACAGTCCCCAGGCGAAACTGCCCATGCCGAATTCGACAAGAAGCCCGTCACCAGGATGCCGAGATACACACGCCAGAGGCGTTTTGTTATTTTTTGATTCAATGCAGCGAAATTGCAACAAACTGTCATTTTTCGAACCCGAAATTTTGACAATTATATACGTACGCTTAAAAATTTTACGCAGAAAAATGCGCTTTGGCGCGTTATCGTTCTGTTTTACTAATATTTTTTCTCCAAGTCAGGTTATCAAACACCCCGTCTATCGCGCGTCCTGGTGCGCCTTGACCTGGTTTTGGCGAAGCGATGAGGCATGCTTGAAGTCAGCCAAGGCACGAGCATTATTGCCCCGAGCCCGCTCAAGATATCCCGAGCGCATATAGAGTTGAGCCTCGTCAGGGAATTTCTCCAGACCATCTGCCACCAGAATGCCAGCACGCGCCGAATCCCCCGAGCTGACCGCAGCGTCGATTGCGGCCAAACGGATGTCGAGGTTGTTGGGGTTTTCGTTCAACAAACCATTGGCAATCACCACAGCCTGATCAGTGTTTCCATTGGCCTGATAGACGCGGCTTAATGCCAGATTGAGGTCTACGTTACGCGGCTCGACAGCAAGACGCGGCTTCAGCGACGCAACTGCAGCCTTTCCTTGACGGCGCTGGCTGAGCTGATAGGCGCTTTGCAAAGCGATACCATTCAGCAACTGTTCAAAACTGCCCTGTTGCGCGGCTGACAGGTTCTGCTGATCCAGGCCGTCAAGCATGCGCGTCGCATCGTCACGCTGTTCGGCAGCGAGCAAAATGCCCGCATAGGAAAGCCGCTGCTGGACGGTCGGCTGGGCCGTACTCGAAAAACCTGCCGATACGGCATCAGGCACTGCCGACTTGTCGCCACGCTTGATGAGCGCGCGGCCGATCTCATTTCCCCAGGCACCTGTTGGATCGGGCCGCCCCGCCATTGTAATCAGTGCGCTCCGCACAGCCGCTGCATTTGCATTTTTCACAGCTTGCTGCACTTCGGCTCGTGCGGCGCTCCGCCGTTGGATTTCCTGCATGTCAGCGGTTCGATCAGCAGCCGGCAAACGCGCGATAAGCCGATCCGCCTCCGGCAGATTTTCAGTCTGTTCAGCGAAGATGATTGCAGCCAGCAAGGCGTCGTTGCTGGGTCGATCGCCGCTGACACCCTGCGCCATCATCTGCGTGGCTTCGCCTGTGGCTTCACGGGTTTGAAGGACACGGGCGAGGTCCAAACGCAACCAGGCGTTGCTTGGGTCGATCTTCAATGCTGCCCGAAGCATCTGAAGTTTGACCGCTTGATCTTCCGCAAACTCTGCCTTGCCGCGCAGATGCTCTGACTGAACCCGATTGATTGCCTGAACGGCTGCATTGTTGCGCGCTTTGCCGTAGACTTCTCGCGCGCGCCCATAAAGTCCATCGATCTCGTCTCGGGTTCCGGATTGTGCAAGCACATCAGCCAATGCGACCATGGCATCGGCATTTTTCGTGTCTGCCTTCAATGCCTGCCGAAAGCTTTTCTCCGCATCCGGCAGGCGGCCAGCCCCTTTTTGAATGAAACCAAGCGTCAGATAATCGGCCGAGCGCCACGTCTTGCCCACAACACTTTGCAGCAGCTTCTCTGCTTCATCGTATTTTTGCTCATGCGCAAGCGATTGAATTTTGGCATATTTTGCCATTATCGCGGCATTGGCCGCAGCGATCTCCTTGGCTGAGGCGCCCATGTTGGCACCGGCAGCACTTTGTTCCATCGCCAGTTTCTTGGGGTCAAAGCCAATCGTGTCGACGAACTCGTCATGCCTGTCTGGTGCGACTTCCATCGCGTTGGCGATCAGCTTGTCGGATTCCGCCAGGCGCTTCTGCTTTCGCCGGATGATCGACAACATGATCATCGACTCGGCGTCTTTCGGATCATAGGCCAGTGCGGCCAGGAAGCCTTTCTCCGACTCCTCAGCACGGCCTGCGGCGCCATCCTCGTAGGCGCGCATGCGGTCCAGCAAACCTTCGTCGGGCAGACTGTCCTGGATTTCCTTGCGCTTTGCCTCAAGCACCGGGTCGGTCGGATTTTCTTTCAGATACACATCGATCTGATCACGCGTGTTGATATCCGCACCCTGCCACAGCAAGGCGTCGTGCCACGCAACGCGAGCGCCGGCAGCCACGATCGGCACATGCGTCAGCTCCCGCAACTGGTCGATACCGGCTGAACGGCTGGCGTCCTGGAAGGTCAGCAACTGTGCATAGGCGAGCCGGAAGCTTGCATCGCCCGGCCAACGCGCCGCCACCAGCGGAAGCTCCTTGGACGCAACCTCGAACCCTTCGGGCGAAGACGTTCCCAGCATCAGGTAATATTCGATGGCGAGACTGTCCGGAACCTTGCCCTTGGTGAACGCGGCATAGGCCTGGACAGCTTCCTCCTTGCGTCCAAGGCCTGACAGCTTGCGGGCCTCGGCCAACATCCGAAGTCCTTCGGGGCTGCGCTTCTGTTCGGCCGCAAGTGAAGCCAGCCGCGGGTCGTTCGGTGCCAACTGCCGCAGCCGCAGCCGATAGGCTTCGCCCGCATCAAAGCGGTCGAGTTGGAAATTCAGTCGTGCGGCCAACGCCAGCGTGTTTGCATCTGGCGGCGACAGGGCGATCACTCGCTCCAGTTCCTGCACAGCAATCGTCGGTTGGCCGCGCTGCGACCAGAACGCAACGTTCTCGAACAACTGCGCCATCGCCTTGTCCGACGCCACCGGCGCCGCACGAGGCGGAGCCTTGACGGCGGGAACTGCGACAGGCCCCACCGGCTGCGCGTGCGCCGAGAATGGCCCACCTGAGAACGCAAACAAAATGCTGAGCACCAACTTGGAGTGTCGTGAAATCAAAACCATTGTCCGCGCGCTGCTCCACCACAGATGACGTATGCCGTTGTCGCCCTGCCACGACATAGCACAGACGTTGCATCTCGCCTCAAGAGGCGATTTCCCGCAAACAGGTCTCAGCCGCCTTACGAAGGCGTGATCACGGTTTCCATTTCGCGGTCACATCGCGCGTCAGGAACGATGTCGGGGTCACCCCATCGCCCATCATCCAGACACTGAACATCGCGCCCGCCTCCAAACCTTCGAGGGCAAACGGCGCCGAGGCCTTGTCCGCGCAGGATGTGCGGATCTGCGCCGTGACCGGATTGACGCTACGGGTTTTCACAGCGTCCGTGGCCACGTCCTGAAACACAACGGGGCCATCCGGCACAATGGCCAATGAGGCCTGCGGGCAAGCCGGCGCCGCATTGTAGAACGATAGACGCGCCCGACTCTGGTTAAATTCACTTTTGTCTGACACCGCGACCGCATCCAGAGCCGAACCCTTGCCTGGCTGCACGATGACCGTGACATAAGCACCCGGCTCGGCATGTAGTGTGACATGGCCGGTGCGGCCAGCGCCTTGCAGATCCAGCACCAGCGCACGGCCGGCAACCTTCTCAACCACCAGGAACGATGTCACCCGCTGGGCGGGCGTGATGCCCAGAGATTGCGCCGGCAAGAAATCCGGCTTCAGCGACACTGCCGCGGCATCCGCATTGACAAAGCGCACATAGGCCGAGCCCGCCGGGGGCAGCGGGTCATAAACCTGATTCTGCGCCGCCACCGGCGACGCCCAAATCGATACAGCCAGAACAGTGGCGGAAGTCATCATCGCGAAACGAAACATCAGATTTGCACCACTGTCTGGGGGCCTGCACAAAACACACTGAACCGCGCAAGCGAAGATTAGCCGCCGACGGCCTTGCGAACGCCATCGAGGAAGGCTTGCGGCGCAATCACGTTCTGACCCCAACCATCCTTGCGGTCCGGCGGGATGATCATATCGGTTTCGTGGAAGTTCCAGACAATCACGTTAGGGCGCCTCCGGCGGAACGATTCGCTGCCTAGATATGAAAGAAGTGTCTGGTAAGGTCCATATTGATGCACCTTCCACACCAATGTCACCGGGCGATTCAACTGATTGGACAGCATTGACGCAAAGCCGAAACGCGGCTGCATGTAGCTGTTGCCGACAACAACCACATCTGCGGCATCATCCTCGATCAAGGCATTGCTGCCAGAGCCTCCCAGCACTGTGCGCAGCGGATAACTCTCAAGCTTGTATTTGGCTGCATCCGCCGGCGGCAACAAAGCCGCCAGGTCGTTTTTTTCCTGCAACATACTAGCAGCCGGCCCAAGCGCAGTACCAGGCTGCACGCTGGCAGGCAGCTTCATCTTCTCGCGTATTTCCTTGGCCATCGCGGTCGCGGCGGCCTCGGCCCCGATCGCAGTCCAGTGGGTGTCCGCCTTGAAGAACACCGGATTGGCCGGTTGCGCCGCATGCAGCCCTGCCAGGGGCGCGAACAGGTCGGGCACCAAAGCGCCAGTCTGGCGCAGCGCATCGATCGAGAAGGCATAACGCTTCTCCGGATCAGCGGCGAACTTGAAATCATCCGGAAGCATCTCGCGGTAGACGCGCGACTTCACCGGTGTCAGGGCGAAAACGATTTCGATTTTCGCCTTCTTCATGATGCTAACGGCTTCGGCGCACACATCCACCACCGGCTTGACCCGCTTGAGGTCAACGTGGCGAACCTCGTCCCAGATCGGGAAGAGCCAGCCATCCTTGCCCACGGCCACAAGGTTGACGATCGCAGCATTTGCGGTGCCCACCGGTACCAAAGCCGCCCCCATGCCAGCCAGCGCAACGCGGCGCGTAATCATGTTTTTATCGCCACCGGGAGACTGGTGCATGGAGCCCTGACCTTCGTTGTAATCCGATCGAAGTTAACCGGATGGCCAATTCGTGGCAACCAAGCTGGCGTATATTGTAAGGGATTTACAGCATTGTCATCGATGCCGCTATCGAGATGCCTCCCAGCGAGGTGACGAACGACCTCGCGCCGCGCCGGCAGCAGGGGGCGAGACCACGACCTGGTCGGGGGAGGCGCAATCAAGCGAGGGCCGAGCATGCTTTCTGGTTTTCAGGTGCCGTGCGTGTGAGTGTGTGATCATGTCCAAACCGATCCTTGCCCTTGTCTGTCGCCTGCAACGGATCTTCACATGACGTTCGTCAGCTACGCGCAGAACTTCGAAGATGTCATCCTGCACCGGGTGTTCGCCGACATCCGGCACGGCACCTATGTCGATGCCGGCGCTTGGGACCCGGTCATCGAATCAGTCACCAAGGCCTTCTACGATCTGGGCTGGAGCGGCATCAACATTGAACCGAGCCCGATCTTCACGCGCTTGGCCCAGGCCCGACCGCGCGACGTCAACCTCAACCTGGCGCTTGGGGCGGCACGCGGACGAATGATGTTGCGGGTGTATCGCGACGCAGCCCAGGTGCTGCAGGCCAGCACGCTGATGCATGACAACGTACCGCGCATCCCCAACCAGGCCGCGTTGCGCGCAACCGACATCGAGGTGGAGGTGCTGCCCCTGGCCGAGATGTTGGACGCGCACCCGCCAGACCGGCACATCCATTTCCTGAAGATCGATGTCGAGGGAGCTGAGGAGGCCGTTATTCGCGGCGCGGACTGGCGGCGCCACCGACCCGAAATCGTGCTGATCGAGGCAACAAGGCCGCAGAGCACCGAACGCAACGACGATGCATGGCGCCCGTTGATGCTGGCGGCGGGCTACCGGCCGGTTCTGTTCGATGGCCTGAACGCCTGGTTCCTGCGTGAGGAAAGCAGCGACCGCGCCGCCAGCTTCGCCACCCCACCCAACGTGTTCGACAATTTCCGTCTCCACGATGCCGAGGCCGAGCAGCGCATCACCGCCGCCGAGGCGCGGGCGCGGACGTTGGAAGCGCGGCTGGGCGTCTCCAACGCGCAGTCGCCAACCCTTGCCCAGCGGCTGTTCGCCTCGCACAACCGGGTGCTGGCCCGGTTCCAGCGTGGCCGGGCCGGGGGAGATACCGTACCGGAGCCAGCGCCGCCGGTGGCGGCCGAGAGCTTCGTGCGCACGCTCTATGTCGCATGTCTCGGGCGTGAGCCAGAGCCGGGCGGGCTCGCCGCATGGCTGAGGGATCTGCGTGAACCAGACGGGGCGTTGCTGGTGGCCACGCAGATAGTGACCAGCCCGGAAGCCCGCGCCCATCTCGGCATGCCCCCCGAGCCGGCACAGGCTGATCCCGCCTTGGTGCGGGAGGCCTTGCGCCGTCTGGCGCGCAGGCCGCGCATCGTCGACATCGGCGCGCAGATGCTGGCATCCGAGGCGCATGCCTACGATGCTCTGGCCCGTCTGACGCCGCTGGATATTATTGGCTTTGACCCGCTGGAGCACCGCGTTGCGGAACGCCGGGCCGCTGAGGCGGACGACGGCCTGACCCTCCTGCCCTATGCGATCGCCGATGGCGGGCGGCATGTGCTGCATGTGAACAACGACGATGCCACCTCATCGCTGTTTCCGCTGAATGTGGCGCACAACGCAGCCTTCAATCATCTTCAGACCCTGCGCACGCTGCGCACCCAGGAGGTACAGACACACAGGCTGGATGATGTCGTGCCGGCGGGGCCGGTTGATTTCATGAAGCTCGACATTCAGGGCAGCGAGGCGATGGCATTGCGACATGGCGCCGCCACGCTGGCCCATACCGCCGTGGTGCATTGCGAGGTCGCGTTCGCGCCGATCTATGTCGGCCAGCCGCTGTTTCCCGAAATCCACGACCTGCTGGCCCGTGAGGGCTTCGAACTGATCGATTTGCAGCATCTCAACCGCTACCATTATTCCGGGGGTGATGCCGATTTTGCTGCCGACGACCGGCTGCTGTGGGCGGAGGCGGTGTTCTTTCGTCGTGCCGGAAACATCCAAACCCTCGCCGCACAGGCGCTGATCGCTGCAGTGATCTATCGCAAGCACGGCCTGGCGCGACATCTGCTCGGGCTGGTCTCGGAATGATTACGCTGGCGGACTTGCTACGCCCCGGCTCCCAGCGCATCGGCCACGCTTCGCCCATCACCTGGTCGCAAAGCTGTGCGGCGCTTTCATCCCAACTGAGCGCGTGCAGGGCCTGAGGAGCCGGCAACGTGCCATTCGTGTCCGCAATGATAAAATCGCGGATCGCGGTGCCCAACGAGGCGGCATCCTCCCCTGCGAACGATCGGGCCTGCCCGTTGGTGACTTCGCGAAACACGGCAATGTCGCGCGCCAGGATCGGCTTGCCGATACGCGAGGCCTCCACCAGAGGCAGGCCGAAGCCTTCGCCCAGCGAGGCGGCCAGCAGGCCGGTCGTTGCCCGGTAGAGGGCTGCAAGGACGTCGTCGCTGGGATGACGCAGCCAGTGGAGACGCTGGCCGGCCTGAGGATGCGATGCCAGTTGCGCGCACACAGATTCGGTCATCCATCCCTGGTTGCCGGCGACCACGAGTGCCATATCCACGCCGCCGGCCCATAGCAGGTCGAAAGCTGCCAGCGTCTGGGCATGTCCCTTGCGCGGTTCGACGGTGCCGACCATCAGCAGGCTCGGCATTCGTGCCATGGCGGCCAGTGCAACGCTCACCGCCCTCGCGGGGGCCGCGCCCCTGATGTCCGGCCGGAAATCAGCCCCCAGATGGAACCAGCCGATCTCCAGCGCGCGGGCACGTTGCACGGTGCCTGCGGCGAGAGTGTCATGCAGTTCCGCCGCCACGCTACGCGAAATGCAGATCACGCTGTCCACGAAGCCAAGCAATTGCCTTTGATATGCCGCCGTGAAGACGGCATCGACGGCCGGGAACCACTCCGGGTGCAGCACCGGCAGCAGGTCGTAGAGCACCAGCACCACCTCGGCGCCGCGGGCCTGGGCCTGCTGCAACGCTTGCATGTCGCGGCTTTCGATCATGCCCGGGAAGTCCAGCAGCAGGATGCGGTCGCCGGCGCCGACCTCAGCGAGTTCATCTTGCGCCGGGCATGGCACGCGCAGCAGGCCGGCGGCCCATTCGCGGTCAAGCACCAGCCCGCTCGCGTGTCCCCGGAGTGCTTCCACGCGCCAACCCGGCAGTCGCGCGGACAACAGCCGGCGGGCAATTTCGCGTGTGACGCGCTGGATGCCAGTGCCGATATCCTGGCGGGTGACGATGGTGACATCGACCAGCAGGCGCCGGGTGTCACGCACCGGCATGGTCGCCGCAACAGCCTGCGCCAGAATATCGAGCGGCAAGGGAGAGACGGCGAGGCTTTTCAACAACATTTCAGTTGCCGTGCGCCCGGATGGCAGGCTGTAGGCCGCCTCGATCGCCGCCGCATAGGAAGCGGCCGCCATTTCGGGCGCGTGGGCCGTGGTCACATGAAGACGCCCTGCCTCGCCAAGCCTGCGACGCAATCCAGCATCGTTGGCAAGCACGCGCAGCGCCTCGGCCAAAGCTTAAGGCGTTGGCTTATCAGCCAGCAGCATAACTGCGTCAGGGGGCAGTTCCGCCATCGCGCCGTGGGCGTTGGCGATGGTCGGCAGCCCCGCAGCCATGGCGTCCATGACCGCACCGGACGTCTCACCACGTGAATTGCGGCGCAGTTGCACGGCAATGTCCGCGCCCGCGAGCCAGTGCCGCCAGGCTTCAGGGGGAATACGGCCGGTCACGCTCACCATTGCCTGTGACGATCGTGGCGCGCTGCCGTCGAGCAGTCCCCCGGCGAAGACCAGGCGTGCGCTGCCGGTCTCGGCAAATGCGCGTTCGAAACCATCAACCAGGAGATCAGGACATTTGGAAGGCGTGACGCCACCGAAGCACACGATGAGCATTTCGTCGGCGGGGATGCCGAGTGCCGCGCGCGCTGCCCGGCGACTCAGCAGGGCCTGCTGTGCGGGGGCGCCGTAAAGGAGCGGCAGTGGCGCCTGCCAGACCGGCACGTTGGAAGCCGCGCGCACCTGGTCAACGCCGAAAGCCGAGTGGACGATGGCGCCTATCTGGTCGCGCATCAACGGACCCAGGCACCCATGGGTGCGAACGGCATCCAACAGCCCGCGTTCGGCGAGACACACGGAGGCTGGCCAGCCCTCGGCCGCGAACAACGCGGTGGCGACGCTGCCGCCGGCACAATAAGCCGTGAGATCTCCCAGCATTGTGTCATGCAGCAAGACAATGCCTGGATGGTCAACGAGAAGGATGGCCGGGTCATGGTGGAAGGGTGAATTTCCCAGTTGATAGAGGATACGATCGAAATTGTGCGCCATGGAGGCAAACGCGGCTGTGGCCTGAATCGGGAACACGGCGCGCAGCGGGAGGGGCACCCTGTCAGGATCTGGCACAAACAGCGTGATGTCGTAATGCGCACGCAACGCCGGCAACACCGATGCGGTCGCGTCGGCGACGCCCGTCGGGTCAGGCGGCAATGGGCCCAGATGGGCCAGCCGCAGTCGTCTGGCCGGTTCAGTCAGGCGTTCCGGCGTCGTCGAGACCTGGCGCGCCAACACGTCCCACAGCGCTGTGCGACGAGATCCGGCTTGATCGCACAGTTCCGCCAAGGTGATCGTGACAGGAGACAACCAGGAGGCGGGCCAGCCGACCACCCCCAGATCTGCGCTGCTGAGGAGAAGAATGTCAGGCGCCAACGAGGTTATAGCCGCCGCTCTGATGCTGGCTGCCGCTGCCTCCGTCTCAAGATCGAGAGACTGCGGGACGGGCGGATACCAGAGCACGATGGCTTGCGGCGGCATAACACGCCGCAAGCGCTGTTGAAGGGCATGCAGCCCGTCCTGTCTCGCTCCGTTCAGCAGGGCCGTCACCTGATGGCCGCATGGTTCACCAGCCAAGACAACCGCCATGTCCAGCGCCTGCAAGGCTTCGTCAGGATTTGCATCGTCATGCTGCAGGACCTGCAGATCCAGCACAACATGCATCAGCCTGCACCAGCGGCACGGCGAAGCAGTTCAAGTCGCTTCTGGACCCGACGCTGGGCGGGGCCGATCAAAAAAGTCGGCTGCTGGTTATATTGCACGACCACGAGAGGGCGGGTCTGAGGGGGAAGGCTGCGGCGATAGCTGTAGCTCAGGGACTTGTGCAGCACCGGCAACCGGCGTGCGGTGCATCCAGCCAGTTCCGGCCAGATGGATAGGCGCGATCCCAGCCGGATTGAAACATAGAATGACAAGCGCAGCGCGCGTGCCGGCCACAGCCGATCTACCCGATAGGCATAGGACAGACGTTCGGCCCGTGCGTTGCTCATGCCAGAGGCCATCAGCGCCAACCCCGGATAGCCGTTGATCAAATGCTGGACTGCCGGCGCAATACGCTCGGTCACTCGTTCCATCGCAGACAAGGCAGCACTCATCCGGCTGCAAACGATCGCAGCGAAACATGTCAGCCCTAGCGGAGCGGTCCACATTGCAAATTTTTTGATCGGCATCTCAAACATTTTTTCACTCGGTTGTTCTACACAAAATTTATCCTGTATTTTTACTGGAACGTTACGGTTTTCGAAATGCGTGTTTACGTATATATACGTATTTATTGAGGATAAGCAGTCACTAGCCTACTTAGCCAACCAGAGCCCTACAGAATAGGTGCATTCTAAGCCGAGCCGGTGTTTCGGAGGCTGATTTTTGACATGTGGGGTTCCCTCGCACGAACACCTGATCAATGACGCGTGAGATGTTCCCGGGGGGAGCAAGTCGACGTTGGCGGCTTTGATGGGCGATGCTGTCCCTGATGAACCGGCTTACATGCAACTCCCGGCGCAAGATCGCGCCAAAGGCAGAACAGACCGCGCTGGGAGAACTGACTCACAAAAGGCGCATGTCTGGTGCGCCCCGGTGCAATACCCCTACAATCTGTTGAAACGACGAGGTCACCCACCCCCTCGATTCACAAGGGATGATCTCTGCTAACGTTTTCCACACACTTGGTCGGCATCATAGGCAAGATCATTCTGAGCCGGCGTCGGGGCGTGCGAAGTGGGGCGCGCATCATTCACGAGGTACAATTGCGCACTTCAACCACCCTCACCGCCGTCATTGTCGCAGACGACGATCCCTTGATCCGCAGCGTCCTGCGATCAAAGCTCGAAATGCTCGATCTAACCGTGTTTGTTGCGTCCGATGGGTCGGAGGCCGTGGCGTTTGCCTCACGCATTCAGGCATCATTGATCCTGCTGGATCTAAAAATGCCGCTGCTGAACGGCCTGCTCGCCTGCGAACGTATCCGTCGGCAACCCGGCAACGCGCACACCCCGATTGTCATCCTGACCTCCGCCCACGGGAACGACGCCGCAAACGCCGCCACCAGGGTCGGGGCTTCGGCATTTCTGACAAAGCCGTTCCGATTGGCGCCGTTGATGGAGGTGTTGACGCGCTTCTTGCCAATGACCGAGGCCATGCGGACGGCGATTCATCGCGATGCGGCCCGGGCGAACGAGATTGCTCATGCCGCGCCGATGACTGGCAACCGTTTGGTTAAGCCCGGCTCAGACAACGTGCTTGACCGGGGAAAGAGCATCCTGGACGTGCTGCGGGGCTAAAGCCTCGTCGCGTTCAGCGGCGTTGGGCAGCAAGCTCGTTGCGCACAATCGTCATGGATTCCTCGATGGCAACGGCAAGCTGGCGTGCCGTTGCCTCGGTTTCCGTTGCATTGGTCTCAGCGGCGACCTCAAACTGACGGGCGGCGGCGGCAACCAGGCGCAAGCCGAAGGTTCCCGCACTGCCGGCAAAGCGGTGTGCATCTTCAACGAGTTCACCTGCCCGTGCAGGCATGCCCTCGCCGCGCAGTGCCGCCAACAGCGCCTCACCGCGCGCGATCACGGATCGAAGGTGCTCCTGCGCATCTGCGTGGCCCAGCGTTTCCGTGATCTCATCAAACATCGTGCGATCAAACAGGGGGCACTCGTCATCGGCAGCGATGTACATGGCGATCGGCTGCGTCGTGGGATGCGGCGTGTGGGTTAAAGGGAAGGCAATTTCCTCGATGGCCGCGAGCAGCACGGCCTGCGTGAAGGGCTTCGACACGTGGCTGTTCATGCCAGCCTGTCGGCATGCCTCGATTTGCTGGGCGAAGGCCTGGGCGGTCGCTGCCACCACCCGAACGTCACCGCGCGGGCCTGGCAACTCGCGGATGCGCCTGGTGGCCTCCATGCCGTTCATGTACGGCATCCGGATATCCATCAGAACCGCGTCAAAATCCGCCGCACCCGCCGCTGCAATCGCCGCGGCGCCGCTGTCGACGCAGACCACCTCATGTCCGGCAAAGCGCAGGAAGCCGTCAGCGATCGAACGGTTCAACGCCTCGTCATCGACCACCAGAACGCGCAGTCCCTGCCGCCGGGTAAGGGCCAATGGCGCAGCAGCCCCCATGCCGGACAAAGGTGCGGCATTCCGCGCCGGAAGTTCGATCCAGAACACGCTGCCCCCGCCAGGGTTGTCGGCATAGCCGATTTGACCCTGCATAAGACGCACGAGGCGGGCGGCGATGGCAAGGCCAAGGCCCGCACCTTCGATTCCGCTGACAGCTTGGGCGTTGAGCCGCTCGAATGTCTGGAACAGCTTGGTGCGATGTATCGCGCGGATGCCCGGACCGGTATCAACCACTTCCAGGCGGATATAGGCGCCGGCTTCGATCTGCCGCACCTCGATCGTGCCGGACGGCGTGAACTTGACGGCATTGCCGAGCAGATTGATGAGCACCTGCCGCAGGCGCATGGGGTCTGCGAAGGCGCGTAGCGGTGCAGCAGGCGCCAGGGCCAGGGCCAATCCCTTCGCGTCGGCTGCGGGACGGACGACATTGAGGCAGGCACGAAGGAGGTCCGGCAGATCCACCGCTACCGGCTGAAGTTCTAGCTGGTCCGCTTCGATCTGCGACAGGTCAAGTACGGCATTGATCATGCCCAGCAGGTATTGACCCGAGGCCATCATGACCTCCAGCCGCTCCGATTGCGTCGGGTTAAGATCACCTTCCAGGTTCAGCAGTTCCGCGTAGCCGAGGATGCCGTGCAGCGGGGTGCGCAGCTCATGCGTTATCACCGCGAGGAAGCGGGATTTGGCCTGGTTTGCGTCCTCTGCCGCCCTGCGTGCTGACATTTCGCTTTTCTGTCGTTCTGTCGCCAGTCGCACCCGATCCGTGACATCGAACAGGGAGGCGACCACGATGCGGCCACGCGGCGTCTTGACCGGGCTGAGCATGATCTCGATCGTCACGATGCCGCCATCGCGCTTGCGGCCTGCGAATTGCCGCTGCGAGGCCATCCCCTGATCGCTGCGCCCACTGGTGAACGCCGAACGCAGCGTGCCATGGGCTGCCCGGAAGGCCTCAGGTACCAGTATCTCCACCAGCTGGCCAACCAGGGCCCCGTCCGGATAGCCGAAGATCCGCTCGACCTGGGAGTTGGCAAGCGTGATGACGCCGCCCTCATCGACGATCATCATCCCGTTCGGTGCCGCCTCGATGATGATCGTGCGTTGCGCGTCCTCGATCCGTTGGCTGGTGACATCGCGCGCGACCTTCACGAAGCCGCGCAGCGTGCCGTCATGCCTGCGGATTGCGTCGATGGCGATGCTTGCCAGAAAGAGACTGCCATCCTTGCGTACCCGCCAGGCCTCGCCGGAAAAACGGCCTTTATCGCGCGCCTGCGCCAGAACACGCGCCGGCTCGCCGCGGGCGATATCCTCCGGCGTAAAAAACATCGCGAAGTGCTGGCCGATGATCTCCGCGGAGGTGAAGCCCTTGATCCGTTCTGCGCTGGCATTCCAGGTTTCGATGTTGCCGGCCGGATCGAGCAAATACAGCGCTTCGGTGACATTGCTTTGCAGCAACAACCGGCACCGCTCTTCGCTCTCACGCAGCCGCGCCTCCGCGGCCTGACTACGCTGCCCATGCCGGATCAGGCACAGGCACAGGAGCCCGGCATCCCCGATCAGAACAATAGAGATCGCCATGTGACTGATCGCATTGTCACGCCATCCCGCGAGCGCTTGCACTTCCAGCATCGAAACCGCGACAACCAGTGGATAACGATCGCTCCGATGAACGACGGTGAAGTGTTGTGCCGCGTCAATGGCCGTCGCGCTGGCAGGGTGTTGGGCGAGCAGGGTGCCGTCGGTCATGGCGAGCAAGACGGAGGTGTTGGTCCCGAGATCATCGGACGCGTAGTGGCTGGTGAAATAGGAAAGGCCGATGGCTGCGAACACGACGCCGGCAAAGCCGCCATCGGCGGACTGGAGGCGGCGGGAGACGGTGATGATCTGTTGCCCACTCACGCGGATTTGGATCGGTATCCCAATGAACAGCTTGCGATCCGGGCTATCTCGATGATGGCGGAAAAAGGCACGATCGAGGACATTGTCACCCTTGGTGAGCAGGGAGCCCCCAAGCCAATTTCCCGCCGCATCGATGATGTTCACGGACCGATAACGCGCTCCCGCAGCCACTTGCGCCACGAGCCCCCGTTCAAGCTGGGCAAAAGCCTCCTGCGACAATCTGCTGGCCTCAATCCGGTCGACAATGTTGCCTACCTCGGTGTCGGCGATCTCGATCGTGTCCTCGGCGTGCTGCGTGAGCGAACTGGTCAGGTTGATGAGGAATGTCTTGGTTTCTTGCACCTGGATGACGCGCGCGCGCCATTCCATCGTGGCTTGCAGTCCCAGCAGCGTGAGGCAAACAAATATGACGAGGAGCGTGGGCCAAAGCGGTTGCTGACCAGGGACATCACCTGTCACACGGCGATTGGGTTGCCCGCCCCAGTACGCGAATGGCCTCATTCATCTTCCTGCAGCGTGCTGGCGTCTGCCCGTTCTGTGACCTTCAACGGGAAGTCTGGAATTTGAAACATGCAGATTAAGGCGCCCCCCCCTGCAACGCACGTGCATTGATAAGCCATCGCGCCCTGCCGCCGAGGCTACAGAGGGTGGGTTAATAATTTATGTAAAGACAGACGCGCTGCCCCTGAAGGCGTGGCGATGACGATGAAGCGGTAGATGGCAGCAGCGCGCTTGCCGTCCGGGTCAGAGCGGGAAAACGCTCATATCTTCCGGCATGTGGTGGAAGATCGCGGCGGACGGCTCTGGTCCCCGGGGAATTACCGCCCGAAGAACCTCATAGGCAGGGGACGTGATGGTGTACGCTTGAGGTCATGACACCGAGACCGTGGCCTTGCCAACGGCAAATTCAACCACGGCAACTGCCGCACAGGCGGCACCCGTCCAGCGAAACACCAGAGCAATGCCCCCCCTATGCCTGAAAAGGCGCGGGGTGATCATGGTGGGGGAAGGCAGTTATGTCCTCTCGGATCATAGCCTCAACACCATATCTTTTCCGTGAGTGACTGATAGGGTTCGGTGCGATATTCCCGCACCGAGTATGCCGCACGGATCATACAACCCATATTCCAACACCAGCTAAGACGTTGAAATCGCGTGGCATCCCGTACCGGATTCGAACCGGTGTTAGCGCCGTGAAAGGGCGCCGTCCTAGGCCTCTAGACGAACGGGACATTCGCGAGGAGCGTGGGGTAGCCGACACGGCCGCCGGGGTCAAGCGGCTTTGATGCGTGCGGCGTCCACAATCATGAATCCGGGGGTGGTTCTGCCGTTCCAGGTATCGGCGCGCACATGGCCCGCCACGTTCAACGGCATGCCATCACGCGCCAAAAGGGCAGTTGCCAGCGGGGTTTCACCGGCGCGGAACATCACAGCCTTCAAACGTGGGCCACCGCCCTCGCCTTCCAGAAAAACCCGCAGCGTGTTGCCTTCCTTCCCGATTCGCTCCGCATGCGCCACCCGCACGCGGGACAGCACCAGGATCGGTTCCTCGTTGGCCGGGCCGAACGGCGCCAGCCGGCCGATCTGAGTGGCCAACTCAACCGTGCAGCCGGCGACCGAGACAGCGCCCTCCACCCGCAGATCGGCCGCCTTGGGCAGATCCGCGGCGCCAGACAGGCGTTCGTCGAGAAAAGCGTGAAACGCCGGCAGATCCTGTTCCTTGATGCCAAAGCCAGCCGCCATCGCATGCCCGCCACCGCTGATGAGCAGGCCGTGGGCGCGGGCGGCAATCACGGCGGCCCCAAGGTCGATTCCAGGCACCGACCGGCCTGAGCCCTTCGCCAGACCGTCTGCGACCGCTGCCACGCAGGCAGGGCGGTTGAAACGCTCCTTGATGCGGCCGGCGACGATACCCACCACGCCGGCGTGCCACTGGCTGCCCGAGACGAGCACGCTGGCGTGGCCGGCGTCGATCTGGGTCTGCGCCTGGCGCATCGCCTCATCGAGCATGTCGGCCTCCACCACCTGGCGGGTGCGGTTGATGCTGTCGAGCGTGGCGGCAAGGCTGCGGGCGTCCATCTCGTCCGCGCTCAACAGCAGGCGCAGGCCGAGATCTGACTCGCTGATGCGCCCGGCGGCGTTGATGCGTGGCCCCAATGCCCAGCCGAGGCTCATGGCGTTTGGTTTTTCGACGATCTTCGCCACTTCCAGCAGGGCCGCCAGCCCCGGACGGCCGCGCCGTTCGAGCACTTTCAAGCCAGCCGAGACAAATGCCCGGTTGAGGCCGGTCAGCGGCATCACGTCGCACACTGTCGATAGGGCCACGAGGTCCAGAAGGTCCTTCAGGTCCGGCTCATGCCGCTCGGCGAAAAATCCAGCTTTGCGCAGCACGCGCTGGGTGGCGATGACGGTCATGAACGCCACGCCGCCAGCGCACAGCATGCGCAGGCCGGAATCGCAGTCTGGCCTGTTCGGATTGACCACCGCCACCACGTCCGGAATGCGTCCCTGGGAGGCGTGGTGGTCCAGCACGACCACATCGGCCACGCCCTTGAGGGTGGCGAGCACATCCGCCGCCGCCGTGCCGCAATCCACGCACACGATCAACGTGGCGCCACGCGCGGCCAGCCCCGCCAGCGCCGGCGCGTTCGGGCCGTAGCCTTCCGTCATCCGGTCGGGCACGTAGGGCAGCACGGTGCAGCCAAGTTGCCGCAAAACCAATGAGATGATGGCCGCGCTGCACGCGCCATCCACGTCGTAATCGCCGAACACGCCCACCGTCTCGCCGTGCCGGATGGCATCGGCCAGACGATTGGCGGCGCGGTCCATATCCATCATGCAGGACGGGTCCGGCATCAACCCGCGCAGGGTCGGCTCCAGAAAATTGGCCGCTCCCTCCGCGTCGATCCCGCGGGCCGCAAGCAGGCGGCCCACGATCTCCGGCAATCCCAGGCGCTGGGCGATCGCCTGCCCCACCCGTTCCTCCGCCTCCCGCCAGACCCAACGACGGCCTGACAGGCTGGTGCTGACGCCGAGTGCGTCCGGTGGGGTCAGTAGCTCGCCCACGTCTTGGTCTGGAAGTTGTGATAGGCCTCAACAAAACGCATCGTGCCGGACTTGCTGCGCATCACGATCGAATGCGTGGTGGCCCCGGCCGGGGTGCGGCGCACGCCGCGCAGCATGGCGCCGGTGGTAACGCCCGTGGCCGCGAACATCACGTCGCCCTTGGCCATGTCCATGATGTCGAACTTGCGGTCCGGATCGGTGATGCCCATGGCGATGGCGCGGGCACGCTGGGCGTCGTCCTCATACATCAGGCGGCCCTGGATCTGGCCGTCAACGCACCGCAGGGCCGCTGCCGAGAGAACGCCCTCAGGGGCGCCGCCCCAGCCCATGTAGATGTCGATGCCGCTGTCCGGCTGGCTGGTGGCGATCACGCCGGCCACGTCGCCGTCCGAGATCAGGATGATGCGGGCGCCAGCTTCACGCGTCTTGGCGATCAATTCTTTGTGACGGTCGCGGTCCAGGATGCAGGCCGTGAGGTCGGAGATGTCCACCTTGCGGGCACGGGCGAGGTTGCGCAGGTTCTCGGCCACGCTGTTGTCGAGATCGACCACGCCGCGCGGCAGACCGCCGCCAACGGCAATCTTGTCCATGTAGCAATCCGGCGCGTGCAGGAAGCAGCCCTTTTCGGCCAAGGCCAGCGTGGCCATGGCGTTCGGCCCGCCCTTGGCGGTCAAGGTCGTGCCTTCGAGCGGATCGACGGCGATGTCCATCTCGGGGCCGCCCTGGCCCACTTTCTCGCCGATATACAGCATCGGCGCTTCGTCCATCTCGCCTTCGCCGATCACCACAGTGCCGTTGATGGCCACCGAGTCGAACGCGCGGCGCATGGCTTCAACGGCGGCGCCGTCCGCCTCGTTCTTGTGGCCAAGGCCCATCCAGCGTGAGGCCGCCAGGGCCGCCGCCTCGGTCACGCGCACCAGTTCCAGCGCCAGGTTGCGATCGGTCTTTTGTTCGACGTCGTGGGCCATCAATCTATTCCTCAGGCTGGTTCGATACGGATCAGTGCCGGTGTCTCAAGCACGCTGTCCAGGGCAGAAATGCGATCTATCGCCGCAATCATCGCCGCCTCACGCGTCTCATGGGTCACAATGACCACCGGAACCGCCTCGCCAGGCGCACGGCCGCGCTGGAGCATGCTGCCCATGGACACGCCAGCATCGCGCAATGCGGCCGTCACGTCGGCGATCACGCCGGGGCGATCAACCACCATCAGGCGCAGGTAATAGGCGCCGACATGGCCCACCATCGAGACAGATGGCGCGTTGGACAGCGAACCGATGCCAGCGCCCCAAACCGGCGTCACGCGGTCACGCGCGATGTCGATCAGGTCGGCCACCACGGCCGAGGCGGTTGGCCCCGCCCCTGCGCCACGGCCTTCCAGCATCACGCGGCCGACGAAATCCCCCTCGGCGACCACGGCATTGAACACGCCGTCAACGCGGGCGATCGAGGCCTGCTCTGGCACCATGCACGGGTGCACGCGGGCTTCGACGCCCTCGGCGGTCTGGCGCGCAATGCCCAGCAGCTTGATGCGAAAGCCGAGTTCAGCGGCGAAGGCGATATCCAGCGCCGTGATGGCGCGGATGCCCTCAACATGCACGGCATCGAACGCCACCGGCCGGCCGAATGCCAACGCCGCCAGAATGGCAAGCTTGTGGGCGGCATCGATGCCATCGACGTCGAACGCCGGATCGGCTTCGGCGTAACCAAGCTTCTGCGCATCGGCCAGCACGTCCGCGAAGTCGCGCTTCTGCTCGCGCATCACGGTAAGGATGTAGTTGCAGGTGCCATTCAGGATGCCGGACACCTTGCTGATGCGGTTGCCAGACAGGCCCTCGCGCAGCGCCTTGATTACCGGAATGCCACCGGCCACGGCGGCTTCGAACGCCAGCGTGGTGCCGGTGCGCTCGGCCAAGCCTGCCAGTTCCGCACCATGCACGGCCACCAGCGCCTTGTTGGCTGTCACCACCGGCTTGCCGGCGGACAGCGCGGCTTCGACCAGAGCCCGGGCCGGGCCGTCAGAGCCGCCCATCACCTCGACGATGACGTCGATATCAGGGTCAGTCGCCATGGCAATGGGATTGTCGAACCAGCGCAACCCGTCCAACGACACGCCGCGGTCCAGGCCCCGGTTGCGGGCCGAGACGGCGGTGACGACGATGTCGCGGCCTGCGCGGGCCGAGACCAGATCGGCGTTGTCGCGCAGCATCTTCACCACGCCGGCACCGACCGTGCCGAGGCCGGCGAGGCCGACCGAAAGAGGGCGGGTCATACCGTTTCCTGCGTCATGGAGGGTTCCGAGGGAGAGGCGTTGTCGGATTGCAGGAAATTCTTGATGTGGCGCAGCGCCTGGCGCAGACGGTGGGTGTTTTCCACCAGGGCGATGCGGACATGGGTATCGCCATGCTCGCCGAAGCCAATGCCCGGCGCCACGGCCACGTGGGCGCGGTCCAGCAGCAGCTTGCTGAATTCCACACTGCCCAGATGGGCATAGCGCGCCGGGATCGGCGCCCAGGCGAACATCGAGCCTTCGGGGCTTGGCACGTCCCAGCCCGCATTGTGCAGGCCACGGATCAGCACATCGCGCCGATCCTTGTAGAGCGCCCGCATCTCGGCCACGCAATCCTGCGGGCCGTTGAGGGCTGCGGTGGCGGCAATCTGGATGGGCGCGAAGGCGCCGTAGTCGAGATAGGATTTCATCCGCGTCAGCGCGTCGATCAAGCGCGGGTTGCCGGCGGCAAAGCCCATGCGCCAGCCCGGCATGGAATAGGTTTTCGACAGCGAGGTGAATTCCACCGCGATATCCTTCGCGCCGTCGATCTGCAAAATCGAGGGCGGAATGTTGTCGCCGAAATAGATTTCCGAATAGGCGAGATCGGACATGATCCAGATCTCGTGCTTGCGGCAGAAATTGACGATCTTTTGATAGAAGTTGAGATCAGCTAGGTAAGCCGTTGGATTCGAAGGAAAGTTCACGATCAACGCGGTCGGCTTCGGCACCGAATGGCGCACCGCCTGGTCCAGCGCTTCCAACATCCGGTCATCCGGCGTGGCCGGAATGCTGCGCACCGAGGCGCCGGCGATGATGAAGCCGAACTGATGGATCGGGTAGGACGGGTTCGGCACCAGAATGGTGTCGCCCGGGCTGGTAATGGCGGCCGCGAGGTTGGCGAGCCCCTCCTTCGAGCCGAGCGTGGCCACCACTTCCGTCTCGGGGTCAAGCTTCACACTGAAGCGGCGGTCATAGTAGCTGGCCAAGGCACGGCGCAGGCCGGGAATGCCCTTGCTGACCGAATAGCGATGCGTGCGCGGATCGGCGACCGCCTCGACCAGCTTGGCAACGATATGTGGCGGCGTGGCGCTGTCGGGATTGCCCATCCCCAGGTCGATGATGTCGGCGCCGGCAGCACGGAACTTGGCTTTCGCCTTGTTAACCTCGGCAAAAACATAAGGCGGCAGGCGGCGGATACGATGGAACTCTTCGGGCATGGTGGCGGGTCCAAATGCGGCGGTAGCGAGTGGGGGAAATTGGATCAGTTAACAAGTCGAGCGGCGGCGCCTCGGCCCTGGGCCTCGGCATTGATCCGGATCTGCGATGCCGGCACGCCGGTGGCCATGAGCCGTGAGGCCACCACCCGGGCGCGTTCGAGCGCCAATGGCAGAGCCAGAGCCTGGGCGCGGGCGTCGCTGCCGATCTGTTCGCCATAACCGGTGACGGCCACGACGTTGGCGCCCCGCTGCTGGCTGAGTTGCTTCAACGCCACCAATGCGGATGGCGGCAGTTCGGCAGAACCGGACGCAAAAGCCACCAGCACCGGCGCGCCGGGGGCTGCAGCCACCACAGGCGCCGGCGGCGCGGGCGGTTGCACCGGCGGCGGCGTTGGCGTCACCAGCGCAGGAACCCCGGGGAGAATGGGCGGCGGCGGCGGCAGCGCAGGCACAGCCGCCAAGGATTCGAGCTGTTCGGCCGGCCGGCCCACACCCGGCGCACGATCCGCGACAGCCGAGGCGGGCGGCGATGCTGCTTCAGGGAGTGGCGCCAGGGCAGCGGACTGCACGGGCTGGACCGGCGCACGGCGCGGCGGGGTTGCGGGCGTGTTCGGCAAAGCAGGTTGCGGCGGCCCAAGCGGCCCCACGCGGCGCGGCGCGGCATCGGCTGCGGGCAGGCTGGCCCCGGCTGCTTCCTCATCCGCCGGACGTGGCGTGGGCTGCACCGGCTTTGCCGGAGCCTGCGGCATTGGCGCCAGCGGCGTCAGGCTTGCGGCATATTGCGCATTGGTGCGATCGGCGACGAGACCACGGCCGATGGTGCCACGCACGGCCTGTTCGATCGGCGCCGGACGGGCCGGGACGCTGGCCAAATTTGGATACGCCGCATTCACATTCGGCGGCGGCGGCCGCTGCTCGGCCACTGTTCCACCTTCGAGCGAATGGTACCAATCCGCCGGATTCAGGCTGGGGGACGCACAGGATGCGAGGGCCAACAACAACGCGAACGGCCCGTGCCTTAAACTTTGTTTCATGGCGCGGACCATGGGAGGAAGCCCGAGGCAGCACAAGCCCTGCATTGCATGCTTAATGGGCAAACGGGCGACGCGCGGCGCGGCTTTTCTGCGGCCTTGAACCGGGTTGCCCACGGCTGTAACACCATACATTTGATACAGTCGACTAAACGACATTGGACGGCCCCGCTTCGCGTCAGTGCTTCACACTTGGTGAGGTATCTCTAGCGCGTCAGGCGGGTCCGCGGAAAGGACGCCTGCGATGGCCGACTCCACGACGCCGGGCAACGGCGCCCAAAGCCCTGCGGACAGCGCGAACGGCTCGTTCGCCAATCCCGCGGCCCTTGGTCAATCCATGGCCGGGATTGCCGAACGGTCTCAGCGAATCGTGGCCGAATGGCTCGAACGCCAGACCGAGGAAGGCCCGCCCCGGCCCGACCCACTGCATATCGGCGGCGCGTTTCTGGAAATGACCGCCAAGCTGATCGCGAACCCGGCCAAGCTGGTGCAGGCGCAGATCGGCTTCTGGCAGGACTACATGCTGCTCTGGCAGAACACCGCCCGGCGCATGATGGGCGAACAATCGACCCCGGTGATCCAGGCCGACCCCAAGGACAAGCGCTTCCGCGATGACGCCTGGAAGGACAGCGAGGTGTTTGACTTCATCAAGCAGTCCTACCTGCTCTCCGCCCGCTTCGTGCAGGACGTGGTGACGGAGGTGGAAGACCTGCCGCCGCAGACCGCCCAGAAGGTGGATTTCTACGCCCGCCAGTTCGTCGATGCGATGAGCCCGTCGAACTTCCTGCTGACCAATCCCGAAGTGCTGCGCAAAACCGCCGAGACCGGCGGCGAGAACCTCATCCGCGGCCTGAACAACCTGCTGAGCGACCTTGAACGCGGCAAGGGCAAGCTGCGCATCAAGATGACCGACGCGGACGCCTTCAAGCTCGGCGAGAACATCGCGATCTCCCCCGGCCGCGTGGTCTATCAAAACGCGCTGATGCAGCTGATCCAATATTCCCCCAGCACCGAGAAGGTGCTGAAGCGGCCGCTGCTGATCGTGCCGCCCTGGATCAACAAGTTCTACATCCTCGACCTGCGGCCCAAGAACAGCTTCGTGCGCTGGGCGGTCAGCCAGGGTCACACCGTGTTCATGATCTCCTGGGTGAACCCGGATGAAACCCTGCACGACAAAAGCTTTGAAGACTACATGAAGGAAGGCGTGCTGGCGGCACTCGACGCGATCGAGACCGTCACCGGCGAGAAGGCCATCAACGCCATAGGCTATTGCCTGGGCGGCACGCTGCTCGGCTGCGCGCTCGCCTGGATGGCGGCCCGCCACGACACCCGCATCAAATCGGCCACTTTCTTCGTCTCGATGCTCGACTTCAAGGAGACCGGCGAACTCAACGTGTTCATCGATGAGGAGCAGTTGCAGGCGCTTGAGGAGAAGATGAACAAGCGCGGCTTCCTCGAAGGCTCGGAGATGTCCAGCACGTTCAACATGCTGCGCGCCAACGACCTCATCTGGTCGTTCGTGGTGAACAACTATCTGATGGGCAACGACCCCTTTCCGTTCGACCTGCTGTATTGGAACGGCGATTCCACGCGGATGCCGGCCGCGATGCACAGCTTCTACCTGCGCAACATGTACCAGGAGAACCGGCTGAGCACGCCGGGCGGCATCACTTTGGACGGCACGGCCATCGATCTCGGCATCATCAAGACGCCGGCCTATTTCCTGTCCACGCGCGAGGACCATATCGCGCCGTGGAAGACCACCTATACCGGCGCCAGGCTGTTGGGCGGCAAGAACCGCTTCGTGCTGGCCGCCTCCGGCCACATTGCCGGCGTGGTCAATCCGCCCGAGGCTGGCAAATACAGCCATTGGATCAACCCAGAACTGCCGAAGACGCCCGACGAATGGTTCGAAGGGGCAACCGAGATCGCCGGCACCTGGTGGTCGGACTGGCAGCGCTGGGTCACAATACAAGGCGGCGCCAGTGCGCGCGCGCTGGTGCCTGCCCGCGAGCCCGCCGAAGGGGTCGAAGCGGCGCCGGGGTCGTATGTGCGGGTGCAGATCAGCTAGAGCGTGATCGCCTGAAGTCGATCCGACCTGGAGAGAGTTGAGAATTTCGTCTGGCAGAAAATATCAAGGCAGGCGGAGGGGTTCTTTTTTGAAAAAGAACCAAAACTTCATGAATTCAGGTGCATGGCGCGGTATCTGCCGCGCCATGCACTGAAATGGATGCAAGTCTTTTTGCTTCTTTTTCTTCAGAAAAAGAAGACCTTCCTCTCCTGACGATCGCTTCAACCTAAAGCGATCGGGCTCTATCGCGACAAGCACGGCCAAGGGGCGCTGCCTCCTGGACCTGAGCGCAGGGCGAAGCCGTTAGCACCCTTGGCTTTATGGGAAGACTGAAGCGGCCAAATCCGCCTGCGGACAAGCACGCGGCAGCAAGAAGCAGGGCCAGCCAAACCCGGCCGCGGCACGAAAGCGTTGCTGGCCAGTAATGGCGCCCAATCCCTCGCCGGAACCCGGCGCCCATGTGAGCGGCCCCTCAAAGTCACGCCGGATCGCCCAAACCCGGATGCCGTTTGACAGCGGCATCGCCCGAATGGCGAGCATCTGCTGCAACGAGCCAAGTTTATCCTGCATAAATGGCAGCTCGAAATAAGCCTGGGTCCATTCATGGCGCGGGCCTGCCAGTTCAGCCATGCGATACGGCTCATCGCCCGTCACACGTTGCGGCACGATGCGCAGGGAACACAACGCCAATGCGCCTGCCAGGCCAATGGCCGCCACCCGACGCCGGCCAAACGCCAGCTCTCGCACCAGCAACCACCCCAACAAAGCCATTCCGGGATAGGCCCATTTCAAATAATGCACATTGCCGTAGCGCCAGATGCCGGTGGCCAGAAGATCGACATAGGCCAGGTAATTGACCGTGCTGCAGAAAATCGCCCCCACCAGCGCCGCCAGCAGCCAACGATGCCGCTGTGCCACGCAGAACCAACCCGTGGCCATGCCGCCGAGCCCCAGCACCAACCAAGGGGCATGCTGGAACAAACCTTCGTGCCAATGGTCCGGGGCCACGCCAAACCATGGCTGCGGATCCAGCAGCAGGATGAACGCCTTGAACCCCAGATTGCCGTAGTAAAATCCGAGGAAGCGGGACTGGGCCAGATAGCCGCTCTCATGCCAGCCGTAGATGCCGAGATAGAGGGCCGCATAGCAACCCACAACGAGTGTTCCGCCGATCGCCATCGCCATCGGCCCCGCCAGTCGTGGCCGCCTGTGCAGCAGATCGAACAATGCCGCACAGCCCAGAATGATACCCGCGGCAATGGCCTCGGTGGGACGGAAGACAAGCGTCAGCGCAGCCGTCACGCCAACCGCGGCGGCACGCCAAAGTTGAAACCGTTCGGTCAGGACATGGGCCGCGACCGTGGCCAGCAACACCCAGAGAAGCGCAGCCGTCGGCGTGCTGCTCCATGGAACAACCCAGCTTTCCAGCAGACGCTTGTCAGCCAACGGCAGCAGGAACAAAGCCAAGGCGCCGTATTTGCCAACACCGAACCTGCGGGCGAAGGCGGCAAATCCCAGAAAGGCCGCCCCAAAGCAGGCAAGATCGACGAAAAAATACGGATGCCCCGGCATGGTGCGGGTGAACGGGGCGCCCAGCAAGGCAAAGCCGGCCGGGTACCAGTGCTTGGATGGGTCAAGATCAAAGCTGGCGAACGCTTTCGCCGCACGCAGATACATCGACTGGTCGAACCAGCCCCACCAGCCGAGCGGATAGGCGGGTCTGTTGCCCGGCAACGCCGGATTGACGAAGTAGCCATAGCTGTAGACGAGGGCCAGGAGCGCCAGAATAATCGACATAAGTCAGCAATCCCCGCGCAGCGAACAGGATCGCTCTTCCAAGAGTGCCGCCTTCAGCACCGGAGCAAAGTGATATCCACCCCAATCCTCAACGGCGATGCTGCAGCGCGCATCGGAAAACGAGGCCGCAACCAAGCGCCTCGCCAGTATATCCAGCATCGTCTGTTCCTTCCCGCCGCTTGCACCCGCCATGAAGCGGGGGAAATGCGATGCCGTCTATCACATCTCGCAGCAAACGCCTGTCAGCAATAGAATTGGCTGCACGTGCCCTCGGGATCGTTCGACGCCCGGTTCATCCGGGCTATCGCATACGGCGTGGTGAACAGCTTCGGCGGCGCCTGCATCCGCGCCTGGGTTTCCGCAGCCCCCAGGCTGAACACCGGGTTGGAGAACGCTGCCCGCATCGCTGGCGCCGTGTCAGCGCGGCTGACAGCCAGCAACGCGTCCACCACCGCCTGTGACGATGTTTGCTGCGAAATACCGATGGCATCGCGCATCTCGCGGCGGGCGATCATGATATCCGCCTGTGCCAGGCCGTTCATGCCGATCCAGCGGGCGTGGGTGTTGAAGGCGCCGGACACATACTCAACATCCGCCATGCCGCGCGCCAGCATCTGCACGCTGGTTGGCGGCGGCGCATTCAGGCCAAGGATCTGCGACGCCTCGGCCAGCGCCGCCAGATCAACGTCGACGGCCGCGAACGTGCCGGGCGGCATCGTCGCGGTGTCAACGCGCGCGAACGAGGCGCAGCCGGCGGTCAGCAATCCACTTAGAATCAGGATTCGGAAAATCTTCATGGAACGCATCTCCCACGTTGTGACGACATTACGTGTGCACGGGAAGAAAAGTTGCACCCCTCGTCAGATTTTGCGCCCGTATCGCGCCGCCAGTTCCACGTAATGCCGGGCCGTCTGGCCGAAACGATGCCGATCCTCGGCCGACATCACCCGGTTCAACCGCGCAGGCGACCCCTGCCACAATTCCCCTGCCCCGATGCGCTTGCCGGGGGTGAGAAGGCTTCCGGCCGCCAGCACGCCGCCTTCCTCGATCACCGCACCGTCCAGCACCGTGGCCCCCATGCCCACGAAGGCACGGTTGTGCAGCGTGCAGGCATGGATGATGGCGGCGTGGCCGATGGTGACATCATCGCCGATCAAGGTGGGGTGGCTTGTGGCGTTGACGTGCACGATTGTGCCGTCCTGGACGTTCGAGCGGGCGCCGATCCGGATGTGATTGGTGTCGCCGCGCAGCACACAGTGAAACCACACGCTCGACTGCGCCCCCACCGCCACATCGCCGATCAGAATGGCGGTGTCGGCGATGAAGGCGCTGGGGTCGATCTGCGGCGTCGTCCCATCGAACGTCAGGAACCGGCGATCATGCATCGGTGGTGTCGAGCCCGAGCATCAGGGAGAGATTTTGCACCGCTGCGCCGGATGCGCCCTTGCCCAGATTGTCCAACCGGGCCACCAGAATGGCCTGGCGGTGGCCATCATGGCCATAGACGCGCAGTTCCATCTTGTCGGTGTCGTTCAGCGCCTCAGGCTCCAGCTTGCCGCCAGTCGTGGGCGGATTGACCGAAATCAGGCGGCTGGCCGCGTAATAGGCCTCAAGGAGGCCGTGAAGATCGGTCACGCTGACATTGCCGTTCAGCATGTCCAGATGCAGCGGAATCGACACCAACATCCCCTGTCGGAAATGGCCGACGCTTGGCGCGAAGATCGGGCGACGCGTCAGTTTGGAATAGACCTGCAATTCCGGCAGATGCTTGTGCTCCAGCCCCAGCGCATACAATTCGAACGCCGGACCGCCATTGGTCTCATGCTCGGCGATCATCGCCTTGCCGCCGCCGGAATAACCGCTGACGGCGTTCACGGTCACGGGGTAGTCGGTCGGCAGCACGCCCGCCTCGATCAACGGCCGCAGCAGCGCGATGCCGCCGGTGGGGTAGCAGCCCGGGTTGGACACCCGCCGGCTTTGGGCGATGCGCATGGCGTGGCCTGGCTTCAACTCGGCGAAACCGTAAACCCAGCCGGGATCGACCCGATGTGCCGTGCTGGCATCCAGCAGCTTGGGGGCGGACGAGCCGATGGCGTCTGCAATCGCAGTGGTCTCGCGTGCGGCGTCATCCGGCAGGCACATCACCACCAGGTCGACAGCGTGCATGATGTCGCGCCGGGCGGCGGGGTCCTTGCGGCTGGCATCAGGGAGGCTGTGCAGCTCCACGTGCGGCATGGCGCGCAGACGTTCACGGATTCCCAGACCCGTGGTGCCGGCCTCGCCATCGATGAAAACGCGTGCTGTGTTGGCCATGGACCACCTTTTTGATAACGCCTCATTCAGCCCCATTGCGCGGCTTGCACCAGAGCGGAAAGCGCGCGGCAGGTCCCAGCAAACTGGGCACAAAAAAAGGGCCGCGCGAACGCGGCCCTTTTCCGAAGCAGTAGCAGGCAGAAATCAGCGCTTCGAGAACTGGAAGCTACGACGTGCCTTGGCGCGACCATACTTCTTCCGCTCGACCACGCGGCTGTCGCGGGTCAGGAAGCCGGCAGCCTTGAGGATGCCGCGAAGTTCTGGCTCGTAGTGCTGCAACGCACGGCTGATGCCGTGACGAACCGCACCGGCCTGGCCGGACAGACCGCCACCGTTCACCGTGCAGAACACGTCGAACTGGTTGTAGCGATCAGCGATCAGGAAGGGCTGGGTCAGCAGCATGCGCAGCACGGGACGTGCGAAATAGACGCCGACGCGCTTGCCGTTCACCTGGATGTCGCCCTTGCCTGGCTTGATCCAGACGCGTGCGATGGCGTTCTTACGACGACCGGTCGCGTAGCTGCGGCCCAGTGCGTCACGCTTCGGCTCGCGCTTCGGCGCGGCTTCAACGCCGGCTGCGGTGGTGACGGCGAGGTCCTTCAGGTCCGCAAGCGTGCGGCTGCCGGTCTCGGGAGCGGTCTGTGTATCGGTTCCGGACATCGTCTCAGACCCTCTTGTTCTTGGAGTTCATGGCGGCGACGTCAAGCAGCTTGGGCTGCTGGCCATCATGCGGGTGCTCGGCGCCGGCGTAGACGTAGAGGTGCTTCATCTGCACGCGCTGCAGCGGGCCGCGCGTGATCATGCGCTCCACGGCCTTCTCGAGCACGCGCTCGGGATGGGCGCTGTCCAGGCGCTGCTGGATCGAACGACCCTTCAGGCCGCCAGCAAAGCCGGTGTGCTTGTAGAGGATCGACTGGTCGAGCTTCTTGCCGGTGACGACAAACTTCTCGGCGTTGATGACAACGATGTTGTCACCGCAATCGACATGCGGTGTGAACACCGCCTTGTGCTTGCCGCGCAGGCGGGCAGCAATGATCGTGGCGAGGCGGCCGAGAACGAGGCCTTCCGCGTCGATCAGCACCCAGTCCTTCTTTACCTCCGCTGGCTTCAGCGAAGCCGTGGTCTTCATCATGGGCATTGTCCTTATTGCCGACAGCAGTGTCGACCCAATAGGCGGCGGGATATGCCCATATCTGTCGGCGCGGTCAAGCGTTTGATGATGTGGTAATTTGATACCACATATTTGCAGAGCGCCAAAAAACGACGTATCACATTGATTATGCACGCAGAACCGCTCAATTCCAAAGATCCCGTCCACGTTATTGGCGCCACCGGCCGCTCGGGGCAGGCCGTGTGCCGGGCGTTGATGGCAGCCTCCATCCCGTTCGTGCCGCTGGTGCGCAGCCTGGAGAAATGGGCCGAGACCGGATTGCCGGGAAAAGCGCGTGTGATCGACCTCACCGATCACTACACCCTCATCAGCGCCCTGCATGACGCGCTGCGCCTGGTGTCATGCGCCCATGCGCGCCACACCAGGGCCCTGGTGGATGCCACCATGCCGGATGTTCTGATGGTTCTGCTGGGCAGCACGCGCCGCGCCACGCGCTGGCCGGATTCGCACGGGTTGGGCGTGATGGAGGGCGAGCGCGTGCTGTTCGGCTCGGGCCGGCCCGGCGTGATCCTGCACCCCACCATGATCTACGGCGCCGAGGGGGAGGACAACGTGCAGCGACTGGCCGCTCTGCTGCGCCGTCTGCCGCTGGTGCCGCTGCCCGATGGCGGCCGGTCGCTGGTTCAGCCGATCCATCAATCAGACGTCACGCGCTGCATCCTGGCGGCGCTGGATCGCAACTGGGCGCAGTCCGAGGCGGTGGTGATCGCGGGGCCGCGCGCCCTCACCTATGCTGATTTCGTACGCGCAATTGCCAAGGCGGCGGGCCTGCGGGCGCCGCGTTTCCTCAGCGTGCCGGCGCGACTGCTGATGGCATTGACGCCGTTTACCGGCTTTGTGCCCGGCATTCCCAGTATCGGCACCGATGAAATCCGCCGGCTGACCGAGGACAAGGCGTTCAGCATCGGGCCGATGGTGAACCTGCTCGGCGTCAATCCGATCTCGCTTGAGGAAGGCCTCGCGCTGACCTTCCCCCAATGACGCGACGGATCGGCGGAATATCTGCAGCGGCTGGCGTCACCCTGGGTGCCGGGGTGCTGGTGGCTGCTGTCCTGTGGTGCATCGGACAGGCCGGGCTGTGGATTTCACCGGATACCGACTCGTATCTGGCCGCCGCCTCCCCTGTCTCGCTGGGGGCAATGCGGCTGCCGCTGTATGGCTGGTTGATCGCCCCCATGCTGGCCGATCCCACCCTTTCGGTGTGGCTGCCGATGGGGCAAGGCGTGCTGTTTCTGGCCGCTTCGGCATGGCTGGTGGGCGCACTTGGCCAACTCAGCGTGTCGCGCGCCGCCGGTATGGCGGTGGGGGTGAGCCTGGTGTCATCCAATGTGGCGCTGCTGTGGGGCCGTGCTGCCTTGCCTGAGCTTCCTGGCCATGCCGCCCTGTTGGTCGCACTGGCCGTGACGGTGGAGATGGCCGCCGGGCGGGCGCGGATCTGGCGTATGGCCGTGGCGGCTGTGGCGACAACGCTGGCGTGGGTGCTGCGGCCGAGCCTGCTGCCGTTTGTGGTGCTGCTGCCCATGCTGGTGCTGATGCTGCCGCATCGCGGGCGGGTGCGAGGCACGGCGATCATGCTGCTGCTGGCATGCATGGCGCCGATGCTGGGCCTGGTTGCGTTGCGATCGGCGCGGTTGGGCGATGCGAATGTGGTGTCGTTCGGCGGGTTTCAGATGTCGGGCATGGCGGCGCTGATGCTGACGCCGGAGATTGCCGAGCGGTTGCCGGAAACCGATCGCGCCATGGCGCAGGCAATTTTAGGACGGCGTGAGGCGCTGGTGTCGCAGGGCCGGGCGCTGGACATTCCCTTGAATTCCACGGGCCAGCGTTCGTTCGTCTCCACGGCCGTTCTGTATTTCGACATTCTCGCCCGCACCCATGATGTCGTGTTGTACGAAGCCGTCGGCGGACTGCGCGAGACCGATGAAAGCTGGGTGGCATTCAACGCGCGGCTTCAGCGACTGGCGTTTCACACCATCAAGGCGGCGCCGGGTGATTATGTCGCGTGGGTGATCGGCGCCACGTCCCGGCTGCTGGGGCATGCGCTGGTGCTCAATCCGCTGCTGGTGGTGGCCACGGCGCTGCTCGGGTTGATGCTGCTGCGTTCGCATCCGCTCGCCACGCCGGCCATGGCGGATATGCCCGTGTTGCTGGCTTTGAGCCTGATATGGCTGGTCGGCACCGGATCGTTGATCGTGCTCACCACGTTTCCAGCCCAGCGTTACATCGACAGTTTTGGGATGTTCCTGCCGGTCTGGCCGCTCTACGCGTTGTTCCGGCTGCGGCGCGCCTGACGGGCGCTACAGCCCCAGATACGCCCGCCGAACGGCGCTGTCAGCCGCGATATCGCTCGCCTTGCCGGACATCACGATGCGCCCGGTTTGCAGCACATAGGCACGGTCGGCAATCTCCAGCGCCTCCGCCAGACGCTGTTCCACCAACAGGATGGTCACGCCCAGATCGCGGATGCGCTGGATGGCGGCGAAGATGTCGTCCACCAGCTTCGGCATGATGCCCTGGCTTGGCTCATCCAGCATCAGCAACCGTGGCTGGGTCATCAGGGCGCGGCCGATCGCCAGCATCTGCTGCTCGCCGCCCGAAAGCGTCTCGGCGCGCTGGGCGAGGCGCTCCTGCAGGCGGGGGAACAGGCTGAACACCAGATCCAGCGGCTTGAACCGCTCCGGGCCGGTGATGGCGTAGGCGCCCAGCCGCAGATTGTCCTCCACCGACAGGCGCGGGAACAGTCTCCGGCCTTCCGGCACCAGTCCCACTCCGGCGCGGGAGATCATGTGCGCCTTCATCCGGCGCAGATCCTGGCCGTCGAACTGGATGCTGCCTTCGGTGGTCACAAGCCCCGCCACCGATTTCAACAACGTCGTCTTGCCCGCCCCGTTGGCGCCGACCACGGCGACGATCTCGCCCCTGGCCACGTTCAGCGAGATGCCCTGAAGCGCCTTCAGGCCTTTGTATGAGGCGTTAAGCCCCTCAATCCGCAGCATAGCGGTCACCCAGATAAGCCCTGATCACGTCAGGGTTCTTCACAATTTCAGCCGGTGTGCCGATGGTCAGCACCCGGCCGAGATTCAGCACCACGGCGCGTGAGACCAGCGGCAGCACCACTTCCATCACATGTTCCACCATGATGATGGTCACCCCCCTCGCCTGCACGTCGCGCACAAGCTGCACGCCGCCTTGCGCCTCGGTAGGCGTCAGGCCGGTGAGCATCTCGTCGAGCAGCAGCACTTTCGGCTCGGTGGCCAGCGCACGGGCCACTTCCAGGCGACGTTTTTCCGCCGGGCTCAGCGAATGCGCCGGCGAATCGGCACGGTGCAGCAACCCGCAGAATTCCAGTGTCTCGTACGCCGCTTCCATCGCCTTTCGGGTAGCGGCGTGGCGGGCGAAGGCGCCCACCATCACGTTCTCCAGCACCGTCATGCTCTCGAAGCTGCGCACCACCTGAAACGTTCGTGCGATGCCGGAAGCAGCGCAGACGAACGGCCCAGTGCCCGAGACGCGCTTGCCGTCCAGCAGGATCTCGCCGGAATCCGGTGAAACCTCGCCCGAGATAGAGTTGAACAGCGACGTTTTGCCCGCCCCGTTGGGGCCAAGCAGACCCAGGATCTCGCCCTGGGCCACATCGAAGCTGATATCCACATTGGCGGCCACGCCGCCAAAGCTTTTCGAGACGCCCCGAACCTCAAGCAGCGCTGCCATTGGTGCCTCGCTTGATCGAGAAGAGGCTGACAAGCCCCTGCGGCCGCAGCAGAGCCACTGCCATGATCAACACGCCATAGAGCATCAGATCCACGCCGCTGCCGGAACTTCCCAGATAGGAGCTGGACAGCTCGCGCAGCGGAATCAGCACGCAGGCGCCGATCAACGGCCCCCACAAAGTGCCCACCCCGCCAAGCACCGCCGGCAGCGCGATCAGGATCGCGATCTGCCCGGACAGAATGCTGTCTGGATCGATATAGCCCACGTATTGCGCGAAAATCGCCCCGCCGATGCCGGTGAAGAAACCACTGATCGCGGTGGCGATCATCTTGGACTGGAAGATCCGCACGCCCAGCGACCGCGCCGCGACCACATCGTCCTTCACCGCTCGCCACGCAAAGCCCCAGCGCGAGCCTTCGATCCACCAGGCCACCAGCCAGGTGACGGCCACAAACGTCAGCACCAGATACACATATGGCAATTTCGCCGTGCGGAACTGAAGGTTCAGGAAGCTCTCGCCCCGGAACGGAATGTAGATCCCGGACGATCCGCCGATCCAATCCCAGTTCAGCGCCAGCAGATAGCCGATCTCCTGCACCACCACCGTGGCGATGGCATAATAATGACCGGACAGGCGAAAACACGGCCAACCGACCAGCAGCGCCATCGCAGCGGCGAGCAACCCGCCGGCCAGCATGCCCACCGGCGGCGGGATATGCGGCCCCACGAACATCATGGTGGACACATAGGCGCCGACGCCGAAATACAGCGAATGGCCCAGCGAAATCTGGCCGCAATAGCCGCCCAGAATGTTCCACGCCTGCGACAGGCCGGCGAACAGCAGAGTGATGATGATGAGGTTGCGGGTGTAGACGTCACTGATGCCCAGCGGCACCAGGATGAACACCAGCAGCAGCCCGGCCGCCACCAGCAACTCGCGGCGGCGCCTCAAACTTATCGAGTTCTGCACTAGATCTTCCCGAACAGGCCGCGTGGGCGGAACATCAGCACGGCGAGGTAGATCGCGAACATGCCCACCTGCTTCAGCGACGGCTCCAGCAGTTGCGCCGTGATGGCCTCCACCTCGCCGATCAACAGCCCGGCCGCCAGCGCGCCGATCATCGAGCCGAACCCGCCCAAAGCCACCGTCACATACGCAATCAGCGCGAAATTGGCGCCCACATTGGGCGACACGTAATAGAACCCGGCCAGCATCACGCCGGCCACGCCGACGGTGGCAGACCCAAGCCCCCAGCCCAGCGCAAAGATTCGGTCCCGATCGATGCCGATCAGCGCCACCGCCTCACGGTCCTCGCGCGTTGCCTCCAGCGCGCGGCCGAACTCGGTGCGGTTGATGGCCAGCAGGATGCCGAACGCCGCCAGGCACACCAGGCTCGCCGCCACCTGCGGCAACGGCAGGTACACGCCGTAGATGTTGGCGGTGCGGTTGGCCAGCCAGGAGCTGGTGATGGAGCGGAACTCGCCGCCATAAACCATCTGCGCGAACCCGCGGATGAAGATGGCCAGCCCGAACGTGGCAAAGATCTGCACCATGCCCTTGTTGAACCGCACCTCCAGCGCGCGGGATATCAGCAGGCGGTAGATGGCAACCCCGATGCCGAACATCAGCGCCGCCACGATTGGCAGCAGGATGAGCGGGTCCAGCCCGCTCACCTGCCACAGCGTGAACACGGCATACATGGCCACCATCATCAACTCGCCATGGGCGAAATTAACAACGTCCATGAGGCCGAAGATAAGGCTGAGACCGGCCGCGACCAGCGCATAGATCAGCCCCATTAGCAGGCCGCTGATCACGACCTGCAAGATGGCATCAAGCGTCATGGATTACGGACCAACGCCCCAGACGGCATCCTGAACGGCCACGTCAAACGGCCAGATGGTGTGATAGACGCCGCCGGTGATCTGCTGGATGACAGGCGTGCCCTTGGTGTTCTGCCCGGTCTCGTCGAACTTCACGCCGGCCCACGGCATAATGGTCTCGCTGCCCTTCACATCGGTTGCCACCAGCGCCTTGCGGATATCCTCGGGCTTGACGGAGCCGGCGCGGTTGATGGCATCCACCAGCACCACGAGGGCGGTGATGTCGCGCGACGTGTTGTCGTTCAAATCCTTGTTGTTGCGGGCCTTGTAGAGCGCATTCACAGGCGCGATGGCAGGGCGTGATTTCACGGCATCCAGCGCGAAGGACGAACGGCTCATGCCGCCCTCGGCCAGCGCGCCGGCGCCGGTCAGGAACGCCTGCTCCTGGAAGCCCGCAGCCTGCGCCATGATCGCCTTCGGCTTGTAGCCGATCTCGTTCATCGCCTTCAGGATCAGGATCGCATCGGAGGTGTAGGATGACGGCATCAGCACGTCCGCATTCGCCGCCTTCAGCTTCTGCGCCTCGGCCGAGAGCGACGGCGAGTTGGCGCGGTATTTGATGTCGGCCGCCACCGTCACCTTGGTATCGCCGGCGAGCTTGCGCTGGACGTTCGAGCTGTCGGTGCCGAAGATGCTGTCTTCGTAGAACAGGGCCACCGACCCCACCTTGTGGCCGGTTTTTTCGCCCTCGTCCTTGAAGAACTGGAACATCGCGGCCGTGAACATCTCGTCATGCGGGCTGGTGCGGAAGAACCACTTCAGCCCGCGCTGGTTCAGGCTGGGCGAGGAGTTGTCGGCCGACATGTAAGGCACTTCGTACCGCTCGGTCACCTGGCTGATGGTGGCGGCGGTGGCAGAGGTGTAGCTGCCGATGATCGCGATGGCATGTTCCTGCGTGATCAGGCGCTCGGTTTCGGCGCGGGCCTTTTGCGGATCGGCCTGGCTGTCGGCGAACACGATGCGGATCTTGGCGCCGCCGAGGCGATCCAGCCCGCCGCCCTTGCCCATGAGCATCGGAATTTCGGGGTGGGTGGAGTTGATGATCTCCACCGCCGTCTCATACGCGGCCTTGGCGTCCAGCCCCACGGGGGCGCTGTTGCCGGTCAGCGGATAGACCGCGCCGATGACGATATCGTCAGCCGCACGGGCCTGCCCAGCACCGAGCACGAGCGTGGCTGCTGCGAGATATCCGAAAAGCTTCATGGGTGGGATCTCCTGTTCGAAACGGTACAAAGCACACGCCATGCCATCGCGGCAGGCGGGTCATACTTTTGGTATGGCAAGCATGCACTGTCCGCAGAGCGCCGCAAGATGCGATCAGGAGCCAATCTTCAATGGCGACACCAACCCACGCAGGCAGGCCACCACCGAAAGTGGTGTCAGCCGCCCGGTGCGGGGATTGCTATCGCTCGGAACATTTTCAACGGTCATCACCAACCGCGCCGCATCGGACTCGACATGGATGGTGTGAATGTTGCGCGTCACACCCGGATCGCACCAGATTCGCACATGGGTACGCTGCGGCCCGATTCCGGCCAGCGCCAGGGCAGCGGCCACGTTCACTTTGGCGGGAAACCCTGCCGCCGCGTCCAGCGCGTTGCCCTCGAAAATGACAGTGGGTGATGTGATCGCCAGCACATCGATGCTGTGCAGCGCCAGATAGGGCGCCCCCACCAAGCCGCGCGGGGCTTTGCGGGTTTCGATGGTGATGCTGGACACCCCCCCCTCCGCACAGGCCCGGACAGCGTCCAGCCCCAGCAGAGCGCCCGTGGGCACCACGATTCGCGCCCCGGTGGCCCGAGCGCGGTCAATCAGGTGCATGCGCGTCAGCAATGCGCCGACAGAACTGGGAATGAAAATTCGCCCGGCATCGATGGCGGGCACCGCCACGCCGTCAAACACGCTGGCGGGGGCGGCCTCGACCACGATATCGGCGCGGGCGAGACCTTCGAGATCCACGATCTCCGGCGGGTTGGCGAAATCCTGGACGGTGCGGCGGGCGCGATCCAGATCACGGGCGCTCACAGCAACCAACTTCAGTCCCTCGATGCCCGCATCAAGCCTGCTGGCCAGTTCGAGGCCGATGGCGCCGAGGCCGGCGATAAAGACGGTCAGCATGCGAATATGTTCATGTAAGGGTCTTCCCTGGGGCGATCGACGGGTCTCGAACCCGCGACATCCAAGACCACAACCTGGCGCTCTACCAACTGAGCTACGACCGCCACAGGGGAGGCGGTTCCTACGCCGAAGCTGTGGTGGACGTCAATGCGTCTGCAGAAAATAGTCTGGCCAAACGTGCCAGCGCTTCGTCCAGCACCTCGAACTTCTTGCAGAACGCGAAGCGGGCGTAGTGGCCTGGCGCCTCCCCTTCGTAGAACGCGCTGACGGGAATCGCCGTCACTTTCGCGAATTGGGTGATGTGGCGGCAGAAGGCCACGTCGTCGCCGACAAAGCCGAGCGGAGTGAAATCGGCGGTCACGAAATAGCTGCCCTGGGCGGGCAGAACGCGGAAACCGATCTTGGTCAGACCCGCCGACAGCCGGTCCCGCCGCGCTGCGAGATCGGCGCCGAGGGCCGCGAAATAGGCATCGTCCTTGCCCAGGCCGACCGCCACAGCGCGTTGCAGATTGGGCGGCGTGGTGAAGGTGAGATTTTGATGCGCCTTCGCCACGATGGACACGAGGGCGGCCGGGCCGCTGACATAGCCGATCTTCCAACCGGTCAGGGAGAACGTCTTGCCGGCCGAGCCGATTCGCAAGCAGCGCTCGCGCATGCCCGGCAGCGTCATCAGCGGAATGTGCTTGCAGCCATCAAAGATCAGATGCTCGTAAACCTCGTCGCACACCGCATAGGCGTCATGCTTCACCAGAAGGTCGGCGATGAAGGTCAGTTCGGCCAGGGTGAACACCTTGCCGGTGGGGTTCATCGGCGTGTTCAGCAGAATGCATTTGGTCTTGGGGCCGAACGCCGCCGCAAGTTCCGCGCGCGGCAGATCCCAATGCGGCGGCTGCAGCCGCACCATGCGCGGAATGGCACCCAGCAGGCGCACCACGGGCAGATAGGTGTCGTAAAGCGGCTCGATCAGCACCACCTCGTCGCCGGGATTGAGCAGCGCCATCAGGCTGGCGGTGATTGCTTCAGTGGCGCCGGAGGTGACGCAGACCTCGGTCGCCGGGTCCAGATCGATGCCGTAGAAGCGCTTGTTGGCCTGCGCCACCGCGGCGCGCAGTTCGGGCACGCCGGTCAGCGGCGGATATTGGTTGCGGTTGTCGAGCAGCGCCGCAGCAGCTGCCTGCACCACGTCGGCCGGCCCCTCGGTGTCCGGAAAGCCCTGGCCAAGATTGATGGCGCCGTGCTCGTTCGCCAGGGCGGACATCACCGTGAAGATCGTGGTGCCCATGTTGGCGAGCAACTCATTCGGCGTTTTCATGCTGCGTGGTCCCTGGCCCAGAATTGTCCGTCGTGACGGCCGCATATTATGCGATAAACCGCCAACTGGTTCAACACATGGTCGCCAAATCGGCCAGCGCCAGCGGCTCATCGACACGTGCCTGTTTTCCGGTCATTCCGGATCGTGCCGGATTTCACCAAAATGCCAAAAATCGATGCAATTTCCGCCTATTGCGCGAGCGGCGCCACTGCCTGGGACCACAACAAGGCCGGATTGCGATATGGCACGCGTCATGCAACCCTTTGACACCGAACTCCTGATCCGGGATGGACGGTGCTTGGGAATTAAGGGAGGCGCCCGGCTCAGCCGGGCTCAGGACGGATATGAAAAAGATCGAAGCGGTCATCAAACCGTTTAAGCTGGACGAAGTGAAGGACGCCCTTCACGAAGTGGGCCTGCAGGGGATCACGGTGGTCGAGGCCAAGGGCTTCGGGCGCCAGAAAGGCCACACGGAGCTGTATCGCGGCGCCGAATACGTGGTCGATTTTCTGCCGAAGGTGAAGATCGAAGTCGTGTGCGACGACGATATGGTGGAACGCGCGGTCGAAGCGATCACCAACGCCGCCCGCACCGGCCGCATCGGTGACGGGAAGATCTTCGTCAGCACCATCGAGGAAGTGGTGCGCATCCGCACCGGCGAACGCGGTCAGGACGCTATCTGACCGCAGCGGCTATTTGAATTTCGGCCCGGGCACGCTGCCCTGGCCGTTCCCGGGGCCGCGTTGTGCGACCCCAATCCTGGTGCCGTGAGCAGACCTCACGGGATTTTTTCGAGGGACATAGTGGTATGGCAAAGAAAGCCAGCGAGACGAACAAGTCGATCGACAAGGTTCTCGAGATGATCAAGGAGCACGGCGTCGAGTTCGTCGACCTGCGCTTCACCGATCCGCGCGGCAAGTGGCAGCACACCGCCCAGCACATCTCCACGATGGGCGAAGAAGCGTTCAAAGACGGGATCATGTTCGACGGTTCGTCGATCGCCGGCTGGAAGGCGATCAACGAGAGCGACATGATCCTGATGCCGGATCCTGAGACCGCAGTGCTCGACCCGTTCGCAGCCAAGCCGTCGCTGATCATCTTCTGCGACATCTATGAGCCTTCGACCGGCCAGCCCTACGCCCGCGACCCGCGCAGCACCGCCAAGAAGGCGACCGCCTACGTGAAGTCCACCGGCGTCGGTGACAGCGTCTCGGTCGGCGCCGAAGCTGAATTCTTCATCTTCGACAACGTCCAGTTCGGCACCGGCGGCAATTTCGGCACCTACAAGATCGATTCGATCGAAGGTCCCGGCGCCAACATGAAGGACTACCCCGAGGGCAACATGGGCCATCGCCCAGGCATCAAGGGCGGCTACTTCCCCGTGCCGCCCGTTGACACCGAGAGCGACCTGCGCGCCGAAATGCTGTCCGCCATGGGCGAGATGGGCCTGCCGATCGAGAAGCACCACCACGAAGTGGCGCAGAGCCAGCACGAACTCGGCACCAAGTTCGGCAGCCTGCTGACCATGGCCGACCAGATGCAGATCTATAAGTACTGCGTCCACAACGTCGCTCACAGCTATGGCAAGACGGCCACCTTCATGCCGAAGCCGATCTTCGGCGACAACGGCTCGGGCATGCACACGCATTTCTCGATCTGGAAGGGCGCCACCCCGCTGTTCGCTGGCAACGGCTATGCCGACCTGTCCGAGATGTGCCTCTACTTCATCGGCGGCGTCATCAAGCACGCCAAGGCCGTGAACGCGTTCACGAACCCGTCGACGAACAGCTACAAGCGCCTGATCCCGGGCTTCGAAGCCCCGGTGTTGCTGGCTTACTCGGCCCGCAACCGTTCGGCTTCGTGCCGCATTCCGTACACGACCAATCCGAAGGCCAAGCGCGTGGAAGTTCGCTTCCCTGACGCGACCGCCAACCCATACCTGGCCTACTCGGCCCTGCTGATGGCCGGCATGGACGGGATCATCAACAAGATCCATCCGGGCGAGCCGATGGACAAGGACCTGTACGATCTGCCCCCCGAGGAACTGAAGGGCATCCCGACCGTCTGTGGCTCGCTTCGCGAAGCCCTGGGCGCGCTGGCTGCCGATCACGACTTCCTGCTGGCCGGCGACGTGTTCAGCAAGGAACAGATCGAGAGCTATATCGAACTGAAATGGTCGGAAGTGTATCGCTTCGAACACACGCCGCACCCGGTTGAGTTCGAAATGTACTACTCGGCTTGATCTTACCGATCTCGCCGCCTGAAAGGGGCTGCCGGTCTCCCGCAAGGGAAGGCCGGCAGCCTTTTTAGTTTTGAGCGATCAAGGTCTTCTTTTTCTGAAGAAAAAGAAGCAAAAAGACTTTCATTCATTTCGGTGCGTAGCGCGGTAGATGCTGCGCCACACGACTGAATTCATGAAGTTTTTTGGTTCTTTTTTTCAAAAAAGAACCGCTCCCCTAACCTTTAGGCTCTGACGTCGGGCGTTGCCCGATCTACCTCAGGCCGGGCAACGTGACACGGAAGACGAGGAACATCGTGTCCACCTCGGCGCCACTTTCGTCGTGGTAGATCTCGCCCACCTGAAAGCCGTTCTGGGTGATGAAGTCGTTGTCATTGGCCACGAACAGGAAAAAATCGTCCGGCGCCTGCGGATCAAGCGTGCTGGCGACCGCGATGGCCTCCCATTTCTCCGACAGGTTGTTGCGATTGTTCGGCGCTCCGTTGTGCAGGCCGAAGCGGGCGAGTTCACTGGCGTCGTTGAGGTCGATGAACCCAGCAAGCCGCGCGGGGGTGACGCCGGCAGCCAGAACGCCCTTGGGCGCGACCGGGGTGGGTCCGTCATAGGAGGTGCCGGCGATATTGGTGGCGCCGGTCAGGCTCAGCAGGTCAATCCGGCGGTACTGCGATTTGTCGCCCTTCTGGCCATATCCGTTGCCGCTGTCACGCGACAGCAACAGGAAATGCGTGTCTGACAGGCCAAACGCCTCGCTCTGCGCCGCCACGCGCTGCCGGTTCTTGTCGTCGCGAAACAGGGGCAACGCCACCACATGCTCCGCCACCAATCGCAGATTGGCAGGGTTCGCCAGATCATAGACCAGGGCGCGTGAGTGGTTGCGGGTTTCAGGTGCGTCCCCCCCATCCTGCCGGGCGGCACTTTGCAGAAACGCCACCAGATACTTGCCGTCCGGCGTGCGGGCAAGCCCCTCAAAGCCCTGGTTATTCTGCCGGCCAGTGTCTGGATTGGGTGGAACTGGCGCACTGCCGCCAGGGCCCGGGTTGTTGGACGCGAAATTCTCCTGGCCATTGCGCATCGGAATCAACGCCGCCGGTGGCCGCGTGACCGACAGCAGCCTGCCGTCCGGCGCATAACGATAGATGTTGGGACCATACTCATCGCTGATGAACATCGTGCCGTCCGGCATCAGCACGACGGCCTCCGGATTAAGGCTGACATGGCCGTTGCTGGCCTGGGGCAGCGCCGGATATCCGTCATGCGCCGGCCGGATGCCGGATTGCGGGTCCAGTCCGGTCATCGGCACGCCGCGCTCGTCGGTCAGCAGGATGGTCTGGTCCAATGACGCCTTCAATGTCGACTGCGCCTGCCCGTCCACCGGCAGCGCGCCCGCTGGCAGCGGTGTCAGACAGATCCCGATGCGGTTGATGCGCGCCCGGTAATCCGTTGTGCCATCAACATTATAACCCCGGTCCGGCAACAGCAGCAGGCTGCCGGCATAGCCCTCGGCCGTGCGCTTCCACGTGGATGGATCGAACGCCATGCCGGAGCCGGAGCCGAAGGTTTCGCCAAAGCTGTCGCGCAGATCAGACGGCATTCGTCCAACTGCGACGAGGCCATGATTGATGTAGGTGACACCATCCACCGTGGCGCGGGTCTCCGCCTTGGCTGTCAGCAGTGGCGAGAGGCACAGGGCCAATGCCAGCAGGAAACGTCGTTTGCGTGATCCGGGCGATACGCAGTTCATCGGCACTCTCCTTCGTTCGGGGAACATGTGGGCACAGCGCTAGGCCCCCATGCCCCCGAACGCCAGGAGATGCTTTATGAAATTATGGCGAGGTGCCGGCAGGCGACTTTGCAACCGCCACGGCGATTTCGTTACGGCGCAAGAAGGGGATGGCCCATGGCGGGTCATAGAACCAGGCCACCGGAACGCCCTCCGGCTTCCATACAGAATTCTGCAACTTGCTGATCAACGCATTACGATTTTTGGCCACAGCCTCAACGCCGGGCAGCCCAGAGAAACGGATCACCGCCATCGTTTCCGGCGGCACCTCCACCAGGTGAACATTGGCGTCGTCAGGCACCGGCAGGGTTTGCAGCGTGGCGCTGGCGGGCATGAAGAAGCGGATGACCCACCGCCCGTTCGCATCGAGGCTTTGTGCCACCGGCGCCGTCATGGCGATCGTTTCGCTGGCGCTGGACTGGGACACCGGCGCGGTCATGGCGATCTTGGACTGGCTCTTGTTGCCGCCAAAGATATAACCGGCGATGCGGCGGAACCCGGCGCTGCGGGCGGCGTCCTCATCCGCCTCGACGGTGGTTTCAGCAGCGATGCGGGCGCCGTATTGACGGATTTCCACGTCACCGACCCGAGCGATTGTGGAGAATTTCGGCTCCTCCGTGCCATCCCGAACGCCGATCACCGAACACCCCGCGAGCAGGAAACCCGACAACACCTGTGGCAACCATCGCGACATCGATCCGTCCTTACCTGCTGATTGGTAAGTGGGCGGCGGCGGCCGAGTTCCAACGCCATCGTCACGTCACCCGTGGCTGGATCTCCAGAATGGCACAGGTGATATGATACAGCGTGCTGGCCGGCGATGCGTCGCCGCGCACGAAGCCGCCATCCCAGCGTTCGGTCCACAGCCCGGCGGGAACGCCCTCGAAGAAGCGGAACATCGTATCGAGCGCTGGCCCCTGCCCGGCCTTGTCCGTCCGTGACAGAGCCTTCAGGCGCTCGGTGTGCGGCCACACCCGAGTCGCGGCCTCGTGAACCCGGCCGTCGCTCCACAGCACGCCGGCCACGATGCCGTCGGCGCTGACGCCATGGCGCTCGGCGAATTGCATGAGCGAAGCGGCCTGGGCCTGCGTATGGCGGACCGGGCGTCCGGCGGCGGCGGAAATACGGCGATATTCATCGAGCAACCACACCCATTCATGGTGATGCCCAGGTTCCAATTCGAAACAGCCGGCCTTGCGCACCGGCACCAGCGCATCGTCGAAATATTCGGGCAGGCCTTCCGGCTGATAGAGCCGATCGAGGAACAGGCCCACGATCGTATCGGCCCGGTCCAGAAACACCACCTCGCCAAATCGCTCCGCCGCCGCGAGCACGGCTTCCAGCAGATGCATATGCGGGTTCTGCCGGCGTGGCAGCGATTCGGGTACCGATTCGCACCAGCCACATGCGGGATGTCCGAACATCGTGTCGATGGTCGCCATCACCTCCAGCGCTGCCGCCCGTTCGCCGGCATGGGCGAAGGCGAGCAGCACGAAGGCGTGGTCATACAGGTCCAAAGGCAATTCGAGTGGCTGGCCCGACAGATCGAACCGCGAGGCATACCCACCATCCGGCCGACGCGCCTGGTGGCGCAGAAACGCCACGCCCAGTTCCAAAGCGTCGCCTGCCCTGGCAACCCCCAGGCGCTGCCCGGCCGCGAACACGTAAACCTGGCGCGCCGCCACCCGCAACCGCCGGAAGGTCGCACGCGGCGCAAGGGTGGCTGGGTCCAGATCCTCGTGAAAGGCGCCCGCCTTCCAATCCACACCGTGCTCAAGCCACAGCGGCATGGTGCGCACGCACAGCCACTCCATCGCCCCTTCAGGCGTCATGCGCCGAAGCCCGCCTCAAGCTCGCGTTCCATCGCCTCGCGCATCAGGAATTTCTGCATCTTGCCTGTTACCGTCATTGGAAATTCGCGCACGAACCGTACGTGGCGCGGGATCTTGTAATGCGCGATCTGGCCACGGCAAAATGCCCGCACCGCCTCCTCCTCCAATTCCGCACCTTCACGCAACCGCACCCAGGCGCAGAGTTCCTCGCCGTATTTCGCATCGGCCACGCCGAACACCTGCACATCGGCAATGGCGGGGTGGCGATAGAGATATTCCTCCACCTCGCGCGGATAGATGTTCTCGCCGCCGCGGATGACGAGGTCCTTGATGCGGCCCACGATGGCGCAATAACCGTCGGCGTCCAGCGTGGCGAGGTCGCCTGTGTGCATCCAGCCGGCGGGATCGATGGCAGCCTCGGTGCGCTCGCGCTCGCCCCAATAGCCGAGCATCACCGCATAACCGCGCGTGCAGAGTTCGCCAGTCACGCCCGGCGGCACGATCCGCCCCTCGGCGTCGATCACCTTGGCCTCCAGATGCGGATGCACCCGGCCCACCGTGGTCACGCGCCGCTCGACGCTGTCATCCAGCGTGGTCTGGAAACTGACCGGGCTGGTCTCGGTCATGCCGTAGCAGATGGTGATGTCGCGCAGATGCATCTGCGCCATCGCGCGGCGCATCACCTCGATCGGGCATGTTGTTCCCGCCATCACGCCTGTGCGCAGGCTCGACAGATCGAATTCCGCGAAACGCGGGTGTTCCAACTGCGCAATGAACATGGTGGGCACGCCATACAGCGAGGTGCACCGCTCCGCCGCTACCGTCTCCAGCGTCGCCAGCGGATCGAACCCCTCGCCCGGAAACACCATGGCACTGCCGTGGGTGAGGCAGGCGAGCACGCCGATCACCATGCCGAAGCAGTGATACAGCGGCACCGGAATGCACACCCGGTCGGCCTGGGTGTAGGCCATCGTCTCGCCGATAAAGAAGCCGTTGTTGAGGATGTTGTGGTGCGTCAGCGTGGCCCCTTTCGGGGCGCCTGTGGTGCCGGAGGTGAACTGGATGTTGATCGGGTCGTCAAATTGCAGCAACGGACCAAGCTCGGCCAGGCGCTGGCGCGATGCCGTATCGCCCATCTGGGCCACCTTATCGAACGCGAAGGCGCCGGCCATGGGCGTGGCCCCGATCTGGATGACACACCGCAAATCCGGCGCGGTCTTGGCCTGAAGTGCCCCCGGTGCTGCGGTGGCCAGTTCGGGCATCAATGTGTTCAACATCGCGGCATAGTCGCTGGTTTTGAAAGAATTCGCGGTCACCAGCGCCCGGCAGCCCACCTTGTTCAAGGCGTATTCCAGCTCCTGCAACCGATAGGCGGGATTAATCGTCACCAGCACCAGCCCGGCCTTGGCCGTCGCCAGTTGCGTGATCACCCACTCGGCGTTGTTGGGTGACCAAATGCCAACCCGATCGCCCGGGGTCAGGCCCAGCGCGACGAGCCCGGATGCAAACGCATCGACGCGGGCGCCGAATTCGGCCCAGCTAAGGCGGACATTCTGCTGGCGGACCACCAACGCCAGCCCGTCCCCGTGTTCGCCGATCACGCGGTCCAGCGCCTGGCCGATCGTCTCGCCCAGCAACGGCGCCCGCGAGACGCCACTCACATAGCTTACGTTCACCGCACTTCCTCCCGATCCGCAGGCTCTTCGGCCGCTGTCGCCAGGATATGCGGCGCTGGGCCATGGGGGTAGCAATACCATGCAAACAGATGTGGCCCGGCTGTTTCCAGCCGGGCCACCGTTCCGTTCGGTCTCAGTCCGCTGTCATCAGAGGGTCAGCGAACCCTTGATCTTCTCGAACACGGCGTGCGGAATAACCTTTTTGGTGTCGAGCTGGTCCACGGACGTGTAAGGGCGGTTCTTGATGATCGCAGCGGTGCGGGCCTTGCCGATGCCGGGAAGGGCATCAAGCTCGGCGGGCGTTGCGGTGTTGATGTTCACCGGGCCGGCAATCGGCTTGACTGGCTTGGCTGTGGCAGCGGCCTTCGGCGTGGCGGGCGTCGCCGGCGTTGCTGGCACAACTGGCTTGGCCGGGGCGGCCGGGGCGGCCACGGCCGACGCTGCGGGAGCCGGCGCCGTGGTCTGGGCCAGAACCGGCAGCGCCATCACGGCACTGAACAGTGTGGCCAAGGCAATCTGCTTCAGGCGCATGAAATATCTCCTCGAAAAAGTGATCGGCAGCGAAGTGCCTCCGTCACAGGACAAAGGCATACAAGCGCTGCAAATGAGTCGTTGCAATGGTCCAATTGCGACACTTCGTGGGCATAAGCCTGCCTACGATGACAGCAGTATGGTCGGGAACGCGCCATTGGCGTAAACCTGTAACGTGAAACGACAAGGGATGCAGTCATGAGCGAGTTCTTGAGCCAGATTGTCGGTGGGCTTATGGGCAACACCGCCGGTATTGCGGCCTCCCTGCCCGGGATGCTGACGCAGTTGCTCGGCACCGCCCAAGGTGCGGCCGGCGGCGGATTGCCCGCACTTCTGGCGCAGTTCGAGAACGCGGGGCTGGGCCAGCAGGTCAGCTCCTGGGTCGGCACCGGCGAGAACCTGCCCGTCACCCCCGAGCACATCGTCGCCGCCATTCCCCCAGAACAGCTCGACGCCTGGGCGGCGAAGGTCGGCATCTCGCACGAGCAGCTGACAACGGTGCTGGCGGAGATCCTGCCACACGCCATCGACCATGCTACCCCGAATGGTCAATTGCCGGCCGAAGGCAGCGCTGCGCCTGATCTCTCGGGCCTTGTTGGACGGCTGTTTCGCGGCTGACCCGCCGCCGGGCGACATTTCACTTACAAGAGAGGCATCATATGCGCCCGACGAACCGCTTTGGTGCGGGGCTTTTGGCAGCCCTGTTGCTGGCAACCGGCCCCACTCTGGCCCAGACGCCCCCCTCCCGCCCCGCCGCTGCATCACCGGCCACGCCGGCCGAGACGATCAAGCGGCTGCCCGGTGATGTGGTCACGAAGCATGTGATCGACCTGCCGGGCCGCACGTTGCATTTCACTGCAACCGCCGGCAGCGTGGCGCTGCTGGACGCGCAAGGCGTGACGCAGGCGCAGGTCGCGTTCATCGACTACACGCTGGACGATGCCGCCCCTGCTACCCGCCCGGTCAGCTTCGCGCTGAACGGCGGCCCCGGCTCGGCCTCGGCCTGGCTGCAACTGGGCATGCTCGGCCCGTGGCGCATGGCCATGGAGCCGGAACAGGCCCATCCGTCCGCACCGGCCATCCCGATGGACAACGCCGACACCTGGCTGGATTTCACCGATCTCGTGTTCATCGACCCGGTGGGCACCGGCTTCAGCAAGCTGCTGGTGAATTCCGAGGAAAACCGCAAAAAATATTGGTCCCTCACCGGCGACGTGGCGAGCCTGGCCGACGCCATGCGAATCTGGCTGGTCAACGCCCGCCGCATGACCTCGCCGAAATACCTGATCGGTGAAAGCTATTCCGGCATTCGTGGCCCTAGGCTGGCACGCGAACTGACCACCGCCCAGGGCGTGGGCCTGTCTGGCCTGGTGTTGATTTCGCCCAAGCTCGATTACGGCAACCGCAGCCGGGCGCTCGGCGTGGTGGATTGGGTCGCGGCCCTGCCCTCGATGGCAGCGATCGCCCGTGCCAAGACCGGCCCCGTCACCCGCGCCAGCATGGCCGATGTCGAGGCCTATGCGGCGGGTGACTACATGTCCGACCTCATCCGCGGCGAGGACCCGGATGCCGTGGCACGGCGCATCGAGCATGTGGCCACCCTCACCGGCCTGGATCGCGCTCTTGTCGAACGACGCCACGGCAAGGTGACGACCTCCGAATTCCTGCGCGAAATCGAACCCGGCGGCCGGGTGGCAAGCATCTATGACGGCACCACCACCAAGGCAGATCCGTTCCCGCAGGCCGCCAACAGCAATTATCCAGACCCGATGACCGATGCGCTGCAGGCGCCGTTCGTCTCAGCGATGTACGACCTCTATGCCCGCAAGCTGAACTGGCTGCCGGAAGGCCGCTACGAAATCTCCAGCGATCAGGTCCACAACGCCTGGGATTACGGCAAGGAGTTCGTGAAGCCGGAATCCATGACGCATCTGCGCCAGGCGCTGGCGGCTGATCAGCAACTGCATGTGCTCATTGCGCATGGCCTGTTCGACGTGGTGACACCGTATTTCGACACCCAGATGATGCTGAACCAGATCCCTAAATCGGTCGGCGCCGCACGGGTGGATTTTCAGGTCTATGCGGGCGGGCATATGTTCTACAGCCACACCGCCGCGCGGATTGCGTTTCGGGAAGCGGCCAAGAAGATTTATGGGGTGCCTTAGCAGGCGGCTGCGGACAGCAAGGCGAGGGGCTCTGCCCCTTGACCCCGCCAGGGACAGGAGTCCCTGGACCCATTCGTTTTAAGAATCGTGTATCAAGTGAGGTCCAGGGCTCGGCCCAGGTGGGGGAGAGGGGGCAACGCCCCTCGCCTTGCCCTTTCAAGCCGGATAGGCCGACCCGATCGCCTCGTCCAACGCCACGTTCCAGCTTAACGCGCTTCCACCGGTCTTGCGCACCAGCACGCCCGAGGCCTCGAACCCGCCCGATGCTTCGGAGCCGGCATAGGCAGGGGTCCAGGCAGCGGTGACGATGTGGTTGAAATACGACATCCGCGCGGTGACGATCTCAAAGCCGGTGCGGGCATTGAACAATCCGGCCCAGGCGGTATCGGAATAGCGCCAGAAATCCCACGGCATATCGTGCAAACCCAGGGTTTGGTGGGTGTGGATGTAGCAAAGCCCTCCCATGCGCATCACTCGCCCCAGTTCAAGCGCCACTTTCCACGGCATCAGCAGATGCTCAAAGACCGAATTGCACATCACCAGATCAAAATGGTCGTCCGGGAAATGCCGCGACAATTCATGCGCGTCGCCCACCACGTCCACACCCGGATCGGCCAGGATGTCGAACACCACAATATCGCACATGCCCAGTTCATCGGTGTAGCCGCCCCCGCTGCGCCGCCGCCCGCCGAGGTCGAGCAGCCGGGGCCGCCGGCCCTGGGCCACGATATCGGCGATGGCAGGACGCAGGCAGTCCCATGTGAGAGCATCCCGCCGATTGACCTCAAGCGCTTCCTCGACAACTGCGACAAGCGGCTTCACCAGCCTCGAACGCCGGGTGCTGATCAAGGGGCCGGCGCTGATCACCAGTTCGCCGCGATCTGGAAACAGCGCCCGGTCGATCATGGCCTCCAGCGCCATTTCGTAGGCGCCGTTCTCATGGACCCGCACCAGGCGGCATGTCTGCGGCGGTGCCGTCACGCCCGCAAACCGCACGGACAGACGAATGCGCGCCCCCGCCTTGACCGGGTCCTCCCCGGCCGCCAACCGCAGATAAACGAAGCCCTCAATCCGCAGGAAGCCGTGAAAGACGATGCAACGTGAGAGTTGCAGGGCGGCAATCACCCAACCATGGCCGTGGCGCGATCGGCGTCAGCGTTGTCAACCAACTCCAGCCGGCCGCCGCGCACGGCGCCGCGCAGCAGGGCTGCCAGGAAATTCCGCCCCCAGCCGAGGGGCGTGCGGTTCTCCAGCGTGTCCCACATCGCCTGATAGCGGGCCTTGCGTTCGCCCAGACGCATGGTCAGCGCCGTGCTCATGGCTTCGGCCATCGCGTCCGCATCATGTGGATTGACCAGCAGCGCCGCATCCAATTGCTGTGCGGCCCCCGCAAAGCGCGACAGGATCAGCACGCCGGGGTTGGAGGGGTCCTGGGCGGCGACAAATTCCTTGGCGACCAGGTTCATACCGTCACGCAACGGCGTGACCAACCCAACCCGGGCGGCGCGCATGAAGCCGGCGGCGGTCGCGCGGTCCACACCGTGGGAGATCATGCGCAACGGCAGCCAGTCAGGCTCACCAAAATCAGCGTTCAGATTGCCCGATTCGCGGTCCAGCGCCACGCGCAACGCACGGTAGGAACCCACTTCCTTGCGGGAGATGGCGGCCACCTGCAGCACGGTCAGCCGGCGCTTCCACTGCGGCTCGACCTCCAGCAGGCGGCGCAGGCCGGAAATCCGCTGCAACAGACCTTTGGTCGGGTCGAGGCGGTCAAGCCCCAGAACCAGCGTCTGCCCCGGCAGGCTCTGGCGCAGGCGCACCGCCGGCAGCTTGCGGGAATGCGCCTCGGCCATGGCGGCGAATTCACGGGCTTCGATTTCCACCGGAAACACACCCAGCAGCACCCGGCGGCCATCCACCACCAACACATTTCCCGACAGGCGGGTGGCATCGGCCAACAGCACCGCAGCGGCGGCGAAATTGGCCATGTCGCCATCGGTCTGAAAGCCGATCAGGTCCGAGGCCAGCAGCGCCGTCACGAGATCGGCCATGTCGGGGGCTGCTTCGAGCACGTCGGGTGCTGCGAACGGAATATGCAGGAAGAAGCCGATCGGGTTGCGCACACCAACGGCGCGCAGGGCGGCCGGCAGCGGCAGCATGTGATAATCATGCACCCAGATCAGGTCATCTGGGCGGATCAGCTTTTCCACCACGCCCGCCATGCGCACGTTCACATCACGGTAAATCTGCGCATCGGTACGATCATACTGGATCAGATCAGGCATGGAATGCAGCAGCGGCCACAGAACGCCGTTGGAGAAGCCGTTGTAATAACGGTCATGTTCCTCAGGCGTCAGATCGACGGTGGCATAATCGATGGCGCCGTGCCGGGCGACCTCAACCTCCTGCTCGGCAGCATTCGGCGAAATCACGCCTGACCAGCCGAACCACAATCCGCCGCGCTTCTCCATCAATCCGTCCAGCGCCACCGCAAGACCGCCAGCCCGCGGCCCGACGGAGGGCAACGGCACACGGTTCGAGATCACGACAACACGATTCATGGTGCCGCCTGGCGTGCCGAGATGGGCAATGCCGGGATGCAGTTGCGTGATATCGGCGCTCAACGAAAGATCGCGCGAAATTGATGTCGGCAGACGGGTCACAGGCGCCTCCTTGCACGCAACAGGCCTGGTCTGGCGAAACGCAGCGTTTCGAGCGTCCAAGCCGTCGCGATCATCCGGTTTTCGCACCCACCCGTGGCAACAATGCGGCAAAAAGAGACGCAAAATAAGATCGATGCAAAATCATTCGCGCCTTTTGGATGATGACTGCCACGGGCGGAAGGCCCAAAATTTGCATGCTGACACCACTGGCGCTCCGCCCACCTTGGTGAAACACTGCCGATATGGATGCATCTCTCGCCGAACGGCTTGCTGGCTGGCGCCAGCACCTACATTCCCACCCTGAACTGTCCAACGAGGAAAGCCAGACGGCCGCCTTCGTGCAGGCCCGGCTTGCCGAACTCGGCATTGATTTCGTGGGCGGCGTCGGCGGCCACGGCATCGTCGCCACGCTGCGGCGCGGCTCGTCGAATCGCAGCGTCGGCCTGCGCGCGGACATGGACGCGCTGCCGATCCAGGAAACCACGGGTCTTGCCTATGCCTCCACAACACCAGGCGTGATGCATGCCTGCGGGCATGATGGGCACACCACATCGCTGCTCGGCGCGGCCGCCCTGCTCAAGGCAGACCCGAACTGGACCGGCACCGTGCATTTTGTGTTTCAACCAGCCGAAGAAGGCGCGGGCGGGGCCAAGGCGATGCTGGCCGATGGCCTGTTGGCGCGCTTTCCGATGGAGCGGATTTTCGGCTACCACAATTGGCCTGGGCTGGAAGCCGGCACGATTGCGGTGCATGCAGGCCCCGTGATGGCCGCCGGCGCCCGGCTTGAGTTCATCATCGACGGCCAGTCCGGCCATGCCGCCCTGCCCCACCAGACGCGCGACCCGATTTTGGCGGCCGGCCATCTGATTGTGGCGCTGCAATCCATCGTGGCCCGCAACGTGGACCCGATCGAATCGGGCGTGATCAGCCTCGGCATCATAGAAGGCGGCGGGGCCGCCAACCAGATCCCGTCCCAGGTCCGCATTCGCGGCACCTTCCGCAGCTATAGCCGCATCACCCAGCAGGTGATCGATGACGGTATTCGTCGTGTGGCCGCCGGTGTGGGGCACATGCTGGGCGTGTCGATCACCGTCGATATTCAGTATGGCGTGGGCGCCACCATCAACACGCTGGCCGAGGCCGACATGGCGGCCGAAGCCGCGGTTGAAGCGGGCCTCCCCATCCGCCGCGACCTGCCGCCGGCCATGACCGGCGAGGATTTTGGCTGGATGCTGGAAGCCTGCCCGGGCGCCTATGTCTGGATCGGCAACGGCCCCGGCGGGGAAGGCCGAGACCTGCACAACGACAAATACAATTACAACGACGCCATTCTTCCTGCCGCGTCAGGATTTTTGGCGAGCGTCGCCCGCCGGTCCCTCCGGGAAGGGTGAATCTGACAAGATGGCCAGCATCCCAGGCGTGATGGCACGCGACTGAGCGCCGATAGAAGCTGCCATGGCAGCACGTTGCACCGTTTGGAGTGCCTGCCAGGTGTCCGCCAACACCGGGCGTGGCGGCCAATCGATCAACGTGCCAGCGTCCAGCCGGAGATAATCCGTCCAGGACTCACGCCGCCACATTCCGTGTTTGCGGCCGGCATCACGTTCGAGCGTGATATGCACCCGGTCTGGCAACATGGCGAAGCGCGTGTTCAGGCTGCCTTGCTGCGGAGTGCGCCAGTACAGCCGCTCCAGCGCCAGCAACGTTCCGCCCGGTCCAACGAGTGCCAGATGATCCTGCGTGCAGCCGGCCCCATCGGCGCCGAATCCAAGCGCCACAATGTCCATCGCCCGCAGCCGCAACACAGCCAGAAGCCGCGCCCGCAAACCGGGGCAAACGAACACATCGCCACCCGGCAACAACAAAGCCGCCTCACGTTGGGACGGTGCCCCTGGCTCCAGCCGCAAGATCGGTGGATCGGGCCGCAGGGCCAGCAGAGGCGCGGCCACGAAAAATCGCCGTGTGATCATGCGTCCAGGATGACCGACAATGATTAAGCCCGCGTGAACACCGTCATGCCGATGGCGACACCGATCAGACAAAGCCCGACAGACGCCACAACATTGGCGAGCGCCCACATCGTGTCCCCGGCCCGCAGCAACACCATCGTCTGCAGGCTGAACGAGGAAAACGTGGTGAACCCGCCGCACAGCCCCACCATCACCAGCACTCGCAGATCATCATTTTCGGAAAACCGCCCCTCGCCGCCCGTCAGTGCCGCAAAGGCACCGATGATGAAGCTGCCAAGAACGTTGATCAGCAGGGTCGCCCACGGAAACGGGCTGAGAACCAGGCGCCCCACCAGAACGCCAATCCCATAGCGCAGCACACTGCCCGTGGCTCCACCAAACGCCACCAGCACCAGATCGCGCATCACATCCCTCCACAAGCTCCCGCCATACAGCGCCAGGAATGCCACGTCACGCTATCCCCAGCCGACATATCCATGATATAAGTGTGACATGTCACAAAGGTCCATCGCCCCATGTCGGTGATCGTGCGTATCGAAAAGCCGAATTTGACCGAACAGGCCATCAGCGCCCTGCGCCGTGAAATTGTCGCCTGCCGCTTGGCCCCGGGCGAAACCGTCAGTGAAACCCTGATGGCCGAACGATTCGATTTCGGCCGCGCCGGCATCCGCACCGCCCTCGCCCGCCTATCCGAGGAAGGTCTCGTGCAAGCCGTGCCCCGGCGCGGCTGGGTGGTCAGCGTGGTCACCATCCGCGACATCCATGAGGTGTTCGACCTGCGCCTGCTGCTGGAACCCGAAGCCGCACGTCGCGCCGCCGGCCACGCCAATCTCGACCGCCTGCGCCGGCTGGATGACGTGTGCGCCCAGAGCTACCAGCCGACCAACCCAGACAGCGCGCTCGATTTCCTGGCGGTCAACCGGGAATTCCACGTCGCCGTGGCCGAACTCGCCGGCAACCAGCGACTGGCCCGCCAGATCGGCCGCCTGCTCGACGAATCAGCACGAATGCTGGTGCTGGGCCTGTCCACGCGCGACCGCAGCATGGAAATGGCCCACGAACACCGCGCCCTGGTGCACGCCATGGCCACCCACGTCGCCGATGAAGCCGCCCGCATCATGCATCAACAGATATCTGCCAGCCGCGACATGGTGCTCACCGCCCTCACCGGCCCCAGATCCACCCTCGTTGTTTCGGAGCTCACATGAACGCCATCGTCCGCCCCACGCCGGGCCTGCGGCTCAGCGCCATGCTGGGCGACATCGCCCGCGCCACCCGTGCCGATTTCAGCACCCGCCACGTCGCGGTGGCGGACGCGCTCGCGCCCTATCTCGATGATCCGGACCTGCTGGCCGGGCGCGATTGCCCTTGCAATCCGAACCGCTACACACGGCATCTGCTGCACAACGACCCCGCCGGCGGCTATGCCGTTGTCGCCATCGTCTGGACCCCCGGACAGATGTCACCGGTGCATGGACACCGCACCTGGTGCGCCTTCGGTGTGCAGCGCGGCTGGCTGGCCGAGACGTATTTCGCCCATGACGGCGACAAGGTCACCCCCACCGGCTGCACCCCGCGCGGCCCCGGCACGGTCGGCCACGCCCCTGCCAACCGCGACGCCATTCACCGCCTGGCCAATCTCGGCACCCAGGAAGCCGTGTCCATTCACGTCTATGGCGTGGCGTTCGACGATTTCGGCAGCGGCGTGAACGAGGTTTACGCCGCCTGACCCTGTTATCGCGAACATGCCTGCGGTAATTGTTCTGCGTTGACGACAACGCCAAGAACACATGCAAGCGGGATCACACGCAATGACAACAGCACCAATGAGTGCGATGGGCGGTTTCAGCCCGCCGGCCGAGATGAGCAGCGGCACCTGGGTGGGACGCGTCATGACCGCCGCAGGCCCGAGCATCGTGCTCGCCACCGGTGACGATGTGTTCGACATCACCCGCCACGTCTCCACCACCTCCGCCCTGTTCGACATGGCCGACCCGGTGGCCTTCCTCGCCTCCCTGCCGCGCACCGAGCGCCTCGGCAGCCTCACCGCCATCCTCGCCAACAGCGACTCCGTCACCCGAGACGCCGCCCAGCCCTTTCTGCTGGCGCCGATCGACCTACAGGCCATCAAGGCCGCCGGCGTCACCTTCGTGGCCAGCATGGTCGAGCGTGTCGTCGAGGAACAGGCCAAGGGTGACCCAGCCGCAGCCGACGGCGTGCGCGCCAATCTGATCGCCGAGATCGGCGTGGATCTGTCCAGCATCACCCCCGGCTCGGACGAGGCCGCCAAGCTCAAGGTTGTGCTCGCCGCGCGCGGCCTGTGGTCGCAATACCTCGAGGTGGGCCTGGGGCCAGACGCCGAGGTGTTCACCAAGGCGCAGCCGATGTCCGCCGTCGGCGCCGGCGCCGAGATCGGCATTCATCCGAAATCGCACTGGAACAACCCTGAGCCGGAGATCGTGCTCATCGTCTCCAGCGCCGGCCGCATCGTCGGCGCCACGCTGGGCAACGACGTCAATCTGCGCGACTTCGAAGGCCGCAGCGCGCTGCTGCTGTCCAAGGCGAAGGACAACAACGCGTCGACCGCCATCGGCCCGCTGATCCGGCTTTTCGATGCCAGCTTCAGCCTCGATGACGTGCGGCGCTGCGACGTGTCGCTGCGAATTGAGGGACTCGACGGCTTCGTGCTCGACGGCGTCAGCTCCATCAGCAAGATCAGCCGTGACCCCGAGGACCTGGTGGAGCAGACCATCAGCCGCATGCATCAGTATCCAGACGGCTTCGTGCTGTTCCTGGGCACCATGTTCGCCCCGACCAAGGAACGCGACGGCGGCGGTGGGGGATTCACCCACAAGCAAGGCGATCTGGTGGCCATCCACTCCCAGCATCTCGGCACGCTGGTCAACCGCGTGACCTTCAGCGACCAAGCTCCTGAATGGCGCGTGGGCGTTCGGGCATTGTTCGCCAATCTGGCGCGACGCGGATTGATGGGGGTTGCGAGCCTGCCGGCAGACAGCGCAACCAACTAAACCAACACAATGGGCCGCGACAGAAATTCCGTCGCGGCCCATTGTGTTGCAGCAGAAGGAGATTCTTTGAAGATGAAAATGTAAAGATCTTCTTTTTCTGAAGAAAAAGAAGCAAAAAGACTTTCATTCATTATTTTAATGCTGAAATTCACGAAAAAAAATTTTTCAATGAGTAAAGTTTTTTGGTTCTTTTTTTTAAAAAAGAACAAAGCCTTCAACCTTTCAACATCGCCCTAACGCCGCTTGCCCCACGCCAATTGCGCGGCAAGCCCCGTCAACACAACGCCCAGCATCGTCGGCAACATCCAGGCTGGGCGCACCAGCAGCGGCATCGCCACATGCCCCCACAGCCACAGGCTCACACCGCTGCGCTGCGCCTTTTCCCATGTCAGCGCCATATCGTGATCGAGGGAGTTCACCAATTGTCCAAGGCTAAGCAATGGCCGCAGCACCATGGCCATGGCGAACGCCGATACGAGGAACGCCGCCCCCATCGCCGCCGTGATCTTGGCGGCGATGGCCCGGCTCTCAGTGCTGCGGATGGTTCTCACACGAAAAGCTTCTCTTTGGTTTTGTCGGCATACATGCCGGCCACGAATTCACCGTAGCCGTTCCATATCTGGGTCTTCACGCGTTCGTCGCTGCCGAGCAAGGTCTCCGTGGCTTGGCTCCAGCGCGGATGCGGCACCTCTGGGTTCACATTGGCCCAAAATCCGTATTCGCTGTCCTGGAGCCCTTCCCAGAACGACACCGGCCGCTTGTCGGTAAATGCGATCTTGACGATGGATTTGGCCGATTTAAAGCCATATTTCCACGGCAGCGTCAGCCGCAGCGGTGCGCCGTTCTGCGGTGGCAGCGTCTTGCCGTACATGCCCACCGACACGAAGGCGAGTTCATTCGCCGCCTCTTCCATCGTCAGCCCCTCGGTGTAGGGCCACGGATAGAAGCGCTGGCCCAGCCCCGGCATGGTTTTGGGGTCCGCCAACGTGGTGAACACCACGTATTTCGCGCTGGACGACGGCTCGGCCAACGCCAGCAGCTTGGAGAGCGGAAAACCCACCCACGGCACCGTCATCGCCCAGGTCTCGACGCAGCGGTGCCGATAGACCCGCTCCTCCAGCGACATCTGCTTGAGAATGTCCTCAAACCCGATCTTGCGCGGCTTGGCCACCATGCCAGTGAATTCCACAGCCCACGGATCGCTCACCAACGCCTGGGCGGCGCCGGAGACGGATTTGGACAGGCCGAATTCGTAAAAATTATTGTAGCTGGTGGCCTTGCCTTCATCGCTGATGGCCCGCCCGGCAGCATATTTTGTGTTGGGCGTCGAGGTTAGTGGCAACAACGGTTTTGCCGGCCTGGCTGGCGTGCCGCCGAAGAGGCTCGAAAATTGGGCCTGCGCCGGGCGTGCGATAGCAGCCGCTGCGACTCCGCCCAGCACCAGGCGCCGGCCGACGACAAGCGCCTCAGGCGTGGCCAGCCGCTCGGGAATGTCCCAGCCATGCTTTTTGCCGATCAACATCGCATTTCATCCTTCTCATGAGGGGACCGCCTCATATCCCGGCCTTTGCCGCCTCCTTGCAGGTGGCCATTGCCAGCCAGCAAGCAAGCCCAATGCGGCCACGACGATCACCGGGATTGATTTGCGTCCGCCCCTGGGAAACAGTCTAGCGCGTTCGTTGTTACATGCGTCGCCCAGAAAAAGGCTATTCCAATGCATTTGTCCCGCTTCCCCCGCGTCAAGTTGTGCCACACGCCCACCCCGCTGGAGAAAATGGGCAACCTGTCCAAGCTGCTGGGCGGACCGACGCTGTGGATCAAGCGTGACGACTGCACCGGCATCGCCACCGGCGGCAACAAGGTGCGCAAGCTGGAATTCCTGATGGGCGAGGCCTTGGCCCGCGGCGCCACCCACATCGTCACGCAGGGCGCCGTACAGTCCAACCATGTGCGCCAGACCGCGGCCGTGGCCAACAAGCTCGGCCTGAAATGCACCGCCGTGCTGGAACATCGCATCCAGACCAACGACCAGGATTACCTGCAGGGCGGCAACGTGCTGCTGGACCATCTGATGGGCATCGCCATCGAATATCGCCCCGGTGGCACCGACATGCAGGCCGCGATCGAGGAGGTCGGCGCCCGGCTGACCGAAGCCGGCGATGTGCCGTATCTCATCCCCGGCGGCGGCTCCAACCCGGTCGGCGCGCTTGGATATGCAGCTGTCGCGCTAGAAATGGTCAACCAGGCCAATGAGATGGGGCTGAATATTGATCGCGTCGTCCACGCCACCGGCAGCGCCGGCACCCAGGCCGGCTTGGTGGCCGGGTTCGTCAACCTCAACGCCGGCATTCCCGTGCTCGGCATTGGCGTGCGCAACCCCAAGGACAAGCAGGAAGCCACGGTCCACAAGCTTGCAGAGGCAACCTCCGCCCTGCTCGGCGGCATCGCCATCCCGCGCGATGCGGTGGTGGCCAATTGCGACTATGTCGGCGACGGTTACGGCATCCCCACCAAGGGCATGGCCGAAGCAGTGATGCTGCTGGCCCGCACCGAGGGCATTTTCCTCGACCCGGTCTATTCGGGCAAAGGCATGGCCGGCCTGATCGACCTCGTGCGCAAGGGCGCGTTCAAGGCCGAGGAAAATATCGTGTTTGTGCACACCGGAGGCCAGGTCGGCCTGTTCGGCTACAGCGATTACCTCAACGCCGCTGCCGCCGCCTGATCGCTGCCATTGCGCCCCCACTTCCGTGGGGGCGCAAATTTGTTACCGATACCGCTTCCGCCGAACCCGAATTCGCCGTTAGACTACATGCACAAGACCCGCAGAGGTCGCACCAGGGAGAACTCCACATGATTTTGCGTCGCCAGATGCTCCGCGCATCCGCAGCCCTTCTCGCTGCCCCCGCTATTGTCAGCCGTGCCAATGCCCAGTCGAAATTCGACTGGAAGCAGTTCAAGGGCCGCACCATCGAGGTCAACCTCGTCAAGTCGCCGCTGGCTGACCTGCTTCAGGCACATCAGAAGGAATTCGAGGAACTGACCGGCATCAAAGTCGGCGCCGAGCAAATTCCTGAGCAGCAGCAGCGGCCGAAAGTGGCCATCGAATTCGCCTCCGGCCATCCAAGCTTCGATGTGGTGCATGTGGCCCTGCATGTGCAGAAGCGGCTGATCGAGAAGGGCCACTGGATGGCCGACCTCAAGCCGATGCTTGCCGACGGCACCCTCACCAGCCCCGATTACGATTTTGCCGATTTCGGCGGACCGGGCGTGCGTGCCGCCACTGCCGCCGATGGCAGCCTGCATACGATCCCGATCAAGCAGGATCTGTGGCTGACCTTCTACAACAAGGCGCTGTTCGCCGAGCGCGGCCTCAGCTTCCCCAAGACCCTCGACGAGATGTTCGAAACGGCCAAGGCGCTGACCGACAAGAACAAAGGCATATACGGCTATGTCGGCCGCGGGCTGAAAAACGCCAACCTGCCGCCTTACACCTCCATGCTGCTCGGCTGGGACCAGGAGACGATCTCGGCCGATGGCCGCACCCTGCTCACCGACACCCCGGCTGCTATCGCCGCAGCCGAATACTACGGCAAGCTGATGCGCGAGACGGCACCACCTGGCTCGATCGGCTTTAACTGGAACGAAAGCCAGACCACGTTCAGCCAGGGCCGTGCGGCCATGTGGATCGACGGCATCGGCTTCTCCGCCCCGCTGATTGACAAGACCAAGTCAAAAGTGGCCGATGTTGCCGGCTTCGCCCCGGTACCGCGTGGCCCGAAGGCGCAGCATTCCGACACCTTCATCGACGGCATCGGCATCGCCCGCGGCAGCAAGAACCAGGGGCCGGCCTGGCTTTATGTGCAGTGGGCCACTGGCAAGGGCATGATGTCCGAGCTGCTGCGCACCGGCTCCGGCACTCCGGCACGGTCCAGCGTCTACAAGAATGCGGACCTCATCAAGAACAGCACCTTCCCGAAGGAATGGTTCGACGCCGCCCTCGCCTGCCTGCCCATCGCACGGTCTGGCCTGCCGGAAATCGTGGGCGTGACGGAGTTCCGCGATACGATCGGTGGCGCGCTGACCAACATCATCGGCGGCGCCGATGCGGCCACCGAGATGCGCAAAGCGACCGAGACGTTCAAGCCGATCCTGGCCAAAGAACTCGCCTGATTGCGAAACCCGCGCACCCGGTTCATCCGGGTGCGCGGAAGGCTTTAAGCCGACGGATCAATCTTGTGGCGTAGATGCCAGAGCCGTTCGTGGGCGGCCACAAGTGTCTCCATGCCGCGCCGGCGATTGGCGTCGGGAAGCAACGGCCGACGCGACATCATGTGTTCCAAAACATGCAGCAACTGCGCAGCAATTTCAAAATCAGCCTGATCACAGGCGTGGTGGAACGCAATCAGGATTTTATCTGACAGCCTGCGGGCATAGCGCGGCCCGGCGCTGGCACCATCCTCGGGCGCAGAGCGCCGGATACTGTCGCTTTCAGTCTCGCTCACGGGACATTCATTTTTGCCTTAATACCGGCTGCGATATCAGCACCGCTGGTTCCCGGTTTGAACAGCATTCTCAGTTTACCGTCTGGACCCATAAGGTAAACAAATGATGAATGGTCCATCAAATAGGTGCTGGACGCCTTTGATTCGGACTTCACCGCGTAGACCCGATACGCCTTCGTGGCCACGCTCACCTGCGCCTGGGTTCCGCTCAGCCCCACCAGACGGTCATCGAACAGCTTCACATATTCGCCCATGGCCTTTGGCGTGTCCCGCTCCGGATCAACCGTGATGAACACCGGCGCCACCTGCGCTGAGAGTGGACCCAGCGCCTCCAGGCTCGCCGCCATCGCCTGCAGTTCCGTCGGACAAACATCGGGGCAAAAGGTATAGCCAAAATACACCAGCATCCAACGGCCACGAAAATTGGCGTCGGTTACACTCTGGCCGGTGGAGTCGACCAGGCTGAACGGGCCGCCGATCTCAACGCTGCCCGGAAGGCCAAGAGTGGTGGCCGCAATATCCGGGCCCTGCCCCCGATACCAAACCCCGGCCCAAACACCAGCCAGAATGGCCACCAGCCCAATCGCGGACCAACGTATAATGCGCAACATGACATCAGGCCCCAAAACGGTGGCACAGCCATAAGCCCTGCGACAGCCCGCCGCAAATTCTCTAGCCGCAGACCGTCTGCCTCTCATCAAAAATCACTCGGTGTGATCTTTAATGAGAGGCCCCAAAAGCATCAGGACTCAGCCAAAATCATTCCGGTGGGTTGATGCGTTCCGAACGTGGCGCCCGCAAACGCCTCCTCCCATGTGCCCTGGGTCGACGCGCGCGAATATTCGGTCGAGCGGTTCTCGAAGAAATTGGCGTGTTCCACCGCGTTCAGCATGTCATCGAGCCACGGCAGCGGGTTGGCATCGACGTGGAACAACGGGTTCAGCCCAAGCTGCGTCAAACGCCGATCAGCGATGAAGCGGATATATTCCTTCACCTGACCCGCATGCAGCCCCTCAACCGCACCCATCTCGAACGCGAGATCGATGAACGCGTCTTCGTGCTCAACAATCGTCGCACACGTAGAATACAGTTCGGCCCGCAATTCGTCCGTCCAGATTTCCGGGTTTTCCTGCACGAACGTGCGGAACAGGCGAATGGCCGACAGGCAATGCAGCGTCTCGTCGCGCACCGACCACGACACAATCTGGCCCATGCCCTTCATCTTCCCGAAGCGCGGGAAGTTGAGCAAAATCGCGAACGACGCAAACAACTGCAAACCCTCGGTGAACGCACCGAATGCCGCCAAGGTCTTGGCGATCTGGTATTTGCTGTCGATTTTGAAGCTCTGCATATAGTCGAATTTATCCTTCATTTGCTTGTATTTCATGAAGGCCGTGTATTCGAGCTCAGGCATGCCAATCGTATCGAGCAAATGGCTATAGGCAGCAATATGAATCGTCTCGGAATTCGAAAACGCCGACAACATCATCAGCACTTCAGTAGGCTTGAACACCTGGCTGTAGTGCTTCATGTAGCAATTGTTCACCTCAACGTCGGCCTGGGTGAAAAAACGAAAAATCTGCGTGAGCAAATTGCGCTCACCGTCTGTCAGATTTTTATGCCAATCTTTCACGTCATCCGCGAGCGGCACCTCCTCCGGCAACCAATGCACGCGCTGCTGCGTCAACCAGGCCTCATACGCCCATGGGTAACGGAACGGCTTGTAGACAGGGTTTTCGGTCAGAAGATCGAAACGCGCCTGGGGTTGGTCGGGAGAAGAAGGAAAGCCGTCCATTAGAATAATCCTAGATAGAAGCAACGAAGAAAAAGTCTTTGTTCTTTTTTATAAAAAAGAACCAAAAAATTTCATTCATTTTATCAATTCATCGGAACGATTTTGTTCAAAAAAAATTGATGAAAGTCTTTTTGCTTCTTTTTCTTCAGAAAAAGAAGTTCTTTCGTAAAATTGACTCTATCACTGGCAGGAAAGACACTCTTCGTAGTCTATCGGCCCAACCCGATTGGCCGCTGCCACCAACGGCAACGCACCGGGATGCGGCACATTCACTGTGCCATCGTTCGCATGTGGAATACCCACGAACTCGTCCGGACGAATGGCCTTCTCACTCACCGCATCCGCGCGCTGGATCGACAGGCTGCGGCAGTAATACAGCGACTTCATTCCACGCTTCCATGCCAGATAATGCATCGCGTGCAGATCCCGCTTGTGCACATCCGCCGGCACGAACAGATTCACCGACTGGCTTTGACAGATATACGGCGTCCGATCCGCCGCATGCTCAATCACCCAACGCTGATCCAACTCGAACGCTGTCTTATAAACAGCCTTCTCCTGCTCGGTCAGGAAATCCAGATGCTGAACACTGCCCTTGTTGGTCGTGATGGACGACCACACCGCGTCCGTGTTCTGCCCCTTCAGTTCCAGCAACTTCAACAAATGCCGATTGCGTACCGTAAAGCTGCCAGACAGCGTCTTTTGCAGGAACACGTTCGCCGCAATCGGTTCGATGCCCGGCGAGGCATTGCCGGCAATAATCGAAATCGACGCCGTGGGCGCAATCGCCATCTTGGTTGAAAAGCGCTCCATCACGCCGTAATCGGCCGCATCCGGGCATGCCCCGCGCTCCTCGGCCAACATCCGGCTGGCCTGATCGGCCTGGGCACGCATGTGCTTGAACATCCGCACATTCCATACCTTCGCAATCACGCCCTCGAACGGCACATTCTGCGACTGCAGGAACGAATGGAACCCCATCACGCCCAACCCCACCGAACGCTCGCGCATGGCGGAGTATTTCGCCCGTTCCATGCCGTCAGGCGCACGGGCGATGAAGTCAGACAGCACATTGTCGAGGAACCGCATCACGTCTTCGATGAACAACGGATGGTCCTTGAACTCGAACCAGTTCTCCAAATTCAACGACGACAGGCAGCACACCGCCGTCCGCTGCTTGCCATACTGGTCAATGCCGGTCGGCAACGTGATCTCGGAACATAGATTGGAGGTCTTGACCGAAAGCCCCGCCAGCTTGTGATGCTCCGGCATCGCCCGGTTCACATGGTCGGAAAAGATCAAATATGGCTCGCCCGTCTCGATACGGGCCGTCAGGATGCGGATCCACAGGTTGCGGGCGCTGATCTTGCGCACCACCGAATGGTCCTTCGGCGACGTTAGGCCCCATTCCTCATCGGCTTCCACGCAGCGCATGAAGCTGTCCGGAATGAGAATGCCGTGATGGAGGTTGGGCGCCTTGCGGTTCGGATCGCCGCCGGTCGGCCGTCGAAGTTCGATGAATTCCTCGATCTCCGGATGCGACACCGGCAAATACACCGCAGCCGAGCCACGGCGCAGGCTGCCCTGCGAAATCGCCAGCGTCAGGCTGTCCATCACGCGAATGAACGGAATCACGCCCGAGGTCTTGCCGTTCAGGCCAACCTTCTCGCCGATTGAGCGCAGATTGCCCCAATAGCTACCAATGCCGCCGCCCTTGGAGGCCAGCTGCACGTTCTCGTTCCAAAGCCCGACAATCCCGTCCAGGCTGTCAGATGCCTCATTGAGGAAGCACGAGATCGGCAACCCGCGCTCGGTGCCGCCATTGGACAGGATGGGCGTGGCCGGCATGAACCACATCTTGCTCATGTAGTCATAGATGCGCTGGGAATGCGCCGCGTCATCGCCGTAGAAGCTAGCAACGCGGGCGAACAGATCCTGGTAGCCCTCGTCTGGCAGCAAATATCGGTCGTCCAACGTGGCGCGACCGAAATCGGTGAGGAGCGCGTCGCGCGACCGGTCTACCCGAACCTGGTAGCGCCCTTGCATCTGCACGGCATCGAGCACGGCGATATTTCCTTCGGCGACGTTCATGATCATCTCTCTCTGCTGCCTCGAAGAAACGCGGCATGAAACGGGCTTATGACACTACATGTAGGGCAAGCGCCACTGCCATCACACAACATAGAGCAAATATCATAACAGCTAGCTTCTACGCACACGCAGAACATATCGGGAACATACACCCAACCCTCTCTACTCCCAACACATTCTTGCGGCCGGGCGCTGACACTGCGCGAAGCGCTGAACGACAAACCGCCGCCCTGTTCAGGGGCGGCGGCGTGGTTCAACGCAGAATCGAGGAGGCGTCAGGCGGCGTGCGAGAGAATCCCCTCTGGGTCCGCCAGATAGGCCATCGCCGCATCCACTCCACCTTTGGCATGCGGAACGCCGTAGATTTGCAGGGCCATTTCAACACTGGCCAGGGCGCCCAGAATCATCGGCTCGTTCAAATCGCCCATATGGGCGATTCGAAACACCTTGCCACCGAGTGGGCCCAGCCCGCCGCCAAGCGAGACGTTGAACCGCTCAAGGCACACGCGCCGGATATCCTCGGCGTTGAAGCCCTCCGGCACCAGCACCGCCGTCACGCTGTCGGAAAACCGCTGCGGGTCGAGGCAGAACAATTGCGGGCCGTTGTTGCCAGACCAGGCCCGCACCGCGCGACGCGTGGCCTCGCCCAGGCGATGATGGCGGGCGAACACCTCGTCCAGCCCCTCCTCATTCAACAGTCGCAGCGATTCCACCAGGCCGTAGAAGAACGTGATCGGCACCGTGCCGATGAAGCTCTTGTGCCGCCGCCCCATCATGGCCGACCAGTCGAGATAGTGCTTCGGCATGGTGGATGTCTTGTGCGCCGCCATCGCCTTCTCGGACACGCCGGTGAAGCTCATGCCCGTGGGCAGCATCAACCCCTTCTGGCTGCCACCCACCACCACATCCAGGCCCCATTCATCCATGCGGACATCGATCGAGCCCAGCGAGGAAATGGTGTCGGCCATCAGCAAGGCCGGGTGGCCAGCGGCATCCAGCACGCCGCGCATCTGCTGGATCGGTATCGCCACGCCGCTGGCGGTTTCGTTGTGCACCACCGCCACGGCCTTGATGGCATGATCGGCATCGGCCGCCAGCGCCGCCGCCACATCGGCGAAATCCGCCCCCCGACGCCAATCGGCCGCAACGGTCTGCACCTTCAACCCCAGCGCCTCGGCCATCTCGGCCCAGCCATGGGAGAAAAACCCACTCTCGACGATCAGCAGCGTCTCCCCCGGCGACATCACATTGACCAGCGACGCCTCCCACGCGCCATGGCCGGAGGCGGTGTAGAAAAAGATGTGCTGGTCGGTCTTGAGGATCTTCTTCAGCCCGGCCACGCATTCCGCGTATAGCGCCAGGAACGGCGCCCCCATGAAATCAACCGTGGGCTGGGATACGGCGCGCAAGATGCTGTCAGGGATGTTGGTTGGCCCAGGGTTGGCGAAAAACAAGCGCCCGCGTGGCTTCTTGGTGGCCGTGGTCTTGGTCATGCTGGGCGCTCCATTCTGGTCCGGTGGGGACGATATGGGCATGGCGCCACATTGGACAGGTGCAAACCGCAGCTTCAGGCGAAGGCTGCGGCATACGCCTCCGGCTTGAATCCCACGAGCAGCCGGCCAGCGCCGTTCAGCACGGGGCGCTTGATCATCGACGGCTGCGCCAGCATGAGCGCAATCGCCCGATCCTCATCCAGCCCGTCGCGCTCCTGTTCCGGCAGTTTGCCAAACGTCGTTCCGGCACGGTTGAGCAAAACCTCCCAGCCAACCTCACTCACCCAGCCTTTCAGAAGCTGCCGATCGATACCCTGAGTCTTGTAATCGTGAAACACGACGGCCACCTGGTGCGCCTCAAGCCAGACGCGGGCCTTCTTCATCGTGTCGCAGTTGCGAATGCCATAGATCGTGATCGGCTGCATCGAACCTTCCCGTGCCCAATCGACCAGCCTGCACGTGCGCGGCTGGTCCGTCACATGTTTCCACTATCATGCAGCGCCTTGAAAGTATGGAACAGCACCCGCGGGTCATACTTGCCCTGATAGGCGGCGGGCGGATTGCGTTTGAGGTGCAATAGCTCCACCGCCGCCATAGCGGCGATGCAGTTGCCCACCATCGTCGCCCGCCTGATGCCTGGGTTGTGTGCGTCGGCTGCCGGCAGTGCGGTGGTCATGGCAAAATCTCCAGCGAGTAGGGCCGGACCCTCGGCAACAACAGCCCGTCCCATGGCCTCGCGATCAATCCTACCGTCCCTGCCCGCCACTTGGGCAGGGACGGAAACTACTCAAAGCGCAGTTGGCGGCCTTTTGGTGATGGCCTCAGGGTCCGGCACCAGCTTCGTGCCGGCCGCAGCCAGCGCCAGCCGTGCCAGTTCCGGCAGCGAGGAGGATCCGGTTTTGCGCATGATGGCCGCGCGATGGTTTTCCACCGTTCGTTGGCTGATGTGAAGGTCGGCGGCGATGTTCTTGCTGGGATGACCCTCCAGCACCATTGTCATAATCTCGCGCTGGCGCAATGTCAGGCTGGCCAGCCTTAAACTTGCCTGCTCCTGCCATGCCGAGATCTTGCTGCCATCCAGCGCCCCATCGAGCGCCCGTTGCAGACTGGCCAGCAGCTCTGCGCCGCCGATCGGCTTTTCGATGAAGTCCGACGCCCCAACCTGCATCGCCTCCACCGCCATGCGGACATCGCTGTTGCCCGTCATCATCACCGCCGGGATCATATGCCCCGCGGTGCGCAGTCGCCGAAGCAGTTCCAGGCCGTCGATATCCGGCAGATAGCCATCGATCAGCAGGCATTGCCCAGGGGCAACCCTGTAGTTTTCCAGAAAGGCTCTGCAACTCGCATAGGCCCGCGACTTGCGCCCGTCATGCGTCAGCAACGCCGTCACCGCATCGCGCACGGCTTCGTCGTCATCGACGACAAAGATCACCGAGGCATCGTCGTTGTCGTCATCACTTCCCTTGCCGCGCGGACCGACGCCACAGGACGGCGGCAGCAAGTGCTGAATGTGCTGCGTCAGCTGATGCAGCTTCACTGGCTTGCTGAGCTGAACGCAATCCTGGACGGACGTGTTGAGCAGCGTGGTGGGGCAGATATCGCCGGTCAGCACGATCACCGGCAGCGCATCGCCGAACATCTCGCGCAAGCGCCGGGCCACGCCCAGCCCGTCCAGGCCGCGAGGCAGGTTGAAATCCGTCAGCACGAGGTCAGGCCGGATGGCCCTGCGCGTCATCATCTCCAGCGCGGCCGTGCCGGACCCCGCCAGCGTCACGCGGTGTCCCTCGCTTTCCAGGAACGTCTTCAACAGATCCGACAGATCCGCGTCATCCTCGACCACCAGGATGGCGCCGGTTCGATGTTCGGCGGCTTCATGAGGCCGCCTGGCCTCCCAGACCTCCATGAGCGGCAGGCCGATCATGCCCGGCGTCACCGCTAACGGCACGTCGATCGAGAATACAGACCCATTGGACGGCATGGAACGGACCTGGATCCGATGCCCCATCAACTCGCCCAGGCGCTGGACGATCGACAACCCAAGCCCAAGACCGGGACCACGGGCCTGGGCCGAACTGCCAACCTGGTAATATTCGTCAAAGATCGCCTTCTGCTCGCCAGCCGGAATGCCCACGCCGGTGTCCAGCACCTGGATGCTCAATCCGCCGCCATGGCGGCGGCAACCAAGCAGAATCTTGCCGTGATGGGTGTATTTCACCGCATTCGCCATCAGATTGCGCAGCATCTGTTCCAGCAGCTTCGGATCGCTCTCAACCGTCAGGCCGCAATTGACCACGCGCAATTGCAGCCCGCGCGCCTCGGCCTGCAGCGTGAAGGCGCTGGCAAGCTGGCCGAACAGCGCATCGAGCGGGAAGGCGATCACATCGGCCTTCACCACGCCGGCCTCGATCTGATTGATGTCCAGCAGCGTGTTGAGCATGCCGGTCATGGCCCCAAGCGCATCCTCGAACCGGCCAAGCAGCATAAGCTCCCGATCACTGCCTTTTTCCACCTTGCTCAGCAGGCCTTGCAGCAAGGTCAGCGTCTGCAACGGCTGGCGCAGGTCATGGCTGGCGGTGGCGATGAAGCGGGACTTGGCGACGCTGGCCAGTTCCGTCTTCAAAGTCTCGGCGTGCAGCGCCTCCTTGACCCGCTTGCGCTCGGTGATGTCGGTGAAGGTGATGACCACCCCCTCGATCCCGCTGGCATGCGAGCGATACGGCAGCATGCGGCGGGTGAACCAGTTGCCGTCACGAGTCTGTATCTCGCGCTCGATCGGGGCCGACTGGTGCAGCACGGCCAGCGCGTCGCGCGCCAGGTCCGGGTCCATCGCCTGGCTGTACAGATCCGCCAGCGGACGGCCGATGTCGCCGGGGATGAGGTTGAACAAGGAGCGGGTGGCGGGCGTGAAGAAGCGGATGTTGAGCTGGGCATCCAGAAACAACGTCGCCACATCGGTGCTGTAGAGCACGTTCTGTAGATCGTCGGCCGTGGTCCGCTGCCGCTCCAGTGTGTCTTGCAACTGGCTGTTCAGCGCCGTCAGTTCCTCGTTCAGGGACTGTAGTTCCTCCTTGGAGGTCAGCAGCTCTTCGTTGGTGGACTGGTATTCCTCGTTGACCGACAGCGCCTCCTCGTTGATCGCCTTCTGATCCTCGGTCGAAATCTCCAGATCGCGGATGGCGCCTTGCAACTCGGCCCGCGTGGATTCCAGTTCCCGTTCCAGTTCCAGCATGCGGGGCGGCGTCAACGCGCCTGGATCGGCGCCGTCATGCAAGGGCAGCCTGTCGACGAAACAGACCAGCAGCAGCGCATCGCCAACACCCACCGTCCCGCCGGCCACTGGCTGGACGTCGATATCGAACGGCACGACACGGCCATCGACAGTCGTGCGCCCGCCCGGCACGATCACCCGCGCGCGCTGCTCGATCGCGCCCTGGATGGCGCCGCGCAAGGCGGTCCGCATGCCAGGCCGCGCCATCGACAGCAGGTCGTGGGTGGGATGCCCCGGCGCCAGCCGCAGGTAGCGATCGGTCGGGCCGAGCAGATAGAGGCACTCGAACTTGTGGTTGATCATGATCGACGCCGGTGCAAAGACGTCCAGCACCATGCGCCGTCCCATTTCGGCCAACGCCGCCTGGCGGACCGGGGGCTGTTCCGGCGCCAGCGATGCACGCAGCCGCGGCCCCTCGCCGGCCGCCGGCAGAAAGGCGAAATGGCTGGGGCGGCTGCGGCCGATATGCCGGTACACGCGCTCGGCCTTGCCGACGACCTCGAACTTGCCCTCGCTGCCGCCCACCGTCTCGGAGTTGCCGAGCAGCAGGATTCCGCCCTCCCGCAGCGCGAAGTCGAACAGCGAGATCACCTTCGCCTGCGCCTCAGGCTGCAAATAGATCATCAGGTTGCGGCAGGAGATCATGTCCAGCCGCGAGAACGGCGGGTCCGCGAGAACGTCCTGCACGGTGAAGACAACAATGCTCCGCAGTTCCGGCAGAACCCGATAACCTTGCTCGTTCTTGCAGAAAAACCGCTCCAGCCGGGCCTGGGAAATCTCATCCTCGATGCTGGCCGGATACTGCCCTTCCCGCGCCCGGGCGATGGCGTCCTGGTCCACATCGGAGGCGAACACCTGCAGCTTGATGCCCCGGCCGGCGCCGGATTTCGCCAGTTTCTCAATCGCCTCGATCAACAGCATCGACAGCGAATACGTCTCCTCACCGGTGCTGCACCCCGCGATCCAGATCCGCAACGGCTGGCCAACCGGATGGTCGCGCAGCAGATCGGGGATCACGCTGGCGGAGAGAAACTCAAAAACCTTCGGGTTACGGAAGAAGCTGGTGACGTTGATCAGAAGATTGTTGGCCAATTCGTCCATCTCGGCAGGATCGGTCTGCAGCATGGCGAAATAGAGCTCCATCGCATCCGTCTTGAGCCCCGCCAGCGCCATGCGCCGCTCGACCCGCCGCTGCATGGTGCCGAGCTTGTAGAGGCTGAAATCATGCACCGTGCGGGTGCGCAGCAATTCGATGATATCGGGCAGCCAGTCATATGACGCAGCAACCAGCTGTTCGCCCGTCACGGGCCCACGGCTTTGCGCTGCAAACACAGCGCGCTGCTCGAAGTGACGCAACGCTGCCGGGATCTCGGTCACGGGCAGCACCAGATCGACCAACCCAGTCGCGACCGCGTTGCGGGGCATGCCGTCATAGCCGGCGTCATCCGGCGCCTGCGCCACAACCAGCCCGCCCCTCGCGGCCACCGCCTTCAAACCGATGCTGCCATCAGCCCCAGTACCGGACAGCACAACGCAGGCCGCACGTTCTCCGTAGGACGCGGCCAGCGAACGCAACAGGAAATCGAACGGCAACCGCGCCCCGTGGGCCGCCGGTGGTCGCGACAGATGCAAGTGGCCATGGTCCACCTCAAGATAGCTGGCGGGCGGAATAACGTAACATTGGCCCGGCTGGACCAGCATGCCGTCCTCGGCCCGCTGCACCGGCATCGCGGTGTGCTGGGCCAGCAACTCAGCCATCAGGCTGTCAGGCGAAGGCCCCATGTGCTGCACCAATATGAACGCCATCTGGCATCCGGCGGGCACCGCCTCCAGAAACCGCGTGAACGCCTCCAGCCCCCCTGCGGACGCGCCGACGGCAACCACCAGGAACATATCGTGCGACCCAGCCGGCGCGGAACGGTAGGGCGCAAGCGATGCGCCTGTCGCTGGAGCCTGGGGCCGGCGACCTTGCGTCATGTCGAGTGCTTCCTGAAGCGCCAGAACGCCAGCGCTTCAAGATCGTTATCAGATCCTCCTTCGAATGACGACCATCTTCAGGTTGCGCCGCCTATCGCCCTGCCCAAGCATCGAAAAACCCGCTCATCCGTGCCCCCACGAATCCAAATCCAACGCGGATAAATCAAAATATTTACCGAACAATCTGGCTGTTGGGAGGTTTTTGAAATGACGCGACGATCAGAAATTTCGTTTCCGATCGCAACCAACATTCCTCCGTTCCGTTAAATCTTCGATGGATGGTGGATTCCGGTCCGCTTGGTTTCCAACACCGCGCACTGCACGCAAGTTCAAGCGAACAACTACAAGGACATTCTCATGAGCCAGTTTCATATTGCTGTCATCGTCGGCAGCCTGCGCCGTGACTCGTTCAACCGTAAGTTAGCTGATGGTATCATCAAACTTGCCCCGTCTTCGTTCTCTTTCAAACATCTCGAGATCGGCGCGCTGCCGCTTTACAATCAGGACGACGACGCCCGCCAGGCCGAGGCCGTCCAGCAATTGAAGGCCGGCATCAAGGCCGCCAACGGCGTGCTGTTCGTCACGGCAGAGTATAACCGCTCCATTCCCGGCGTGCTCAAGAACGCGATCGATCACGCCTCGCGGCCCTATGGCCAAAGCGCCTGGGCGGGCAAGCCGGCCGGCATTATGGGCGCATCGGTGGGCGCGATCGGCACCTCCATGGCACAGCAGCATTTGCGCAACGTGCTGGCCTATCTGGACATGCCGACGCTGGGGCAGCCCGAGGCCTTCATTCACGCCAAGGAGGGGCTGTTCGATGCCGATGGCAGCATCGGCGCCGGGAGCAAGGCGTTCCTGCAAGGCTGGATGGATCGTTACGTCAGCTGGATCCAGCGGCACGGCGCATAAAAACGCACCACTGCCTCGCGGCGATGCCGCCGCGAGGCAGTGGTTCCGGAGGTTCTGAATCTGCTGTTCCCAGCGCACGGCAAACCGCCAGCCTGACATGGGGCTGGAAAAAGGCATTCCCTTGAAGGCCGGCAAAAGGGAAACATCTCCTTGAAAGCGTCGTTCATTCAAATATCTGTGCTGTTGCGCAGCGCCACTCAACGGCCTTTCCTCTGTTGCCATTACGTCGCCTGGCGACACCCAAGCGACGAACGCGACATCACCGGAGTGACATCATGACCTCTCAGCACCCCGAAACCCTCGCCCTGCATGCCGGCTGGCGCAGCGATCCGGCCACCCATGCGGTGGCGGTGCCGATCTATCAGACCACCAGCTTCCAATTCACCGACAGCAGCCAGGCCGCGCGCCTGTTCGCGTTGCAGGAACTCGGCAACATCTACACCCGCATCATGAACCCCACGACCGATGTGCTGGAAAAGCGGCTCGCGGCGCTTGAGGGCGGCGTGGCGGCGGTCGCCGTGGCCTCCGGCCAGGCCGCCAGCGCGTTGGCGGTGCAGAACCTGGCCCGCGTGGGGGACAACATCGTCTCCAGCACCGACCTTTACGGCGGCACCTGGAACCTGTTCGCCAACACATTGCGCGACCAGGGAATCGAGGTGCGGTTCGTCGATCCCGCCGATCCCGAGGCCTTCGCCCGCGCCACAGACGCCCGCACCCGCGCCTATTATGCCGAGACCTTGCCCAATCCGAAGCTGGAGGTGTTTCCCATCGCCGAGGTGGCCGCCATCGGCCGGCGCCTGGGCATTCCGCTGATTGTCGACAATACCGCGGCCCCGCTGCTGGTGCGCCCGTTCGACCACGGGGCGGCGGTGGTGGTGATGTCCACCACCAAATATATCGGCGGCCACGGCACCAGCATCGGCGGCATTGTCATCGATGGCGGCAATTTCGACTGGGAGGCGCACCCCGAGCGCCAGTTGGCGTTGCATCAGCCTGATCCGAGCTATCACGGCGCAGTCTGGGTGGAGGCGGCCAAGCCGCTCGGCCCGGTGGCCTATGCGTTGAAACTGCGCGTGACGCTGCTGCGCGACCTCGGCCCGGCCGCCAGCCCGTTCAACGCGTTCCTCACCTTGCAGGGCCTGGAAACCTTGCCGCTGCGCATCCGCGAACATGCGCGCAACGCCGAGGTGGTGGCGACCTATCTGGCCGGTCATGCCAACGTCATCCGTGTCATCCACCCCAGCCACCACACCGGACTGGCCGCAGAACGCACCGCGAAGTATCTGACACGCGGCCGTGGCGGGCTGGTGGGCTTCGAACTCAGCGGCGGGGCCGCGGCCGGGCAGCGCTTCATCGACCGGCTGAAGCTCATCTATCACGTCGCCAACATCGGCGATTCCCGTACGCTGGCCATCCATCCCGCCAGCACCACCCACAGCCAGCTTTCGCCAGAAGAACAACGCGCCACCGGGGTCTCGCCCGGCTATGTGCGGCTGTCGGTGGGCATCGAGCATATCGACGACATCATTGCCGATCTCCGTCAGGCGCTGGAAGCCTGATGGACGAGATCGACCGCAAGATCCTGGCCATCCTGCAGGAGGACGCCACCCTCGCCCTGGCGCAGCTGGCGGACCGGGTGGGCCTGTCCGCCACGCCATGCTGGAAACGCGTGCAGAAGATGGAGGCGGCCGGTGTGATCACCGGCCGCGTGGCGCTGGTGGCGCCTGAGCTGGTCGGCATGGGGTTGACAGTGTTCGTGGCCGTGGAAGCCGCCGATCACACGCCGGAATGGCTCGACACGTTCGCACAGACCGTGTCCGCCTGGCCCTCGGTGATGGAGGTCTACCGAATGGCCGGCGACGTGGACTACATGCTGCGCGTGGCCGTGGCGGACATGGCGGAGTTCGACCGGTTCTACAAAGGCCTGATCGCTTCGGTGCCGATGAAGAACGTCACGTCGCGCTTTGCGATGGAGCGGATCAAATCCACCACCGCCTACCCGCTGCACGGCAGCGCCTTCCGCGACCGTCGGGCGGCAGCGGATAACGGTGAGGGATAGCAGACAAGATCTTCTTTTTCTGAAGAAAAAGAAGCAAAAAAACTTCATTCATTCATGTATGTGTTGCGGCATCTCTATAATAAACATCTAAACGAATGAAGTTTTTTGGTTCTTTTTTCAAAAAAGAACCTCTTTTTTACCCAATATCATATAATGTAATCAAACCCAACATACGCCAACTCGCGCAAAATTTCGTCCGCACTGCGTGACGGGTCAGCCACGGTGGCGGTGCGCACGATACGGGCGGGCACGCCGGCCACGGTGGCCCCCGCCGGCACCGGCGACAGCACAACCGAGCCTGCGGCGATGCGGGCATTATCGCCGACCTGGATATTGCCCAGAATCTTGGCGCCAGCACCGATCATCACGCCGCGCCCGATCTTGGGATGCCGGTCCCCGGCCTGCTTGCCGGTGCCGCCCAGCGTGATGCCCTGCAACAGCGACACGTCATCACCGATCACCGCCGTCTCGCCGACGACAAGGCCGGTGGCGTGGTCGAGGAAGATGCCCCGGCCAATTTGCGCTGCCGGGTGGATGTCGGTCTGAAACACCTCGGACGTCCGACTTTGCAGATACAGCGCGAAATCCTTCTCGCCATTGGACCACAGCCAGTGCGCCAGCCGGTGCGTCTGCAGCGCGTGGAAGCCCTTGAAATACAGGAACGGCTCGATCAAACGCTCACAGGCGGGATCGCGCTCGAACACGGCGGCGATATCCGCCTTGAGGCCGAGGGCGATTTCGGGCGACGCATCGCCGGCCCGGTGGAAGGCCTGCAGGATCAGCGGCAACGAAATCACTTCATTCTTCAGGCGCACGGCGATGCGGTGATACATCGCGGCTTCGAAGTTCGGCTGGTTCAGGATGGAATCCAGAAACAACGGCGCCAGCATCGGTGAGCGCGCATAGGCCTCCTCGGCCTCCTGGCGCAACTGACGCCACAGGGCATCGGTGAAATCAGCCTGATCATTGGAATGGACCACCATCAGCCGACGAAGGCGCGTGTGCAAAACGATGTTTCCTTCGCGACGGGAACGCTCACGGCCCGACGCTGCCGCAGCAACCTTAGAGATGGCGGGCGCCCCCGGCGCCGGTCAAGCCCTGGGCCACCCAGGCCTCCAAAAAGAGAATATCTGTCTGTTTTCAGACCTTTGGGCAGAGTGAATTCACTCCGCCTGCATCCCTCTCCCATGCTTCACCCGATGCGTATCAGGGTTCAGATAGGATTTTTCTTGATTTAGACCTATTTTCGATATATCTGTTTATTCGCTATATCGAAACACACTCTGAAAGCATCTCATGCATCATCATTCCTCCCACAGCCGCTCCGGTCGGCATGATTCCGGACACCGCTTCGCCCGCGGCGAACGACGCCATGGCGCGCTTGACCACGATACACGGCCGCACGGCGGCGGCGGCGGTCGCGCCGGGCTGGGGCGGTTCTTCGCCCATGGCGATCTTCGGCTGGTCATCCTCAATCTGATCGCCGCCAAGCCCAGCCATGGCTACGAGATCATCAAGGCCATCGAGGAGCAGGTCGCCGGCGCCTACAGCCCCAGCCCAGGCGTGGTCTACCCAACGCTGACCCTGCTTGAGGAACTCGGCTACGTCGTCGTCAACGCCACCGACGGCACCAAAAAACTGCATAGCATCAGCCCCCAGGGCGAGGCGTTCCTCGAAGCCAACCGTCCAACGCTGAATGGCCTGCTCGCCCGGATGTCCGAAGCCAGTCAAAGGCATGGCCATGACCAGGCGCCGCAGATCATCCGCGCCATGGAGAACCTGAAGCTCGCCCTCCGCCTGCGCCTGTCCGCCAGACCGCTCGGCCCACAGCAGATCGACGCCATCGCCACAGCGATCGACGCAGCCGCGGGCGCCGTGGAGAAAGTTCAATGACCGATCCCTCACCCGCCCTGATGTCCGAGGCGTTCGTGACCACGCCCCTGCCCGCCCGCTATCTCGGCCAGCTCTGCAAGCATTTCGAGCACAAGCTCCCGGTCACGCTCGAAGAACGCCGGGGACGGATCGAATTCTCCAGCGGTGTGTGCGAGCTCGACGTGCCCGACGGGGCGCACGCCCTGCACATGCGCGTCATCGCCCATGCGCCGGCCGGACTGGCATCGCTGGAGGATGTCGTCACCCGCCATCTGGTGCGCTTCGCCTTCCGCGAAACGCTTGACGTGCGATGGAACAAGCTGGGCTGACAACCACTTGCTGACAAAAGGCTGGCGGCTTTTGCTGAAGCGCGATTTGGCCTAGATCAACGCCGACACTCATTCCGGAGATTACGATTTTGCTCAGACGCTCCCTGCTTGCGCGCATCGCGGCCCTGTCGGCGATCACACTGCCGGCTCGGGCGCAGTCCGCGGTTGTGGCGCGGCTGGGCGTGATCCCCATCATGGGCGCGGCGCCGCTTTATGTGGCGCAGCGCGAGAACTGGCTGCAGGAGCGCGGCCTGAAACTCGCGATCACAACCTTCGAATCAGGGCCGAACATGATCGCGGCCCTCGCCTCCGGCACCATCGACATCTATGTCGCCGGCGTGGCCCCGCTGGCGGTGGCGCGTGCGCGCGGCGTTGACGTGCGGGTGGTGGCCGCCACCGCGATCAACGAGAACGTGTTTGTCGGCAGCGCCAAACTTTCCGGCTACTTCAAGCCCGACGTCACGCCCGCCGCAGCCTTTCACGCCTTTCGCGCGGCAAGTGGGAAACCCGCAAGGCTGGCCACCCAGCCCGCCGGCTCGGTGCCGAACACCACGCTGCAATACTGGCTGCGCGAGGTGGCCAAGGCCGACCCCGCCGATTATGAGATCGTGCCGATGGGCATCGACGCGACCCAGCAGGCCATGCTGGCCGGTGCGATGGACGGCGCCTCCGTGCGCGAACCGGCCGTGACGATCATCACGGACCGCAATCCCGGCATCAAGCTTCTGGCCTTGGGCGACGTGATGTTCCCCGGCCAGCCTGGCACCGTGGTGGCCGTGTCCGGTGCGTTCATGACGGCGCATCCTGACGCCGTGCAGGCCCTGGTCAGCGGATTGGTGAAGGCCGGCGCACTGCTCGCCCACACCCCGGAGCGCGCCATTCCCGCGATTGTCGACGCGCTCGGCAAGGGCATTGTGGAACCGGACACCATCCGCCGGGCGCTGGCATCGAAGGCCGTCAACTTCCAGATCGATCCACGCGCGATTTTCGATGCTGCGCGGAAAATGCAATCCTATCAGGTGAAGCTGGGATCGTTGGACAAGGACGTCACGTTCGACGGCCTGTTCGACAACAGCTTCTACGAAGCCGCGCTGGCTGGCCGCTGACATGCAGTGGCGGCGCAGCCTGGCGGCGGGCTTCGGCCTGTTGGTGTTCTTTGCCTTCTGGGAAGCACTGCCGCGCCTCGGCTGGGTAAATCCCATTCTGATGCCGGCGCCGAGCGCCCTGCCCTCGGCCTTCCTGAAGGAATGGCGCAGCGGCATCTGGCTGGAATCCGTCGAAATGAGCCTGAGCCACTATGTGGTCGGGCTCGGTGTCGGAATTGTCTTGGGCGTGGCGCTTGGGATTTTGGTTGGCATGTCCAACACCGCCGAGGCGCTGACCGGCTGGGTGGTGCGCCTGCTGCGGCCCATCCCGGGGCTGGCCTGGGTGCCGTTCGCCATCATCTGGTTTGGCGTCAACACCGAGGCAGCCGTCTTCATCATTGCCATCGGCGTGTTCTGGATCGTGTTCTTCGCGGCCAACGGGGCCGTGCGCGCGGTGGACCGCGACCTGATCGAGGTGGCGCAGGCGTTCGGCTTCACCTCGCCGTGGTCTCGGCTGACCAAGATCGTCTTCCCCGCGTCTCTGCCGGGCATTCTGGTGGGGGTGCGCACATCGCTGGGGCAGGCGTGGATGGCGGTGGTGGCGTCCGAGATCTTCGGCGTTCCGGGCGTCGGGCAACGCATGATGCAGGCCTCAAGCCTGCTGTCGACGGATCTGGTGGTTGTCTACATGCTGACCATGGCGGCCTTGTACGGCCTGTTCGACACAGGCTTCATGGCCACGCAACACTGGCTGCTGCGGTGGAAGCCATGATCAACATCGAAAACCTGTCCGTCGTCTTCGAGCGGGACGGACAGCGCAATACCGTGCTCCAAAACCTCAACCTTGTGATCCCGGACGGGGAGTTCCTCGCCATTGTGGGGCCCTCGGGCGTGGGCAAGTCCACGTTGCTGCGCGTGCTGGCTGGCCTGGCGAAGCCGGGCACCGGGTCCGCGCACTTGCCAGCCCCCGCCCCAGGCCGCCAATCCGTGGCGCTGGTGTTTCAGGATGCGCGGCTGCTGCCCTGGCGGCGCGTGATTGCCAATGTGGCCTTTGGCCTCGAAAGACTCGGCCTGAAACGGGCGGACAGGCTTGCCAAGGCGCAGGCCATGCTCGATCTCGTGGGACTGGGCGATCTGGCCACGCGGTGGCCGCATCAATTGTCAGGCGGCCAGCGCCAGCGCGTCGCCCTGGCCCGCGCCCTCGCGGTTGAGCCGGACATCCTGTTGATGGACGAGCCGTTCTCAGCGCTCGATGCCGTCAGCCGCGAAGGATTGCAGGACGAATTGGTCCGCATCTGGCAGACCACCGGCAAAACCATCCTGTTTGTGACGCATGATATCGCCGAAGCCGCCCATGTCGCCTCGCGCATCATCATGCTGGGCGGCACACCGGGCCGGGTTGTGGCCGAAAGGCTGGCCGGCGAACCGCATCCACGTCTGCGGCAGGGGCCGGATTCCGCCGAACTGACAGCGAAGCTCCGTGCGGATTTCTGGACCGAAGACTTTTCGATCTGAGACAAACACCACGCACAGCGGAGAGCGGGGTGGCTACCTCCGTCAGCAGCCGTCCCGCTCCCAAGCGTGTTACAGCCGGGCCAAGCCGGCACGCAGATACGGCCCCGGAATATCCAGCGGCGCGCCCAACGCCAGGGCGGCCCGCAGCGGCCAGATCGGATCCGCCAGGATGGCGCGGGCGATGAACACCAGATCGGCGCGCTCGTTGCCCAGGATTTCCTCGGCGTGCTCCGGCGTGGTGATCAGCCCGACAGCCCCGGTGGCGATACCCACTTCGCGGCGCACCGCTTCGGCGAACGGCACCTGATAGCCCGGATGCAAGGATGGAATCACCGGACCGGCCGCCAGAATGCCGCCCGACGAACAGTCGATCAGATCGACCTTGCCGGTGGCCTTGAGCAGATGGCACAGCGCCACCGTGTCTTCGATGGTGATGCCGCCGGCCATCCAGTCCACCGACGAGACGCGCACGAACAGCGGCAGATCGTCCGGCCATTCCTCACGAATGGCGTCGATCGTCTCCAGCAGCGCCCGGGCGCGGCCGGCGAGATCGCCGCCATATTCGTCGTTGCGGGTGTTCGACAATGGCGAAAGGAAGCTGTGCAGCAGATAGCCATGCGCCGCATGGACCTCGATCACCTTGAAGCCGGCATCGCGGGCCATCGCCGCAGTGGCACGGAACTGCGCGACCACCGTGGCGATATCGGCCACCGACATCACGTGCGGCACGGTGGCAGCCTCGCTGAACGGCAGCGCGCTCGGCCCCCATGGCTCCCAGCCGCCTTCGGAGATCGGGATGGGGGAGCCACTTTTCTCCCACGGACGGTTGGAACTGGCCTTGCGGCCGGCATGGGCGATCTGCAGGCCTGGCACGGCGCCGCCCATCGTGATGACGGCGGCCAGGCGGGTGAGATGGGCCTTCTGCTCCTCGGTGTTCAGCTCAAGGCAGCCCGGCGTGATGCGACCAAGCGCCGACACATGGGTGGCCTCGGTGAACACCATGCCGGCGCCGCCGACGGCCCGCGCTCCGAGATGCTGGACGTGCCAATCCGTGCCGAGACCGTCGACCGCGCTGTATTGACACATCGGCGCCACGGCAATCCGGTTGCGGGCCGTGACCGAGCGGAATGTGATAGGCTGGAATAATTTCGGAATGCGGGACATGAATAGCCTTGTGTAAGATGTCGCGCCGTAATTTGACGCGAATGCGCCCAAATGCCTAGCCTCCGCCCCATAAGTGCCGGAAATGGAATGAAGTATGCGCCTGCTCGGAACGATCGCCACTGTCAAAGGCGAAGGATTTAATGATGGCATCACTGGGCTGATCGCTGCCAATACCGGGCTTGACGCCTGAAATGAACATCCTGTCGATCCAATCCTGGGTGTCCTACGGCCATGTCGGCAACGCCAGCGCCGTGTTTCCGCTGCAACGGCTGGGGGCCGAGGTCTGGGCGGTCAACACCGTGCAGTTCTCCAATCACACCGGCTATGGCGACTGGACCGGACAGGTGTTCTCCGGCGCCACCGTCTCCGCCCTGATCGACGGCATCGCGGCACGCGGCGTGCTGCCGCGCTGTGATGCCGTTCTGTCCGGCTACATGGGCGACGCCGCGATCGGCACCGCGATCGTGGAAGCCGTGGCGCGGGTGAAGGCGGCCAACCCCAACGCGCTGTATTGCTGCGACCCGGTGCTGGGCGATGACGGCACTGGGCTTTACGTCCGCCCCGGCATCGACGCCTTCATGCGCGATCACGCCCTGCGCGTGGCCGACATCGCCACCCCCAACCGGTTCGAATTGCAGCATTTGACCGGCATGCCCACCACCACCTTGGCCGAGACGAAGGCGGCCGTGCTGCGGCTTCAGGCGCTCGGGCCGCGCATCGTGCTGGTGACCAGCCTGCGCACCGATGACACGCCCGACGATATGATCGACATGCTGGCAGCCGACGGTGACGCATTCCATCTGCTGCGCACGCCGATGCTGAATGTCACCGTCAACGGCGCCGGCGATGCCATCACCGCGCTGTTTTTGTTCCACTGCCTGAATTCGGGCAGCGCCGCCCTGGCCCTGTCAGCCGCCGGCAGTTCGGTGTGGGGCCTGCTGCGCCGCACCGCCGAAGCCGGATCGCGGGAAATCCTGACCGTGGCGGCGCAGGACGAATTCGTCATGCCGAGCCGGAACTTCGCCACGATTGCTTGTTAAACATGTGGAACTTATGCGGGAGAAAGGCCTTCTTTTTCTGAAGAAAAAGAAGCAAAAAGACTTTCATCCATGATCCGTGTCACGTCTCCCGCGCGATACGCGTTCAATGGGTAAAGTTTTTTGGTTCTTTTTTCAAAAAAGAATAAACCCTGCCGCTGTTGAATATTTCAACTTTGAATTTGCAGCAACAATTTGGGTCACTTCATGCGCTTTCTGAAGGTTTATGGTCGCGTTATGTTCATGCTGGGACGCGACCTGCGGGTTGCTGCCTGGCTGAGTGGCGCCAACATCCTGGTCGCGCTGATGCAGTTCCTCGATCCGCTGTTGTTCGGCCGTGTGATCGAGATGATTTCCAAAGCCGACACCCTGCCCGAAGGCGCTTTGTGGAGCCAGGCCGCCGGGCTTCTCGGCGTGTGGGCGGCCCTAGGCGCCACCGCCATCGGCGCCAACATCTTCGTGGCCCTTCATGCGGAGCGACTGGCCCATCGCAACCGCCTGAAATCCATGCACCAGTTCTTCGCCCATGTGCTCAGCCTGCCGCCGTCGTTTCACGGCGAGGCGCAGTCCGGGCGGTTGATGAAGGTGATGCTGTCCGGCGCCGACGGTATGTTCGGCATCTGGCTCACCTTTTTCCGCGAGGCGTTGGCCATTTTCGTCTCGCTGCTGGTGCTGCTGCCGCTGACGATGTTCATCAACTGGCGCCTGTCGATCGCACTTGTGGTGCTGGTGGTGTTGTTCTGCGTGGTGACGTTCTTCGTCATAGGCCGCACGGAAGCGGGCCAACTTCGCGCCCAGGGCTTCCAGGGCCGGCTGGTGGGCACGGCACAGGATGCGCTGTCGAACGTGGTTGTGGTGCAGAGCTTCTCGCGGCTGAAGGCGGAGATGGTGCTGTTTGACGACATCATCAAACAGGTGATCTCCAACCAGTTTCCAGTGCTGAACTGGTGGGCTGTGGTCAATGTCATGACTCGTGGCTCCAGCACCATCGCTGTCATCAGCATCGTAGCGCTTGGCACCTGGTTGCATGCGCATAACCAGGCCAGCGTGGGTGAGGTGGTGAGCTTCATGGGTCTGGCCACCATGCTGATCGGCCGGCTGGATGGTGCGATGGGCTTCGCGTCACGGCTGTTCTTCGAGGCGCCCAACATCCGCGAATATTTCTCCGTGCTGGACACCGCCAGCACCGTGCCCGAGCGGGAGGACGCAATGGATCTGCCGCGCGGTCCTGGCGAGGTGCGCTTCGAGAGCATAAAATTCGGCTATCCGCGCGCGCCGGTGATCCTCAACGGGGTCGATTTCGTGGCCGCCCCCGGCAGCACCGTGGCCCTGGTGGGCCAGACCGGGGCCGGAAAATCCACCGTTATGGCCCTGTTGCAACGGCTGTGGGACCCCGACGAAGGCCGCATCCTGATCGATGGGCACGATATTCGCGGCATCACCATCGACAGCCTGCGCCATTCCATCGGTGTGGTGTTTCAGGACAGCATGCTGCTGAACCGCTCGATCCGCGACAACCTTCTGGTTGGCCGGCCGGATGCCAGTGAGGCCGATATCGAACGCGCCTGCCGGCTGGCGGAAGCGCATGATTTCATCCTGCGCCAGCCGCAGGGCTACGAGACGATGGTCGGCGAGCGCGGCACCACCCTGTCCGGCGGCCAGCGCCAGCGTCTGGCGATTGCGCGCGCATTGCTGAAAGACCCGCCGATCCTGATTCTGGACGAGGCCACCAGCGCCCTGGACGCCGCCACCGAGGCCCGTGTCAGCCGTGCCCTGAAGGCGCTGATGCGAGGACGCACCACGTTCATCATCGCTCACCGCCTGTCGACGGTGCGTGACGCCGATGAGATCCTGGTGTTCGAAAACGGCGAGATCGTCGAGCGCGGCAGTTTCGAGGGACTTCTCATGCGCAAGGGAATATTCGCCGATCTGGTGGCGACTCAATTGGAGCACGCCGCCTAAATCCTATGCAGCGTCTTGGTTTTTCACAATATGTTGTACCGCACGGCTGTTTCTTGCGTCGATGCTTCCATAAGGCGCAGTCTTGGGGCCCAACCAAGAAGCGGCGTGCCCAGGCCCCAGCCACGGCAATGATCGCTCGCACCGGAGATCCAAGCCATGACGATAGCTGCCATCCTCAAGCTCAAGGGCTCTGACGTCACATCCGTCAGCCCGCACGCGACGATTGCCGAAGTGGCGCACATGCTCGCCACCCGGCGGATCGGCGCCGTGGTGGTGTGCAACGAGCGCGGCGACCTGATGGGCATCCTGAGTGAGCGGGACATCGTGCGGCTGCTGGCTGCCCAAGGCGCCAGCACGCTGGACCAGCATGCCGAACATCTCATGACCCGCCACGTCACCACCGCCACCCCGCGCACCACCGTGACCGAGGCCACCGTGATGATGACCTGCGGCCGGTTCCGCCACCTGCCGGTGATGGAACAGGGGCGTCTGGTGGGCCTGGTGAGCATTGGCGACGTGGTGAAGGCACGAATGATCCAGCAGGAGAGCGAAGTCGACAGCCTGAAGGCCTACGTATCCGGCGCGTCCTGACGCTGCTTCATCATAGTGCACAATGAAACGAGGCCAGAACCGTTGTTCTGGCCTCGTTTTCCAGGCTGATCGCGTTGGCGGGTTTCAGGCGCGCAGGAAACCCGCGCCGTCCAGCATGTTCCATCGCGGCCCGGCGTTGAGCGTCTCAAGCCCGCGCGTGGTGACGGACATCAACACGCCGCCATCATAGAGTGGCACGAGGTCTTCGATACAGCCGGTCTGCTCCAGATGGCGCAATGCCTCGGTCACGCGCACCGGGTCGGACTCAAGCCCTGCCCGGTACAGGGCGGCACAGAGATCGGCCTGCCGTCGCTTGCTGCGCACAGCCATTGTCGCCAGCGCCGCCAGCAACTGGTCGGCAAAATGCGCCTGTGGGATCTCGCATCGATTGGAGGTGTCATCCGAAGCGGTTTCGGGCAGGACTGATGCCAAACCCAGGTGAGGTGCATAATCCATCAGCCTGGCCGTCAGCCCGGCGGTGGAAGCGTCGATTTGCATGACGTCGTTTGGCAAGGCGGCACCCTCCTGTTGCAAGCGAGACCACCGGTTCATCGTGGGATTTTTTCCCATCAACAGATGTTCATGCTTTGACACGTCAGCGGAGTGTTGCCGGGAAAGGCCGGTGTCGCCTCCGCATGAATTCATTGCGACCATGTCATTAAGACGGCAGCAACGAACAAGGCCAAGTCAGGTATGTTACTTACTTTTTGAGTATTTTTGTTACTTTTACCAGCGCATGCTACAACCCGTCAGCCTGCACCGAAGCCGGCTGCAATTGCGATGCGCACGGCCTCCGCCAGGCTGCGGCATCCAAGCTTCTCCATCAAGTTCGCCCTGTGGATTTCCACAGTGCGCGGGCTGATGCCAAGATCGTGCGCGATCACCTTGTTGGGCCGGCCGTCCACCAATCGCCCCAGCACGTCCCGCTCACGCGGCGTCAGCCCTGCGATCCGGCTACGGGCCGCCTCGGCGGTGGCCGTGCTCTGGCGCGCATCGGCGGTGCGAAGCAGCGCCTGGCGAACCGCACGCAGGATGTCCTCCTCTGAATACGGCTTCTCGATGAAGTCCAGCGCACCAGCCTTCATTGCGCGCACCGCCAGCCCCACATCGGCGTGGCCGGTCACGATCACCACCGGCAATCCGCAGCCGCGCCGTGTCAGTTCCACCTGCAGGTCCAGCTCATCCATGCCGGGCATACGGATATCGATGACCAGGCAGCCAGGTCTCAGCTTGGGCAGTGCATCGAGGACGGCTTCGGCCGAGCCATAGGCTTCGGCGTTAAAGCCAAACGAGACCAGCAGCAGGGCCAGGGAACGGCGCACCGCTTCGTCGTCATCCACCACATGCACCACCATACCGGCCGGGATGATTTCAGGGACTGCCTCAAGATCTGGCATAATGGTCATGCAGCGCCTCCAGTAGGGTTCAGGGCCGGCAGCGCGATGCGGAAGCGCATGCCCTCGGTGGTGCCAGGCTCTGCCGTGAGCGAACCGCCGTGACCTTCGATAATCGTGCGGCAGATCGACAACCCGATGCCCATGCCTGTGAGCTTGCTGCTGACGAACGGTTCGAACAGCCGTTCGGCAATGCCTTGACTGAGGCCGGGGCCGTTGTCGGACACGTCGATATACATGCGGCTGTCTGACCCAAGGCTGGCGCTGACCACCACCAGCCCTGGCAAAACCTGACCCGAGCCGATGATCGCCTCGGCGGCGTTGCGGATCAGGTTGAGCAAAACCTGCTGGATCTGGGTGCGATCGACCAGCACCTCGGCAGACCCACAGTTGAGATCGATGCGCAGGTCGATGCCTTCGCAGACCCCGTCGCTGCGGGCGAGGTCACAGGACACGCGCAGCAGGTCGCCGAGATCCTCCGATTGCAGTTCCACCTCGCCCCGTTCCACAAAGTCGCGCAACCGCCGCACAATGGCGCCCGCCCGCAGCAATTGCCGCGCAGAATCAGCCACTGCGCTGCGCGCAGCTGCAAATGCCTGCTGGTCCCCCAGGGCAGCCCTGTCGAGCATCCGGCCGCCGGCATTGAGGAAATTGGTGGCGGCGGCCAGCGGCTGGTTCAACTCGTGCGCCAGACCGCTGGCCATCGCCCCCATGGCGCTGAGCCGGGTGGCGCGCAGCAGATCCGCCTGGACGGCCCGCATGCGCTGGTCAGCCAGCCGCTTCTGGGTGATGTCGCGCCCGACCGAGACCACACCCACCACACGGCCTTGCGCGTCCTTCCAGGGCGCCACGGTCATGGCCACCCAGCGCGCCACGCCGCTGGCGGGATCTGGCACGTATTCCTGCTCGAAACTGGTCATCATGCCGGTCGACAGAACGCGACGGTCGGCGGCCTCGATCCGCCGCGCCACGGTGGGCGGAAACAGGTCGGCCGCCGCGCGGCCAAGCACCTGCCATTCCGCGCGCGGCTCCGCCCCCGCGAGCAGGCCCGCGCGGTTGACCAGCACATAGCGCTGGTCAAGATCCTTGACGTGAATGGATTCCGCCGTGCCATTGACCACCGACATCAGCAGTTCCTGGCTGGTGCGGGCCTCCCGCAGCGCCATCCGCTCGGCCGCCCCCCGGCGACGCAGCACGGCATCGGCCCGCAGCATCGCCTGCCGCAAATCCTCGAACTCGATGATCAATGACGGCGCCATCGCCGTTTCCAGGCGCTGCACGCCAGATGCCACGTTGCGCGCCAAATCCGACAGCCCGCGCAACGGCAGGCCCACATGCCGGCCGACAAGTGCGACGAAACCAAGGGTCAGCAGAAGCACCGACAGGCTGGCCAAGATGATCTGTCTCAGCATTTGCACCACCCGCGATACCGGCAAAGGCACATCGGTGCTGAAAAACAATCGCCAGCCCCGCGCCCGCTCAAGCTCCGTCGACACGGTTGCCAAGGGCGAACGGCCGAACCATCCCGACGTTTCAGGCTGCGGCTCGGGCGCATAGATCTGTCCGCCGCGCCGTGCCAACGCACGCGATGCGGCGGCGATCCTGCCCATTGGATCAACCAGAACCGCCAGCCCGCCCTGTTGGCCCAGTCCCCGGCGCAGGGTCGCGGTCAGCTGGTCCGGCGACCACAACGTCTCCAATGTGCCGATGACAACGCCGTCGTGCAGGATCGGGATCATCACCACCGCAGCCGATATCGGGCGCGTCCGCGCCGCCAGCACGTCGCTGACAGCGGCCCGCTTGCTGGCAAGAACAGCAGCATGAGTTGACTGGAGCCCGGGATCGATCAGGCCCAGAACCGGGTTTGCCATGCGGGGGGGAGTGAGCAAGGTTCCGTCTGGCCGGCGCATTTCAACCTGGAGACCGCTGGTCTCAAACACCATCTGGGCGCGTATGTCGAACGCCGTCAGATCGCCGACCTCAAGCCCGCGGCTGGCTGAAAGCGCGCTCAATATCGCCAGGACGCGTTCCAGATCCCGATCAACGGCTGCCGCGAGGGCGTGCGCGGTGTCTTCCAGGCGGCTGTGCTGGGCCTGCTCGGCCACCCGCACGGCATTGGCGCCAATGATGATGGCCACGCCAAACGACGGCAGGACAGCGGCCAGAACCACCATCACCAGCAGCGTGCGCAGGCTGAACCGCCACTCAGGTATGGCGAGCAATGCCGCCAGACGCGGCACATTGGCGAACGTCACTGCGGCCTGTCGCGCCCAATCCCTCCATGTGGCCAGACGTTGAATCGCCGCCTCCTAGTTCACAGATCAATACGATATCGGACAATAAACGTGCCGCCGATACGGGTTTACCCCTAGTTGCCGATCAGTGTATTCGAACAGCACTTTGAACGGCCCTGCCGTCGGCATCGAGAATGGTCAGCCGGTAAAAGCCCGCTCCAGACGGTTGCCAGGCCGCCTCCCGGCGGGCGGGATCGGTCTTGAGCCGAGCGCCGTCGACCAGGAACACCAAGGGCCGCTGCCCGCCCATGGCACGCAGCGTGATGGCCCCCTCTCCACTGAGCGTGGCGCCCGATGGCGGAAACACAAAATGGAGCGCATCCGGACGCTCCTGCAACGCGATGCGGCGTTCCTGCGCTTCATGCGGCGGCTGGGCGCGCGGTGCTTGCGGCAGAAGCGTGAAGATTCTGGCGAGAACCGGCACGGCCAGACTGCGGCCGGTGGCGCCCGGCAACGGGGTGCCGTCTGGCCGGCCGAGCCAGACCCCCACCACATGTCGCCCGTCAAAGCCCATGGCCCATACATCGCGCCCGCCCCAACTCGTGCCGGTCTTCCACGCAATGCCGGCCGGGCCGCCGTCAGGGAACGGCTGCGTGAGAATGCCTGCAATCACCTCGGCTGCATGGCGCGACACCAAGGGCTGCGGAACCACCGATGGGCCACAGCACAAGAGGCGCAGTGGGGCCACGCGGCCATCAAGGGCAAGTCCCGCATACAGAGCTGTCATGTCGCGCAATGTGGTGCCGGCGCCGCCCAGCGCCAATGGCAGTGAAGCGCCCGCCACGCCAACCGCCTGCCCTGGCATGTGCAGCCCGATGCCGGTGGCGTTGACCCGGCTGAGGAATTGGGCCGGCCCCAAATCTGCCAGAAGCGCCACCGCCGGCAGGTTCAACGAGCGGCGCAGCGCATCCGCCATCGTGACAGGGCCTGCGAAGCTGCGGTCGAAATTCTCCGGCGCATAGCCGCCAAAGCGACGCGGCAGGTCGTCCAGCATGGTTCCCGGCCCGGCCTGCCCGGCCTCGAACGCCATGGCATAGATGAACGGCTTCATGGCCGAGCCCGGCGAGCGCACCGCACGCGTGAGGTCCAGCGACCCTGCCCGGCTTTCATTGGCGCCCGCACCGCTGGCCAAGGCCCGGATGTCCCGGCTGGCGATATCCGCCACCACGATCGCCAGCGACGCATGTGGCGGCAGCGTTTGCAAGCGCGTGGCGGCGATGGCCTCCACCGCCTGCTGCAACGCCAGATCAAGCGTGGTGACGGTTCGAGCCGCCGTCGTCTTGGGCAACATAAGATCGGCGTGGCGCGGCATCGGGAACCGCGCCTGTGGCATCACGCCACCGTCGGCCCGGAGGATACGGTCCCGCACGGCGCGCAGGCGGTCAGGATGGCGATCGGGCCGCAAGGCTTCCGGCCGGCGCGGAATGGCCACCAGCAGTGCCGCCTGGGCGTCGTCCATCTGGCGCGGCTCCTGGCCCAGCCACGCAAGCGAACCAGCGCGCACCCCCTCCAGATTGCCGCCATACGGCGCCAGCGTCATCCACATGCCGAGGATCTCGCGCTTGCTGAAACGGGCTTCAAGCTGCAAGGCGCGAGCGATCTCGATGAGCTTGGCGCCGACAGTGCGGCGGCGCGGCGCCAGCAGGCGGGCGGTCTGCATCGTCAGGGTTGACCCGCCCGACACAATTCGGCCGGCGCGCAGATCCTGCAACGCCGCCCGGGCCAGGGCCAACGGGTTTACCCCGGGGTGACGCCAGAAATGCCGATCCTCGACCGCGACCAACCGGGCCACGAAGGCCGGATCAACATCCGCCACCCGCGTCGGCAGCCGCCACACGCCGCCGGCCGCCGGGCGCAGCGCCAGCGTGCGGCCGTGACGGTCGGTGAATTCCGTGGCCACGCTGCCCAGCCGCGACAGATCGGGCGGAAAGGCCCGATCAAGCACAAACACACCCGCCGCGAGAAGCAGCATGGCCACGCACACGAGGAGCGCGCGCCTAGTCAAGCGGCAGTATCTTCACCCGTCCCTCCGCCTGCCGGGCGAACATGGCCGGGCGATACATATCGGCCATCTCGCCCCCGGGGAGCGTGAAACTGCCGGGCGTGACGGCGCGCAGCCGAACCGCGAGACGCAGACCGGTATCGGCCCTGGTCATGTTCACGATGGCGGCAAACCGGTCATCGGCCGCAGGTTGCGCCTGGGTTTCGGTGAGGGTGCCGAGCCATGCCATGCCGGGAACCGAGGCTCCTTGCGGGGCTGGCTGGATGCGGCCGGCAATCTCCCATCCCGCCGGCAGGCCCTGCGTCACCATTGCGCCATGGGCCTGACCATCCTCAATCTTGCCCTCGATCAGCAGCACGAACACCGTGTTCTGCCGAAGCTGGTCCAGATTAAGGGGGCTGCCGTCCAGATTGAGAAATTGCCGACTGATCCGCATCCCGGACCGTGCCGCCGGCAGCGGCTGTGTCGGAATGCCGGTGGTGGAGACGGATTGCCACACCGGTCGCGGTCCTTGGTTGCGCACGGTGACGGGGCCGGTGAGCATCAGGCTGCGCACGCCGCCCGACGCTGGCTGATTGCCGATATCGCCTTTGGTCACCGCCACATCCACGGCGCGCGCGTCGCCGCCGAGGGACACGGCGGCGGCAACCGCCCAGGCCTGTTCCTGCGTGTTCAACAGCTCCACAGCCAGATCGCCCCCCGGCAGACGCGCCACCAGTTTCACGAGTTCACCGGGCAGCAGGCTGCTTTCCTTCAGCAGCACCGCCGTGGCTAACTGGTCGCGCACCGCACTGCCGTAATCGACGTCCCACCAGCCCCGCACCGGCGCCAGCAAAGCCGCGCCGAACGCTGCCTCGGCCCGTTGCGTGTCGTGGGCAAGCGCCAGCGCGGCGCCGAGTTGGGCGCGGGCGAGCGGGGTTGGCAACTGCTCCAGGCGCTCCATCAGGATGCGCGCGGCCCCTGGAAGCCCCCTTCCGGCAGCGGCCAGCACATAGAGGCGATAGGCCTGGGCGGCGAGCGCCGAGGCCTCCGTCTCGCTGTTCTGGGCGGCCTCGCTGAGGAATTGCAGCGCATCGCGCAACGCAGGCTCCGGCACCACCGCCCCGGCCGTGCCGGCGCGCAGCAGGAAATCGGTGGCGTAGGCGGACAGCCACGGCTCCGCCTCGCCATTGCCGGTCCAGAGGCCGAAGCCGCCGTCAAACCGCTGGCGGTCCAAAACCAGCGACACCATCGACTGCAACCGCCCTGTCCGGTCCGTCCCGGCCAGAGGACCGTCCGGCAGCATGGCCAACGCCAGGCCACGGCTGCTCGCCTGTTCCAGACAGGTGAACGGATAATCCTCCAGGGCGCGGACCATGGCGCTGACATTGTAGCGCACCGGCGCGCCGAGATTGGCCACAGCTTGCCAGCGATCGGGCAGGAATTTGTCCCCGGCCGGGGACAGCACAGCCTCAGCGCCCGGCGCGATTTCGCCGGCAACCGAGATTGTCTGGGCCGCGCGTGAGGGACGGATGGTGATGGCCTGCTCCCGCACCACGTGAAAGCCAGCTGGCCCGGTGACATCGAGCTTCACAACGCCGCGCCCGGCGCCGGTGGCGCGCAAGACACTGGCCGGCAAGGCCCGCCCGTCAGCGGCGAGCATGACGGCAAGCCGGTTGGGCCCAGCCAGCGCCAGAGGTCCCTCGACCGACAACGTGGCCACCACGTCGCCCGCCGGAAGGTCCACATTCTGCAACAGCACTGCCAGTCTGGCCTCGTCACCGGGTGCGAGGAAGCGCGGCAGCAGCGTTTCGGCCACCAAAGGATCGCGCACCACCATCTGGCTGTTAGCAGCGCCGATCCGGCTGTCCTGCCAGCCCACCGCCATCAGCCGGATGGCGCCGGCGAAATCGGGGATATCGAGCGGCACCACGGCACGCCCGTCCGCGCCAAGCTGCACCGGCGGTATGAACAGCGACACGATGCGCTGGGGAATTTCAGGCAAGGCGAAACCGCCATCGTCGCCACCCTGGCGCAGAGACGTGGCATCGCCCTCGGCAGGGGCGATCAAACGGCCCCAATCATCGCGCAGATCCAGTCCCAGACGCCGCCGCCCGAGAAAATGCGGCGCGGGGTCGGGCGAGACGTAGCGGGTGAGGCGCAAAATGCCCTCATCCACAGCAGCAAGACTGACCCAGGCGCCGGGAGTGCCGCGCAGCACGATGTCCTGCCTCTGGCGCGGCGCGATCTGGACCGGCGCCTCGATCGCCAGATCCAGCTTGCGCGCCGCCGGATCGACGCCGACCCAGGTGAGCCCGATGGCGCGCCCTGGCCGCGTTCCAGCGGCCTCGCTGCCGCGAAACACATGCACGGCCACATAGGCGCCCGGCCCCCAACTGGCCTCCACCTTCACATCCACGTCCATGCCGCCGGCCGGAACGTCGATGTTGCGCAGGCTGTGAACACGGTCCGACAGCACCAGCAGGGTGGCTTGCCCCGCAAAGGGCGGGGCGATGTGAACGCGCGCGTTCTCACCTGCGGGCACAACCCGGCGATCGACCGACACATCCACACGGTCCGGCACGTCCGGGCTGTCCGAACTCGCCCAGCCAGCGCGGAACCGCAAAGTTGTCACGGCAAGGCCGCCCGATTGTGCCACTTCCAGCCGGTATCGGCCGAACGGCAGCTTTCGGGCAAAGGAGAAAGGCACGCCCTGCGGGATGGCGATCTCGACCGTCTCCAGCGGCTCGTCGCGCCACACCGTCTCATACCGGGCGAGGCTGCCGCGCATGACGACGCGCCAGTCCGGCCGCTCGCGCACCAGCCGCAGCGTGGCAGGCATGGCGAGCCGGTTGCCCACGGGCGACACGGAGGCGATCTCGAACCTTGCCTCGGCATCGGCGTCGATGGCGCCATCCGCGAACAGCGGCTTGACACCGATCAGCGGCGTGGCCGGACGCACCGGAATGCTGGCGGCGGCGTGACTGGCGCGGCCAGCCGGGTCGTTCACCGCGATGTCGATCTCGGCCTTCAGCGCCTGGGTGGTGTCCGGCACATGCGCCAGCAGCACTGGCACGATGGTGCGGCCCTGGCCGTCGGTCTCGGGCAGGTCGATGCCGATCTGATCCGGCGCGAACGCTTCCCCCTCCACGCCGATGCGATAGCCCGCCAGCGCCGGAAACGGCTGCGGGTCGATCACCAGATGCAGCGTGGCGCGACCCGACAATCCGCTCGCCGGCGCGCCATAGAGGAAGCGCGCCGCCACCGGAATATCGGCCTTCTGGCCACCGATGATCGCCGCCGTCACCTGGCCCAGATCAACCGCCAGCCGCTCCGGCACGAACGCGTCCACCCGAAAGCTGGTGGTGCCGATCGGCGCCGCCAGCGGATCGGCCCGCAGTTCCACATTCCACACCCCGGCCGGTGCGGTGGGCGAGAGCGTGACCGGCACATGAATGGCCGCCCCGCCGGTGCGCGGCGGCACCATCTGCACAAAGGCCTGCCCGTTCGGGCGGCGGATCGTCACCTGCACCGGCAGGTCGGCCGGCGCGCCGGCATTGTCGCGCACCAGCCCCATCAGCTGCACCGTCTCGCCGGGCCGGTAGATGCCGCGATCGGGCCACAGATACGAATCAAGCGGGCCAGGATGCGCCATGCCCTCCACACCGCGATCGGACAGGTCGAACGCGGCGACGCTGAGATCAAGTGCCGCGAAATCCTCGCCATCCCCGGCCTTGGCGAAGGCGTGAATGGCGGCGGGCGCCAGGGGCCCCTCGCCACGCAGCAACGGCACGCCGAACCGGGCGACGCCGTCATCGGCGGTGGTGGTCTCGGCCAGAATGTCGTTGTTGCGCGCCAGCAGCCGCACCAGCACGCCGGGGCGGGCGCTGGCCGTGCCGTAATCGCGGATCTGCACGGTCAGGCCGTCCGAACCACGCCATAGGCTCGGCGCGAGATCGGTGCGCAACATCAGTTGCACGGCGCTGGCGTCGCTGTTGGTGGTGCCGTCGCCCTGTGTGGCCAGCAGGGCATACAAACCCGGCCCTGCCGTGCGCAGCGCCTCGGGCAGCGGCAACGCGGTGCGGCTGGTCTTGTTCGGCGCATAGCCCGTGATGTCCGCCCGCCCGGTCCAGACCACGCTGCCAGCCTCGTTCACAATATTTTGGGCACTCCAGCTTTCCACCGACTCACCGAGTTTCACGCGCCGCAACAGCACCGCCACGTTGCGCTCACTCAGCCGGATCAGCTTCAGCGACACGGCGGACAGGTTGACGCTGCTCAACGTGATGGCCGGCGCCTGCCCGCGCGGCAGCACGAACAGGCGCGTGTCGAAGCCGATATTCGGCGCCCGGTTCGGCATCGCCACGTCCAGCGCCGTGTTTTTCAGCATCGATACGCCCTCGGCGCCAGGAAGCCCCGCCCGCAGCATCACGCGACTGGTCCGGCCGGATGGCAGGCCGGAGATGCACAACTGGTCGCCCTCCCGCGTCACGGCCAGATCCGCCACAGGCGGATCGACGCGCACCCAGTCAGCAGGCAAGAAATCCGGCCGGGTCGAGACCGGGACGGTAAAGGTGAGACAGGCGCGCGGCCGGTCGGCATCGGCCTCGGTGTCGAGGGTGCTCACCAGCAGCCCGGCCGTGCGAATGGAGGCGGTGAACCGGGCCGCGATGGCAGGCGAATCCGGCGACAGTTCCACCGCCTGGCGCAACACCTCGATTTCCTGGACGCCACGATCCTGGCTGTGCAGCGCATCGGCCATCAGCAACAGTGCCGGCACGCCCTGCCGGCCGCGATCGGAATGCTGCCACGCCTGCCAGCCGGCCAGCAGCGCCTTTTGCGGATCTGGCGGCGTGCGGGACAGCCAGGCGCTGGCAAGATTTTGCCATTGGCCTGCCGTGCTGTTGCCCATGGCAACGCGGGTCTCAAGGGCTGCGATGGCTGCGGCCCAATTGCCGGCAGCGATGGCGGCGCTGGCCTGCTGGCCGGCCGTGTCCTGCGCCGTCTCCGCGGCGCCAGTTGGAAAGCGCCTGATGAGAGCGTTGGCGTAGGCGTTGCTTGCCTGCGACAAGCCCGGAAGCCGCATATCGCTGCGGGCGGGGGCGGATTGCACGATCACGGCCAGCAGCAACGCCACCACGATTTTAAGCCGGCGCCATCCGCTCATTTTGAATTCCCCACGCTGGCAACGTTATAGCAATCATGGGGGCAGCAGCGTTATCAATCCATCGTTGATTGATGCAGTAACACTTCGGACCCAAGCGTCTCCAGCATCGGATCGGTGATGCCCAGCGCCCGCAGCCCATCACGGGTGTTGAACAGATAATCCGACGCCGTGCCGAGCGGGCCGCGGGCGGTGGCGATCCGGCGCACCAGTTCGCCGTCCGGCAATGGCCCACAGAACGACGGGCCTTCCGGATTGATGGTGAACGCGATGGCGTGGCCCAGAACGTCGCCCTCCATCGTCTCCACATCCACCCAGCGCGGGATGTAACCATCGGCCACCATTTCGCGACGCCACAGAATATCAAGCTCTTGCGCCACGTGGTGCTCCTCCAGCCGCAGCACCGCCCCCACGCAATCGCCCCCGGGTTGCAGGCCGAGCAACATGCCGGGATTGTCCGCCGTGCCGCGTCCGCCTTTGGTGGCCAGGCAGAAATCGCGATGCCAGCCCAGCGCGCGGGCGAGCCTGCGCCCACTGATATGCATCGCCGGGTTCCAGATCAGCGACCCATAGGCGAACACCCACAGCCCTGTGCCGTGTTCCGGACGGGTGTCGAGCACCGCCTCCAGGCTCGCCGCCCGCTCTGCATCCGTCAGCACATGCATGTCAGGATTGTTGGCCCGGATATGGGCGGACAATCCACCCGCCAGCAGATAGTCGCGTGTCAGGTCGAACGCAGGCGGGATTTCGTCTTTGCAGGCGTCCATGGGGTCAGATCGTCTTTCGTGCCAGCAGGTCGCGGATTTCAGTCAGCAGCGTTTCGCTCTGCGTGGGCGGCGGCGGCGCCTTGTCGGCCTTCTTGGACACGGACAGCCGGTTCAGCGCCTTGACCATCCAGAACACCGCGAAGCCCACGATGAGAAACTGAATCACCGCATTGAGAAACACGCCCACATTGAGCGTGACCGCCCCGGCCGCCCTGGCGGCTTCCAGCGTTGGGGTGCTTGGCCCCTTCAACGTGATGAACATGTTGGAAAAATCGATGCCACCCACCAGCAGGCCGATCAGCGGCGTGAACAGATCCTTCACCAGGCTGCCAACCACGCCGGTGAAGGCGGCGCCGATGATGATGCCGACGGCGAGGTCCACCACGTTGCCCTTCATGATGAAGGACTGGAATTCCTCAAGCCAGGACGGGCGCTTGCTCAGGCTGCTTAAATTGATCGGTGACGGCACGATCGCCTCCAGGAATGGTCATATCGCCCAGGATATCCCCAGCCCGACGGAAGCGCCACCTTGGTGCGAGCATGCCGGTGGGGCAGCCCCTCAGGCCGGCACGAAGCCCAAATATCGGCGCAGCGCCTCCGCCGCCTCGGCAAGATCATCCTCCATGGTCAAAGCCGCCGCCTCCACGGCAGACCTGTCGGCCGCCCTGCCGGCTGCGATGATACGGCGCATGCAGCGGTCCATCCCGCACAATCCGTAGGATCCGGCCATACCTGCCAGCGCGTGCGCCGCCATCTCGATGTCGACATAGGTGCCGGTGCTGATCGAATCGCGCAACAACGGCATGCGCCGATGCATATCGTCGAGGCACTGGTTGACCAGCGACAACAACGTGGCCGGCGCCAGGCCCTGTCGCAGATCAGCCAGTCGTTCCATGTCCATCATCGGTTCCAGCACGGGCTTGTCGGACACCGGCGGCACGATATCCGGGCGATGCTCCAGCCTGGCGAGAACGGCCATCATCTCCTGCGGCCGCACCGGCTTGCCCAACATGTCCGTCATCCCGGCGGCAAGGCAGCGGGCCCGATCCTCGGGCGCGGTGGTCGCGGTCAAGGCGATAATCGGCACGCGACCGGCGATACCGGGGCGCGCGCGGATCTGCCGGGCGGCCTCGAAGCCGCTCATGCTCGGCATGATCAGGTCCATGAAGATGAGGTCGTATGGTTGCATCTGCGCCATGCGCACCGCGGCGGCGCCTGATTCCGCCACATCCACCCGATGCCCCTCGCGGCGCAGCAACGTCGCGGTGACCAGATGATTGGCGGGAATATCCTCCACCAACAGAACAATCATGCGGCGTTGGCGGATGACGGGCACGACGTCCGGCGGCAATTGCGAGAGCGGCACCCCGGCCACCAACGGCACCGCAAGCCAGAACTCGTTGCCGCCCTGCGGCGCACGTCGCAGGCCAATGCTGCCGCGCATCAACTGCGCCAGCCGGTCGCAGATCGCCAGCCCCAGGCCGGTGCCGGGGGTTCCGGCGTCCCGGGCGTTGTCCAGGCGGGAGAATGGCTGGAACAGATGCACCGCCTCGGCCTCGCCGATCGGCTGGCCGTTGTCCTGCACGGCCAGCACCAGCATCCAACCCGCTTCGGTCAAAACGGTCTCGGCAGCGATCCGCAGATTGCCGGGCTGGGAGAACTTGATGGCATTGGAGACGAGGTTGATCATCACCTGCCGCAATCGCCCGGCATCGCCGCGCAGATGCCGGGGCACGGCGGCGTGCACGTCCACCAGAATGTTCATGCCGTTCCGTGCGGCCTCGGCACGGAACATGTCACTCACGCCGTCCAGCAACGGGCGCAATTCGTAATCGACCGAGCGCACCGCCAGTTCGCCTGCCTCAGCCTTCGACAATTCGAGAATGTCGCTCACCAGATCCATCAGCGCATCGCCGGCCTCGCGCGCCGTGCCGGCCAGCTTGCGTTGCGCGGTGGACAAGCCGGCCACGTCGAGCAACGCGAGGCTGTTGACGACCGCGTTCAACGGCGTGCGGATCTCATGGGACACGATGGCGACGAAGCGGGATTTCTGCGCGATCGCCTCATCGGCCAACGCACGGGCGGCGGCCTGGGCGTCGGCGGCACGCTTGCGGGCGGTGACATCTGTATAGAGTGTCACCATGCCGCCGCCGGGCAGGCGCGTGCGACGCAGTTCCAGCGTGCTGCCATCCGGCCGCGTGCGTTCGATCAGCACCGTGCCGCTCTCGTCGCGCAGAACCTTGAGACGCCGGCGGACCTCGTGCTCCATCTCCACCGGATCGGGAAACGTCCCAAACTCACCGGCCATCACCTGCCCCCGCAGCAAGGCCGCCATCGGCTGGCCTGACACCACGAGATTCCGGGGAACGCCGGTGCAGTCAGAAAACCGGTCATTCCACTGCGACAGCCGAAGCTCGGAATCGAGCACCATCACGCCGTCCGACATGCCGGCGAGCGTGGTCTCCAACTGTGCCGTCTTGGCCTCGGCAATGGTCTTGGCGACCGCGAGATCCTCATAGGCCCGCTCCACGGTTCGCCTGTCCTGAGACAGCCTCTGTTCGCGCCCCCGCGCCGCGCGAACCTCGCGCAGCAGCAGGTAGGCCAGCAGCAGCAAAATGGCCGAAACGGCAGCACCGGCCAGACAGGCATTGGCCTTCCAGAGGCCCGCGGCGTGCATCGCCTCCTCCTGGCCGATGCCGATCACCACCGTCAGTTCCTGGTCGCGCAGACGGCGGAAGGCATGCACGCGCAACACGCCATCGGGCGCGGAGGGACCGGTCCAGGTGCCCTGCCCGCGCAGCATGGCGGCCCGAAACATGGGGAAACGGCCGATATCCTGACCAGGCTGCACCTCCCTTGGAGACACCAGCGAGCGCAAAGCCCCGTCGTCGCCCACCAGGGCGATCAACTCACGCCCGCCCGGATCCACCTTCTCCAGCAGGCTGGTCAGCGCTCAGGGATCGTAGGTCGCCACAATTGCACCGGCGAAGCTGCCATCCTCGCGCTGCAACCGGCGCGACAGGTTGATCTCCCATCGTCCGCTGGTCTTCCAGCGGATGGCAGGCCCCACGAACAGCGCCTTGCCGCGCCCGCTGCGCTGGGCGGTGTAATGTTCCAGCTGCGACATATCCAGGCCCATCAACTCAGACCGCGTGGCGGACACGACACTGCCGCGCGCATCGAGCAAGAAGATCTGCAACGTCAGGTCATCCGGCACAGCCACGCGCTTGCGCCAGCCATTGGCCTCAAACCGCACCGGATCAGCCGCCCATTCGGCGGCCAGGCTTTGCAAAATCTGGTCGGTGGCCAGCAGTTGACGGTTCAGCTGCCATTCGGCAGCAAATGCCAGATTGGTGGCCGTGCCCTCGGCGCGCAGCTTCGCATCCCGCTGCTCGGTGTCCACCGACACGAGAACCGCAAGCCAGATTGCGGCCAGCAGGAAAAACCCCGCAAGCGTGATGACGATCTGCAACGCCATGGTCCGGTCTGGCCGAAGCTGGCGGTTGTTTTCGATGCTGGAGCCATCGGCGGCACGCATATATCCGTCCACCGGCCCCAGGTATGCGCTGTCAGTGGTGTGCCGAGACACCATCGGTCGGTCGCTCATTCCGGCGTCCCATTCCCGGCGCTGCGGCCGAATTCCACGCTCAATGCGGTGTCCAGACTAGCGGTTATCGTCCCCCCGCGGCAACAACCCCACTCTTGCCGCGTGCGGGCTGCGGTGCGATGGTCCGCCGGATCAGGGATGGCGCACAACGGGTGCGCTCGGAATACTTTAAAAAGAGGGCGGTATGGCAAAAATTAAGGTGAAGACTCCGGTCGTGGAACTCGACGGAGACGAGATGACGCGCATCATCTGGGGCTTCATCAAGGATAAGCTCATCCTCCCCTACCTGGATATTGATCTGAAGTATTACGATCTCAGCATCGAATACCGCGACCAGACCGACGACCAGGTGACGATCGACTCCGCTAACGCCATCAAGAAATACGGTGTGGGCGTGAAATGCGCGACCATCACCCCAGACGAAGCGCGGGTTGAAGAGTTCGGCCTGAAGAAGATGTGGCGCAGCCCGAACGGCACCATCCGCAACATTCTCGACGGCACAATTTTCCGTGAGCCGATCATCTGCAAGAACGTGCCCCGCCTGGTGCCGTCCTGGACCCAGCCGCTCGTCATCGGCCGCCACGCCTATGGCGACATCTATCGCGCCACCGAGACCAAGATCCCCGGCCCCGGCAAGGTGACGCTGAACTACGCCCCGGCCGATGGCTCGCCGGTGCAGGTGATGGAGGTGTTCGACTTCAAGGGCCCGGGCGTGACCATGGGCATGCACAACACCAACGCCTCGATCGAAGGCTTTGCGCGCGCCAGCTTCAACTACGGCCTGAACCGCAACTACCCGGTCTACCTGTCCACCAAGAACACCATCCTCAAGGCCTATGACGGCGCCTTCAAGGACATCTTCCAGGCCGTGTTCGACGCCGAGTTCAAAACCCGCTTCGACGCGCTGGGCCTGACCTACGAGCACCGCCTGATCGACGACATGGTGGCATCGGCCCTGAAATGGTCCGGCGGCTATGTGTGGGCGTGCAAGAACTACGACGGTGACGTCCAGTCCGACATCGTGGCGCAGGGCTTCGGCTCGCTCGGCCTGATGACCTCGGTGCTGATGAGCCCCGACGGCAACACGGTGGAAAGCGAAGCGGCACACGGCACCGTCACGCGCCACTACCGTGAACACCAGAAGGGCCGTGAGACCAGCACGAACCCGATCGCCTCGATCTTCGCCTGGACGCGCGGCCTCGCCTATCGCGGCAAGTTCGACAACACGCCGGACGTGACCGACTTCGCCAACGCCCTCGAAGCCGTATGCGTCGAGACGGTGGAAAGCGGCTTCATGACCAAGGACCTCGCCTCCTTGATCGGTCGTGAGCAGGCCTGGATGAACACCCAGAACTTCCTCGACAAGATCGACGCCAACCTGAAGCTGAAAATGGCCTGATCCTCCGTCATCGCTTCGCCGGTCAGCGAAGCGATGACGACACAAAAAAGGCCGGCCGCACGAAAGTGCGGCCGGCCTTTTCATTTGGCGGGCGGATTATGCCCGGAGATATTTCTCGAACCAGGCTATCGCGTGCCCCCACGCCTCTTTGGCGGCGGCATCGTCGTAACGCGGCGTGGTGTCGTTGTGAAAACCGTGATTGGCGGCTTTGTAGACGTGGCCTTCATGCACCACCTTCGCCTCGGTCAGCGCCGCATCGAAGGCGGGCCATCCAGAGGTGATGCGCGTGTCCAATTCACCGTATTGCGCATTGATCGGCGCCTTGATCCGCGCCACATCCGCAGCCGACGGCTGGCTGCCATAGAACGGCACCGCGGCCGAAATCTCCGACCCCATCCGCACCGCCAGGTTGTTGGCCGTCGTCCCACCGAAGCAGAACCCAATCACGCCCAGCCTGCCGGTGCTGTCAGGAAGCGCCTTGAGCCAATGGGCCGAGGCGATGAAATCCTCCTGCATCTTCGGCGCATCCACCTCCCGAAACAGAACCGCCGCCTTTTCCTCATCCCCCGGATAACCGCCCTTGGATGTCAGGCCGTCCGGTGCGAAGGCAATGAAATTGGCCAACGCCAGCCGCCGGGTGACATCCTCGATATACGGATTAAGCCCGCGGTTCTCATGGATAACCAAAACAACCGGCAGCTTCGCGGCATTCGCCGGGCGCGCAAGATAGCCCTTGATAACGCCGTTGCCCAACGGCGACGGCACGCTCACGGTCTTGGTCGTGATCCGCTTGTCATCCAGCGCCACCTGGTTGGCCCACGCGTAATTCGGCTTCAACATGTCCAGCAACATGACCGCCGTCAGCCCGCCCACGGCGAATTTCTGCGCAGCTTCCAGAAACTCCCGACGGCTTTGGCGGCCGTGAACGTAGCCGTCGAACAGGTTAAGAAGTTCTTGCGGAAAATCAGATGCTTTCTTGCGTTCCATTTTTTGGTTCCCAACGGGTGGTTCAGCCTGAATCGGAATGTTACCTGGGATGCCCGCCTTACGATAAATGCTGGCTTGAATTTAATATTTTTAGCGCATTATCCGTTTTTTGATCTCGCAGGCTGGATTTCCGACATACACTGTCCAAGGGTCGAGATCACGAAACGCCACCGCGCGCGCGCCAAGTACAGCGCCCTCACCCATCGTCACACCCGGCCCCACAAACGCATCAGCAGCCACCCAGGCGAACGAACCAATTTGTATCGGCTTTACGACAAGCTGAAAATTCGGGTCGCTGATGTCGTGAGAGCCTGCGCAGAGATAGGCACCCTGCGAAACAGTTGCCCTTGCGCCGATCACCACCATGGCCTGATTGTAGCAACTCACCCGAGGGCCAAGACAAGCGTGCTCCTCGATAGTGAGGTTTGGCGGAAACCAAATGCGTGCGCTGCCGTAGACCCGGGCCGTGCCGGCAACACGAGCGCCGAAGAGACGGAGGACGAAACCCCGCCACGCGTGGAATGGTGGAGGCGTCCAGGCCGCAAACAGAGCCCAGGTCACGCCCCACGCGGCACGTTGCAGACGATTGGCGAGGGAGAAACTGGGGCCGCCCTCAATTGGCTGCGTGGCATTGGCATCGAGAACAGTCATGAAATCACTCGTATTTTCTGAAGGGTAAGGTAATTTAGATAATAGGTTAGCGCCAAGAGGCGATCTGTGAATTTTTACCTAACGATAGGCGGTGACGTGTCGAAACAGATACCAAATCACTCATAAGTCTTAGACGGACGCTAAGCCAACGAGTGGGTATCAGGATCACCGCAGCACAAAAATCGTTCGAGGGTTATCAGATTAAATGTGAAGCATTAAATGTTAAAATTTTTTGATTACCTTTTTGCTCTCAATAAAAAATCTCAGATTATCGACTTGTCGTCGTGATTTATTTTTGAAATATACAAATTAGAACGCACACGAATCAGTCAAAACACGTAGGAAAATCGATGAAAATCTGCATCTTTTCGAAACCATTTCACCCGGCTATCGGAGGACTGGAACAAATTGCAAAAACTCTAGCATTTGAGTTTGCATATGCGCAATGCGATGTGGAGGTTGTGACCAATATGAAGGCACCTCTACATGAAGACAATCGATTTCCATTCATTATCACGCGAACATCAAAATTCAAGGATAGATATGCTGCGTTCAAGCGATCAGATGTTGTTTTATTCATGAATTTTACGTTTTCTGGAGTTCCAATTGCTATACTGGCAAACCGTCCGATCGTTTTAAGTCACCACGGTATTTATAATTCTCGCGTAAACTTAAAAACGAAATTATTGGAATTCTCAAAACGTCAGCTATCCAGATTTTTCTCCAACATAGCAGTCAGTGATTTTGTCGCTAAATATTTACCTGGAAAATCAATCGTAGTACCAAACGCGTATGATGAATGCTTGTTTCAATATATTGAATTAACCCGAAAACGCGATTTTATTTTCTGTGGTCGTTTAGTTTCAGATAAAGGTGTTAATATATTGATTGATGCATTCAAGACTCTTTCCGAAATCCATGGCGACGCAACCTTGACGATAGTAGGCGATGGACCGGAGTTGAAGGCACTGCAAGATCAGGCCAAATTATTTATTGCTGGTGATAATATCGAATTTAGCGGCATGTTAAACCATGACCAACATCTGGCTGACAAGTTAAGGCAACATTCCTGTATGGTTATTCCTTCTCTATGGGAAGAGCCCTTTGGTATCGTGGCTCTTGAAGGTATTGCGTCATGCGACACGATAATTTGCAGTAATCGTGGCGGCCTACCAGAGGCACTTGGTGAATGCGGAGTATTAGTGGATCCCACCGTAGTTCAATTGGCAAATGCAATGATATCAGTAATCGACGCCCAAAAAATTGGCTCACCACTGCCAGGTCAACCGACCCCTAGACAGCGCGCGTTGCACCTTTCTAAACATGCACCCAACCATGTGGCACAGGAATACCTTCGCATACTGCATAAAAATTTAAGGGAATGAGTGTCTTCCTAAACCTCATTTGGAAGGCCACCCACGCGATTTTTTACCGAAGAAGTTTATTTTTTTAAAATTATTTCTAATCGATCAGCGAAAGCCGTGTCCAGATAACGTGCAAAAACTTTCTCCCGACCACGCGAGCCAAAAAGCTGCGCCAGCGAACGATCGCCGAGCAGTAATTTCATACGCTCCGCAAGAGCCGACACATTGTCTGGGTCCACGGCAAAACCGTCAAACCCATCACTAACAATTTCGCTCGATGCACCCTTAACGCTGCAAATCACCGGAAGCCCGTGTTGCCAAGCCTCTAGATAGACTATTCCAAAACCTTCCTTGGATGAAGGTAAGACAAACAATGTGGCATTTTCGTATGCTTGTTGCAGCGCATCATCGTTCACTCGTCCGTAAAAATGAACCGAATCCGCAATCCCAAGTTCTTTTGCATGCATTTCGAGTTCTGGACGCATTTCGCCATCACCCACGATGTTATAACGGAGATTCGGTATATCGGGCAGGATTAGCGATACAGCCTGAAGCACCTTGTCAATATTTTTCTCGCGGTCCCCATGCCCCATGCGGGTGACACTGAGAACGCTTGGGCCATCCAAAAAATTGGGCAAAGCACAATTGATGACATCTACAGCATTGGGAAATTGACAAAATTTTTCTTTTGGAACACTGAAAGCGTCTGCCATTCTTTGGGCGGTATAGTTGCTCACGGACGCAATCCTGGTCACGCATTTCAAAAGCCACGGCTCGTAAAAGCGCATAGCGCGATGCGTGGGGTCGTTCCACACTTCATCACCATGTACAAAAAGAACAATCAGCAAAGATGGCCTGAGAAATTTTGCCAAAAATGCGAGAGGAAGCAAGTTTACGTGCCCAAGAAGCAAACACTCACATCTTATAACGTTCCTCAGCACAAGCCAAACAAAGCGTGTTCTACTTTGGCCTGGGGCATTAAAATTAACGCCTGCCATATCAGGGACACCTTCGTTAGTTTCCCGAAGCAGAAATACTTCCGCAGCAGATGCCGACCGAGCAACAGACAAGCGACCTAAATGTCTGATAACGCGTCGATTGAAATTTTGCAATCCGCCGATGAGGCTGAAAGTCTCCAAGGCGCAGAAAATAATACGTGTCATTGGATCTATCGTAACCTACGATGTAAATTCGTTATTATCAATCGACACCAAAGCATCGAGATCGCTGATATACATCTTTGTAGTTTGTGAAAGTGCATCAGTGACCCGCACACGTGAGAGTGTTTTATTAACAAGGCGATATTCGAAATTTGGATCATCTCCTGCAATGATCAACTCTTCAAATGTCTTGCAAAACCACCCAATTTTTAACTTATAATCCCCATAGCTACAGATAATGGGAACTCCATGTTCAAGCATAGCAACAGCCGCACTACTCTTACCAAGAAATTCATAAGGGTAGCTCGTTAATCCAAAATTTATACTATTGAACAGCTCTGAAATTTCATTTTTTGGACGCTCACCAATCGATAAAAATGTAATTTTCTGAAATTTTATTTTCCAAGAACTTAAAAATTCACTGACATGATCAGATCTGCCAAAAAAAATTATGAGAGGAGATTTTTGATTATCATCTGATAAAGTGGCAATCTTTTCGAAAATTTCCGACGCTGGCCAGGATCGAGAGATTTCCCCAAACACTCCAAAAATCCAAAAATCGTCTCGCTCAAAACAAATATCAATATCGCACTTTTGGTAAATTTCTTGCGCAAGCCACGCAGCAGAAACACTCGCTACAGGGATACTCCCAAACAAAGGGAGCACCTTTGACGTTAACTTACAGCGAGCAAGAGTCGCTTGATAAAATGCATTCGTTGTATATAGCGCAAAGGGCTTAATCCGCCGGATGAGCGCCAACACAATCAAACGTTGTATGTTTCCTAAAATAAATGTCTTTAACGGACGACAAGCCCCTATCCCAATCCAAAGTTCATGCATCATCAGAACCCGTCGATAGGGAGCCAACAAGAGCGGTACCCAGAGCAGTTCGCGCCAGACCAAACCTCTCCGATTAAAACCATAGCAAACGAACTGTAAATTCACTAAATCTGGCTGCCATTTTTTCAAAATAGCAGCCGCATTTATATATCGATCAAACGACGAAAACGACTGTGGTATTCTAACAGAAAAAATAGAACATCCGTTTTCTGAAATCACCGTTTCTGTAATAGCATCAACGTATCGATCATTTAATGCGAGGAGATAGCAAGAAATTCCCTGGCTAACGTGCTCAATAGCAAGTCGACGGCAGTAATCTCCAACACCATCCTTGCCGTCTTCGATTCCACCGCAAATAAGCGCAATAGATTTTATTTTAAAACTCATAAGAAAACTTAGAATTTTTTAATGATATTGATATCATATTTTTATCCAAACGTTATTTTATTTTTTAACACACGCTCTTGTATATACTCAACATCGAGTCTCCATATTTTCTCCAACCACCAATGAATTTTGCTTTATTCAACGATGCTACCGACATTGAACTTTGAAGACCTGGGTCTTCAGCCAGCATCTGCAACCTCTCGGTAATAATGCCCGGCGATCGAATAGGGACAATGAAGCCCTCTACACCGTTTGTAATTAAGTCGGGGGCACCAGTGTTTGTTGTCGCAATAATAGGGCATCCACAGGCGAGTGCTTCAGCTAACACTAACCCAAACCCTTCATCTATGCTTGGTAATACAAGAACATCGCTGTTTCCAAAAAATTGTTTGAGCCGATTCTGCGGAACTGAGCCCATCACCCGAATATTCGGCGCACTTAACTTAACTGACAGGGCCGATTTTATGTCTCCGCTAATGTTACCGACGATAGTGAGGCGCTTATTGGGGTGCTCAAGTGCTTCAAACGCCTCAACCAGATCGTAAGCGCCTTTCCGCCAAGACAAGCCGCCAACATATAAAACCTCGAAAAAATTTCTAGCTTCTCGTGCAATCGGACAAAAAGTATCCAAATTGACCCCATACGGCACGACCACCACCTTAGTATGAGAGACCCCAGATTGCACAAATGAGGCCTTGGCAAAAGTAGAGGGAACAACAATCAGATCAGCTCGCTCATATTCCGCTAATTCTCTATCCAGTGTCCGTGGCTTGCCGGACCATCTCGTCCCCACCCGATCACATTCAGCTTCGAGTAAAGGCTGCTGCCAACCAATATGACTGCAGCCACGATCACAGATGTAAACAGCGCCACGCCGCTGTGCAGTTGCTCCAGACCAAAGACCAGCCCCCTCGTGACCAACGAAGATATCGCAATCCGGTAAAGTAGTGCGGACATAGGCATCAAGGCTTGTGAGGGAAAGGTGATGTATCCCCTCCATAACCCTGTGGGGTGGATGGATACCCAGCCTGCCTCCCATCAGAAATGGGCGTACCCAAGGGAAAGTCTTCACTTTTTGATGCGAGACATGTTCGCGCACCAGCGAAGCCCAAGGAAACCCACTATAAATTCGCTCTAGAACACCGTGCCGCTCCAACTCACGCGCCAAGGCAAACATATGGAAGCGTCCAGCCGTTGATAAGACAACCTTCATAGTCACACCTTCGATCTTAATTGTTCTTATCCGCCCAACCGCAGATTAACTTAACACAAAAATTATGCTTATGCTGGAACATAGCCAATATAACAAACGCAAGAACGGTTTACCTGCCAGATCAGTATATCAGTCAGCGCATACAGAGCGAGGGGGGGGGAGCTACGCCGACGCGACATCGTCCCTAGCTAACCGACAAAGGCTCAGTGTAAGCCCGACCGTCAACCAGCAAAAACTTAAAAGCTGATTTTGTCCAGTGATAGTACTGATAAGCAACAGATTTCCAGAAAAACCAAACATAATAAGTGCACTGCTATCACCTGTACCCAAATGAACCTTGAGACACTTCAATCCAAGCCAAGCCGTTAGGGTAATCCGTGCAAAAATCGCAAGTAGACCAACAAGAGGGCCAAGCTCGTTCACCATCCTGCCCCACTCCGTCTCGCCCAAAACAAAATCTGTTTGGCCCGTCAAGAGCAATGCAGCGTTCGAACCTGCACCCACACCATATCCCAAGAGAGGGGCGTTGTTCATAGGCTCGACGAAGTCACCAAATCCGCGGAGAGCCCGCAAAACCGTCGACCCTTCGCTGTATACCGCATCATCCTGCCTCTCCGTCATAGCAGCAAAAGAGGTTGGAAACACAAAAACAAAAACAAAAACAAAAACTGATAACAAAAAAGTAAATGTTATCAATCTCAAAAGGCCTTTTTTAGCTTTTTTTACTGTAAGGCCAGCAAAAACATACGCCACGCTAATCAAAATGGCGGAACCAAAATATGTTCGCCCACCACTAAGTGCTCCCATCGCCATTGTGGCGAAAGCGGCGCCACCGAAAAGATAGAGCGGGATCGCGTATTTTTTCCGTTTATCCCAAGCTATAAAAAGTAATGCCAACATCAACGCAGCAAACACATTCTGCGCTTGAGCAAATGTAAATGGTCCGTAGGGTCGAACAATTCCAGTCACAACGATAAACCGTCCAAAAATATCATCAGACGTTCCCTTATTAATAGAAGATTCAACAGGTGAAAAAAACTGCACGATCACCAAAAGAGCAACGGGAATTGTGACATAAAGAGATGTAACTAAGAATTTTCGAAAATCGATTTCTGTTAACGCCCCTCCAATGATGAAAGCTAGCGGTACATAGACGACATAAGACCGAATTCCAAGAATCAAAATAACAGGAGACGATCCGCTAATTATCGCCTGCAATAGTACAAACACAATAAATGGAACAACAAAAAAACAAAATATTGCAAGCCACCTCGAAGACTTCCGACGAGTATTTATAAAGTATATGATATATATTCCCAGAAGAACCGGATCCCTGACGAACCCAAATACCTGCTGGAGATCACTAAACACCCATTTCCGCAAAATACCCTCGACAGGTAAGAGCAAAAAAAAGACAATAGTTAGAAATCCAATGCCTGAAGATCGCTTATGAACGACAATATGCCTTTCAGGCCCCCCGGGACTTACGGGAGCCAAAGCAATATGCTGCATCATCACAAAATATACCCCACGCTGCATATTTTTGAAAATTGCTCGGCAACGATCAACCTCTGCAACTCAAGGCTCTTACTGGGCAGACTCACCGAGTCCAGAGCTAGCCCACAACCATGGTATGATGCCTCTTCGTGGTCAGCACTAGCCAGAAATCCGCATCGCCCACTCCCATCGGGCGACACACCAACACTGACACTTAGAGGCGGTTCCGCCTCTGCTTTGGTAGTCACACCGAAAAACTCCCACGTCGATACGCACTCGCAATATCAATAAACATTGCGAATATTAAACCAAACGAAAAACCTGCCTGAAGCCACAACGCACCCAAAATGGAACCGAGATCGAGGAATTGTGGCGCCACAGTACACCAAACAAGGCCGACCGGGATCTGGAGCCAAGCCCAATGGTTCCAACCGCGATGCGCCACCAGATTCCACGCAATTCCCGCAGTGCTGCTCAACGCCGTTGCCAACGTGCAAACCACGAGTTCCTCCCCAAGATCTGCGTAGTTGGCACCCACAAGCCACAACAGCACAGCGGGAGAGAGCATGGCCACCACAACCAACATCAGGCCAGGCACCGAACACAAGGCGACAAGCCCAATCAGTCGCGGGATGATCCGATGTGTTCCCTGAACAAATCTCGGAATGCAGAATGCGTAGCTAAATGCCTGCAAAGGCAAAAGGAGTTGTGCAATTCGCCCCAAGGCTCCATATCCCGAAATATCTACAGTAGAGCCAAACAGGCTGAGGGAAAACAGCACGATCTGTGCCTGGAAAACGTAAAATAGTTCGACCGGCATCTGGCGTATGACGGCAGCACGGATTTCGCGAGTATCGTCTGGTAGAGCCTGCACTCGGTTAGCGGGAAGGAGACGCCCTATCCACACCGCAACTGGACCGATGCGAACAGCCGCGACAATGACACCGAGAACAACCGCCCCCAGGGCGGTCAGCCAGCCCACGACATAGAGTCCGCAGATGGCGATCACGCGGGCCAGTCCCAAGGCGGTATCAAGCATCTGAACGCGCGTTGTCTGCTTCGCTAAAAACAAAATCTGGTCTACCACCCGCGTACGCATATCCGCCCACCAGAATCCCACAAGGGCGAGCAACAAGCATCCGGTGAGGACAGCACCTGCGTTGCTCCGGATCAATAAAAAGGCGGCAAGTCCCAAAAAGGGCGGCAAAATGAGCAGAGATACCAACCGGCGCGCAGCCAAGGCAGCTGTGACAGCGGCTGATGCACGCTCCATGTCAGGCCAGTGCCGCCCGAGGATGGCCGTAAAAGCAAGATGAACGCCACCCTTGGTCAATACCGTGAGCGCGCCCATCAGGATCATCGTGATCGTATAAATGGCGTAATCATCAACGGTAAGCCAGCGCGCCAAGAGCAACCCCGCCACAGCGGATGCACCTTGGGCCAAGACGGTACCCGATAAAAATTTGACCGCTCGACGAAGTTCAGGGTGGCGAATGGTATATTTCATGCGACTGACTTACAGACCCAAGCCAACAAAACTCCGCTTACCGACCGTGCCCATGCTCCAAATACCACGCATAAAGCCCGCTAACCCCCGCCTCCAACCCAATCCGCGGCGACCAACCCATCGCCCGCAACCGATCCGCACTCATCAGCTTGCGCGGCGTGCCGTCCGGCTTGCTCAAATCCGGCGCGACCTCGCCGGTAAACCCGACAACACCCACAATCAACCGCACCAGTTCGATGATCGACACGTCATCGCCCGAGCCGACATTGACGTGCTGGTTGTCTGAATAAGTCTGCAACAGATAAATCAGCGCGTCCGCACAATCATCCACGTGCAGGAATTCGCGGCGCGGGGTGCCGCTGCCCCACACCACCATCTGGCTGTCGCCAGCCAGCTTCGCCTCATGCGCCTTGCGCAGCAGCGCCGGCAGCACGTGGCTTGAGGTCAGGTCGAAATTGTCGCCGGGGCCATAGAGGTTGGTCGGCATGGCCGAGATGTAGTCGCAGCCATATTGCCGGCGGTAGGCGTCGCACAGCTTGATGCCGGCGATCTTGGCCACCGCATAGGCTTCGTTGGTGGGCTCCAAGGGGCCGCTCAGCAGCGACTCTTCCATAATCGGCTGCGGCGCGTGCTTGGGATAGATGCAGCTGGAGCCGGTGAACAGCAGCTTGGCCACGCCGGCGCGGCGCGAGGCCTCGATGACGTTGGAGGCGATCATGAGATTGTCGTAGAGGAAATCGGCCGGGTAGGTGCTGTTGGCCAGAATGCCGCCCACCTTGCCGGCCACGAGCACGACGGCATCCGGTTTGACGGACGCCACATACGCCTCCGTTTCGTCCTGGCGACGCAGATCGGCGGTGGAGCGGTCGGCGGTGAGGATTTCGCATTGCTCGGACTGAAGGCGCCGCACCACGGCGGAGCCGAGCAGGCCGCGATGTCCGGCCACCCAGACGCGCTTGCCGGCCAATGGGAACAAGACGGGCATATTCCGGGCGGTGGTCGTCACGCTGATATTCTCCGTTTAGGGCAAGTTCTCGGCATGAAGCGCCAAGAGGCTGTGGAATTGGGCGAGCAGGACGCCGCGCTCAAGTTGCGAGGCGAGGGCTAGTCTGGATGTTGGGGGCTCGTTGACAGATCGGTCACTCATCGCGTCCAGCAATGCGCCCGCCATCGCCTCGGGATTGCCTGGGGGGATCAGGATCGCTGCACCCTTCAGAAATTCCGCCAACTCCGTGCCGGGGTCAGCGGCGGCGATTATCTGCTTGCCGCTGGCCAGCATTCCGCCAAGCTTTGATGGCAGCACCAGGTCGGCGGCACTGCGCATTTGCGGCAGCATGTGAACGTCCGCCGCATTCAGCATATCGCACATGTCGCGCTCTGCCTGCAGGGGCAGCCACAGCACATTCGGCAGCGCGGCATAAGCGGCCATCAGCGGGGTCTTCATTGGCCCATCACCAACGATGACGAACACCACGCGGGGGTTGGCGGCTGATAGTCTTGCTGCGTCGAGCAGAACATCGATCGCCTGCTTGGCGCCGATGTGGCCGGCATACATCGCGACAAAGGCGTTGGCGGGTATGCCATTGCGGCTTCGGAAACCTGCCCCATCTCCACCCGGATGGATCGCCGTGGTGTCGACCCAGTTTCGGATCATGCTGATACGCTCTGCGGCAACACCCTTGGCGGCAATCTGTTCGCACATGCGCCGCGAGATCGACACCACTGCATCGGCCGCACGCAGCATGCGCCGCTCAAACGCGAGACCGATGCGCTGGAGAAACGGGTTGTTCAGATGGCCAACCGCGAAAGCAGCATCGACTTCGAGATCCTGCACATGAAACACCAGGCGGGCGCCCAACAGCCAACGTGCGAGCACGACGGCAGGTGCTGCGAACAGCGTTGGCACAACACACACAATGACATCTGGCCGAAAGCGCGCTGCACGCCAGATCACCGCAGGCAACACCGACAGGCCAAAGGACATTGGCGCAATCATCCGCCACACGCCGCCACCGTTTGATTTCATCAAGAGGGGGCAACGGGTCACCGACACGCCGTCGATGTCTTCCGTGGTGTAACGCCAGGATTTGTAGGGAGACTGAACCTTCCATCCCGGATAATGCGGCGGCGCGGTGACGACCTCACAGCCGACACCTACTGCGGATATATATTTCACAAGATCGGCGGTATAGCGCGCGCAGCCAATCATCTCAGGTTCATAATTGATGCCAACGACCAGAATTTTCATCATCATGGCAAGAGAAACATTCCCGGCAGCCGCTTATCACACATGTGCAACGGATTATTTTCCACGCTACCGCACTCTGGGTGAAGAACGCTCTTCAACCAGATGTTTTTATTCTGACTTTAATACGCGTATTTAAGCTTTACTACAACGCGTTTGTTACGGTTACCAAGCTTAAGTTGCCGGTTCAAGACCACGACTTGTTAGCAGAACAGGAATGACACCCCCCATGATTTCCAAGAGCACTCTCACCTTCCCACCCGCATCGAGCTGGTCCAGCGTCCCCACCAGCTGCGCGAAAGGTCCCTCCAGAATACGGACAGCTTGCCCCTGAACCAGATTCTGCGTCAGGTTCATTTCACCATCAGGGCCGGTCCGCTCGAGCATCGCCTCGACCAAGCCAGCCGGCACCGGTGATGGGCGGCCGTCAAACGTGACTATCCTCGCCACACCGAACGTCCCATTGACCGAGCGCCATTGATCGCGCGCAAGGTCTAGGATGACAAACAGGTAGCCGGAAAAAACCGGCGCTTTTGTAACACTCACTTTTCTGGCGTGACGTATTGTCTTGGTAAGAGTGGGCAAGAATACTTTGTAATCTTGCGCCAGGAGTTGAAACTGCGCGTAGAACTCCCTGCCTGGCACTGACTGAACGAGATACCACGCCTGGCCCTCAGACAGCGTCAACCCCTCCCGGCGTAACCGCCATGGCGATAGAACAAAGCCAGTAGCCGGTTGCCTGGCCATCGCAGCCTGCCCCCTACAATCCGATGATGGCGAGTTGCTGGTCCCGCAGACGCGAGCGCGCCTTCAGGTCAGCCTTGAGGCTCTTACGGCCATCTGGCGACAACGATGCCGTCGCCTCCACCAGTTTTGCCGTCACGGCCGGAGGACGGATGTTCCAAACACTCGTGAGATCGTTCAGGACGCCCCTTCTGTCATCAACCGACAAGACGTCCCACAACTGAACGCCCAATGCCTGCCGGAGCAGCATCATGTGGCCGTCAAACGGCGCCACCAACACGGATAATTGATAAGCCCCGATCACTGACTGAATATCACCCCCGGATGCAGCCCTGATTTCAGCAAGGCGAACCCAGTAGGCACCCGCGAGCGGCCATACCCGCAAGACGTTGGTAACGGCATCAGCGGCGGGCCCCACCGCCTGCATGTTCAATGGCCCATCGAGGAATGGCGCTGCGCGATCTGCCCTTGTGTAAAGCCGAAGGCCGCTGACATCGGCACCCACCGGAGGCGCCTCCACAGCACGCACCGCCGCCGACGAGGCCAACGGCATACCTCGTTCCGAAGACGCCAGCGCCAGTTCAAACGCCTCGAAGCCCTTGGCCACGAGCAAGGCCGACACCGCAATTATCGCGAGCGACAGTCTGGTATCGTAGCGGTTCTTACTCATCCCCCTCAATCCACGTAATAGGATTTATAATAACGCCCACCGTAATAGTACGAATAAGCGTATTTACCGTATTTCCGCGCTTCTTTCTCATTGACGAAATTCAAGACAACACCGGCAATTTGCTTGTCTCCTGGGATCTGGCGGACGGCATCAGCCACAATTTCACGTGCCGTTTTACCCCATTGGATGACGAAGAGTGTCTTGTCGGCAAGATGCGACATCACGGCCGCATCAACAACGGGACCGACAGGTGGTGCGTCCACAACCACGTAATCATAGTTGGCCCGCAACATCTCGATGAACGACCGCATTCGCTCAGACCCAAGAAGATCGGGTGGGTTTTGAGTCTTGCTGCCAGCACCGAAGACATGCACACCGGTCTGCTCGTCGATGTGGGTAATGGCGGCGAGATCCGAGGTACCGAGCAGGAAGTCCACGACCCCAGGCGTCTTCTCAAGACCGAATAAGCGGGTGACGGTTGGATGACGGAAGTCGCCATCGACAATCGCGACTCTTTGGCCAGACATGGCAGCGGCCGAAAAAGCCAGCGACATTGAGATCGAGGACTTGCCTTCACTTGGAATGGAAGACGTTACCTGAACCACCTTCGGAACATGGTCGACATCCGTCATCTGGATGCCCGTGCGAATGGAGCGAATGGCCTCGGCAAACCGGGACATCGGCTTGGCGACCAGGAACCGCGACATCAGCACTGTCTTGCGCTCGACCGTCAATTCACCATTGCTCAAACGCTTGATCGATCCCAACACAGGAAGACCAAGCCGCTCCTCCACCTCACGCGGCGTTGTAAAGCCCTGATTGAGCATTTCCGTCACAACCGCGCCTCCGCTGCCAAGCAGCAGGCCGGCAAACAAACCAATCGCCAAAGTCAGCGGCTTCGGCGGGTAGCTTGCGACCGGTGGAGGGGTGGCCTGGGTAATCAAGCGCGCCTCACGAACCTCGAACGTCGATCGCTCCTGACTGATTTTTGCGCGGGAAAGGAAGTCCTCGAACAACGTCTTATTAACGAACGCAGTTCGCTCAAGCTCGCGCAACCCAACATTCACCCGATCGTCAGCGCTGCTCGCGCCACTCACCTCGCGAAGGCTGGACTCCAACGCATCGGCACCGGCCTTGGCAACTTCATATTCGTTCTGCAGGTTCGCCCCGATACGGGCGGTTTCCGAACCAAGCGCCTGCTGCACGTCGCGCTTTTCAGCCCGCACATTGACCACGGCCGGATGGCGATCGCCGTAGCGCGCCACCAAATCCGCCTCTCGCCGCGAGACTTCGGCCTCCTGCGCACGCAGCTGGGAGATGACCGACGAGCGCAGCACATCAGGCAGCGCCTGGACGCTGCGACCATTGGTCTGCAGGGCTTGCAACTGATCGTATTTCGCTTTTTTCTCACCAGCCTCGGCACGCGCCGTGACCAATTTCGCGTTTAGTTCGGATAGTTGCTGCTGATTGAGAGAAACGTTCTGGCTCGTTTGAATCAAACCATTCTTGGCGCGGAAATTAGCAACCGCCTCTTCAGATTCGCGCAACTGGTTCCGAAGATCCTCAAGGCGCTCCCCGAGCCAACTCGTGGCACGTTGCGCCGAGGCGAAGCGCGCCTCCAACTTGTCCACGATAAAAGCATCAGCAACAGCGTTGGCAAGTCTGGCTGCCTTGAACTGGTCAACCGAGGTTACCGAAACTGCAATGACGTATGTCCGGCCCACCCGCTCAATCGTCAAGGCGCTGCGTAAATGTGCGATCGCAGCCAACACGTCTGCTGGGATTGCCTGGTCCTTCGGGCGCATATCGGGGACCAACGTATCCTCGACAAAATAGCCCATGACCGATTGCCGCACACGCGCGAAAACAGACGGCCCGGTGTCGGGCCCGACACCGAATTCAGAATCTGTAATCAGCTTCTGGCTCTCGACAACCCGCCGAAGCAGGATGTTCGAGCGCATGACCGTGACCTGGCTATCGATTGCTGTCTGGTCGAGCGACAGCGCCGAGATGATGGCCTCCGTGCCTGGAGCCTGGTCCCGCTGCGGGTCGAGTAACAACTGCGCCGATGCCGTGTAGCGCGGGGTCGCATTTGCCAGGAACAAGACCACGGCAAAAAGCACAGCAATTGTTACAGAAGCAATGAACTTCCATTTGCGCCAAAAGAAATTGAGAAACTGGCGGAGATCAAACTCCTCCGCAGCTTGACCCGCATTCTGGACGTCTTGTGACTGACTAAATCTCGACACGGACAACCGCCTTATGAATCTTTGGCATTGGATAATTTTGAAGCGTTATGGGAGTCCGAGAACGCGTTAAAACACATCCAGTTCTTTCCTGCTCGACCACGACTGAGCAACACCGGCCCCCAGGAGGGCTGACCAGATCAACGTAATCGACTGGATCTGCAGGCTGAAGTCTACGAACGCATGAACACCCAGAAGAACGCTGGCGGAAACGGCGATGATGGGCACAGTCGAGGTGCGACGCCGCAGGACCGCGGCCTGTGCGCAGCGAAAAACCAGCAGCCCGATTCCTGCCAGGAATGCGCTGCCGAACACAAACCCAAGCCCCTGAAAAATCTCCAGATATGAGTTATGTGCCTTGTCCCAAACATTGAAAAGGCCAACGCTGCCCTCGCGATACATCGGAAACACGTCCTGGAACGTTCCATAGCCAAACCCAAGTATGGATGCATCGTTGATTGATGCGATGACAATATGATAAGCGGCCAAGCGGCCACCCGCATCCTGCGTCAACGAGTCAAGCCGCCCGACAAATACATCACCATAACTGAGAAAAGCCCCGAGAATAACCGCGCAGGCCATCAAAATCGTACCAACCTGTCCCGCCCGACGGCGTTCTTTGCGGGCAGACAGCAGCGTTGCCATCACGAACACACCAAGCAAGGTCGCTGAGATTCCGGCGCGAGAACCGCTGAGCAACAGCGCCACCACGATCGTGAAAATCGTTACAAGCAAGAACGCGCCCCGGCCGCCCATCGCTTCAATCGCTTTTGCCAAAACCCGCCGCCAACCATCAGCGCCGCGATCGACCTCGCGCCGGAACAGCCTTACGATCACGCCAATAGCGGCCAGCAACGTGACACCAGCAAACGAGGCAAAAGAATTGCGGTTCACGAACGTTCCGGTCGCATAGCCGACGTAGGACGTTTTCTTGATCCAAAGAAGATAGTCAGGCGCGATGGCCAGCGAGAATATCGCATAAGCGGCATATGCGAACCCAATGATCGCAATATCAAACAAAATCCGGTTCGCCCGTTTCGGCTCACGGCATAACTGGAGCGACAACCAAAACACCGCAACGGCCGTGAGAAGTCGAACCAAAGCGAGAACAGTAAGCTCTCGGTTCACAGAGATACTTCCAGTCAAGGGCTCACCCAGCACACCGGACGCGAGCGACCAAATTGGATGCATCCAACTCGCAGGCACGATCCCTGCGATTTGCAAAACAATCCAGGCCAACACCACACCGATGAGGATAGCGGGCAGGCGAATGTGATAAAGGCCGACACTGTGACCCCGACCGGAGATCAAAAGCCCAATCTCAAGAAAAATCAGCACTCCACCAAACAAAACGGCATGAGCACCCCACGATATCAGACGATTTCCGCCCAACCAAAGCGGCGTGATGGCCAGACAAGCAATGAACACAAAATACAACCAGGATTCAAAATTCGACGCCCAGGAAAACTTTTTGCTCTCCGCACCGGCAAGCACCACACCACTCATCAACAAGACCGCCCCAGTTCGAATGCAGACACCCAAGCACATCGATCACGCCTGGCAACACATAACCCAATATTAATTCGGGCTCGCAAGCACGTTAGGTGTGGTGGCCTGGGTCGTATTGGCGGCCGTCGTTGTCGCAGCCTGCAAGGAAGCCTGGGCTGCAGATACCTGCGCGACAGCGACAGTAAAGGCGACGGCAAATCCAGTGGCGAAACTTGCATTGCCAGACTGCGACACTGCCGCACGGATGGACTGCGCAGCTACGGGCGAAGTGGTCGCAAGAACGGCGACACCTTGCGCCATGCCCGACGCCATGGCACTCGCAACGGCTGGGGACGCGGCGTTGGCCGCAGCAATAATAGCCGCGGCCGTTTCGGGTTGCGCTGCAATTAACGTCGCGATTGCAGCCGAAAGGTCTGCGCCGCCCTGTGGAAACTGCGCAACGAGAGCAGCCACCGCAACTGCCGCGTCAGTCGCACACAAAGCGGGCGCATCTACCGCAGTCGCCTGCGCCACAACAGGGCGCGCAGTGACGGGAGCCAACAAGGTGAGAGCCACGAGCACCACACATCTATGACGAAACAACATCACACACCCAACCCTTGACTTGACGTAACTATTTCGTATCTAGAGACCGAATACCACTCTCGTCCAAGGCAATGCAAGCTAAATTGCCTGTGAAAAAGGCCCCAGTATCTACATTTATCCGATTATGCCTCACATCAACCTGCTCGACAGGCGAATGACCGTGCACGATTATTTTAGAATAGACCCGCTTATCGCTGGTGAATTTTTGCCGTATCCACAGAAGATCGGAGTTCGTTTGATCTATGATTAATCTGTCGGGATCTATTCCTGCGTGACAAAAAAAATAATCGCCGACTTCGTGGTGCAGCAATAAGCCGCGCAGCCACGCTCCGTGCGCGTCAGGCAAAGCCGCCGCCAAAGCTGCCTGGGCCGCCTCATAGCCACGGCCCACCATGACTTCTCGAACATCCACCCCATAGGAAAACATGGTCTGAACACCTCCGACCGCACACCAATCTTTCATGGAGGCGACGTCGTCCAAGGCGCACAGCATCATGTCCTCATGGTTTCCCATCAGGGCAATTTTTGTTCCAATCCCAGGCTCACTGATAATACGGTCGATAACAGATCGACTCTCAAGTCCACGATCGATGTAGTCACCCACAAACACAGTATATATTCTTGTGGTCGGCGATCGAACGCTATCGGATATGATTTTGTTTATCACACCATCAAGAATCTTCAGCTCACCATGGATGTCGCCCACAACATATATTCGCGCTCCATGCGCCAATATCGGCTTTCTCTGGGCGCCACTGGCATCCGTAACGACAAACGGGTTTTTACCATCGGCTGAGCACAGATGGCTATTTCTGTCGATTGCAGATTTTGCGCTTTGAGTTCTCACCTGTTCGCGCCCCATCAACCATCGCCAGATCCCGATCATCGACCGTTCTAGTATGGCAGTCATCCGAACACCTCAAGAAACCCGCCGCACCCGCGGGGCACCACATTTCCCCAACCCAGTTGAAGCGAGCGACGCCATAGTCCTCCCCGCTCTTGGGGTATGCGTTCGGCAGCCATCAGGATATCAGAAAAATCGCTGCGGAATTTTGAGCAGGTCGCCAGGGTAGACCTTGATTGCCGGGGACATCGAATACTCTTTGAAATCGCCTATGCCGCCACGCTGGATCAAGACCGCATCCTTGCTCGCCCGATATGTAGCACCGCCGGCAATTGCCATCGCGCTGGCAACATTCAGCCCGCTGCGGAATTGATATTCACCAGGCTTCTCGACCTCACCCAGAATATAAAAAGGCCTGAAGCTGACAATTGTGACAGTGACCCGCGGGCTCCTCAACAGACCTGCGAGATTGGCGGACACGGCCTTTCCCAGATCTACCTTACGCAGACCGTCCGCCTTCACCATGCCGGCCAATGGCACGGAGATAAATCCTTCAGTATCAACATCATAATCGCCGGAAATGGTATCTTCGCCAAACACTGAAAGATGAATTTTGTCGCCAGAGGCCAGCTTGAAATCTTCGACCTTGATCGCCTCTTCAGCCCCAGCCAGCGCCGGATCACCAGATGTTCTGGTGGACGAACAGGATGCGAGCGCCAGGCAAAGCACCCCGATTAGTGGCAACAAACGCTTTGCAAACATAACTAGCTCACCTTCTCACGTGCCTGGCTGAGCGACATCCCGCCCAGCACAATACCGATCGTTTTAAACATGATCCACAAGTCGAGCGAAGGTTTCCAACGCTCGATATATTCGATATCGGATTCTACTCTGGATTGTAGGTGCACCACATCGTGCACAGGCCCACGGAAACCGCGCACCTGCGCCAACCCCGTGATTCCAGGCCTGATATTATGCCGGTTTGCGTATTCCTTGACCAACTCCCCGACGGGGACGCCCCCCACCGACATCTGCAATGCATGCGGCCGTGGGCCAACGATGGACATTTTTCCTTGGAGAACGTTGAACAGTTGCGGGAGTTCGTCGAGACCCGAATCCCTCAGAAACCGCCCAATTTTAGTGATGCGCTCATCATCGCATGACGTTTGCCTTACGGCACCGAGGTCACTGTCTTTGGCTCTCATGGTGCGGAACTTCCAGACTTCGAAAACGCCCTGCCTGAAGCCTTTTCGCGGCTGCCGGAAAAATATCGGGCGGCCGTCTTCCAGCAGAATCAGGGCACTGATGAAGACCAGAAGCGGGAGAAGAAGCGCAATCACAAAAGACGCAAGCGCGATGTCCATTAATCTTTTTACCGCAAGATCAATGTCGCCCATCGGCCGACGAATGATATGGATCAACGGCAGGCGGGAAAACTCTAACCCGCTTCCAATCTGACACGAGCTCTCCAGGCAGACATCTAAAAACACATCCACGCCAGCAAGGCGAAACTTAGACACACCCGACATGAAACTGCTAAGTTCTGAGTCTAGCAGAGATAGTATTATATGGTTTCCAGCCCTTATCTCTTCATCCACGCGCAGAAAAGCATCTTCAATATTTATGCTTACTTTCCTCTGCACGATGGCGCTTGGCTGGTTAAATTCAAGGCAGCTTGCACCACGATTGACCCCACCTCGGGTCTGAATATGGACATATTTATTTTGCAGCACAGAGAGCACGTCGGTTTGACGGTACAGAATCGCCAGGATGCTCGCCCCTAAGCAAACAATAGCCGCGGACGAAAACATCCATAAGAAAATCCAAATACGCGATAGATCCCCAGAGCGCTTAAGCCCGAAGGTTATGATGAGTACGGTCGACCAAACACAAAGAAGAACGCCAATTCGAATCATCGCAAACTTTTGCGGCCTCGCCAGAGCGGCTGAGCGATATGCGCCCGCCATCGCATAGAGCATGACCGATACCACACCCAGCAACGCAGACATGCCAAATTCAGACCCACTCCAAAATTGACCGAGATAGAACCCATCGATTAAAATACCAGGCAAAAATACAGAAACGATATCCAAAAAAACGAATACAGAGATCACACCAACAAACCGAGAATGTCTCCACAACATGGATATACTACCAAAATTCTTTTCGGCGAAACGAATGACGCCCCTTAGTCATACCGACTCATAACGATATGCAAGCTGCCTGCGGATTATATACGCATGTGCAAACCCAAAATCGCGACGTTCTTGTTGTAGTCAAACACAGGCTGGTTAGAGTTAATTTTCGAAAAATTATACTCAAAACGAACACCGACAGAGTCGGTTAGGTAATATGTGCTATTGAAACCAAAACGCGAGATCTTGTCGTTACGCGCGCTACCGGAATACTTAACGGCGCTATAAGCGGCGTTGGTCGAAAGATCTATTTTTGTTGAGTAGTTATACGTCGCAACGGCCGTGACAGTATCTGATTTTGTCAAGGTACCAACAGAACCGGAGAGCACGGTTGAAGGTGTGATCGATTGGTCCGCCGTTACGCTGGCGATGAGATCGCGCGTTGGCGTCCATGACACTCGCCCGCCAAACGTGACGCCGGACAGATCACGGTTTCCGATAGCACCGCTGCCCCGGTTGACAACCTGATAGCCGCCAAACACCTCACCGCGAAACAGGCTGAGACGATCCGTGCCAACGCCACCGATCACCGTATAACCCGTCGCCGGGACGCCGGTGCCGAAATCATACTGGGTCACCTTCGGCTCCACGAATGCGTAACCATCCGACAGGAACCGGAAGCCCGCGCGCGCATGGGTGGAATATTGCAGGAGATCGCGGCTGCTCTGCGACAACGTTGCGCCGCTGGTTGTCCGAGCATTGTCGTAGAGGGCATCAGACACGTCCGCACCGGCAGAAACAAACGCCTGGCTGAAATTCTTGTTCACCGCCAGCGAGCTGGAGTATGTGACGTAGCTTACCGGCTCTACAAAAACCGAATTCGCGCCACCACCCGCACCCGTGGCGCTGACCGCACTCACCTGGTCCTGACTCCGCGACACGCCGCCCTGATAGATAATATTAAGACCACGATCGATTTCATATGCATGCGTCAGGTTTGCAGCGCCCGAAAATGTATCCGCCCCTTTGACGTTCGGAAGCGCGTTCGCCTCACCAACCAGCGAAATCGTCGTATTGTGAATTCCGGTTGTCCGCTTGAGATTAACCCCGGGCCGGATCACCCCACCCCAGCTGCCCTTGGTGTTGGTGCGCGACGCATAAACGTTGTCATTGTAAAGCGTGCCGACGGTCAGCTCGGGGAGAATGACCCACTCCCCCGCAACGACACCAAACTTTTTTTCCTCGCCTTTGGCGAAGGGGTCCGCCTTGCTGCGCTCAACGCTGTCAATCGCGCCCTTGACCTCCTCAACGCCAGCCACCGTCGCGGCATTTGATGTCGCTGAGCCAAGCCCTGCGAAGATGACGGCCGTGCTGGCAAGGAGGCACACGCGGAAAGACTGGTTCATTTGCAAGGCTCCACTTATCGACATGGCAAAAGGCAGGTTGCCTGACGCTTTTCAAACACACATGACGCCAGAAGAGTTTTTATGAACCAACCCATTCTCAGCCAGCACAATAGCCAATGGGCAACGAACTGACGACCGCCCCCTCACGCACCAAAACACAATCGCATGCATCGACAGATCGATCACGAAAACGTTATCTACTTCACCAATTCATTTCGACCTGCCGCCACATCGCAGGCTTTTCGACATGGAGAACGTTCGCATGACCCTAAAGTGTCAGTTGTGTGCGTAGCAGTCCGGTAACGGAGAGTAAACTTTTTATTAACAAAAACAGCCAGCTTTTCCACGCCCACTGAAACGAACCACATCAGTGGACACGGCAGGCCGCCGGCATACGCAACGCTCCGAACGGTGAGCGCAGATGCCAGAGCATGCCTTCGCGCTCTGATCATATCGAGCTTGTTGAATGATATATCATCAGAAAGTGGCAACTATAGAATTTGTATATATTTGTAGTTAAATGTTCTTTTTTCGTAAAGAACAGCAGCTCCGTTTCGTAATGTTGAGGGTGTTTCTGCCGAAGTGCCGCCATCCGCCCCCACCAATCGCACACCTGCGCTGGGTTAAACGTTTTCTTAAGGGTCTCCTCGGTAGTTTGAGCAGGGCAGGCCTTTGGGGCGGCCCTACTCCGCCTGCGTGCTTGATCTGACAACAAACGGCTTCCAACACTTCCCACTAATCTGTTCCGGAGAGACGTCCATGCGGGGCTGCATCGTAAACGTCGCTTGTCCGCCAGGGACCTGCGGCCTCTCTCGCGCCCCACACCGAACCGGTGTTGGGGCCGTTTTAACGAGGCCGTTACCAGGCACTGCCAGGCGCAGGCAGACCTGGGCGTGAAATTATTCCGCGGCATCATTGTTGGCCTTCCCGTCTCACTGGCGCTGTGGGTCTTGCTGGTCACTGGCTGCACTTACGTGACGCGGGATTCGGCCACTGTGCGCGTCACTGGTTTTATCGACAGGGACAGCTACGCCGAGTTCTCTCGGCTGATAGACGACCACACCCTCGTTGTACTTGACAGCGATGGCGGCCTCGTCGCCCCAGCCGCCCGGATGGCGGGGTTGATCAGCACACGCCGCGCTGACACGCGCACGGAGAGCCGGTGTGCAAGCGCCTGTGCGCTGGCGTTTAGCGCAGGGACCCACCGTTCCATTGGGCGCGACGGCCGAATTGGCGTGCATCGTTCCGATGCAGGGCCCGTGGTCGATCAGGCGATGGGCGATCTTATGTCCAGCTTCGGAACGCCCAAGAGCATTGTTCAGACCATGCTCGCCACACCCAATCATTCGATTCACTGGCTGTCCAAAGAGGAGTTACGCCAATGGGGTGTTTCGAAATGATCGGCCTAAGCGTTTGCGGCGGGGATGAGTAATTCAGCCGACAGGGATTTTATCAGGGACAGCAGATGCATAGCGTTTTGCTCCAGATCATAGCGGGTTTGGAAACAGGCGCGTGCCTGATGGCCAATTGCCTCGCGTTCGGCAGGCGAAAGCGTGCACATGTCATGCAAGCCCGTGGCAATCGCCTCAACATCGTCGTTGACGACGATCCCCGCCCCGTCCGCTTCGATCTCCCGCCAGATATTGACCTTGTTGGTGATAAGAACCGGCTTGGACAGCGCCATCGCCTCGGCCACCACAATGCCAAAATTCTCCTGGTGTGATGGCAATGCGAAGAACTCGGCAGACCGAAAAGCGCCCCATTTGGCGTCTCCCGACAGCATTCCTGGCCAATGAGTGCGAGCGCTGACACCAAGCTCGTTCGTCAGCTTTTGCAGCTCGCCTTTCAGGCCGTCACTGTCCGGGCCAGCGATCACCAGATCGATATCCGGGAAATCTGACGCATGGCGGGCGAAGGCTTTGATGAGCAGATCAATGCCCTTCTTGGGATGAATGCGGCTTAAAAAGAGGATAAACTTCCGTTCGCCCAAGTGCGGCAACCGTGCCGCGAACGCGCTTCGCTGAACATCAGCGTCGCCGCCAATATCGCGGGTGCCATACCCAATGACATGCTCGCGAGCCTGGTAAGGCGAAAACGACTGGGGGGCGAGTTCGCGTTCTTCATCGCAGGTGAACATCACGCCGCGCGCATCGCGCAGAACCTTGTGTTCGAACAACTTCCAAAAGATCGTCTTGAAAAATGTTTTGGTCGGATAGGCCCGATTGAACCAAGGATCGAGCATACCGTGGGTAAACACGAAATACGGGACATCCAACCGGTGCAACGCCCGCCAGCTGCCATAGGATGCGTAATTCCACAACCCATTGATGATAACGGCATCGTAATCCTGGGCGTGCGCCTTCAACCAACTGGTGAGGCGCGGGGTGTAGCCATACCGAAGCAAAGGCCAGATGCTACGGAGCAGCCGATACCAAAGCCCGGTGGCACCAACAGCGAATACCGGCACCGGCGCGTTCGCGACCCATGGGGCGTTGGGATTGTCCAAGGACAAAATATGGCGTTCGCGGCCATGCGCCAACCATACGGCGGAGCTCGAAAATACGCCTTCGATGGGCCCTCCCCCTCTGGGATCGACCGAGGCAATCACGTGAAGGACCTTCACGCGTCGCCCCTGATAACGGTCGCGCTGTCACATGGCCGATCCATCATCACATAAACGCCTTAACCGGAATGTTCATATATCCTTAAGGAGTTTGTGGTGCGATGGCCAGCAGATCGTTCTGATATGGTGTGGTCAAGCCTGTCCCATTGCCTGTCAGTGGCCGCGCGCCTAGAGCGCGTTGACATTCAGCATGTCCAGATGAACGCACTGACGACGGATAG
>JBBART010000010.1:0-143245 GCA_040399685.1 Acetobacteraceae bacterium
CCAACTGGAAACTTTTGGACGCTGTTACCTGGAAACTTTTCGACGCTGTTTGACATCAGGAGATCACTGGCGGCCAGGCGTGTCTCTCGGGCGAGTATATCGACCATCGTTCCAATGTCGGTTGATGCACCGATATTGGGCAGAAAAGATGAACAAATTCGAAAGAACGGACGAAATACCAGGGGCGGAAATCAGGCTGGTTGGGCGATGATCGTGCCAATTCGCGCCAAAGCGGCCCCCAGATTGGGGAACTGGCCGATCGTGGTGCCGCGTGCCGCATGCCACAGCATCATGCCACTGGCATTGCAGCCGATTCCCCAACTGGACCATGCGGCGTCCCGAGCATAGATCAGGATAAACTCACCCGCATCGCAATCGCCCATGTCGGCCGCAGCCTCGAACACCAACTTGGTGAGTCCGAGTTGTTCCGCCGATTTCGCCCAACTCAGCGCCGTTATCCGGTCACCAATTCTGAACCGGTGAGTCACCGTCCGTCGCCGCGCGGCGGAGAAGCACAGAATCACATCGTCGGACTGCCTTTGAAGCATGTCTGCGCCGTTCATCGACCTCTCCTGTCGGCGGGATGCAGGGAAACGCGCTCCCCGCATCCACATCTAAACACTGACAGCTTGATTACCTGATCCGGGGCGTTTGTAAACCCCGCCTGACATTTTAGGTCAGCGTGGCTGCCCTAACCTTCAAACGGATCACGCATCAAAATAGTGTCGTCACGCTCAGGACCGTTGGAAAGCAGCGTCACTGGCGCCTCGATCAGCTCCTCGATCCGGCGCACATATTTAATCGCCTCGGCAGGCAACTCCCCGTAGGTCCGTGCGCCACGGGTGGTGCCAGACCAGCCAGGAAGCGTCTCATAGATCGGCTGGGCCGCCGCCTGCGCCCGCATGGCGGCCGGCAGGTGGGAGAAGGTCTCGCCATTGATGGTGTAGCCGGTGCAGATCTTCAGCTCCGGCAGGCCGTCCAGCACGTCGATCTTGGTCATCGCGATGCCGTGGATGCCGCCGACCTTCACCGCCTGACGCACCAACGCCGCATCGAACCAGCCGCAGCGACGCGGGCGGCCGGTCACGGTGCCGAACTCACGGCCGCGCTCGCCCAGGCCACGGCCGATCTCGTCCGAAAGCTCGGTGGGGAACGGGCCGGAGCCGACGCGGGTGCAATAGGCCTTGGCGATGCCGAGCACGAAACCAAGCGCCGAGGGGGCAAAGCCCGAGCCGCTGGCGGCGGTGGCGGCCACGGTGTTGGAGCTGGTCACGAACGGATAGGTGCCGTGATCGACATCCAGCATCACCGCCTGGGCGCCCTCGAACAGAATGCGCTTGCCGGCGCGGCGGGCTTCGTCCAGCCGTTCCCATACCGCTTCGGCATAAGGGAGGATCTTGGGCGCATAACCCAGCAGCAGGTCGAGCAGCGCCTGCTTCTCGAAGGTTGGCGCACCCAGGCCGGCGAGCAGCGTGTTGTGGTGCAGCAGCAGCTCGTCGAGCTTCTCCGACAAAGTCTCGGGCTCGGCCAGATCGCACACGCGAATGGCGCGGCGGGCCACCTTGTCCTCATAGGCCGGGCCAATGCCGCGACCGGTGGTGCCGATCTTGCGCTCGCCGCGGGCAGCCTCACGCGCACGGTCGATCGCCGCGTGCAGCGGCAGGATCAGGATGGCGTTCTCGGCGATGCGCAGCGTCTCGGGCGTCACGGTCAGGCCCTGGCCGCGCACGCGCTCGATCTCGGACAGCAGCGCCTCGGGGTCGATCACCACGCCGTTGCCGATGATACCCATCTTGCCGCGCACCAGCCCGCTGGGCAGCAGCGACAGCTTATAGGTCTGGTTGCCCACCACGAGGGTGTGGCCGGCGTTATGCCCGCCCTGAAAGCGCACCACGAGATCGGCGCGGCTGGCGAGCCAGTCCACGACCTTTCCCTTGCCTTCGTCGCCCCACTGCGCACCGATAACGGTCACGTTGGCCATTGCTCTACTCCGCTGCGAGGGACATGAGCGCGCCCTCGATCAAAACATGGGTGCAGCCAAGGCGTGCGGCCTCGGCTGCGGGATCGGTGTCGTTCGTCAAGGCGGCCACGGTCGCGTAGCCGGCCGACCGCAAATGGGCGGCATCGCTGCCGACGGGCACATAGACCCGAATTTTGGGCTGCCGCGCCGGGGCAGTTCGCAGAACGGCGTCCGGATAGATAGTCAGGCCGGTGGCCGCCTCATTGTCGCCGCACAGATAGCGACCGCCACGGCCAAGCTCCTCGTGGCTGTTGGGCGCATAGACGGTCATGCAGACGCCGGTGTGGTATTTCAGGCCACGGAACTCAACCGGATCAACGGTCAGCTTCAAGCCGGGAACGCGGGCCTGGATGGCGGCGACCGTCTCAGCGAGGCGGGTTGCCAAGGCGCGGGCGCCGGGTGTGAGGGTCGCCGCATCCAACGCGGCCAAGGCGCGCGCGGCGGGGCCCGCGGCGAGCAGGAGATCGGTCAAGGTTGCCGCCAACGCGCCGCCATGCTGGGCGACGCCGGCCGCGTCCTTACGGTCCAGTGCACGGGCCAGAAGGCTGCGATCGACCGGCGACATGCCGCTTTCTTCGAGTAATGTGGGCACCAGCGGCGGCATCGTGAGGTCGATGCTCAGCCGTGTGAGGCCCAATCCTGCCAGCGCCTCGGCGCCGACGGCCACGATTTCGGCATCGGCCTGCGGGCTGTCCGGGCCGATCAATTCGATTCCTGCCTGGGCCACCTGACGATCAGGGTCGAGTTGCGAACCGCGCACGCGCAGGCATTGACCGGCATAGGACAGCCGCAGCGGACGCGGAGCATGCACCAATCGGGTTGCGGCGATGCGGGCGATCTGCGGCGTCATGTCGGCGCGAATCGCCATCATGCGGTGCGTGTCAGGGTCCATCAGGCGGAACACCTGGTCGGACATGGCCGAGCCGGTGGCCGCCAGCAGGCTGTCCTCGAACTCCATCAGCGGCGGCTTGACGCGCTGATAGCCGTGGCCTGCGAACGCGTCCATCACGGCTTCCACCGCCGATGCCTCGGTTTCGGCATCCGGCGGCAGCATGTCGCGCAGCCCGGCGGGGAGGAGGGCGGGATTGGGGGGAAGGTCTTCGGTCATGCGCTTTCAGCCTGATGCGAGAGCGCCTATAGCACCCGCTCTGCCCGCGACAAACCACCATGGCCGCTCTACCTGTTACGGACCCGGCGCATACCGAGTTTGGCGGCCATTACGGACGGGTTTTGGCCCGGCTGGAGCGGTCTGCCTCGAAAACGCTGGTGAGTTCGGACGCCGCATCCCTGGCGCTTTGAATCAGCCTGCCCTCGTCCTTGTAGACGGCGAAGGCATCCACAAGCGCCTGTTCGTCATGGGTACGGAACAGCTCGATCGACCTGCGCGCCTCGGCTGTTTTAATATCCAGCGCCTCCAGCGTCATCTCGGTCAGGCGCAGGCTGGAATGAAACGTCTCGCGCACGATGTCCGTCACGCCACGGTCCATCAACAGATGCACATGGCGGCGATTGCGGGCGCGCACCAGCAGCCGCAGATGGGGAAAATGGCGTTGGGCCAGGCTGACCACTTCCAGCGTCTGGTCCATGTCGGACAAGGCCACGACCATCAGGCGCGCTGACCCCGCCCCTGCCGCGCGCAGCAGATCAAGCCGGCTGGGGTCGCCGAAATAGACCTTGCTGCCGAAGTTGCGCACCACCTCCACCTGATCGGCGTCCTGTTCCAGGGCCGTGAAGTCGATTCCCTGCATCTTCAGCACACGACCCACAATCTGGCCGACACGACCAAAGCCGCAGATGATCACCGGCGCGCCGCTGGTGTCGATCACGTCGTAATCCGGCGGCCGTTTCCAGCTGATCGCCGGGATCAGGAAGCGCTCGGACAGCGCGAACAGCACCGGGGTGGCGGCCATCGAGAGGGCCACGATCAAGGTGGCGCGGTCTGCCAACGCATGCGACAGCGCGCCCACGCCGACGGCTGTGGCGAACAGCACAAAACTGAATTCGCTGCCCTGCGCCAGAACCAGGGCGAATTGCAGCGCGTTGCGGCGGTCGCGGCCGGAGACGCGGTCCAGCACAAACCCGGTGGCGAACTTGACCACGACCAGCACACCCACACCGGACAGGATCAGCCATGGCTCGGAGACAGCCAGGCGCAGTTCCGCGGACATTCCCACCGACATGAAGAAAAAGCCCAGCAGCAGGCCTTCGAACGGCTCGATATCGGCCTGCAATTCATGACGATAGGGTGAGTTGGACAGCAGCACGCCTGCCAGAAACGCGCCGAGCGACATCGACAATCCAGCCGCGTCGGCCAGGAACGCGGTGCCGATCACGATCAGCAAAGCTGTGGCGGTGAACACTTCCGGGGTCTTGGCGCCGCCGATCGCCCGAAACACCCGTGGCAACAGAAACCGACCGCCCAGCAGAATGACGCCCACCGCGCCGATGGCCTTCAACACCTGTATCCACGGGACATTCCCGACCAGCGCCTTGGCCGTCTCCACGCCACCGCCCAGCAACGGCACGAGGGCCACCAGCGGGATGAACGCCAGATCCTGCAGCAGCAGCACCGCAAAGCCGTCCCGCCCGGCCGGTGCGCCCAGCAGGTCGCGCTCGGCCAACAGCGGCAGGGTGATGGCCGTGGATGACAGGGACAGGCCGACGCCGAGCACCACGGCGCCCGGCCAGTCGATACCCGCCGCATGCACCACCGCCGCCAGCACAGCCGTGGTCAGCGCCACCTGCGCCGTGCCCAGCCCGAACACGGAGCGGCGCATCACCCAAAGCCGCTGCGGCCGTAATTCGAGGCCGATCAGGAACAGCAGCATGACCACGCCGAGTTCCGACACCTCGGAGATCTGATCGACGTCGAACACCAGCCCGGCGCCTGATGGCCCAACCAGCGCCCCGGCCACGAGGTAGCCGAGCACGCTGCCAAAGCCGAGAAAACGCGACAGCGACACGCACGGCACTGCCGCTGCCAGCAGGACAGCGAGCAGTTGCAGCATCACACGGCCCTGAAGGCTGTGGCGACCTCTTGATGCGCCCAGTCCAGCCACGGCAGCAGCGCCGCGATATCGGACGCCTCCACGGTGGCGCCGCCCCAGATGCGCAGGCCCGGCGGCGCATCACGGTAGAACGCGATGTCGAACGCAGCGCCTTCCTGTTCCAGCAGGGTCGTCATGGCCTTGGCCGCCTTGGTCTGGCCAGCGAGGTCCAGTTCCAGGAACCATGACGAGACGATGCGCAAGCAGATGGCCGTGGGTGAGCGGATGCCCGGCGAGGTGGCCAGGAACTGGGCCCAGTCGCTGCCTGCCTCCCAATCTGCAATGGTTTTGAGATTGGCTTCGCTGCGGGCGATCAACGCCGGCAGGCCCCCGAGCCGTTCGGCCCAGGCGAGGCCGTCCAGCGCGTCTTCCACGCAGAGCATGCTGGGGGTGTTGAGCGTGTCACCGCGAAACAGCGATTCGTTCAGCTTGCCGCCGCTGGTGAGACGGAACACTTTTGGCATCGGCCAGGATGGCACATGGCTTTCCAGCCGCGCCACGGCGCGCGGCGACAAGGCCAACATGCCGTGCCCCGCCTCGCCGCCCAGCACTTTCTGCCAGGACCAGGTGACGACATCCAGCTTGTCCCACGGCAAATCCATCGCGAAGGCAGCCGAGGTGGCGTCACAGATCACAAGCCCTTCCCGCTCCGCGCTGATCCAATCGCCGCTGGCGATGCGGGCGCCGGAGGTGGTGCCGTTCCAGGCGAGCACCACATCATGCGCAGGGTTCACCGCCGCCAGATCCGGCAGGGCGCCGAACGGGGCCGACAGCACGCGCGCGTCTTTCAGGCGAAGCTGCTTGACGATGTCGGTGGCCCAGGCCGCCGAGAACGTCTCGAATGACAAAATATCCACCGGGCGCGGCCCGAGCAGCGACCACAGCGCCATCTCCACCGCCCCGGTGTCCGATCCGGGCACCACCGCGAGGCGCCAGTCCTGCGGCATGCCGAGCAGCGCCTTTGAACGGTCGATCACGGCGGTGATGCGCGCCTTCGGGGCGGGTGCGCGATGGCTACGGCCGAGCAGGGCGCCGTCCAGCGCCGAAAGCTGCCAGCCCGGGCGCTTGGCGCAGGGGCCGGAGCCGAAATTGGGATTGTTCGGGCGAAGCGTGGGTTTTGCGCGCGTATTCATTCCTCCGTGGTAGCGCCGGAAAAGCGGCTTCTCAACCTTTAACCGAGCAGCTTTGCCAAGGCGGCCTGCGGATCGGCCAGAAAGGCCCGTGTCACACGGACATGCTCCATGTCCGTCCAGTCGCATCGCACCAGGCGCCCGTTCTCGACCAACAGAATGGTGGAGTCGGGTTGCGCCATCAGGATCGGCGAATGCGTGGCGATAATGAACTGGCAGCCCTGCGCCACGCGCTCGGCAATCAGCGCCAGCACGCGGGTGGGGGATAACGGCGCTTCCGGCTCGTCCAGCAGATACAGTCCGTTCGGCACGATCCGGCGTCGCAGCACCGCCAGGAAGGTTTCGCCGTGGGAGCGGCCGTCCGGATCGGCGCCATAGCTTCCCACAAGCGCGTTGCGCTGCCCGCGCACAGCGCCGGTCGCGATTTGACGACCATATCCCTGGGGCAGGCTGGCGGCCAGTTCATCCTCGTCCTGCGTCAGATCTTGCATGGAGGCGGCAACGCGGTTGGTGAAGCCGAACACATCCTCGGCCCGCAGGAACATGCGGGTGCGGGCATGACGCCTGCGCGCAAACAGAAACGCCCCGGCCAGACGCCGTGCCGCCGCCAGGCTTGGGTCGCGCTGCAAATCATGGCCGCCGACCGCCACGGCGCCCACACCGGCGGCGATGCCTTCGAGAAGAGTGGATTTTCCCGAGCCGTTCTCACCGACCAGAAATGTCACCGGCGTGGTAAAGCTCATTTCAGCCAAACCGCGCACAAGCGGCAGAGACAGCGGAAATTCTTGCGGATCCGCGCTAGGATCGGCAGGGCCAGACGGCCGGCGGCGCAAGCCGGTGAGAAAGATCATGACAAGGAACCCGACCACGATGGATCGCCACACAATCACACGTGACGGCATCTCGGCCACCATCCTGACGCTGGGCGCTGAGTTGTGCTCGTTTCACGGCGCCGATGGCCATGAGATGATGTGGCAGGCCGGCCCCGCCTGGCCGCGCCACGCGCCGGTGCTGTTCCCCGTCGTCGGGCGCATGAAGAACGACCGGCTGATGCATGGCGGCCAGAATTACCGCATGACGCAGCACGGCTTTGCCCGGGACCGGTTGTTCACCGTCAGTGAACGCACCGAACACATGTGCCGTCTCACGCTGCGCGACGACGCCACCAGCCGGGCGTTGTATCCGTTCGCCTTCCAGTTCGACCTGACCTTCTCCATCGACGATGGCGCGCTGACGGTGGCCTATCGCGCCACCAACACCGGCGACGAGACCCTGCCCGTCAGCATGGGCGCGCATCCGGCGTTTCGCTGGCCGCTGACGAACGGCGTGGCGAAGGAGGCGCATATCCTGACGTTCGAACATGACGAGCCGCAGCCGATGCCGCGCGTGTCCGGCGGCCTGTTGGGGCCTGCGATCCATCAGAGCGTGATCCAGGACCGGGTTCTGGCCTTGAACGAGGATCTGTTCGTCACCGACGCGCTCATCCTGCCGAGCCCGGCCAGCCACTGGGTGCGCTACACCGCCCCTGGCGCACCGGGGCTGGAAATGGGCTGGAAGGGCTTTCCATCATTCGGAATCTGGATGCGGCCGGATGGCGACTTTCTGTGCCTGGAGCCGTGGTCCGGCATGTCGAGCCCGCTGGACTGGGACGGACCGTTCAACGCCAAGCCCGGCATCACCCAACTCGAACCAGGCGCTGTGCTGGAGGCCAGCTACAGCCTCCGGATTTTGGACGCCGGCTGACCCAGCCTGCCGCAGCCATCACCGGCTGCGGCGATCCGGCGTTTTGGTGCATGATGGCTTCCGCTTCGGCATTTAGGCTTTATCATTTTTTAACCATCGAAAATTATTTTCGGACCCACACAGAGCCGGTGGAGTCAGAATGCCCTTTACCCCAACAGCGTGGTTTCACAGACCATGCTCCTCCTGAGCGAGGATATTTTTTGTTGTTTTTTAGCAACTAAATGTATTCACGACAATAACGCTCAACGAGTATGCACATGACTTTCAACTTGAAGCTCAATGACGAAGACGGCCGCATTCAGGCATTGAACCGATTGGAGGTTCTGGACACCCCTGAAGAAGCGCCCTTCGAAAACATCCTTAATCTGGTCAAGCAGATCCTGCATGTACCGATCTGTGCCGTGTCGCTGGTGGATCGTGAGCGACAATGGTTCAAGGCGCGGCGCGGCCTGGACGTCTGCGAGACGGCCCGCAATGTTTCGTTCTGCAGCCACGCGATCCAGAATTCTGTTGCCCTTATTGTCCCGGACGCGCTCGAAGATCAGCGCTTTGCTGAAAACGCCCTGGTGACCAAGGCGCCCTTCATCCGCAGCTATGCCGGGATCCCTCTCCGGACATCGGATGGGTATAATATCGGCACCCTCTGCGCGATCGACACGGCGCCGCGTGCATTCACGGCGATTGAAATTGGCATTCTTGAGAGTTTTTCACAGCTCATCCTGGACGAATTGGAACTGCGCAAAATCGCGTCCACAGACCAGTTGAGCGGGGCATTGTCGCGGCGCGCCTGGATCGAAAAAGCCCATTGCGAAATCATTCGCGCCCAACGCTACAGCCGCCCCATGGCGCTTGCGATCCTCGACCTCGATCAATTCAAGTCCATCAACGACGCATACGGCCATCCAGCCGGAGACCGCGTGATCAAGCGAATCGCCAGCCTCTGCATGGCGACAATGCGCCAATCGGATTTCTTTGGCCGGTTGGGGGGCGAGGAATTTGGACTGGTCATGCCAGAAACCTCGGCCGAAGGCGCTGAAGCGGTCGCCGAGAGGGTGCGAACCATTTTCACCAACGAACCGATCGATCTTGGGCGTCCCATACATGCCAGCGTCAGCATAGGGGTTGCCGATCTGCGGGTGAACGACACGCTTGAAACCCTCATCGCACATGCGGACCGCGCGCTCTACCAGGCCAAGACGAGCGGGCGGAACCGCACATGCACCCACCGCGCAAGCTCCGCAGAATGGATCAGGGCTGCGGCGGAATAACCTGCCGGTTCAAAAATCCAGATTGATGTAGTGCTCGGGCGGCGACATGCCCGGTACGCGGTCCGTCAGCAAGCTGCGGAAGCTGGGGCGGGACTTGATGCGGGCATACCAGTCGCGAGTGTGTCCGTGCTGCGTCCAGTCGATATCGCCCAGGAAGTCCAGCACCGAGATGTGCGCCGCCGCGGTGAGGTCGGCCAGCGACAGGGTGTCTCCGGCCAGAAAGGTGCGGGTTTCGGCCAACCAGCCGATATAGCCCATATGCTCACGCAAATGACCGTAGCTGCGCCGCAACGCCGCTGCGTCGGGCTGACCTTGGCCGGACATGCGCTTGAGGTATTTTTCGACCACCAAATTCGTCGTCACCGCCTCGGCGAAGGCGCCGTCGAACCAGGCCACCAGCCGCCGTGCCTCCACACGCTCGGCCAGGGTGTTGCCCAGCAGTGTCGTGTCCGGATAGGCCTCTTCGAGATATTCGCAGATCACACTCGATTCCGGCACGGCCAGGCCGCTATCTTCAAGCAACGTGGGCACCGTTCCGGCTGGGTTCAGCGACAAATACTCCGGGCGCCGCTCCCATGCTTTTTCAGTTCGCAACTCAACCGGAAGTCGCTTTTCCGCGAGCGCGAGACGCACCTTTCGGCAATAGGGCGAGAGAGGAAGGTGATACAAAAATCGCATGGTCACCTTATCGCACCAGCGTTCTCAATCGCCAAGCCGTAGACGGCGGCGTCAACGGTTCAAAAGGAGTATCCGCTGCGACACGGAACAACATCATTGCAATACATGGGTTATTTTGTTGACATTTCGATACAAACTAATTCTTGCGACAAATCAGGTCTCCGCCACGTGATCGCCGTTTTCCCGGCAGCACACAAGACATCGACTCAACCACCCCGGTCAGGATGATTGAGCCGAGCCCGAGTGGTTTTTAAGCCCGCAACGCCTGCACTTCGTCAAGCGGCACCGGCAGGTATTTGGCGTATTCCTTGGGAACGACCTGCCAGAACTTCGGCAGCGCCAGATCCCAGTCATACACCAGCATGCGCGCATAACGGCTGTTGGTCTCGTCAGCATGCTGCGCCACCAGTGCGCGCAGCGTCTCGGACCAATGCGGATGCGACACGCGTTGCCACATCAACGTCTCGGGGTTCACCCGCAGATCGAACAGATAGTCCGGATCGTAGATGAACGCTTGTCCGCCAGTGAAGCCGGCGCCGAAATTGTCGCCCACCGCCCCGAGGATGACCACGGTGCCGCCTGTCATGTATTCGCAGCCATTCGAGCCGCAGCCTTCGACCACCGCAATGGCCCCCGAATTGCGCACCGCGAACCGCTCACCCGCCTGCCCCGCCGCGAACAACGTGCCGGCGGTCGCACCATACAGGCAGGTGTTGCCGATGATGGTGTTGTTCTGGCTCACCAACGTGGACGAAGGCGCCGGGCGCACCACGATGGCAGCGCCGGAAAGCCCCTTGCCCACATAGTCGTTGGCATCGCCCAGCACTTCCAGCTTCACGCCCTGCACCGCGAAGGCGCCGAGCGACTGGCCGGCCGATCCGCGCAGGCGCACCGTGAGGTGGCCCGGCTGCAGCCCGAACATGCCGTATTTGCGCACGATCTTGCTGGACAGCTTGGTGCCGATGGCGCGGTGTGTGTTGCGGATGTTGTATTGCAACTGCATCTTTTCACCGTGCTCGAACAAGGCGCCGGCATCGGCGATCATCTGCGCATCCAGCGTCTCGGGCACTTCGTTGCGACCCACCAGCGTGCAATAGCGCGCATGAGGCCCCGGATCGGCCTGGACCAGCAACGGGTTGAGGTCGAGGTCGTCGAGGAATTCCGACCCACGGCTGACCTGTTGCAGCAGATCGGTGCGGCCGATCACCTCGTTGAGGCTGCGGGCGCCCAGCTCGGCCAGAATGTACCGCACATCCTCGGCGATGAAGCTGAACAGGTTGATCACCTTCTCCGGCGAGCCGGTGAACTTGGCGCGCAACGCGTCATCCTGCGAGCACACGCCCACCGGGCAGGTGTTGGAGTGGCACTGGCGCACCATGATGCAGCCCATCGCCACCAGCGACGCGGTGCCGATGCCGAATTCCTCAGCACCCAGCATGGCGGCGATCACCACGTCGCGGCCAGTCTTGATGCCGCCATCGGTGCGCAGCTTCACGGTGTGGCGCAGGCGGTTGAGCATCAGCACCTGATGCGCCTCCGACAGCCCCATCTCCCATGGCAGGCCGGCATATTTCAGCGACGTCTGCGGGCTGGCACCGGTGCCGCCGGAATGGCCGGAGATCAGGATGGTGTCCGCCTTCGCCTTCGCCACGCCGGCGGCGATGGTGCCGATGCCGGAGCGGGCCACCAGCTTCACGCACACCGACGCATCGGGGTTGATCTGCTTGAGGTCGTAGATGAGCTGCGCCAGATCCTCGATGGAATAGATGTCGTGATGCGGTGGCGGGCTGATCAGCGTCACGCCGGGGGTCGAATGACGCAGCTTGGCGATCAGCGCCGTGACCTTGAAGCCGGGCAGCTGCCCGCCCTCGCCGGGCTTGGCGCCCTGGGCCACCTTGATCTCGATCTCGCGGCACGCATTCAGGTATTCGGCGGTGACGCCGAACCGGCCGGACGAGATCTGCTTGATGGCCGAGTTGGCGTTGTCGCCGTTCGCCCGCGGATGCGCACGGGCCGGGTCCTCGCCGCCCTCGCCACTGTCCGAGCGCGCGCCGATGCGGTTCATCGCGATCGACAGCGTCTCATGCGCCTCGGGGCTGAGGGCGCCAAGCGAAATGCCCGGCGAGATCAGGCGCTTGCGGATTTCGGTGATGCTCTCCACCTCCTCCACCGCGATCGGCTTGCGGCCTTCGGTACGGAAATCCAGCAGGTCACGCAGGGCGATCGGCGGGCTTTTGCGCACCATGTCGGTGTAGCGGCGATACATCTGGAAGCTGTCGGACGCCACGGCTTCCTGCAGCATGTGAATGGCGCTGCCGTCGAACGCGTGCGTCTCGCCCTTGTGGCGCAGCTTGTAGGCGCCGCCGATGGGCAGGGCCGTCAGGTCGCTGTCCCAGGCGGCGTTGTGCAAGGTGAGAACCTTGCGGGCGATGCCCAGCAGGCCGATGCCGGAAATGCGGCTCTGCATGCCTGGGAAAAACTCGGCCACCAAAGCGCGCGAAAGGCCGATCGCCTCGAAGTTGCAGCCGCCGCGGTACGAGCTGATGACCGAGATGCCCATCTTGGACATCACCTTCAACAGGCCCTTGTCGACGGCCTTCTTGTAGTGCTGCACGGCCACTTTGAGCGAGATGTCGCCGAACAGGCCGCGACGGTGGCGATCGGCGATGCTCTCCTGCGCCAGATAGGCGTTCACCGTGGTGGCGCCCACGCCGATCAGCACGGCGAAGTAGTGCACGTCCAGGCACTGGGCCGAGCGAACGTTGAGGCTCGTGAACGTGCGCAGGGACGAACGCACCAGATGCGTGTGCACGCCCGCCGTGGCCAGGATCATCGGAATGCCGCAGCGGTCCGCGTCCACGTTCTCATCGGACAGAATAACGTGCGTGGCGCCGGCGCGAACGCCTTCCTCGGCTTCGATGCGAATCCGCTCAAGCGCTGCCCGCAGGCCGCTTTCGCCGTCCGCCACCGGGAAGGTGCAATCCACCTCGCAGGCCGCAGTGCCGATCATGGCGCGCAGAGCCGCAAACTCGGCGTTGCTCAGCACCGGACTTTCCAGCTGCAACAGATCGCACTGGGTGCGGTCCTCATCAAGCACGTTGCCGAGATTGCCCAGCCGCGTGCGCAGCGTCATCACCCGCGATTCGCGCAGGGAGTCGATCGGCGGGTTGGTGACCTGGCTGAACGCCTGGCGGAAATAGTGATGCAGGCCGCGGAATTTCTCGCTGAGCACGGCCAAAGGCGTGTCGTCGCCCATGGAGCCGATGGCTTCGGCGCTGTCTTCGACCATCGGATGCAGAATCATTTCCAGATCCTCCATCGTGGTGCCAACGGCCAACTGGCGACGCCGCAGCGCCTCGCCTTCGATCAGCACCGGCTCTGGCGCATCGGTCTTGACGATCTTGTCGATCTCGATGATGCCGCGCGCCCATTCGCCGAACGGCTGGCGGGCGGAGAGCACGTCCTTCATCGCGTCGTCGCTGTAGAACTTGGCGTCCTGCAAATCGACACCGATGGTCTGGCCAGGGCCAACGCGGCCCTTCTCGACGATCTCGCTCTCATCGAGCTTGACCATGCCGGTCTCGGAGCCGACCACCAGCATGCCGTTGCGGGCGATGGAATAACGCAGCGGACGCAGGCCGTTGCGGTCCAGCCCTGCGATCACCCAGCGGCCATCGGTGGCGGCCACGGCGGCCGGGCCGTCCCACGGCTCCATCACGGCGTTGCAGTATTGGAACAGGTCGCGATGCGCGCGCGGCATCGTGGCGTCCGCCCCGATGCTGGACGGGATCATCAGCGCCTTCGCCATCGGCGCGTCGCGGCCGGAGCGGATCAGCACTTCGAACACGTTGTCCAGCGAGGCCGTGTCGGAACCGCCGGCTTGGATGACGGGCTTGATGTCGTCCATGTACTGGTCAAGCGCCGGGTCGGACAGCCGGGTCTCGTGGCTGCGCATCCAGTTGATGTTGCCGGAGACGGTGTTGATCTCGCCGTTATGCGCCAGCACGCGGAAGGGCTGGGCCAGCTTCCAGGTGGGGAAGGTGTTGGTGGAATAACGCTGGTGATAGATGGCAAAGCGCGAAACGAAGCGCACGTCGAGAAGGTCCGGATAAAAATCCGTCAGGCTTTCGGCGAGGAACATGCCCTTGTAGATGATCGAGCGGCAGGACAACGAGCAAAAATACAGCTCGGCGATCTGCGCTGCGATGGCCTGCTTCTCGATGCGACGGCGGATGACGAACAGGTCGCGCTCGAAATCGGCTTCCGACGTCTCCCGCGGGTTCGAGATCATGATCTGCTCGATCTCGGGACGGGTCGCGTTGGCCTTCTCGCCGATGCAGGCCACGTTGATCGGCACCTGGCGCCAGCCGTAAATGCCGTAGCCCATGCCCAGGATCTCGGTCTCGACGATCTCACGGCAGCGCTCCTGCGCGCCGAGATCGGTCTTGGGCAAGAACACCTGCCCTACACCCATCGGGCCGCCGCCATCGGCGATCAAGCGAACCCGGTGGCCGCCGCGCTCGACGGCTTCGGCGAAGAAGTCCTGCGGAATTTCGATGTGAATGCCGGCGCCGTCACCGGTCTTGCCATCGGCGTCCACCGCACCGCGATGCCAGACGGCCTTCAGCGCGTTGATGCCGGCTTCCACCACGTCGCGGCGCTTCTTGCCGTCCAGCGCCGCCACGAGGCCGACGCCGCAATTGTCGTGTTCCATCCCCGGTGTGTAGGTGTCCGAGAGACGCTCGGCGTTCGCGTTCCATGCGGCCACGAAGTCAGCGCCGGTCTCGCCTTGCGTCTCGTCCATCCTGCTCATCGTGTTGGGTCCTCGTGTGGGGCGTTGCCGGCCTGCGCGGGCGCAGGCCGGCCAGTCTATGAAATCAGATCGTCGGGATCAGAATTTTAAGCCGCGTGCGTGCAGTTCGTCGGCGTGTTTCTTGACCGAGTCCTGGAAGATCTTCTGTCCCCAGGCCTGGCCTGCCAGGAGGCTCTGCTGGTTGACCACGGGAACGGTCTTGAGCAGGCGCTGGCCGAGCGGCGTGCCATAGAATTCACGCAGGCCCTTGAGATCGGCCGCACTGAAATTGGCAGCCCAGGGCTGGAGCAACGCCGCGGCCAACTCGGGCACACCGGCGTTGAAATCAGGCATCAGCACGTCATCGACGATCTTAGAGGCTTCCTCAACCGGCTTGCCGCTGGCCTGGATCGTCGCCTGGATCAATTGGGTGCGCATGGCCTGCACCAGACCGCGGGTCTGCTGGGTGACGTTCAGCATGTCCGCCATCGCGCGGGCCTCCTTCAACGAGGCTTCCGACGCCTGCGGCGCCGGAGCGGCGTCGGGTGCAGGCGTGGCAGCAGGCGCAGGAGCGCCGGTCGGCTGGGCCTGCGAAGGAGTCGCCAGCAACAACAGGGACATAACAGCAGCGGTAGAAACGATTGGCGCAAAACGCATTTTATTCACTCCGCCGCCACCGCGATGGTGGCGTTCTGCTCTATATAAGAGTGAATTTGCGCCGCCGCGTCACGTCCATCCTTGATCGCCCACACAACCAGGGACGCGCCGCGAACAATATCGCCCGCGGCAAAAACGCCCGGAAGGCTGGTCATGAAGCTTTTGTGATCGATTTTCAGCGTGCCCCAGCGCGACACGGCAAGCGCCGGCTCACCGAATGCGGCCGGCACGTCTTCCGGATCGAACCCGAGCGCCTTGATGACGAGATCGGCCTGCAGATTGAAATGGCTGCCCTCCATCGGCTCCACCGACTGCCGGCCAGAGGCATCGGGCAGGCCCAGATGCATGCGGACCGCCCTGACGGCGGTGACGTGCGTGTCACCCAGGAACGCCTCGGGGCCGGCGAGCCACACGAACTCGACGCCTTCTTCCTCCGCATTCTTCACTTCGCGCATCGAGCCGGGCATGTTGGCCTTGTCGCGGCGATACAGGCACTTCACCGAGGCTGCGCCCTGGCGAATGGATGTCCGAACGCAATCCATGGCGGTGTCGCCACCGCCGATGACAACGACATGCCGACCATGGGCGTTCAACGCGCCGTTGGCGAATTCAGGCACAGCATCTCCCAGGCCGGTGCGGTTGGATGCCGTCAGAAAGTCGAGGGCCGGCACGATGCCTGGCAGGCCGACCCCCGGCCCGCCAATGTCACGCGACTTGTAGACGCCGGTGGCGATCAGCACCGCATCATGCTGGCTGCGTAGCGATTCAAAGGAGACGGCGCCGCCGATATCCGCACCCAGATGGAAGATGACGCCCCCTTCCTCCAGCAGCTTCCAGCGGCGGATGACGATGTCCTTCTCCAGCTTGAAGTTCGGAATGCCATAGATCATGAGACCGCCAACGCGGTCGTAACGATCATAGACATGCACCTGATAGCCCTCGCGGCGCAGCATTTCAGCAGCGGCCAAACCACCCGGCCCGGCGCCGATGATGCCCACCGAGTGCGCACGCTCCTGGCGCGGCTTGATCGGCTTGACCCAGCCGTTCTCGAATGCGGTGTCGGTGATGTAGCGCTCGACGGCGCCGATCGTGACGCTCTCGAAGCCCTTCTCAATGACGCAGTTGCCCTCGCACAACCGATCCTGTGGGCAGATGCGGCCGCAGATCTCGGGGAAGTTGTTGGTGGCGGAGGAGACCTCATAGGCTTCTTCCAACCGGCCTTCGGCGGTCAGCTTCAACCAGTCGGGGATGTTGTTGGAAAGCGGGCAATGGACCTGGCAGAACGGCACGCCACACTGGCTGCAGCGGCTGGACTGCGCCTCGGCACGCGGCTTGTCGAAATCGTTGTAGATTTCAGCGAAATCCTCGCGCCGCATCTTGGCTTCGCGCTTTTCCGGGGTCTGCTGAGGCAGCCGGACGAATTGGAGCATACGTTCGGCCATTGAGCAGTCTCCCGTTGAGGCAATCGATAAATTCGGTGCGTTGGGCGTTCTTAATCCACACAATCACGGTTGGCGAGGACATTTTTGGCCGTTAAGACAGTATAGCTGCCATTTATGGCGCATCCCTGCATCGCGCAACGATGCGACACATGGGTGCTGGCATTAATTGGTCGCAATTCGGCCCTAACGACCAGGCAGAAGATCCCGCTTGCCACCACCTGGCTGAAAACGGCGCAGATATGCGGGCGCCACCTGTTCCACCGGCGTGGCGCTGATACCCAGATCCAACAATCCCGGCAGGTCTCGCGCAACGTTGTCCTGCGACAACAAGATCAATTGATCGCGCGTGAGCGGCTTGCCGGGGATGCGCTCCATGATGCGGGCCTGAAACTCCGCCAGCGCCGGCGGGATATTGACCAGTGGACGGCGACGGCCGGTCTGTTCCAAAATCCATGACAGAAGTTCGCGGAACGTCCAGATTTTCGGGCCAGCAAGTTCATAGATCTTGCCGCGCGCCTCAGGCCTGGCCAGCACCGCCATCACGGCATCGGCGACATCACCCACATAGACAGGCTGGAAGCGGCTGTTGCCCGAGATCACCGGCATGATCGGCGAAAGCTGCGCCATGGCGCCGAATCGGTTGAAGAACTTGTCCTCGGCACCGAACACCAGGGATGGCCGCAGGATGGTGGCCGACGGCATCGCCGCCAGCACGGCTGCCTCTCCGGCCGCCTTGGACGACGCATACAGGCTGGCGCTGTTCGCATCGGCGCCGATCGCCGAGATCTGCACAAACTGCGAAACGCCGGCCGCCGCCGCCGCACGGGCCACACGCCCTGGCCCTTCGGCCTGCAGGCGCATGAAGTCGCCCGGGCGCTTCTCGGCGAGGATGCCGACCAGATTGATCACCACCGAGGCACCGGCCACGGCGCGGGCCACGGCGGCGTCATCGGTGATCGACACGTGCAACGGCACGATCTGGCCAACGCCGCCCATGGGCCGCAGGAACATCGCGGATTCGGTGTTTCGCACCGCGACCCGCACCACATAGCCGGCAGCAGCGAGTCGCTTGACCACGTAGCGGCCGAGAAAACCCGAGCCACCAAAGACTGTTGCGACATGGCGGCTCTGCGTGGGATCGATTGGCATCGGCGCACTCCAAACATGAAAGGCCGCCTTTGCGCTGGAATTCAGCCGAAAGGCGGCACCCGGGAACGGTGTTAGATTGATACGTGGTGCGAGAAACATCCTCAAGCTTTCCACATTGCCTGTTGACGCCAAAACACACGGAGGGTATCTCGCCCCTCAGCTGTGCTTTCCGGTAACGGACGGCACCGTAGCCCAGATGGCGGAATTGGTAGACGCGCAGGTTTCAGGTACCTGTGGTAGTAATATCGTGGAGGTTCGAGTCCTCTTCTGGGCACCAATGCTTTGATGTGAATAGCGCGGCCAGGCAGAAATGTCTGAGGCCGCGTTTTTTACTGTCAAATTTCCAGGCCCTTTTCCTGTGCTTCGGCCGAAAACTTGTTCATGCCCGCGAACGCTGTTAAACGGCCGGCATCCGAGAAAAATGCGCGCGATGCAGCAACCGCCCCGCGCGACCTATAGGATCGGTTCATTTTCAATGGCGGATATCACCCAGTTCATGGCCAACGGCACCATTCATCTGCACCGCCATGACCTGCCGGCGGATCTCGACCTCGGCCCGGTTATCGCGGTCGACACCGAGGCGATGGGCCTGAAGCCACACCGGGACCGGCTGTGCCTGGTGCAGATCTCATCCGGCGACGGCCATGCCCATCTGGTGCAGTTGATCCCGCAATCACTCGGCGGCCGCGGCTATGACGCGCCGAACCTGGCGCGGCTGATGGCCGACCCGGCCGTGGTCAAGCTGATGCATTTCGCGCGATTCGACGTTGCGTTGCTCCAGCACGCGCTGGGCATCACCGTTGCACCTGTGAAATGCACCAAGATCGCCGCCAAGCTGGTTCGCACCTACACCGATCGCCACGGCCTGCGCGATTTATGCCGTGAGCTGCTGGGCGTGGACCTGTCCAAGCAACAGCAGACATCGGACTGGGGCGCCGCCCAGCTTTCGTCTGAACAAATGGCCTATGCCGCCTCAGATGTGCTACATCTGCACGCTTTGTGGGCAAAGCTGGAGGCGCTGCTGGTGCGCGAGGGCCGGCTGGAATTGGCGCAGGACTGCTTTGCTTTCCTGCCCACACGCTGCCGGCTCGATGTGCTGGGCTATCAAGATCCAGACATTTACGCCCACTAGGCTTCAAACCGGCCTGTCGGGGCGCACATTGACGTGATCCCACGCTCGATAAACACGGTGATTCCCGAGGCCAGCGCGGCCGTAGCGTTTCGTTACCAGAGTTTAGGGTGCGCCATGCCCCGCAACGGCGCTAGAGACTATGTCCACGCATGATAAATGACCTCCAGGAGCGCTGTTTCGGAATGAATGCCCCCTTCGCCGCCCAAGCCGAACGCATCGCTGACGCGGCGTGCGACCCGGATCTGGACGTCGCGCGCAAGGTGCTGGCCACCGAGGCAAGCGGCCTTCAGGCGCTTTCGGCATCGCTGGATGGCCAGTTCAAGCGCGCCGTCGACCTTCTGGATGGCCGCGCCCCGGCCGAAACCCGCCGCGTGGTGGTGTCCGGCATGGGCAAGTCCGGTCATGTTGCACGCAAGATCGCGGCCACCATGGCCTCCACCGGAACGGCGTCCCTGTTCGTGCATCCGGCCGAGGCCTCGCACGGCGATCTGGGCATGATCGTCGCCGGCGATGCCGTGCTGGCGCTGTCCAATTCCGGAGAGACCGCTGAACTCGCCGACCTCGTGGCCCACACGCGCCGGTTCGGCGTGCCGTTGGTGGTCATCACCGGCCGCGCCGGCAGCACGTTGGCGCTGGCAGCGGACGTGGCCCTGGTGCTGCCACCTTCCCCCGAAGCCTGCCCGATGGGCCTGGCGCCCACCACGAGCACCACGATGCAACTCGCCCTCGGCGATGCGCTGGCGGTGGCGTTGCTGACGCGGCGCGGGTTCGATGCCACCGATTTTCGGGTCTTTCATCCCGGCGGCAAGCTTGGCGCCAAGCTGCGCCGCGTGCGCGAAGTGATGCATGGCAACGACAGCCTGCCGTTGACCACCGCCGACACCCAGATGCACACGGCCCTGCTGACCATGACCGAGCGCCGATTCGGCTGCGTCGGCGTGATCGACGTCGACGGCCGCCTGTCCGGCATCATCACCGACGGCGACCTGCGACGTGCGATGGGGCCGACCTTGCTCGACCAACAGGCCGGCGCGGTGATGACCCGTGCGCCCCGCACCATCGGGCCGGAGGCTTTGGCCGCCGAGGCGCTGCGCGTGATGAACGACCCGCAGCGGCCGGTGACGGCGCTGTTCGTGGTGGATGAGGCAGGCGTGCCGGTTGGCATCCTGCATATTCACGATCTGCTGCGCGCCGGTGTGGTGTGAGTGGGCACACGATGAACTCTGGCCCCTTCAAGCTGGAAAAGCCGGGCGGACCGCGCTCCGCACAACTGCCGACGCGGCCGCGGCCGCACGCGGCCACGCCGGGCGCCATCGCACGCCGGCGCTGGCTGGTGCTCATCGCCAAGCGGCTGCTGCCGGTGGCCGCCCTCTGCCTGCTCGCCAGCGTGGCCCTGTGGCCGGAACTCAACCGCGACGCAGCCCGCGCCCGCCCGGCGTTTCAGCGCGGCATGGTGGAGCCGGACAGCGGCCAACTGATCAAGGCGCGCTACAACGGCGTTGACGAGGACGGCCGTCCCTACACCGTTACAGCCGATCAGGCGCGCCAGATCACCGCTGACCAGATCGAACTGACATCCCCGATCGGCGACCTGACGCTGGGCAACGGCAGCTGGATGCGCGGCGCCGGGCGCAACGGCGTGTATCTGCAACAGGCCGGCGTCCTGGACCTGTGGGACAATGTGACGCTTTATCGCGACGACGGCATCACCATGCAGACCGATGCCGCGACGTTTGACGTGAAATCCGGCGTGGCGGCATCGGCGTCGATGGTGCATGTCGAGGGGCCGTTCGGCACGCTGGACGCCCAGGGCTTCACCGTCCTGGACCGTGGCGCCGTGATCCAGTTCATGGGTCCGAGCCGGCTGGTGCTGAACGGGAGCAAACCATGAGAGCGTTCATTCTGCGGGCCGGCCTGCTGGTTGCGGGTGCGATCACGGCCCCGATTGCGGCATCGGCCCAGGCGATCGACCTGTCCGGTGGCGGCCCGGTGGAAATCACCTCGCTCGGCGGGCTGGAAGTCCGGGATGCCGAGCAGGTGGCAATCGCCACCGGTGATGCGCGGGCGGTGCGCGGCAACGTGACGGTGCTGGCAGACCAACTGGTCGCGCGTTACCGCAAGAAGGCGAGCACCACCACGACGGCCCCCACCAACGCCAACGATCCGGAAAACGGCGGCAAGGAGGTCTATCGACTGGAAGCGCATGGCCATGTGCGCATTCTCACCGAGACCGACGAAGCGGTGGGCGACGATGCGATCTATGACATCGACCAGGCCGTGATGATCATGACAGGCCGGGCGATGAAGTTGACCACACCGCAGCAGGTGATGACGGCACGCGACACGATGGAATACTGGTCCCAGCAGCACATGGCGGTCGGGCGCGGCAACGCGGTTGTCGTGACCAACGATGCGCGCCGGCTGTCGGCCGATATTCTGGTGGCCTACACCACGCCCGATGACGAGGCCAAGCCGGCCACAGCCGTTGCCGACACGCCCAAGGCCGGCGATTCGCTGACCGATAGCGGCAAGCTCAAGCGGATCGACGCGTTCGGCAATGTCGAGGTGCGCTCGCCGGTCGATATCGTGCGTGGCGACCGGGGCAGCTACCTGACGGAGACCGGCATGGCCCGCGTGGTCGATCATGTCCGGGTGACGCATCTGGGCAGCCAGGTGAACGGGGCTGCGGCCGATATCAACATGAAGACCGGCATTGCCCGGATCGCCGCCGGCTCCGGTGGGCGTGTGCAAGGGCTGATCGTGCCGAACGACACGAAAGCCGTGACGGGGAAACCGGCGAAGCCATGAACGAAATGCAGGCCCTTCGCAGCGGCGCCCTGCCCTCAGACGCGCCGATACTCGCCGGCCCCGGCATGGGGTTGATCGCGACCGGCGTTGGCAAAACCTACAAGAAACGCCCGGTTGTGCGGAACGTGTCCATTCAGGTGCGCTGCGGCGAGGCCGTGGGTGTGCTGGGGCCGAACGGAGCTGGCAAGACAACCACGTTCTATATGATCGTGGGACTGGTGCGGCCGGATACAGGCGCGATCAGCCTCGACGGCCAGGACATCACGATGCTGCCGATGTATCGTCGCGCGCGCCTCGGCATCGGCTATCTGCCGCAGGAGGCCAGCGTGTTTCGCGGGTTGAACGTGGAACAGAACATCATGGCGGCGCTTGAGGTGATCGAACCGGATCGCTTCGAGCGTGACCGCATGCTGGATGGCCTGCTGGGTGAATTCGGCATCGGCCATTTGCGGCGCACCCCGGCCCTCGCGCTGTCCGGCGGCGAGCGTCGGCGCGTGGAGATTGCCCGTGCGCTGGCAACGCACCCAAGTTACGTGCTGCTCGACGAGCCGCTGGCCGGCATCGACCCGATTGCCGTGGGCGAAATCCGTGACCTCGTGTCCCATCTCAAGCATCGCGGCATCGGCGTGCTCATCACCGACCATAACGTGCGCGAGACGCTGGAGATCATCGACCGCGCCTACATCATGCATGACGGCCAGGTGCTGATGGAAGGCCGCCCCGAGGAGGTGGTGGCGAATGAGGACGTGCGCAGGGTGTACCTTGGCGAGAAATTCTCGCTGTAGGTCCAACGCCAGCCCTTGCCCGTCATGCGCTATGTGTTCGATAACCACATCTGCGAAACGTTCCTTTGGGGGCGCACCCGTTTCTGCGAGCAAAATTAAGCAATTCTTATTCCAAATTTGCGCACGATTCTTGCTAGACAAGAACACCCGCCCGCGCTGTTTTGACGCTGACGGAATTTTCCGTCGCTACCGGAGCCCCATGTATGGCGCTAGGCCCTCGCCTGGATCTCCGCCAGTCGCAATCCCTGGTGATGACTCCCCAGCTGCGGCAGGCCATCAAGCTTCTGCAGTTCACCAACGTGGAGGTGTCCTCCTTCATTGACGAGGAGTTGGAGCGCAACCCACTGCTGGAGCGTGACGAGAGCAGCGACCAGGGCCCGCTGGAGCGCCCTGCGATCGACCAGCTGCCGCTGGCGACCCCGTCCGAGCCCACCGACGTCGCTGCGTCCATCACGGCCGACACGCTGGGCAACGAGCAGGCAGCACCGCTGGACACCCCAGATTACGCTGAGACCTACGACCCCGGTGGCGCCGGCGATGGCGTGGGGATGGGCAAGGGCGGATCGTCAAGCTTCGAGAACGACGATCGATCGATCGATGATTTCGCCGAGACAGCCAAGACGCTGCGCGAACATCTGGGCGAACAGATGCGGCTGTCCTTCCCGGAACGGGGAGACAGGCTGATCGGGGCGCATCTGATCGCCCTGCTGGAGCCGTCGGGCCGGCTGTCGGTGCCGCCCTCGGCCCTGGCGACGGCGATGGGCTGCGACATCGCAGTGATCGAGGCGGTGCGGTCGAAGATGATGCGGTTCGACCCGGTGGGCATGTTCGCCGCCGATCTGCGCGAATGCCTGGCCGTACAGTTGGCCGAAAAGAACCGGCTGGACCCAGCCATGGCCCGGCTGCTCGACAATCTCGACCTGCTGGCCAAGCGCGACCTGCGCCGGCTGATGGTGATCTGCGAGGTGGACGCGGCCGATCTGACCGACATGATCGCCGAAATCCGCAGGCTGGACCCCAAACCGGGCGCTGCATGGGACAGCACGCCGCTGGTGCCTGTGATTCCGGACGTGCTGATGCGCGCCGCGCCAGACGGCGTGTGGCTGCTGGAACTGAACCCCGAGACGATGCCGCGCGTGCTGATCAACCAGAGCTTCACCGCACGGGTTCTGCCGCGCTGCACGCGCGAGGAGCGTCATTTCCTCGCAGAAAAGTTGCAAACGGCTAACTGGCTGGTGAAATCGCTGCAACAGCGCGCGCAGACCATCCTGAAGGTGTCAGCCGAGATCATTCGCCAGCAGGAGGCGTTCTTTCGCCTCGGCGTGGGGCACCTGCGCCCCCTGATTTTGCGTGACATCGCCGACGCCGTGGAGATGCATGAGAGCACCGTGAGCAGGGTTACCGCGGGAAAATACATCGCCACACCGCGCGGCATCTACGAGTTAAAATATTTCTTCACCACCGCAATCGCCAGCACACGTGGCGGCGAAACCCATTCCGCCGAGGCCGTGCGCCACCGCATCCGTACCATGGTTTCGCAAGAAACAGCTGAAACAATCCTGTCTGATGACGCCCTCGTATCAGCCCTTAGACGAGAAGGCATAGACATCGCACGCAGGACCGTGGCCAAATACCGAGATGCGCTGCGCATACCAAGTTCAGTGCAGCGCAAACGGGAGAAGGCCGAGCCGGTCTGACTTAACGCTTCAGTCATTTATGAGGCGGATAATACCGGTAGGCGGTCCCGAACTACGGCATGGGGTTTTTCGCATGCAAATCACGGTCTCTGGCAAACAGGTAGAAATGTCTGACGCGCTTCGCACCCGCGTTGCGACGCAACTCGACACGATTGCGGGCAAGTATTTCGATACGGCCCTCGAAGCCCACGTAACCTTCAGCCGAGCGCGAAGCTTTTTCACATGTGACATCAACGTCCACGCCGCGCGTGGCCTGATGTTGCGCGGTGAAGGTGAAGCAGCCGACGCCAATTCGGCGTTCGACGACGCGGCCGAGCATATTGCCAAACGACTGCGACGCTACCGCCGGCGTGTGAATGAGCACGCACGCGACGCTGCTGGAAAAGAACGCCCACAGGCGGCGCGCCAGTATATTTTACGCCAGGAAGAAGAGGAACGACCGCAGGAAAACGGCAGCGCGGTTCAGGCCGCGACCTATGCCACTGTGATTGCAGAAACCCAGGCTGAGATCGCCACCTTGACCGTCAGCGATGCCGTGATGCGCATGGACCTGGCAGACCAGCCAGTGCTGATGTTTCGCAACTCGGCCACCGATGAACTGAACGTCGTCTATCGCCGCAGCGACGGAAACATCGGCTGGATTGACCCAACCGCCTCAAACTGATCGACGGCTGACACCGTCGTCCAGCTCCAGAGACAGGAGCTGGACGACCCTGCCTCAGAGCCTGCTGACGAGCACTGTGATGCCAGCTGCCACTGCCATGCAGGCCGCCGCCAGATAGGGGCTTGCCATCCGTGGCGCCCGTGTGATGGCAGGCAGGCGCTTTTTGCCCGTGACCATGGGCCGCACCAGATTTTGGCCCTTCAAGAATGCATACACGGCGATCACAGCCACATGCAGACCGGCCGCAGCCATCAGAATGTTGAAGTTGAGCCCATGCAGCAACGATAACAGATCGCTGGTCGGCTTGGAGATGAAGCGGAACAGTGGACCCTCGGTTGCCCCGTCATCATTGGCGCCTAGGCCGGTGCCGACCTGGATGACGAGCAGCAGCAGCAGCATGATCACCATATATCCACCGGCTGCGTTGTGGCCCACCTGCGTGTCAGGCTCACGCTTGCGGATCTCGGCCAGATGATGGAGCGCCGCACGCGGGCTTTTGACGAAGCCGACGAATCGGGCCGTGTCGCTGCCCACCACGCCCCACATCAGCCGAAACAGCAGCAGCCCCAGCATAATCTCGCCGCTGACGACGTGGATGCGCATCCACAATCCGGCCTGCGGCCCATCCGCCACGCTGATGCTGACATAGCTCACGACCAAAACGAGCACGAGCGTCCAATGAAACAGGCGGGTCGATCCATCCCACACCCGCATTGGCAACGATATTCCTGTGGATCTCGGTTTCATCGCCATCTGCGGCTCCGTTTGCTGATTTGGGCCTCATAGCCCGCAAGAAATCGAACGACCAGTGACGAACCATCCATCACTTGATTGCGAGCGGATCGAACAGGCCCTAGCGTGGAAAAATGCCCGATTCCCTTCCGCATCGACAGCGCCCGTCCGTCTCACGCCCGCTTGGTCTGGCGGTGGCGGGCATTGCAGTACTTGGCGTGTCGGTCTGGCTAAGCCAGCGGGCCGAGCCACTGCCGAAACAGCCTGTGGCGATGCCAGCAGCACCGCCAGTGGCAGCCACATCCGAGGTGGTTCGACCCAGTTTCGACATTGTGCGCATCAGCCCGGCCGGAGATGCCGTGGTGGCCGGACGCGCCGCCCCCGGCGCGAACGTGACCATCACGAGCAACGGGATCGAACTCGGCCAGGTGCAGGCTGATCAGTCAGGACAATTCGTCTTTCTGCCAAGCCAGAAACTGCCAGCCGGCGGGCAAGAATTGTCTTTGTCAGCCCAAAGCGGCAGCGCGCCGGCAATGGCCGCCGCAGCCCCCGTTCTGGTGGTGGTGCCCGAGCGGCAGGCGCCAAACGCGGTTGCATCGGCAGCACCATCGCCGAGTCTGGTTGTCCAAGCCACCCCAGGCCTGCCATTGCGCGTGCTGCAAGGACCTGTTGCGAGCGATGGTTCAAAATTGGCACTGACCCTGGTGGATTACGACCAGGACGGCGCCATCCGCTTCGCTGGCACCGCGCCCCAGAACAGCACTGTGCGCCTGTATGTCGACAACGCCCTGATCGGCGATGCCCACACCGATGCCGCAGGCCAATGGATGCTCGCGCCAAGCCAGGCAGTGACGCCAGGCATTCACCGTCTGCGCCTGGACCAACTGGGTGCGGACGGCAAAGTGGCCAAGCGGCTTGAAATTCCGTTCGAACGCGCGGCGCTGCGCGCACAAGATGTGCCCGCGGACCGTGTTGTGGTGCAACCGCGCCAAAATCTATGGCTGCTCGCACGCAGGGCCTATGGCCAAGGCATCCATTACACCGAGATCTTCGCGGCCAACCGTGACCAGATCAGCGACCCCAACCTTATTTTTCCCGGTCAGGTTTTCGCTATTCCTGCAATCAAGCCGATTCTGCCGTCATCCAGCACGTCCAGATAAGGCTGGAGTGCCAGCAAGAACAAGGACATCTGGGTCACAAGATTGATCGCGCTGACCGGCAACGACAGCACTTGATCGGCTTCCACCACAACGCTGTGATCGGCCATCACGCGAAGACTCCACCCCTTGGGCATCAAGCGCGGCAACTGCCGCAGAACGCCCAGCGAGGTCCCGCGATCGGCCGAAATATTGGCTGGCCCACCGGTACTCGGCACGCGGCCAACCTGCGCCAAAAGGCTCAATGTCCCTTGTTTTGCGTTGGTCGGATCCGGTTGGTGCATCTGCGCCTGCACAAGCCGATTGCGCCACACCACGGCAAAACGTGGGAACAGGTTGGGCGATGACGGGCTCAACAGCCCCTGGCGGTCGACCTTGAAGGGGCCAAGCCTGGTTTCGCGGGCCAAAGGCATACGGTGCATTCCTGTTCAATGTCATATGGCGGGCAACACCGCCGATGCCGTGAAGCTTGCCGTTCAGGTGTGAACGATCCATAAATCCGATGTGCCGAAACGGCCCTTTTTTCCGGAAAATCATGTCGCTGATCGACTCGCTCCGTATTGTCCTGTCCCCGCCGCATCGCGCTGGGCGCCCTTTCATCGCGGCGGGCGTCGTCGTGGCTGCGGCGGGCCTGTTCGTCTCAGGCTGGGTTGCCGGCCTTGGCGCCGCGTTCGCGCTGTTCTGCCTGTATTTTTTCCGCAATCCCGAGCGGTTTCCGCCTTTGCGCGGCGATGTGGTGCTGGCGCCTGCGGATGGCCATGTGGTGACGGTGATGCAGGCCATACCGCCTGTCGAACTTGGCCTCGGCGACACCCCGCGCTGGCGCGTGGCCATCTTCCTGTCGGTGCTGGACGTGCATGTGAATCGCATGCCGGTGTCCGGCACCGTCACGCGCATCGCCTATCGCCATGGCAAGTTCGTCAACGCCAGCCTGGACAAGGCGAGCGTGGACAACGAGCGGAATGCCATCGCTTTGCTGATGGCCGACGGGCGGGATCTTGCCGTGGTACAGATCGCCGGCCTCATCGCCCGCCGCATCCTGTGCGACGCGCATGAGGGCGACGTGGTGACTGCCGGTGGCCGCTTCGGAATCATCCGCTTCGGCAGCCGCACCGACGTTTATCTGCCACATGGCGTTGTACCGCTGGTTTCGGTTGGCCAGACGATGATTGGCGGCGAGACGGTGCTCGCTCTGCTATGACCGACCGGCCACCCTCAGCCCCCAACTCCATGCAGCGGCTCAGCCATCGGCTGCGCATTCGCCAGCGCCCACGGTTCAAGGGGCCATCCTTCAACAGGATGATCCCCAACCTGCTGACAATGCTGGGTTTGTGTTCCGGCCTGACATCCATGCGCTTCGCCCTCGAAGGCCGCTTCGGGGCGGCTGCCGTCGCCATCGCCGTCTCGGCCTGCATCGATGGGCTGGATGGCCGAATCGCTCGCCTGCTGAAGGCCACGTCCCGCTTCGGGGCCGAGTTCGACAGCCTGGCGGATTTCCTGTGCTTCGGCGTGGCGCCGGGCTTCATTCTGTATCTGTGGACGCTGCAAGGCGCCCACGGCTACGGCTTCATGCCCTGCGTGATGTTCTCGGTGTGCATGGCGCTGCGGCTGGCGCGGTTCAACGCCACGTTGGACGCCGGGCCGCACCCGGCCTACCAGTATAATTTCTTCACCGGCGTGCCGGCTCCGGCCGGGGCGGGCATGGCGCTGTTTCCGTTGTTCCTCGGGCTTGAAGCCAAGGCAATGGGGTGGCCGTGGCTGGAGTCCTTCGCGCGCCATCCAGCCGTCAGCGCCGTTGTGCTGATCGGCACCGCAGCGCTTCTGGTATCCACCCTGCCCGTCTGGAGCTTCAAGAACTTCAAGGTTCCAACGGCTTACGTGCTGCCGCTGCTGCTCGGCACCGGGCTGTATGCCACCTTGCTGGTGGCGGATCCGTGGGCTGCGTTCGCGGCTGCCGGCCTCATCTACACGGCGATGCTTCCGTTCAGCGTGCGCAGCTATCGTCGGCTGCGCGCCGCTGCGGAAACCCCGGAATAGCTATTTCTTCCTGACCGTATGGACAATGCCGTCCTGCTTCAGCTTGGCGATGTCCGCCGCGCTATAGCCGTGCGCGGCCAGAACGGCATCGGTGTGCTCGGCAAAACGCGGCGGCGCGGTCCGCGCGCCACCCGGTGTGCGGGACATCTTGATGGGCGTGTTGAGCGCCCGGAAGTCACCAATATCGGCTACCATGTTGCGGGCCTGGGTGTGCTCGGCGGTCATCGCCTCATCCACGCCCAACACTGGTCCGGCGGGCAGGCCGCTCTTGAGCATCTGGGTTGTCAGAGCGTGACCGTCATGCGGTGCGAACGCCTCGGCCAGCAGCGCCGTCAAGGCGTGACGGTGCTTCAGGCGGTCGCCGTTGGTGAGAAATCGCGGATCGGTGCCCAACGCCGGGCGCTCAATCAGTTCGGCCAGCTTGCGGAACTGGCCGTCATTGCCGATGGCGATGAAGATCTCGCAGGTGGCGGTCGGGAATTTGTCATACGGGCAGATATTCGGATGCGCATTGCCCGGCGGTGACGGGCGTTTGCCGTTGAGGAAGTAGTTCGCCGCCTGCGGGTGCAGCAGCGCCATGCCACAATCATGCAGCGTCATGTCCAGATACTGGCCCCGCCCGGACCGGGCCCGTTCGTGCAGCGCCATCAGGATGGCGATGGTGGAATACATGCCCGTGGCAAGGTCCACCACCGGCGTGCCCATCCGCAGCGGGCCGGTTTCGGGGCTGCCGTTGATGCTCATCAGCCCGGTCATAGCCTGCAGAATGGCATCGTAGCCCGGCAGTCCGCCGAGCGGGCCGTCCGCGCCAAAGCCCGATACGCGGCAATGGATCAGGCCGGGGAATTTCGGCGCCAGATCGGCCTCATAGCCCAGGCCCCATTTCTCCATGGTGCCGGTTTTGAAGTTCTCCACCAGAACGTCCGCGCCCTCCAGCAGGCGCAGCACCACCGCACGGCCCTCAGGGCGGCCGAGATCGATCGCCAGGCCCTTCTTGTTGCGATTGACGCCGAGGAAATAGCTGGCATCGCCGTCCTTGAACGGGGGGCCCCACTCGCGGGTCTCATCGCCGGTTGGGGGCTCGATCTTGATCACCTCAGCGCCGTGATCGGCCAGGATCATGGTGCAATACGGGCCGCCCAGCACGCGGGTCAGGTCGACGATCTTCAACCCGGCAAGGGCGCCGGCAGACAACAAAGGCGAGGACATCAGGCGGATTTCCGATCGTCGTGGGTGGCACTGCGTTGCCAGACTCGGGCGCAGAACTCGGGATAGGTGGACAGCATCTCGTCACACACCGGCCCGCGCAGCAACGCGACCTCGGCCTCGGTGGGGTCCGGCGTGGCCGGAACGCTGTCAGGCGCAGCATAGGCAAAACCGGTGGCATCACGCACCGACTGAGCGGTCTCGCCAGGGTGAAGGCTGGCCAGCGCGAATTCCGTGCCGTCGAAGCCGAACACGCAGCGCCCGGTGACCAGCGCCTGCGCGGTGCCGCGACGGAACACGCCCGGCGCGGAGATGCCGGGGGCGGAGATGTTGTCCACGCGCTCTACCAACACACGCTTGGTGTGTTCCTCGCGGAACAGGATGGTGCGCGGCGTCATCAGATACATGAAGGCCGAGCCGAAACTGCCAGGGAAGCGCGCCGCCTGGCCGGGCCAGTCGCCGGTGCCGATGAGGTTGAGATTGGCCTGCCCGTCAATCTGGCCACCGCCAAGGAAGAACAGATCAATCCGCCCCTGCCCTGCCAGGTCGAACAATTCACGCGTGCCCTCGGTGAACGGGTTGCCGGCCGGGCGATGCAGCAGCGACAGCCGCACATCGTGGCCCATCTTCTTCACCAACCAGCAGGCAGCGGCGGGAATGGGCGAGGCGGCGCCCACGGCGATATGACGGGCCGGCGGGGCGGCTGGGTCGAGGATCAACCGGGCGATGGCGGCGATCAGGCGTTCCTGGGGCGCGATCATTCGGCGGCCTGCGCGGCTGGGGCCAGAACGTAGCGTTCGAGATACGACCGAAACCCGGCCTCGGTGCGGGCCATCTTGGCGTATTCAGCGAAATGCGCCGCATCAAGCGGGTATTCATCCAGCAGCCCGATCGGCCATGCGCCGCGTTCGGTAATCGCCACGCTCTCGATATAAAGCCCGTTGATGGTGCCGGGCGCCATGCGTTCGTCCATGAGCAGATTGGTGTCGATGATGCGTTCCACCGTCACCACGCTGCGCCTGGCGGCATGGGCGATGGTGGCCAGTTCGCGGCGGCGGCCAACATAGACGTTGCCGTCCCGGTCAGCACAGACGGCGTGGAAGGCAGCGATGTCAGGGCTGATGGCGGGGACCAGCAAAATCGGGTCTGTCCCATCGGCGAACGGATTGTCGATCACCTTCCAATCCGGCCGGTGCGCCATGAGATCGCTGCCGAGCACCCCGCGCAAAGGCATGAACGGCACGCCTTTCTCGGCGGCCTGCAGGGCGGTGTGAATGGCGGGGCACGTGGCATCGATCACGGTGATGGTGCCGGCCGCGAGGGCAGCCACGAACCGTGGCGCAGTGCCTGCCTCACCAAGAGTGACGGCGCTGGTGGTGATGCTCTCTACGCAGCCGGCGCCGATCAGCAGGTCGGTGGCATAGCCGGACACCGGAACCCCCAGCAGCCGCAGCCGCTTTGCCCCGCGCCGGACCAGCGCCCGGGCCAGGGCTGCCGGCGACAGCGAGTTGTCCGGCGGCAACGCCAGAAGCGCGCCGTCCGGAATCTGCGCGGCCATGGTTTCAAGATCGATCTGCGGCATGACGATTGCCTCCCTGGCCCAGACTATAGAGATGCGAGCGAGACGATGTGAACTCCCCCAGGAAGGATCGCGCCGCTGCCAGACTAGCCAAGCAGGCTCGCGATCCCACCCCAAACGCCAAGCCCGCAGGTAACGCCCCCCACCACCAGCACCACCCAGCGGTACCAGCCACGCAGACGCACGGCGTCCGGCAGCGCGCGCACGGACAGCATGAACAGAAACCCCAGCACCACAGGCAGCAGCAGCGCGTTCATCACCTGCACCGCCACGTTGAGCGACACCAGGTTCGGCGCCACGCCCACCAGCGTCGCGCCGCCGATGACGCAGGCAGCATAACAGCCATAGAACCAGCGCGCCTGCAGCGGATGAAACTCCAGCGAGCGACGATAGCCGGACACCTCCCCCAACCCCCAGGCCAAGGCGAGCGATGCCACGATGGCCGCCACCAGGGCGGCCCCCAGCACGCCCATGCCGAACACGATGCGTCCGAAACTCGCCCCCAGCAGCGGTGTCAGCGCCGCACTCATCTCGCCGACCGTGGACAGGCTGGCAGCCGCATTGCCCGAATGAGGGCCGATCGTCGCCGCTGCCGAAATCAGCACGGCGGCCATGATAAGCTGGGTGACGACAGCGCCTATCGCCGTGTCCCACCGAGCGGCGGTGAAGTGCTCGGGGCGCAGCCGTTTATCGGCGATGGCCGATTGCTGGTAGAATACCATCCACGGCATGATGACAGCACCGATATTGGCGGCCACCAGATACATATAATCCGGGTCGCGCAGCGGGATGTCGATCGCCTGGCGCAGCACGATTGCGGGGTCTGGATTCGCCGCCCAGGCAACCGCGAAGAACGCCAGTTCGAACAGGCCGATCATGATCGCCGCCCGCTCCACCCGGCGATAAGAGCCGGTCATGACAACGGCCAACAGGCCCAAAGCCGCCACCGGCAGCGTGATGACACGGGAAATACCGAACATCTCGCCCACCCCGGCCACACCGGAAAATTCGGACAGCAACGCCCCTGCTGATGCAACGGCGAGCCCGATCGCCGACACCCAGGCCCAGAACGGGCCAAATGTCTCGCGGATCAATTCACCATGCCCCCGGCCGGTGAATATCCCCAGCCGGACCGTCAGTTCCTGGACAATATAAAGGATCGGCACCAGCAGCAGTTGCAGCAGCAACAGCCGGTAGCCCCACTGCACCCCGCTCTGCCCGGCGGTGATGATGCTGCCGACATCGGTGTCGGCGAGCATCACGACAATTCCGGGGCCAAAGACCGCCAGAAACCGTTGCAGCCTGCGGTGGGAGCCAACGGCAGCGGCGCGTGTCGGCTCAGATTTCATTTTGCGAGTCATTCTTAACAACGAACGGAGTTCTAGGTCGCACCCGCATGCGAGTCAAACCAGAGCCGGCTGGATGGTCACGTTTCGTGTGACCCAATTCACAGTTTATTTAAATTTTGCCCGTCATCATGTGTCCGTAATCGCCGGCAGCCCCGGCCAGTGAGGAACCTTGTCGATGGCGCAACAACTCTACAACCGGCTGCGACGTGTTCTGTGCATCGGAGGCGCGGCTCCCTTCGCGCAGGACCTTCTGGATTTCATCTCCAGGTCAGATCGATTTAGCCTCCAGACGGTGGACAACGCCATCGGCGGCATCGCGCTGGCCAACAGTATGCCGCCATTTGACGCCATCCTGATCGCAGCCAGCCTGCCAGATGCCGAAGGCGCCCATGTCTGCACGAAACTCCGTGAATGCGGGCTCAATATTCCCATCATCCTGCTGGCAGCCCCCTGCGATGAACGGGAGATCGTGCGCGGGCTTGATGCAGGCGCCAGCGATTTCATCATCCTGCCGATCGGGCATGCCGAACTCGCCGCCCGGCTGCGTGCGCATCTGCGCGGCTATGAAACCAGCGAGGAAGCCGTGCTGCGGGTGGGCCGCTTCCAGTTCCGTCCAGCAAGCCGGGTGCTGCAAAGCGACGACACCAACGAGCGCGTGCGCCTGACCGAAAAGGAAGCGGCGGTGCTGAAGTTTCTCTACGCCGCCAACGCGCCCGTACCGCGCGAGACCTTGCTGCTTGAGGTGTGGGGCTACAACGCCAAGGCCACCACCCACACGGTGGAAACCCATATCTACCGCCTGCGCCGCAAGATCGAACCTATTCCGGGGGCAATCGTGCTGCTGATCAACGAAGGCGGTGGATATCGCCTGCGTGCGGAACCCGTCAAAAGCCACACGGCATGGCAGCACGCGGCGCAGGGCCTGACAGCTCTCGAATACATCTGACAATAGCGCCCGCTCAGGCGCTCCGTCCCTCCTGCACAGCATGACACGCCACCAGCACATCGCCGATCTTGGTTTGCATCGGCTTTTCCACCCGGCACCGCGCATTGGCCAACGGGCAGCGCGGATGGAAGGTGCACCCAGGCGGCGGTGCGATGGGGCTCGGCACCTCGCCGCCCACCGGGGTGCGTTGGCGGGCCACCATGGAGATATCGGGAATCGCGTCCAGCAGCATCCGCGTGTACGGATGGCGCGGCGTGCGGAAAATATCCTCGCCCGGCCCCTGCTCCACAATCCGGCCCAGATACATCACGCCCAGCCGGTCGGACATGTGGCGCACAACCGACAGATTGTGGCTGATAAACAGGTAGGTGAGCCCCAGATTCTGCTGCAAATCGCGCATCAGGTTCAAGATCTGCGCTTGCACCGACACGTCCAGCGCCGAAGTCGGCTCGTCGCACACCAAAAACTCCGGCTCGCTCGACAGCGCCCGGGCGATGGAGATGCGCTGGCGCTGGCCGCCGCTGAACTCGTGCGGGAATTTCTCACCGTCAGCCGCCGACAGGCCAACCTGCGTCAGCAATTGCGCCACGCGGTCGGCAATGGTCTTGGCGCCGGACAGGATTTTGAATGCCCGAATCGGCTCGGCCACGATATCGCGCACCCGCCAACGCGGGTTCAGCGAGGCATACGGGTCCTGGAAGATCATGTTCATCTTCCGCCGCATCGCCGGCTGGGCGCGGGCGGAGGACAATGGATGTCCCTCAAACCGAATTTCACCCTCGGTGGGTGTCCACAGCCCAACCGCCAGCCGCGCGACCGTCGATTTGCCGCAACCGCTTTCGCCCACCAGCGACAGCGTGGTGCCGGCCGAGATGTCGAACGAAATACCGTCCACCGCGCGCAAGGTCCTGCGCCCCTCGCCCGACAGCAGACGTTGCAACGGTGGCCGCGACACGTCGAAATGACGTGAAACTTCAATGGCCTCAAGCACGCTTCTCATGAATTGGTCTCCGCCGTCACCCAGCAGGCGGCCTGTGTGGGTCCGGCCGGCATCAGATCTGGACGCTCCACGAAGCAACGCTCGATGGTCTTGCCGCAACGCGGGTTGAAGGCGCAGCCGCGCGGAATGGCGGTCAGACGCGGCATGGCGCCGTCGATCTGGCGCAGGCGGTCGACGCGCACATCCAGCGCCGGGATCGAACCCATCAGCCCCTCGGTATAGGGATGGCTGGGGGTCAGCACGATATCGCGCACCGGGCCGATTTCGGCGATACGACCGGCATACATCACCGCCACGCGGGAGGCAGTTTCGGCAATCACGCCCATGTCGTGCGTGACCAGCATCACCGAGGTGCCGTGCGACTGCGTGAGGTTCTTCAACAAGGCGATGATCTGCGCCTGGATCGACACGTCCAGCGCCGTCGTCGGCTCATCGGCAATCACCAAACGCGGCTCGGCGCACAGGGCCAGGGCGATGACCACGCGCTGGCGCATGCCGCCGGAAAATTCGTGCGGATAGGCGTTCACGCGCTCGGCAGCACCCGGGATGCCCACCTCCTCCAGCCACTTCACCGCCCGCGCCCGCGCCTCACGGTCCGTGAGTTTCAGATGCGTCTGCATCGTCTCGGTCAATTGCCGCCCCACCGAGATCAGCGGGTTCAGCGTGGTCAACGGATCCTGGAAGATGGCGCCGATCTGTTTGCCGCGCAGGGGGCGCATCTGCTCGGAGGTCAGGCGGTCGATCCGCTTGCCGTCGAACAAGATCTGCCCACCGCCAATCCGGCCCGGCGGCTCCAGCAGGCCGATGATGGCAGCGCCGGTCAGCGACTTGCCGGCGCCGCTTTCCCCCACCACGCCGAGGATCTCCCCCTCGCTGATCGAGAACGAAATATTGTCGAGCGCGCGCAGCACGCCGCGACGGGACGGAAACTCGACCACAAGGTCGATCACATCAAGAAGCGCCATCAGCGAAGCCTCGGGTTCAGCGCATCGCGCAGCCAATCGCCCAGCAGGTTGATGGACAGCACCATCATGGCCAGCGTGACGCCGGGGAAGATGGTGATCCACCACTCCCCCGAAAACAGGAAGTTGTTGCCAATCCGGATCAGCGTACCGAGCGACGGCTGGGTGGGCGGCAGGCCGACACCCAGGAAGCTCAGCGTTGCCTCGTCCAGAATGGCCAGGCCCAAATTCAAGGTGGCGATCACCAGCACCGGGCCGAGCACGTTCGGTAGAATATGCGTGAGCATGATGCGCGGACTGGACAGCCCGATCACCCGCGCCGCCATCACATAGTCTCGCCCGCGCTCCACCATGGTGGAGCCACGCACGGTGCGGGCGAATTGCGGCCATCGACTGATGCCGATGGCGAACACAATGACGTAGATCTCAAGCGATTCCTGCATGTTGCGCGGCAGAATGGCCCGCACCACGCCGTCCACCAGCAAGGCAATCAGGATGGCCGGAAAGGTGAGTTGCACGTCGACGATGCGCATCAACGTCGCGTCCACCACGCCGCCGGCGTAGCCCGCGATGAGGCCCACTGAAATGCCGACCACCAATGAGAACGCAATGGCAAGCAGCGCCACTTTCAGGCTGATACGCGTGCCATACATGATGCCGGACAGCACATCGCGCCCCTGGTCATCCGTGCCGAGCGGGAACGCCATTTCACCGTCCACCTGAAACACCGGCGGCTTGAAACTGTCCATCAGGCTGAGGCTGGCGAGGTCGAACGGGTCATGCGGTGCGATGAACGGCGCGAACACGGCGCCCACAATCACCAGCAGCACCACCAGCGCCGATACCACCGCCACAGGTGAGCGGCTGAAGCTATGGACGAAATCGCTGTCCAGAAAACGGGCCACGGCGTTGCTCATCGGCTCGCACTCCCGCGCAGGCGGGGATCGACGGCAAAATACAGCAGATCGACCGCCAGGTTGATGGTCACGAACACCACCGCGATCAGCAGCAGATAGGCCGACATCACCGGAATGTCCGCCACCCCGATCGACTGCACCAGCAGGAGCCCCATGCCCGGCCACTGAAACACGGTTTCTGTCACGATCGAAAAGGCGATCAACCCGCCAAGCTGCAAGCCCACGATGGTGATCACCGGCACCAGCGTGTTGCCGAGAGCGTGGCGGAAATGAATGGAACGCTGTGAAATGCCGCGTGCCCGGGCGAATTTGATGTAGTCGCTGCGCATCACTTCCAGCATCTCCGAGCGCACCAGGCGCAAGATCAACGTCATCTGGAACAGACCCAGCGTGATGGCCGGCAGGATCAACGCCCGGCGACCGGACGCGGTGAAGAAGCCCGAGGTCCAATGGGAGAACTGCACCACCTCGCCGCGCCCGAAGCTCGGCAAGACGCCCATCTGCACCGCGAACAGCAAAATTAGCAGGATACCGATCAGGAATGTCGGCAATGACACGCCCAACAGCGAAAAGATCATGAACACGCGTGAGACGAAGGAAGTCCGCCGAATACCGGTGTAGACGCCCATCGGCACCCCAATCGCCAGCGCCAGCACCGCCGCCGTCAGCGCCAGTTCCACCGTCGCCGGCAACCGCTCAGCGATCAGCCCGCCCACAGGCCGCGCCAGGCGGTAACTGATGCCAAAATCGCCATGCAGCGCATTCCAGACAAACCGGCCGTATTGCACAAAAAATGGCTGGTCCAGTCCAAGTTGAGTCACCAGCGCCGCGCGCTGGGCCTCGGTATAGTCCTGCCCGAGCATGACGGTGACCGGGTCGCCGACGAAGGCGAACATGGCGAAGCTGATGAAACCAACGATCAGCAGCACAGGGATGGACTGCAGGACACGCGAAATGATGAAGGCAAACATTCTGTCTGGTACGCTCCGGGAAGGCGACAAGTGTTGCCGCCTTGTGACTCCATGGCAAGCGATTGTAATGCAAGGCACGGGCCAAGCCAGACCGGATCATTCCACCGACGAAAGCGTGGCCCGTGCCGGTTTTCCGTCGCTGTACTCACGCACCAGCGTGTAGCCGACCCCCAGCAGCACGGGCCCCACAAAAACACCCAGCAACCCAAACGCCAGAGCGCCACCCAGAACGCCCAGCATCGTCAACAGAAACGGCAGGTCCGTTCCACGGGCAATAAAGAACGGGCGAATGACGTTGTCCGAACCACTGATGGCCACAACGCCATAGACGAACAACGCAATGCCCCATCCCGTGTGCCCCGTCGTCATCAACCACAGCGCAGACGGAATCCACACCACCGGCGCGCCGATCGGCAACACCGAAAGACCGCCCGCGATAACGGCCAGCAGCAACGGCCGCGGAACGCCTGAAATCCACAGGCCAAAACCCGTCAGCAAGCCCTGCACCAAGGCTGTGCCCAGAATGCCATAGACCACGCCCCTAATCGTCGCGCCCGTCACAGCGATCAACCTGCCCGCCTGCTCACCCGCAATGCGCTGCAAGATGGCGACGGCATGGGCCGCGAGCCTCTCGCCGGACGAGTAGAAAAAGAACGCCACGAACAGCGCCAATAAAAACAGCAGCACGCCGTTGGCCAGCCCCAGCAGCACAGACAGCAGGAATTCCCCGGCCACGCCAAAATAAGGACGGAAGAACGAGACCATCGTCGTCAGGTCGTCAGCCCAATTGTTCCACATATCGGTCAGGGAAGCGCCAACGAGCGGGATCTGGTCCACCCAGGCCGGCGCACCCGGCAGGCCGGATTGAAGGGCCGCCTGCACCTCGCGCCGGATTTCGTCCACATCGTTTGCACCGCCCGGCACAACCAGCGCCAAGGGCAACACCACCAGGACCGTCATCACAAGCACCATAATCGCAGCGGCGGACGAATGACCCAGGCGCAGATACAGGCGCACCCATTGAAACATCGGCCATGTGGTGTAGGTCAGGATCGCCGCCCACAGGATCGCCGACAAAAACGGCGCCAGCACCATCGTGCAGCCGATTGCGATACCGCCCAGCAGAAGCATCATCAGGATTTTCTCGGCGCGCATGCAAGCCTCCGGTTAACGCATAACATGGCCGTTGCGGGCCGTATCTGTCCAATGCCAGCCAACCATCTGGCCAATCGCGGCATGGGCAGGTAAGTTCGATCGTAAATCGAGGGAACGATAACATGCCACAGAATGCGCCGCGCCTGGCTGCCAATTTGTCAATGATGTTCAATGAATTGCCGTTCCTCGACAGGTTCGCCGCCGCCGCCAAGGCCGGCTTCAACGGCGTGGAATTCCTGTTCCCCTACGACTTCCAGGCCACCGAAATCCGCAGCCGCCTGGACGATAACGGCCTGACGCAGGTTTTGTTCAACATGCCCCCCGGCGACTGGGCCGTGGGCGAACGCGGCCTCGCCAGCCTGCCCGGCCGGCAGACGGAATTTTTGGACGGCGTGAAGAAAGCGCTGGACTACGCGGCCGTGCTGAACTGCAAGCAGGTGCACGTGATGGCCGGTATTCCGCAGGGTGTGCACCCGGTGACGGCAGCTGCCATCTATGCCGCCAACCTGTCGCGCGCCACCGATCTGTCTCACCCGGCTGGCGTGAAACTGGTCATCGAGCCCATCAACCACCGCGACATGCCGGGCTTTCATCTCAACACCATGGCCCAGGGTGCCGCCGTGGTGGACGCGATCGGCCGGGACCGGCTGGGATTGCAGTTCGACGTCTATCACTGCCAGGTGACCGAGGGCGACATCACCAAGCGCATGGCGCTGCATATGCCCGTCATCGCTCATATGCAGATCGCCGACGTACCGGCCCGCCATGAACCCGGCACCGGCGAGATCGGCTGGAACTATGTGTTCGGCCAGATGGTGGCGCTGGGCTATGAGGGCTGGGTGGGGTGCGAATACCGCCCGGCCGGCGAGACGGTGGCCGGCCTTGGCTGGCGCGAGACGTTTGGCGTTTAAGAAATTTTTATAGGGCGCAGGAAGATCTTCTTTTTCTGAAGAAAAAGAAGCAAAAAGACTTTCATTCATCTGGAGTGGTTTCATGGCGTTTGCCGTAAGACGCATCGAAATGAATGAAGTTTTTTGGTTCTTTTTTTCAAAAAAGAACCCTTCCTCTCGCATCTTCTGCCTGAAAAACTTCACAACCCCCTCCACATGCGAGTAATACTATGAAAATCGGTTTCATCGGCCTGGGCATCATGGGCCGTCCCATGGCGCTGCACCTCAAGGCCGCCGGCCACGACCTGTTCGTGCCTGATCGCCGCAGCCTGACAGACGAAATCCGCGCCGCCGCCACCGTGGAAGCAGACGCCGCCGCCGTGGCCGAGCATTCCGACATCATCATCCTGATGGTGCCTGACACCCCTGACGTGGAGCGCGTGCTGTTCGGCGCGCACGGCGTGGCCGAGGGGCTTCAGCCCGGCAAGCTCGTGATCGACATGAGTTCGATCAGCCCGGTGGCCACCAAGGAATTCGCCACCCGCATCGCCGCCCTCGGCTGCGGCTATGTGGATGCGCCGGTCTCCGGCGGCGAAGTCGGCGCCAAGAACGCGGCGCTGACCATCATGGCCGGCGGCGCCCCGGCTGATTTCGAGCGTGCGCTGCCGTTGTTCGAAGCCATGGGCAAGAACATCACCCATGTGGGCGACGCCCCCGGCGCCGGCCAGGTGTGCAAGGTGGCCAACCAGATCATCGTGGCCCTGAACATACAGGCCGTGGCCGAAGCGCTGACCTTCGCCAAGAAGGCGGGCGCCGATCCAGCCCGCGTGCGCCAGGCCCTGATGGGCGGTTTTGCCAATTCGCGCATTCTGGAAGTGCATGCCGAGCGGATGATCAACCGCACCTTCACCCCAGGCTTCCGCATCCGGCTGCACCAGAAAGACCTCAACCTGGCGCTGTCATCGGCGAAGGACATGGGCATGGCGCTGCCCAACACCGCCATTGCCCAGCAGATGTTCTCGGTTGTGGCCGCTGCTGGCGGAGCAGATCTGGATCACTCGGCGCTGGTGCAGGCCATCGAGATCATGGCCGGGATGTAGCCATCACGACGGCGGGCTGATGCGACAGTCCGCCGTCACCGATCCTGTAAAGCGTGGCCAAACCTGCGTTTCACCAAATAATTCCACGAGCACGTAGCCGCGCAGCCGCAAGCTGCCATCGGCCGCGAGCCAAAATTCGCAGTGCCAATTCTTGCCGCTTTCAGGATTGGTGATCCAGCCCGCCCAATGGCCCGGCTCGGCGGCAGCCCCGCGCAGGATCTGCAAACCGCAATGCGGCATGCCGTGCACATCCACCGGAATGCGCCCCTGCGTGTCGTGAATATCGTCTTGTCCGACGATACGGCCACACAGGCCGTCCCCACATGGCGCGATCTCGATCACGCCGCGATGGTCCTCGGTCCACCAAAAACCCACCGCCGCCGGCGCCGCCTGCGCCGGGACGGACATTCCCAGCGCCAGCAGCAGCAGGATCAGTCGCAATCGCATCCCGCCGTGGGGCCGGAATCACCGCGCACCACATGATGGTCCACCCATTCCGCCACCAGCCGGCGGGCCTCGTTGATCGAGGCCTCCGGATGATGGATGCGATACAGCGTGGTGCAGGCGCGAAACGCATCCATGTCGGCCGTACCGATCGTGCGCAGTTCGCGATACGCCACCACAACGGCGCGTTCGCAACGACGAGCGATCTGACTGATTTCACGGCCCATGGTGCATCCTTTCCAACCTTCTCTATCTAGGCATTCCGGCCCGCACCCGCAATGCTTCAGCGCCCGGCGACAATCTCGGCGATTGCCTTGCCCACTTCCTCGGTGCCGGCCTGGCCACCCATGTCGCGGGTGCGCGGGCCACCTTCGCGCAGCAACGTTTCGATCGCCTGCACGATCGCGGCCGCAGCCTCGGTCTCACCCAGATGTTCCAGCATCATGGCGCCCGACCAGATCTGGCCGATCGGGTTGCAGATGCCCCGCCCTGCGATGTCGGGCGCCGAGCCATGCACCGGCTCAAACATCGAGGGATGCACGCGCTCGGGGTTGATGTTGGCCGACGGGGCAATGCCGATCGAGCCGGCCACGGCCGGGCCGAGGTCGCTGAGGATATCGCCGAACAGGTTCGAGCCCACCACCACATCGAACCAATCGGGATGCTGCACAAAATGGGCGCACAGAATGTCGATGTGGAACTGGTCGGTGGTCACGCCCGGATAAGACTTGGCCATTTCGGCGAAGCGTTCGTCCCAATACGGCATGGTGTGGATGATGCCGTTGGACTTGGTGGCCGAGGTCAGCTTCCGGCACGGCCGCGTCATGGCCAGTTCGAAGGCGTATTTGATGATGCGGTCGCAGCCGATGCGGGTGAACACCGATTGCTGGCTGACGAATTCGCGCTCCGTGCCGGGGAACATGCGCCCGCCAACGGAGGAATATTCGCCCTCGGTGTTCTCCCGCACCACGTAAAAGTCGATATCGGCCTCGGTGCGGCCCGCGAGCGGCGTTTTGGCGCCAGGCATCAGCTTGCACGGGCGCACGTTGGCGTATTGGTCAAAGCCCCGACGAATGGGGATCAGCAGGCCCCAGAGAGACACGTGATCGGCCACACCGGGCCAGCCGACGGCGCCGAGGAAAATGCTGTCGCTCTCGGCCATGCGGTCCATGCCATCGCCGGGCATCATGGCGCCGGTGCGGGTGTAGGTCTCGCAGGACCAGTCATACTCATCGAGCTTTAACGCGAAGTTAAAACGGGTGGCCGCTGCGTGCAGAACGCGCAAACCCTCGGGTGTGGTTTCCTTGCCGATCCCGTCTCCAGGAATAACAGCGATCCGATAGGTCTTTGTCATGGCGTCCTCCGCGTTTGCGCACAGAAAAGGCCCGTCAATCGCGCACGTCAATCCAGCACGAAGCGCCGGCGTATTTCATCAGCCACGCGTCCGGATTCGTCCAGCGGCGTGCGCTCCCAGCCGGCCAGCGAGGGGCCGAACGGACGCACCTGCCCAGCCTGGGCCAGCGACTCGACCAAGGCGCGATGGCGCGGCCCCGCCAACTCCGGCAGGGCGACATAGACAGGCGCCTCGGTCGCACAGGCCTCGCTGATCATCGACACCGAGTCGGCGGTCACCACGATCACGTCCGCGGTCGCCACGAACCCCATATATGGGTTCTCGTCCGGCTCACCCCAGCGATACAGAACATGCATGGCTGGCCCCAGCCCATCGGCCAGCGCGTCCGATGCCGCGTCGCCGGTGCGCCGGCTGGTGGTGGCCATCACGGTGCCGCCCATGGCCATCGCCAGCGTGGCCACACCACGACCAAGCGCGAAGGCAAGTTCCGTCGGCATGCCCACCGCACGCATCGGCCCGCCCGCCAGCAACGCCACCCGCGGATGCGGCAAATGCCCCAGCCGCTCGCGCCAGGCGCGTTCGGCCTGCGCCAGCGACTGCGGGCTGACCCGGTGCGGCGCACCGAGCACGGGCATCACATTGGGGGCGGCGTTGGGCCGATCATGTGCCGGGATCACCAACAGATCGAATGCATCGCGCCGGAACAAGCCGGCCAGGCCCGGAGACATGCAATGCACCAACCGGCAGCCATACCGAGCGCGCAGCCACAATGCCACCGCCCCCGAGCGACGCCCGGCCGAAATCACCAGATCCGGCGACGGTTCGCCGTTCGTCTCGAAACTCGACGCGTTCGCAACGCCCATCAACGACCCATGCGGCATCAGGCCGGCCATATGGGATTTCCTGTTCCACACCAGCGGAATGCGACGGAACGGATAGCCCAGCCGCTCGGCGATCCCGATCGCCTGTGCGGCCGTTCCGGCTCGCGGATCGTCCAGAACCCAGATCACTGGCACGCCTTGCTCCTCCGTCCGCCGCATCGGCTACTCTGCTCGGCGTCATAGACGCAAGCGGCCCGGACCGCTACGACACCCCACCAACCAACGCCCCCACGAGACGGAGATGCCGCTTATGACCCTACACCCGCAATCGGAATGGGACCGGGATGCCGCCCTGACCACCGCGCGCATCCTGCTGGAGATCAAGGCCGTCAATTTCCGCCCCGAGGAGCCCTACACCTTCACGTCGGGCTGGAAGTCCCCGGTCTATATCGATTGCCGCCGGATCATCTATTTTCCCCGTGCCCGCGCCAAGATCTGCGAGCTGGCCGTGGAAAAGATTGGCCGCCATGTGGGCTTTGAGACCATCGAGGCCGTGGTGGGCGGTGAGACGGCCGGCATTCCGTTCGCCGCCTGGATCGCTGACCGGATGATGACGCCGATGGCCTATGTGCGGAAGAAGCCCAAGGGCTTCGGCCGCAACGCACTGATCGAAGGCGACGTGCCGGAAGGAAAGCACACGCTGCTGGTGGAAGACCTGACCACCGATGGCGGCTCCAAGATCCAGTTCGCCCAGGCGCTGCGCGACGCCGGTGCGATCATCAACCACACATTTGTTGTGTTCTTCTACGGCGTGTTCCCAGGCAGCTTCGAGACGCTCAAGAACATGGACGTGACGCTGCATCACCTCGCCACCTGGTGGGACGTGCTGGAAGCCTGCAAAGAGCGGCCCTATTTCGATGAAAAGGCGCTGACCGAAGTGCGCCGGTTCCTTGAGAATCCGGTTGCCTGGTCGGCCGCGCATGGTGGCGTCGGCAGTGCCGAAGAAGCTGCGGCTGTCAAAGCCAAAGCAAAGTAAGGCTTCACTTCACACAACTGACTTATAATAGTTACCTTTGCTTAATTCTTTGCGACAATTCTGCGGGAGCGAAAAGACGCTCCCGCAGTTGATGACATACGCAAGGGCCGCAAATGAAAGCCACACGTTCCAGCGATTTCTGGCAACGCAGCGGTCTGCAGGGTGTTCGGTTCCGCATTTTTTGCGGTACCGGGCTACTTGTGCTGCTGGGGTTGGGCATTGCGGCCTTTAGCTGGCGGGCGCTTGGCACGGTCAGCCGACGAGTGAATAACCTCAGCCAACAAGCCGAAGAATCTGTCACGATTCAACGCGTGGACCGAACATTGGACACCGTGGCGCGCGCGGCACTGGTGTATCGGCTGACCGGCGACGAACAGATGGCGCGCAGCGGGGAAGCGGCAGATCTGGCCGCCGAGTCCGGCATCAAACAGCTCGCCGGCGCATCTGGCAACGAAACCCAGCGCACCATTTATGCCACGGTGCTGGGGCGGATCGGAAATTTCCGCCAAAGCCGCAATGTGCTGCAGATAATGGGCGGTCAACTTGATGAATTGCGGTCAGACATCGAGGCCGCGGCCGCCAAGGCCGCCAAGCGTGCGGCCATGCTGACGCAGGCAGCCATAGAGTCAGGCGATGTCGCACTCATCGCCAAGGCAATCACGGTCGAGCAGGCAGTGCAGCAAATGCATGTGGCATCCTGGCGTTTCATCGCCACCATCGCGCCCGCTGACCGTGCAGCCTTTCAGAAACAGGCCGAACACGCCGCGGCGGTCATGAATGTGCTCCAGGAAGCCGAACTGCCAGATGAAATCGCGGGGCCCACCGCCCAGCTTGGGCTTGGACTTGGCATCTATGCCACGGCGTTCGACCAATTTTCAGCGTTGCTCATCCGGCAAAAAGCGCAATTCGACGAGCAGATTGCGCCGCAACTGGCCGCACTCCAAGTGGATATGCATGCAGCGGCAGATGCCCAGCGTCAGCAAACCGAGCAAGCCCGGCAGGACACCAGCGAAGTGATTGAGCAGACAAGCATGCTCCAACGGATTTTGGCAGCCAGCGCCTTGGTGGTCGGGGTGCTCGTCGCCGCAGTCGCTGGCCGCAGCATCCTGCGGCCAGTGGCGAAAATGACCGATGCCATGACCGGTCTGGCAGCTGGAAACACCGCCATCACGCTGCCGCGCTGGCGTGCGCTGGACGAGATCGGCCAGATGGCTGCCGCATTGGAGGTGTTTCGCACCCAGGGCATCCATAACAAGCAAATGGCGATAGATCAGGAAGAAGAGCACGTAAAATCGACAGCCGAAAAACTCGCGGCGCTCACAAACATGGCTGATCTGGTGGAAGCTGAAACCAGCAGAGGGCTTGCCGAGGTCATTCAGCGCAGCGAGGCCATGGCCACCACGGTAGAGAGCATGAACAGCTCCGCCCTGCGGGTTGGCGCGTCTGCCTTGGGGGCGGGTGCCGCAGCCGCCTTGGCGCAGGCCAACGCCCAAACCGTCACGTTTTCAGCAGAACAACTTTCTGCATCGGTGCGCGAGATCAGCAGCCAGATTGGCTTGTCCGGCAAGGTCGTGGAACGCGCGGTCTCAGCAAGCCAGGAGACTCGTTGCAAAATCGACGAACTCAACGAAAAGGTCACCAAAATCGCCGTTGTGACGGAGATCATCAGCTCGATCGCCACGCAGACCAATCTCCTGGCCTTGAACGCGACGATCGAGGCTGCCCGTGCCGGTGATGCCGGCAAGGGATTTGCAGTCGTTGCAGGCGAAGTCAAAGCGCTGGCAACACAAACAGCGTCCGCAACACATGATATCGCGCGCTATCTGGCGGAGCTGAAGGCGGCAACCCTGATCTCTGTCACATCCGTCGGCCAGATCGAAGACACCATCGCAGAAATAAATGCGATCAGCGGAACCATCGCCACAGCCATTGGTCAACAAGGTGAAGCGACGGCCAAAATTGCCCACAACGTGGCGCAGGCAGGCCATGCAGCCGACGAAATGGCCTGCCGCGTCAGCGAATTGACGCACGAAGCCGATCAAAGCGTGCGCGAAGCAAGCGAAGTGCAACGCAACATCAAGGGACTTGGGGTAGCCGTTGCAACGCTGAAACGCACCGTGGTGCGCGTGATGCGGACCTCCACCAAAGGGGTCGGTCACCTAGAATCTGTCGGGTGAAGGTCAGCCGCTTGCCGACGGCCGGAGCGAGGCAGGGGCGATCAACATTTCCAAGAACGGCACCTGACGTATGGGCTTCCCCATACACCAGCACCGAGATGAGCGCACAACGCGCGCGGACTGAAACGGACTATCGGCGATATGGCAGTGGCAAAAGCCGAGCCACCGACATCTTCAGGGCGCCTGGAACGATCACCAGGCAGTGCGGCGCGTAATCGGCCAGCAACTCCCGGCACGCGCCACACGGCGTGACAACCGCGATATCCTGGTCCTGTTCCTCTGGCTTCGCATGGCGAACAGCGACGACCGTGATAATCCTGAGGCTGCCGTCAAGGCCCGGGCCATCCAGGATGGCGCGCCCCAATGCCACCGGTTCAGCACAAATCGCCAGACGCCCCACCGTTGTTCCAAGGTGAAGCCCCGTCCAGATTCGGCCATCGGCGGCGCGCATAGCCGCCGCCACCGTGTGCCAGAACGGGCGGTGATGCAGCCTGATCACCGCCCGCGCCGCTTCAATCAACTCCAGATCCGCAATGTCGAGCGGCATCGCATCGGCCGGAATCGACAAGGCACTCAGTTCGATTTCATTCGGCAGAATCGGAGTCCTCGCCATCGGTTGGGGCGGACATCATCATGTTGGCCACAACACCCGCCTCATCACGCACCCGCTTTTCAATCGAGGCGGCCATGTCGGGATGATCGCGCAGGAATTGCTTGGCATTCTCACGCCCCTGGCCGATGCGCTGGCTGTCGCAGGAGAACCAGGCGCCCGATTTCTCCACGATGCCGGCCTTCACGCCCAGATCGACGAGTTCGCCCACCTTGCTGATGCCTTCGCCGTACATGATGTCGAATTCCACCTGGCGGAACGGCGGGGCGAGCTTGTTCTTCACAACCTTCACGCGCGTCTGGTTGCCCACCACCTCGTCGCGGTCCTTGATCTGACCGATACGGCGGATTTCCAGACGGATCGAGGCATAGAACTTCAGCGCGTTGCCACCGGTGGTGGTTTCCGGGTTGCCGAACATCACGCCGATCTTGAGGCGAATCTGGTTGAGGAAGATCAGCATGGTGTTGGATTTCGCCACGCTGCCGGTGATCTTGCGCAAAGCCTGGCTCATCAGGCGGGCATGCAGGCCCACATGCGTGTCGCCCATCTCGCCTTCAAGCTCGGCGCGCGGCACCAGAGCGGCCACGGAGTCGACCACCAACACATCGATCGCGCCTGAACGCACCAGCGTGTCGGCGATTTCCAGCGCCTGCTCACCGGCATCCGGCTGGCTGATCAGAAGATTGTCGACATCCACGCCCAGCTTGCGGGCATAAATCGGGTCGAGCGCGTGCTCGGCATCGATGAACGCACAGGTGCCGCCGCGCTTCTGCGCCTCGGCGATGGCGTGCAGGGCCAGCGTGGTTTTACCCGAGCTTTCCGGGCCATAGATCTCCACGATCCGGCCACGCGGCAGACCGCCGATCCCCAACGCCAGATCGAGGCCGAGCGAGCCGGACGAAATCACGGCAATCTGCTCGTCACCGGCTTTGGCGCCCATCTTCATGATGGAGCCCTTCCCGAAGGCGCGCTCGATCTGCGCCATGGCGGCGTCGAGCGCCTTGTTCTTGTCCGAGGATACTGGCTCGCGAGGATTCTTCATGTGCCCGTTCATGTATGTTGTGCGTGCGGAGTCTGTCACAGTCTGGAACAGAGCCGCAATCGCAGGCTGTGACGACATTAACCATTCGTTCGTTATATGTTCGGTAATTCCACGCAGATCAAGAACAAAACAAGATCACGGCGGAACTGACGTGGCTTGTGCCAACGTGGCCACAAGGTCGGCAAGGCTATACGGCTTGCTGAGGAACAATGTGCCGGCGGCTGCCAAACCGCCACGCAGCGGGCTTTCCGCGTACCCTGAAACAAAAACGACCGGCAAATCCGCCCGCTTGCAGGCGATGCGAACGGCTGCGGCCAGCGCGGCACCGTCCATCCCGGGCATCACCATATCAGAGACCAGCGCGGTCAATTCCGGCGCGTCCGCAGGTTGGGTGGCGAGAGTTTCGAGGGCCGCCTCACCCGAGTCGGCCGCCAAGACGTCCCACCCCGCCCGGCGCAACGCCCGCTCGGCCAGGCGGCGAACCGCATCTTCGTCATCGACCAGCAGCACAAGCCCGCGCGATACGACGGCCGGCGTTGCATCGCGCACCTTGGGCAGCAGCCGGGCCGCGTGTTTCACGGCAGGGTCCTGGCCATCCCAGCGCGGCAGATAGATCCGCATGCTGGTGCCCTTCCCCACGATGCTGTCCACACAGAGAAATCCGTCGGACTGGCGAACAATGCCGTGCACCGTCGACAGGCCGAGCCCACTGCCGCCGAATTCGCGCTTGGTGGTAAAGAACGGATCGAAGATATGCGGCAGCACATCCGCGGGAATGCCGCCCCCGGTATCCTGCACTTCAATCATCACGTAGCGGCCCGGCGGAATGGTCTCCGCACCATGCACCAGGGGCTGGTAGATCGTCATATGGCCGCTGCGCAACGTGAGTTCGCCGCCGGCGGGCATGGCGTCTCGCGCATTGACCGCCAGGTTGACCAGCACCTGGTCTAGCTGTGTCGGGTCGGCACGCACTCTCCTTCCCGGCTGTTCCAGCGCCACCACAAGGCGCACTTGCCCCCCCAACAGGCGGCGAAGCATCCCAGATACGTCTTGAATCACCGCATTCACCGCGAGGATTTGCGGCTGTAGCGTTTGCTGGCGGCCGAAGGCGAGCAACTGCCGCACCAAGGCCGCGCCACGCTGGGCGCTGGCGTGAACCTGGCGTGCATCCTCTCGGGTTTCGCCGTCCGGCTCACGCTCGACGATACCATCCGCCGCACCCAGAATGGCTGTCAGCAAATTGTTGAAATCATGTGCGATACCGGCGGCCAGTTGCCCGGTTGCCTGAAGTTTCTGGCTGTGCGCCAGTTGCGCCTCCAACTCCCGCTGCGCCGTGATGTCCACGAAGCGCAACAGAACGCCCGCCAGATCGCCCGCCTTCTCACGCAGGGGCATGACGGTTACGCGAATGTCCTGCCCGGCACCACTGCTTGCAAGGACGGAGACGAACACGCGAGATGGTGCGGAATGCCCCCACAGAACCTTCTGAAGCGCCTCCCGCGCAGCCCCCCATGCATCGAGATGAAACACCGCCCCCACACTGCGGCCGGACACCAGTGCGTCTGGATCCATCAACATCGCGGCCAAGGCGTCGTTTCCACGCACGACCAGGGCGGACGCATCGATGACCAGCGCCGGGCCGGCCGCGTCGTCTAGCAACAACGAGGCCATGGGGTCCAGGGCGTGCGACAGCCGCGCGATCCATTTGGAAGCCGGACGCAGGCCATGACGCCAGCGGAGCCACGGGCCGATCACCGCGACATTCCAGCAGCATTGTCCGCCCGGCCGCCCTTCAGGCGCCACACATAGGCAATCAGTTCCGCAACGGCCTTGAAGTGCTCGGCCGGAATTTCCCGATCCAGCGGCAGCGGATACAGCGCACGCGCCAGCGGCGGATTCGCCACCAGCGGCACGTTGGCATCCTGCGCCGCTTTGCGAATTCGGGCGGCCATCTCATCCATGCCCTTGGCCACAATCCGCGGGGCGCCGCCGCCGGTACGGTCATAGACCAGCGCCACCGCGTAATGGGTCGGGTTGGTCACCACCACGGTGGCAGTCGGCACCGCCTGCATCATGCGCCGGCGGGAGCGCTGCTGACGCATCTGCTTCAACTTGCCCTTGATGTGCGGATCACCTTCCGATTCCCGCGCCTCGTCGCGCTGCTCCTGCTTGGTCATGCGCATGCTGGCGTTGAAGCTGAGGCGCGTGCGCAGAAAATCCACGGCCGCGATCACACCCTGCACCGACAGGATGGACAGCATGATCGACAGCAATTGCTGGGTGATCTGCTGCGCCAGCATGCCCGGTGTCCACGACATCGACTGGCGAAATCGCGGAATGGCGGCCGCCAGCGCATTCCAGCCCACAGCCCCCATCACGGCGACTTTGACCGATGACTTGCAGGCCTCCATCAAATTGTGCGGGCCGAACACGCGGCCCAATCCGGACAACGGATTGAGCTTGCCGAAATTCGGCTTCAACGCGGACGTCTTGAGCAAAAAGCCAGTCTGCCCCAGCACGGCCAAGGCACCGGCCAGCAGCGCCACCACACCGAACGGCCATACCAGTTCCAACCCGCCGCGCCCTGCCAGGCGCAAGGCTGTCGGAAGGTCCAACTGATGCACCTCGGACAATATCTGCCGGAGAATACCCGCACTGTGGCGCACCGCGCCGGGCGCATACAACGTGAGCACCGCCACCCCACTCAGCAAGACCGCAAGCCCTGCCACTTCCGGTGACAGTGGCGCCCGCCCCTCCTCTCGCGCCTGTTGCAGTCGCTTCGCGGAGGCAGCTTCGGTTTTGTCCTCCTTGTCGGCGTCGCCTGCCATTGCCTAGAGCCCTGGCAACGCCGCAAACAAGCCTTGCGCCGCCTCCATCCACGTTGACGCAATCGCCGTGGACAACACGCCCAGCAACAGCAAGCCGCCCAGGATCTGCCCCGGGGCTGCAGCAAAATAGGTCTGCAACGACGGCACGAGCCGGCTGAGCAGGCCCATCCCACAGTGAAACAGCACGGCCGCCATCAGGAACGGCGCGGCCAAACGCAAGGCGAGGGCGAATGCCTCCGCCAGTGCCCCAACATAAGCGTCCACCGTGTCCCCAACCGGAAACAACGCGCCAGCGTGGATCAGCCGATAGCTTCCCACCAGCGCCGTCAGCGCCAATGCGTGCAGGCCCGACAGCATCACCAGCAATGGCGCCGCCAGCCCAAGCAGCCGCGACAAGGCAGACGCGCCGGCGCCCAGCATGGCGTCAGGCTGCAGCACGCTCGTCATGCCGATGCTGCCGGCGATGATCTGCCCGGCCATCGGCAGCGCGAGCGTGATGAGCCGCGCCAGCCAGCCGAACCAAAGCCCCGTCACCACCTCGGCCGCAATCATGGCAACAAGCCGCGTCACATCCCCCGGCACAGCCGGCATCTCGGGCGCCAGAACCGGCAGCATCAGGCCGGTGAACACCACCACGAACGCCGCCCGCACCATCGCCGGCAATTCCATCTCGCCGATACCGGGCAGCACCATGCAGGCCGAGCCGAGGCGGGCGACCAGCATGATGGCGGCAAAGGCCCAGACCGGCAGGTCCGCCAACAAGGCAACCTCAGCCGAGGCCGGATTCATCCGCCGCCCACGGCGATGAGGCGATCGAACATCATGCGCATGTAGTCGTTCAATGTGCCCAGCATGAACGGGCCGGCAATCATCAGCGCGCCGCAAATGGCCACAACCTTCGGCACAAACGCCAATGTCGGCTCGTTGATCTGTGTGACTGCCTGCACCAGCGACATCACGATTCCCACCACCAGCGCCACAGCCAGCACCGGCCCGCCCAGCTTGAGCGTGACCAGCATCGTCTCGCGCAGCAGGCCGCCAATCTCACCCTCGTTCAACCGCCCAGCCTCCCCTTTTTGGGTCTGTCAGATCGGCATCCGCATAATGTCCTGATAGGCCTGCACCACCCTGTCCCGCACCGCGACAGTGGTTTGCAGCGACAACTCTGCCTTCGAGACAGCCGTGACAACATCAAGCAAGTTGCCCTGCCCAGAGATGGCGGCGAGCGATTGCTGCTCGGCCGCATGCCCCTGGCTGACGACGCCCTGCAACGCCGATTGCAGCATGCCGCCGAAGCCGCCGCCGGCCGGGTCCGCCGCCGCAACGCCGCCTGTGCCGCCGCCGCCCTGGGTGGAGCGATAGGCTTGCAGCGCCGCTGCGGCCTGGCTGGTGATTGCGGTCAGGGCCATCCATACATTCCTATTTCAACATCTCGATGGCCCGCGTCAGCAGCCCGCGCGTCACCTGCATCACCTGCAGGTTCGCACTGTAGGATCGCTGGGCCTCGCGCATGTCCATCACCTCGACGAAGCTGTTCACGTTCGGCGTGCTCACATATCCCTTGGCATCGGCGGCCGGGTGGGACGGGTCGTAACGTTGCGGAAACGCTGCCTTGTCCGCGCCAACCTTCTTCACCCGCACCAAAGTTTCGCCGCTGGCGCGGTCCACCTGATCTGCGAAGCTCACGGTTTTGCGGCGATACGGGTCTGCCCCCGGCTTGCCGCCTGTGGTGTCCTGGTTGGCCAGGTTTTCCGCGATCACCCGCAGCCGCGTCGTCTGTGCCTGCATCCCGCTCGCAGAGATGCGGAGTGCCTTATCGAGATCCATGCGCCAGCCCCCTTCCCTGCTCCGGTCTCATCGTCCCAGAGCTTCCTTGAACATTCCGACATAGCGGCGGTAAATCGCCGTCACAGCCTCGTGGTCGCTGTCGGTTTGAGCGATTTTCTCGAGTTGTTGATCGAGCGAGACCTGGTTTCCGTCCGGCGCATGTTCCCCACGCAACGTCTGGCCGCCGGCAATCGGACTGGCGGTACCGGGAAGGTGCATGCTGTTGGTCTGGACCGGCGACCCGGCCGAGAATGCTGTCTGCCGCGCCAGAACAGCGCTGAACGGCTGCATGTCCCGCGCCTTCCAGTTCGGTGTGTCGGCATTGGCGACGTTGGTGGCAAGAACGCCTTGGCGGGCGCCCAGCCATTTCAGCCGCTGCTCCGCCAGATCGAACAAGCCAATCTGTGGTGGGTTCATCCTGCCCAGGCTCCTGTGCCACATGCGGGTTGAGTGCCAGGATGCGGGGAGAATGCTAATAAAGTGTAAACGGCAACGTCAGGAAATCGTCGCAATGCAAAACATCACCCCTGTTTTCCGCCACCATGCCGTGCCGGACCTGCTTCTCGGCGAAGGCCCGGTCTGGCACACGGCGGAGCAGGCTCTGTATTTCGTCGATATCCTGAATCCGCGGTTGTTCCGGCTCGACCCGGCCACCGACGCCCTTGAATTCTGGCCGATGCCGGCCGCCATCGGCAGTTTCGGCCTGTGTCGTGACGGTCGCGCCATCGTGGCGCTGCGCGACGGCATTTCGTATTTCGATTTCGCCACCGGCCGGTTGGATTTCATCGTCAACCCAGAACCCGATGCCCCAACGAACCGGCTCAACGACGGAAAAGTGGGCCCAGACGGCCGCTTCTGGGTGGGCAGCATGGATGACCGCGCTGAAAAAGAGCCGGTCGGTGGCCTTTACCGGATCGACCATGACGGGCGCTGCACGAAAATGCTGGACGGCCTTGTCATCTCCAACGGCCTCGCCTGGAGCCCAGACGGAAGCGTGCTCTATCACGCCGACACCCGCCCGGGATATTTGCAGGCGTTCGACTACGACGCCCAAACCGGCGCCATCGCCAACCGCCGTCTGCTACGCCACTTCGACAACGCCGAAGGCCGCCCCGATGGCGGTGCGATGGACGTGGAGGGCTGTTATTGGAGCGCCGGCAACTCCGCCGGCTGCCTCAACCGGATCGCCCCTGACGGCACCATCCTGGCGCGGATCGACCTTCCGGTCACCGCCCCCACCATGCCCTGCTTTGGCGGCCCGGACCTCAAGACCTTGTTCGTGACGTCGATGCAGTCCAACCGCCTCGGCACCGACCAGATGGGCACGCTGATCTCGTTTCAAACGGACGTGGCCGGCACCGAATCCACGCTGTTCGGCGCCTGACCACGGGGGGCGGCTACACCCAGCCGCCGTCCACCACATAGTGCTGGTTGGTGCAGGCACTGGCCTCCTCCGAGGCCAGGAACACCGTGAAGCGGGCGATATCGGCCGGCACCAGCTGCCGCTTGAGGCACTGGCGGTGCAGCAACTCGGCCTCGCCCGCGGGGGTGAGCCAGAGGGCGATCTGGCGCTCGGTCATGATCCAGCCGGGGGCAATTGCGTTGACGCGGATGTTGAACGCGCCGAAGTCGCGCGCCAGCGAGCGGGTCAGCCCCAGCACGGCGGATTTGGCGGCGGTGTAGGCCGCCATGCCGCCCTGCCCCACCATCCATGACGTTGAGCCGAAATTGATGATCGCACCCTGGCCAAGCGCCTTCATGTCACCGAGCACCGCCTGGGCTGCGAAGAACTGGTGGCGCAGATTGACCGCCATCCGGTCGTCCCAGTAATCGGGGGTCACGTCTTCGGTGGCGTGGCGTTCGTCGTGGGCGGCGTTGTTGATCAGCACCGAAACCGGGCCGAACGCGGCGCGAATGTCGGCAATCGCCGCACGCAGGGCTTCGATGTCGCGGATGTCGCAGGCGACGAAATGCGCGCTCTGCCCGGCGTCCCGCATCGCGGCACAGGCGGCCTTGCCCGCATCGGCAGCAATGTCGATCACGCCCACCTTGGCACCTTGCCGGGCAAAGCCCTGTGCGATCGAAAGGCCAATTCCGCTGGCGCCGCCGGTGACGATGACCACCTTCCCCGCGAGGTCGGGATAGATGGCTCCCCCATTATTCGCTGCCATGATGCTCTGTCTTCCCCAATTGCGTGTCGTGGCCAATCTTGGCGAGGCCTTGTACAATCATGCCAGTCCATACGGTCGTGGGCCAGGGAGTTGAATTTTGCCACATAGCAGCAAAACGCCCACCGCCATCGTCATTGGCGGTTCCATCGGCGGCCTGGTGGCGGGATTGATGCTGCGCAACATCGGCTGGCACGTAACGATCTGCGAGCGAACCGGGCATAAATTATCAGGCCGTGGCGCCGGAATCGTCACCCATCCCGAACTCTGGCGCGTGCTGTCGCGCATCGGTGCGATCCGTGAGGAAGGGGTGAAGGTGACTGAGAGGGTCACATACGGCGCGGATGGCAACGTCATCGGACGCATCCCCTACCCGCAGGTGACAACGTCATGGGACAGGCTGTTCGCCATGCTCCAGGATGCCTGGGGCAATAAAGATTATCTGCTCGGCAAGGAATTGTGCGGACTCACCCAGAATGCAAACGCCGTCACCGCCGCGTTCAGCGATGGCAGCGCGATCGGCGCGGACCTGCTGGTGGCGGCGGACGGCTTTCGCTCCACCGTGCGCGCGCACTGCGCTGCCGACGAACAGCCGCTTTACGCTGGCTATGTCGGTTGGCGCGGCATGGTGGACGAGGCGGACATTCCGCCCGCCGCCCATGCCGAACTGTTCGACGTGTTCGGCTTCGGCCTGCCGCCGGGCGAGCAGTTCATCGGCTATCCGGTGACAGGCGACGGCCATGACCTGCGGCCCGGGCATCGCCGCTACAACTACGTTTGGTATCGCCCGGCCGATGCGGCCCACGCCTTGCCGGATTTGCTGACCGATGCGGGCGGGCACACCCACACGATGTCGATCCCGCCGCCGTTGATCCGGCCGTCACATATCGCCGCCATGCGGGCGGATGCGGACCGGCTGCTGGCGCCGCATTTCGCTGCCATCGTGCGCGCGACGCGGGCGCCGTTCCTGCAGCCGATCTATGATTTCGAGTCGTCGCATCTTCGCTACGGCAGAGTGGTTCTGGTGGGCGACGCAGCGTTCGTGGCCAGGCCGCATGTGGGCGCGGGCGTGACGAAGGCGGCCGAGGATGCGTGGACATTGTCGCAATGCCTGGCCGATACGGCCGATGTTCCGTCTGCCCTGCGCCAATATGAGGCGCTGCGGTTGCCGGCCGGGCGCAAGATCATCAAGCGGGCGCGGCATCTGGGGGCCTATATGCAGGCGCATCTGGCCACTGACGAGGAGCGCGCCGCCGCCTTGCGGCATCATTCGCCACAGGCGGTGATGACGGAGACGGCGTCGATGGATTTCTGACACGGCGGGACCGTCTCAGCCGAAATGGCTCCAGCCGGCGCGAACAACCTCGATGGGGGCGCCGTCGGGGCCGCGCACGGTGACCTCTGGCGCGCCGGCGCGGAAACCGCCGATCCGCGTGACCTGAACGCCGACCTGGGCCGCGTGCTTTTGGAACGCCGCCTCATGATCGGGCGCAACGGCCATCAGCAATTCGTAATCATCCCCGCCGGTCAGGCAGAGCATCAAATGCTGCGGGCCAGCCATCCGCGCAGCGTCTGACAGCGGCACGCGGTCTACGTCGAGATCGGCGGCAAGGCCACCGGCCCGGCACAGATGGCCGAGATCCTGCACCAGACCGTCCGACACATCCATGCAGGCCCGCACCAATCCAGCGGTAGCGAGCCCCATGCGGGGCTGCGGCAGGCGGTAGCGCCCAGCGAGAAAGCCGGTGTCGTCGGCAAGCCGGCCGGTGGCGGCCAGCAATCCCAGCGCACCATCGCCGATGGTGCCGCTGACCCAGATGCCGTCACCAGGCTGTGCGCCAGCACGCCGCACGGCCTGCCCGGGAGCCACCGTTCCGAGAATGGTGAGGGAAAGGCTGATCGGGCCGGGGGTGGAGGTGGTGTCACCGCCCAGAACCATCAGCCCGTAGGTGGCCTGATCTGCGGCAAGCCCGGCGGCGAACGCGGCGAACCACGCATCCGGGGTGGTGCGCGTGGTGGAAATGGTCATGAGGTAGCCGAACGGGGCGGCGCCCATTGCGGCGAGGTCTGACAGATTGGTGCGCAGCAACTTGCGCCCCACCAGATCGGCCGGATCGTCAGGCAGGAAATGCACGCCCGCCACCATCGCGTCGGCGGCAATGACGATCTCACGCCCTGGCGGCGGGGCGAACACCGCCGCATCATCCGTCAAATCCAGCGCGCCCGGCCCCGCCAAGGGGCGGAAATGCCGGGCGATCAGGGAGAATTCGGCGGGAAGTTCGCTCACACGGCTTCGGCGGGAAACTCCGCCGGACGCAGCAGATGCGCCAGGCGATCCAGAATCCCGTTGGCCATCTTCGGCTCGTCGCCCTCGAAGAAACCGTGCGCGACGTCCAGATATTCGTTGATGACCACGCGGGCCGGCGGGCCGTCGGCCATCGACAATTCAGCAGCCCCGGCGCGGATCAGTGCGCGCAGCACCGGGTCCAGCCGATCCAGCGGCCAGTCATTGGTGAGCGCCGACATCACCATCGGGTCGATTCGCTCCTGCTCGGTGGTGGCGGTTTTCACGATGCGGGTGAACAGCTTCACGTCAACATCATGCACGCGGCCATCCTCGAAGCCGTCGCTGCCGGCCACGGCACCCAGGCGGTGGCGGACGAATTCCTCGATCACCGCCTCGGGGCTGGTCGGCCCCTGCTCGGCCTGGAACAAGGCCTGCACGGCGGCAACGCGCGATCCGGTCCGTGGACGATTCTTGCCCGCCATCAGATTGCTCCCAACCAGCGCGCAGCGCCAATCTGGGTGAGGCACGCGGCAGCCGCCTCGCCGCCCTTGTTGTGGCCATCGGCGCCGGAACGGGCGATCGCCTGGGCCTCGGTAGCGACCGTCAGCAGGCCGTTGCCCAGGCAGAGGCCGAAATTCAGCGTCACCCAGGTGATGCCGGTCATCGCCTCGCGACAGACGTGCTCGTAATGGTCGGTCTCGCCCTTCACCACGCAGCCGAGAACGACAAAGCCGTCATAGCTGCGCTTGCCCGGCAGCGCGAGGCGCACGGCGGCGGACAGTTCCAGCGCGCCGGCCACGTCCAGCACGTCATAGGTCGCTCCGGCTTCGGTCAGCACGCGCAGGGCGCCGTCACGCAGGCCGTCGACGATGGCCGTGTAATAGGGCGCGCGAACAATCAGGATATTCGGCGGCTTGCCTTCGACCACTGGGGTTTCGATGGCGACATCAAGCTGGGTACTCATTCTTCGATGGCTTTCTGGCCGGCCACCGTCAGGCCATAGCCCTCGATGCCGACGATCGTGCGTTGGGTATTGGACAGCAGGACCATATCGGTCACGCCGAGATCGAGCAGGATTTGCGCCCCAATGCCGTAGTCGCGCAACTCCCGCGGATGCGTATCAGGTTCCGCCAAACGTCCGACGCGCTGCGAAAGCCCGGTTGGACGCGCATCGCGCAGCATCACCACCGCGCCGCGCCCTTCTACTGCGATCATGCGCATGGCCGCGTGCAGGCTGTTGGAGGTGGCGCCGCCGACGATATCGTCCATCAGGTCGACAGCATGCATGCGCACCAGAACCGGGCCGGGCAGTGTCAGATCACCCTTCACCAGCACCAGATGCTCGGCGTAATCGACGGTGTTGGCATAGACCACCACGTGCCACTCGCCGCCCACAGCATGATCGATCACGCTCTGCGAGACCCGCTCCACCAGCCGCTCATTGCGGCGGCGATAGGCGATCAGGTCAGCGATCGTGCCGAGTTTCAGGCCGTGATGCTGGGCGAAGGCCACCAGATCGGGCAGTCGGGCCATCTCGCCGTCGTCACGGATGATCTCGCAGATCACGCCGGCCGGAATCAGGCCGGCAAGACGCGCGATATCCACCGAAGCCTCGGTATGGCCGGCGCGCACCAGCGTGCCGCCCTCGCGGGCCATCAGCGGGAACACATGGCCCGGCGTGACGATATCGTCGCGCGTGCTGTCGGGGTTGATGGCGCGCGCGATGGTCAAGGCGCGGTCAGCGGCGGAAATGCCGGTGGACACGCCTTCGCGCGCCTCGATCGACACCGTGAACGCGGTCTGGTGTCGGGTGCCGTTGGACTGGCTCATCAGCGGCAGGCCAAGCTGGTCCACGCGCTGGCGGGTCATGGCCAGGCACACCAGGCCACGGGCATGGCGGATCATGAAGTTCACCGCCTCGGCGGTGGCGAACTGGGCGGGAATGACCAGATCGCCCTCGTTCTCGCGGTCCTCGTCATCGACCAGCATGAACATCCGCCCGGCGCGGGCCTCGGCGATCAGGTCTTCGGCGGAGGCGAGATATTCGCTCAAAGAGCGGGTAACGAGCTCGTTCATGCATACTCCGCAAGGCGGGCGACATAGCGCGCCACCGTATCTATTTCGATATTCACCGCATCGCCCGGCTTCAACGCGCCGAAGGTGGTGACCTCCGACGTGTGCGGAATGATGTTGACCCCGAACGTCGCACCTTCCACCTCATTGACGGTCAATGATACGCCGTTGACCGCAACGCTGCCTTTCGGCGCAATGAACCGGCCCAGCGCATGGGGCACTTTGAAAAGCCAGCGGGTGGAGCCGTGATCCGGCGTGGCCGACAGCACCTCGCCCACGCCATCGACATGGCCGGACACGATATGACCGCCCAACTCATCGCCCACCCGCAACGGGCGCTCCAGATTGACACGCGTGCCGACCCCCCAGCCGCCAAGGGTGGTCTTGCTCAGCGTCTCAGCCGAGGCATCCACCGCGAACCAGTCCGGCCCCAGCGCCACCGCCGTCAGGCAGCAGCCCGAACACGCGATGGACGCGCCGAGCGGGATGGTGGCGGTGTCGGCCCAGGGGGCCTGGATGACAAGGCGCATGTCCGCCCCCGCCGCCATCGGCGTGATGCTGCGGATTGTGCCAAGGCCGGTGATGATTCCGGTAAACAACGCTCGTCTCCCTTCGCCGCTCAGATGCGGTGCAATTCTGTCAGCATATCGTCACCCAACGGCGTTGCCGACACACGCCTGAAACGGGGCATGGCGGCAAGGTTGGTCACGCCGAACGCCTGGGCGGCCGGCCAGCCATCGCCGCCCATGACGGACGGCGCATGAAACCAGGCGATCCGGTCCACCAGATCCGCCCGCAGCAAGGCCGCTGCCAGCGAGGCGCCGCCCTCGACGAGCAGACGGGTGATGCCACGCCCGGCCAGCGCCCGCAGCGCCTGCGCAAGATCCACGCCGAGTTCGGCGCCCGGAACATCGATCAAACTTACCCCTGCGCCCAGCATCGCTTCCCGGCGCGCCGGGTCGCATCCTTCGCGGGTCAAAATCCAGGTGGGCTGGTCGCCTGCGGTCGCCACCAGCCGCGCCATCAGCGGGGTCCGCAAATGGCTGTCCGCCACCACGCGCACCATCGGCACGTCCTTGAAGCCGGCAATCCGGCAGGTCAGTTCGGGGTTGTCGGCCAGCACTGTGCCGACGCCGACCATCATCGCGTCATGTCGGCCGCGCAGGGCATGGCCGGCGCGACGGGCGGATTCGCCGGTGATCCATTGGCTCTCGCCGCTGCGCGTGGCGATGCGGCCATCGAGCGTGGAGGCCAGCTTGAGCGTGACCAAAGGCCGGCCAAGCTGGATGCGGTTGAAAAATCCGACGCCGATCTCCAGCGCCTCCGCCAGCAAAACGCCTTGCTCGACAATGATCCCGGCTGCCCGCAACGCGTCGATGCCAGAGCCGCTCACCCGTGGGTCAGGATCGCAGGCGGCCACCACCACGCGGGCGATGCCGGCCTTGATCAGCGCATCGGTGCAAGGTGGGGTCTGGCCCTGATGGCAGCATGGTTCGAGCGTGACATAGGCGGTGGCGCCGAAGGCTGCGGCGCCGGCCATCGCCAAGGCCAGCGGCTCGGCATGGGGACGACCGCCTGGAGCAGTTCGGCCACGGCCGACAACGCGGCCGTTCCGCACGATCACGCAGCCCACCGACGGGTTAGGCCAGCAATTGCCAAGTCCTCGTCGGGCCAGGGACAGGGCCGCCCGCATGTGGTCGTGGTCACTCATGTGCGGCTATTTCGGCTCACCGAGTTCATCAAGAAAGGCCTCGAAATCACGCGCCTCGCGGAAATTCCGATAGACGGAGGCAAACCGGACATAGGCCACCGCGTCCACCTCCTTCAGCGTCTCCATCACCTGCTCGCCGATGGCTTTGGAATGCACATCCGCCTCGCCCGAGGCTTCGAGCTTGCGCACGATGCCGCTGACGATGCGTTCCATCCTCTCCTCATCCACCGGCCGCTTGCGGAGCGCGATGCGCACCGAGCGGGCCAGCTTGTCGCGGTCGAACAACACACGCCGACCATCCGATTTCACAACCGTTATTTCGCGCAGTTGCACCCGCTCCACGGTGGAGAAACGCTGGGTGCAGCCGTTGCACGAACGCCGCCGCCGGATGGAGGTGCCGTCCTCGCTGGGACGGCTGTCCTTCACCTGGGTGTCCTCGTTTCCGCAGAACGGGCAGCGCATCGCTTCAGATCTCCGTCATTGCGTTGATTGTCGGGCGTCACCCGACCACCGTAGGCCGGGCGACGCCCGACAATCATAGACGCGATTCAGAGAAGACAGGCCGTGCGCCATTCGGATGATATCAGCGATAGATCGGGAACCGCGAGCACAACTCCAGAACCCGCTTGCCGACAGCCGCTTCGGCAGCCGTGTTGCTGCCGTCGTTGGAGGCCGAAAGCCCATCCAGCACTTCGCCGATCATGCGACCCACTTCCTCGAACTCCGCCACGCCGAAACCGCGGGTGGTCGCGGCCGGGGTGCCGAGGCGGATGCCGGACGTCACGGCCGGCTTGGCCGGATCGAACGGAATGGCGTTCTTGTTGGCCGTCATGTGCGCCCGCTCCAGCGAGGCTTCGGACGCCTTGCCGGTCACGTTCTTCGGCCGCAGATCCACCAGCATCAGATGGCTGTCGGTGCCACCGGTGACGATGTTCACACCCTGGGCCACCAGAACGGCGGCAAGGGCACGGGCGTTGTCGAGCACGGCCTTCTGATAGACGCGGAAATCAGGACGCAGCGCCTCGCCGAACGCCACGGCCTTGGCGGCAATCACATGCATCAGCGGGCCGCCCTGCAGGCCAGGGAACACGGCGGAATTAATCTTTTTGCCCAGCGCCTCATCGTTGGACAGGATCATGCCGCCGCGCGGGCCGCGCAGGGTTTTATGGGTGGTGGTGGTGACCACATGGGCGTGCGGCAGCGGGCTGGGATACACGCCGCCGGCCACGAGACCCGCGAAATGCGCCATGTCCACCATGAACAGCGCGCCCACCTCGTCAGCCACCTTGCGGATGCGGGCGAAATCGATGACGCGGGAATAGGCGGAACCGCCGGCGATGATCAGCTTCGGCTTTTCCTCGCGGGCGAGGCGCTCAAGCTGCTCGTAATCCAGCAGGCCGTCCTCGGCGCGCACGCCGTACTGCACGGCGCGGAACCACTTGCCGGACATGTTCGGCGCTGCGCCATGCGTCAGATGCCCACCGGCATCCAGGCTCATGCCCAGAATGGTGTCGCCCGGCTGCAACAGCGCCAGAAACACGGCCTGGTTGGCGTTGGCACCGGAATGTGGCTGCACGTTGGCGAAGCTGCACTCGAACAGCTTCTTGGCGCGGTCGATCGCCAACTGCTCCGCCACGTCCACATAGACGCAGCCGCCGTAATAGCGGCGGCCGGGATAGCCCTCGGCGTATTTGTTGGTCAGCACCGAACCCTGGGCTTCCAGCACGGCGGCCGAGACGATGTTCTCGCTGGCGATGAGCTCGATGCCGTCCTGCTGGCGGCCGAGTTCATGGCCGATGGCGGCGGCGATCTCAGGATCGGCCTCGGCGAGCGATGCCGAGAAAAAGCGTTGCAGGCTGGCTGCGGCGGACAATTCGTTCATGGGGTCTTCCTCTCGGCGCGTGCGATCTTGGCGATCCGGCGATCATGGCGACCGCCCTCGTAGTCGGTCGCCAGGAAGGTTCTGACGATATCGATCGCCATGTCCTCCCCGATCATCCGTCCGCCGAGAGCGAGCATGTTGGCGTTGTTATGCTGCCGCGCAAGGCGGGCAGAGGTGGTTTCGTTGACCATCGCGCAACGAATCGCTTCATGGCGATTGGCCGCGTAGGACATGCCGAGCCCGGTGCCGCAGACCAGCACGCCGAACCGGGCAGCGCCGGTTTCGACCGCTTCGCACACGACATGGGCATAATCAGGATAATCAACGCTCTCTGCGCCGTTTGTGCCAAAATCCTGCACAACATGGCCTTTTGTGCGCAGCCAGGTCGCCAAAGCGTCTTTCAGCTTCCAGCCACCATGATCGGCGCCAAGCGCCACGACGATAGATTCAGAGTGCGTGTTCATCTCAGCCGTGTAGCACGCATGTCCGCCCTGCGGGAATTGTCGCGTCACACATCCCGGTCATGCGGCATTCAGGGTATCGGGGCGGTTGGCAGCGATTCGAGAAAAGCGGGAATCCGGCGCATCGCATCGTTCCGCGCCTCGGGGTCGGTGCCGGCATGAACCGACTTGTCGGCGTTCTGGCTGGTGGGGATGTTCTGCATCACGCGGACGCCGCCGGGCGCATCAAAATCGTGATACGCGCCGGGGTAGGCCACCATCGTCAGCAAGGGCGGTGTGAAGCGGTCTGCCACGGCCTGACAGGGTTTGGCCGGCGTCCAGTCATCCGCCTGCCCCATCAGGATCAACATCGGCGCCACCGGTTTCCAGGCCGCATTGCGCGTGGCCACGCCGCAGCCGGGATAGAAGGCGATGAACCCCCGAATAAGGCCCGACGGAAGATCCGGCGCCGCGGTGGCCGCTGCCATCACCGTACTGCCGCCATCAGACCAGCCCCACAACGCCACGCCACCCGGCGGCGTTCCAGCGCGCGCGGCCAGCCAGGCGGCGCTGGCAATGGCGTCGGTGCGGCGCAGACCGTCCGACGTGGCGACGCGCTGCTTCTCACGGCATTGCGCGTGCAAGCCACGGCTGGAGAAGCTGTTGGGGAGCAGCACCATATAGCCCTGCGCGGTCAGCGTATCGCGCCACTGGTTGTCGCGCGCCGCATACGGACCGGCGCATCCATGCAGCGCCACGATGGCCGGTGCGCGCACCAGACCGGACGGCATGAACAGTTCGGCCTTCAAAACAGTGTCGTCCGCCAAAGGGATAGACACAGCTTCCGCGCGCGCCGGCCCTGCCATAATGGTGATCAGCAACGCCCCTATGAACAGCCTGCGCATCGTCATTCTCCGTTGGATCTTGGCGGTAGAGTGCAGCGGGTCTATGCCGCACGCCAGACGCTTGGAGAGAATGTCACCATGAGTTCCAATCCTGCCGTTGGCAGCTTCCCTGCCACCCGCCTGCGCCGCAACCGCACCAACCCGTGGACGCGCCGACTGGTGGCCGAGAACAAGCTCAGCGTCGATGACCTGATCTGGCCAATCTTCGTAATGGAAGGCACCGGTCAAACAACTGACATCGCCGCCATGCCCGGCATCCAGCGCGTCAGCGTCGATCGTATCGCGGCGCATGTGGAAGGCGCGGTCCGCCTTGGCATTCCAGCCATCGCCCTGTTCCCGGCCACGCCGTTGTCGCTGAAGGACAGCGAGGGCACCGAAGCGCAGAACCCCGACAACCTCATCTGCCAGGCCGCCCGCCTGCTGAAACGCGAATTCCCGCAGGTCGGCCTGCTCGGCGATGTGGCGCTCGACCCCTACACCGATCACGGCCATGACGGCGTCATCCGCGACGGCTACGTGGCCAACGACGAGACCCTCGGCCTGCTCTGCGCCCAGGCGCTGAACCAGGCACGCGCCGGCATCGACATCATCTCGCCGTCCGACATGATGGACGGCCGGATCGCAGCCCTCCGCACGGCGCTCGACGCCGAGGGCTTCATTCACACCAGCCTGATGAGCTACGCCGCCAAATACGCCAGCGCCTTCTACGGCCCGTTCCGCGACGCCGTGGGCTCCGCCGGCGCGCTGAAGGGCGGCGACAAGAAAACCTATCAGATGGACCCGGCCAATTCAGACGAAGCCATGCGCGAAGTGGCCATGGACCTCGCCGAGGGCGCCGACAGCATCATGGTCAAGCCGGGCATGCCCTATCTCGACATCGTGCGCCGCGTGCATGAGATGTTCGCGGTGCCGACCTTCGCCTATCAGGTGTCGGGCGAGTATTCGATGATCATGGCCGCGGTGCAGAACGGCTGGCTGGACCATGACAAGGCGATGATGGAGAGCCTGCTTGGGTTCAAACGTGCCGGCTGTGCTGGAATTTTAACGTATTTCGCGCCAAAGGCAGCTTCGTTGCTGGCGGCGGATTAATCCCCCGTCATTGCGAGCCACAGGCGAGGCAATCCAGAGAAACCCGTCCCAATTGCGTCGCACGGCTCTGGATTGCTTCGCTGCGCTCGCAATGACGGGTGTCGTGGGGCGGCCTACCCCACGCGCGTCAACGCGACGAGAGCCTCTGCATCGATGGTGACGGCATGGTTCAGAGGACCATGCCCGCCCCCAAACCCCGGTGCCGACCGGATGGCGGCCTGCACATAGGCCCTGGCGCGCGCGGTTGCGTCATACAGCGAAAGCCCCTGCGCCAATCCGGTGGCCACACCGCTGGCCAGGGTGCAGCCAGTCCCGTGCGTATGCCGACTGGCAATGCGGGGCGAACGCCATTGCTGCGTGCCGGTCATCGTCACCAGCACGTCCACCACCTCCGGCCCCTCCAGATGCCCGCCTTTGAGCAAGACCGCCTGCGCGCCCAATGTCAGCAAGGCGTGGGCGGCGCGGTGCATATCTGATTCACTGGCGATGGTCATGCCCGTGAGAATCTCGGCTTCCGGCACGTTCGGCGTTAGCACCGTGGCCAATGGGATCAGGCGCCGCTTGAGCTGGCCCAGCGCTTCGGCCTGTTGCAGGCTGGCGCCGCCCTTGGCCGACATCACCGGATCAACCACCAGCGGCGTGCGCCGACCTTCCAGCACGTCGCACACCGCATCGATCGTGGCTGCATCGGCCAGCATGCCGGTTTTGATGGCGTCCACGCCGATATCATCGAACGCCATGCGCATCTGCTGGCAAATGAAATCGGGTGGCACCCCCATCACCGCCTGGACGCCGTGGGTGTCCTGCGCGGTCAGCGCGGTGATGGCGGTCATGGCGTAGCCGCCGAGTGCCATCACGGTCTTGATGTCGGCCTGAATACCGGCGCCGCCGCCGGAATCGGAGCCAGCAGCGATCAGCACCCGGCCGCGCATCATCACGCCGCCACTTCGTCGGCCATCTGGGCGTTGGAAATGCGGTCACACAGCGAATCGACCAGCCGACCCACCATCGCCGCATCCTCACCCTCGGCCATCACGCGGATGACCGGCTCCGTGCCGCTCTTGCGGATCAGCAGACGACCGCTCGCCGCCAGTTCGTGCTCGGCATCGGCAATGGCCGACTGAACGGACGCATCCAGCAACGGCGAAATGCCGGAGAAGCGGACGCTTTTCAGCACCTGCGGCAGCGGGTTGAACACTTGGCACGCCACGCTGGCGGACTCGCCGCCTTCCACCAGCACCGCCAGCACCTGCAACGCGGCCAGCAGGCCGTCGCCGGTGGTGGCGTAGTCGGTCAAAATCATATGGCCGGATTGCTCGCCGCCGACATTGAACCCGCCGGCGCGCATCTGCTCCACCACGTAGCGGTCACCCACCTTGGTGCGGTGCAGTTCCAGACCACGGCCTTGCAGGAACCGCTCCAGCCCGAGATTGGACATTACGGTGGCCACCACGCCACCGCCGGTCAGGCGTCCGCACGCACCCCAGTTACGGGCGATCAGCGCCAGAACCTGATCGCCATCGATGATGGCGCCGGTTTCGTCGGCCAGGATCAGACGGTCAGCATCGCCATCGAGCGCCAGACCCAGATGCGCGCCATGCTTCTGCACCTCGCCCGACAGGAAGCTCGGCACGGTGGAGCCACAGCCGCGATTGATGTTGAACCCGTCCGGCTTCACGCCGACCTCGATCACATCGGCGCCCAGCTCCCACAGCACGGCGGGGGCCACCTTGTAGGCAGCGCCGTTGGCGCAATCGACCACGATCTTGAGGCCATCCAGCCGCAGGCCGCGCGGGAAGCTGGCCTTGGCGGCCTCGATATATCGTCCGGCGGCATCGTTCAGGCGCGACGCGCGGCCGAGCTTGGCGGGGGCGGCAATCTGGTCACCCAGATCTGCTTCCATCATCGCCTCAATCTCAAGCTCCATCTCATCGGACAGCTTGAACCCGTCCGGGCCGAACAGCTTGATGCCATTATCTTCATAGAGATTATGCGAGGCGGAAATCATCACACCCAGATCGGCGCGCAGGCTGCGCGTCAGCATGGCCACACCCGGCGTCGGCAACGGGCCGGCCAGAACCACATCCATCCCGGCGCCCACGAAACCGGCCACCAGCGCCGGCTCGATCATGTAGCCGGACAGGCGAGTATCCTTGCCGATCACCACGCGGTGGCGATGCGCGCCGCGCATGAAGCGCAAACCGGCGGCCTGCCCCAGTTTCAGCGCAATTTCCGCGGTCATCGGCGCGGTGTTGGCGGTTCCGCGAATACCGTCCGTGCCGAATAGGCGCCTAGCGATGGGCATGGATAGACTGTTCCTAATCGAGATGTGCCGGACTCACTGCACACACCACTGTGGCAGAAAGCTGACGATTACCTTAACGCCCCCAGCCCGCGCCAGACCCTTACCGCCTGCAGCGTGTCCGCCACATCATGCACCCGCAGGATAGAGGCGCCTTTCAGCACCGCCCACAGCGCAGCGGCGATCGAGCCAGGGGCACGGGCGGCGGGGTCGGCCTCGCCCGAGAGCTTGCCGATAAAACCTTTTCGTGAAACGCCCACAAGCATCGGCAGGCCCATTTCCATGAGAACATCGAGCCGTTGCAACAGGGCAATATTGGTGTCGGCCGTCTTGGCAAAGCCGATACCGGGGTCGATGGCAATCATCTCTCGGGCAATGCCAGCCGCCTCGGCCGCGGCCACGCGGACAGACAATTCACGCACCACGTCGGCCGCCACGTCGTCATAGGTGGCCAAGCCCTTCATGGTGCCGGGAACGCCGCGCATATGCATCAACACAACGGGGCATCCGGCCTTGGCCACCACCCCAGCGGCGTTGGAATCATACGCCAGTGCCGACACATCGTTGACGATGCGCGCCCCCGCCTGCAACGCAGCCTGCATGGTATCGGCGTTGCGGGTATCGATGGAGATCGTGGCGCCTGCGGCCACCAAGGCCGTGATCACCGGCACCACGCGGGCAATTTCGGTATCGACGGACACAATGTCCGCGCCAGGCCGTGTGCTTTCGCCGCCAACATCGATGATGTCGGCACCGGCTAGCATCAAGGCAAGTCCGGCCGCAACCGGATCAGGGTTGCGGCCGCCATCACTGAAGCTGTCCGGCGTGACATTGAGGATTCCCATCACCAACGGATAGGAACCCTCAATCCCGGCCCAGCGCCGCAGAAGCAGAGCCGTTAGCCCGGCTGCGGAGCAGCGCCGATGCCGCCGGCTGGCGGAGGCACTGGCCGCGTGGTGTTGGGCACAGACGCCCGGCGGCTATCCGCCGCAGGCTCGTCATTCACCCGCTTCACCACCTTCTCGCCGCGCAGCAGCGTGCGGATTTCGTCACCAGAGAGCGTCTCGTGCTCCAGCAATCCGTTCGCCAGCGTGTTCAGCTCGTCGATGTTGTCGGTCAGGATCTTCTTGGCACTCTGATAGGCGTGGTCGATCACCACCTTGATCTCGTTGTCGATCTCGCGGGCAGTGGCTTCGGACACGTTCTTGTTCTGGGTCACCGAGTGGCCCAGGAACACTTCCTGGCTGTTATCGGCGTAGGCGATCATGCCCAGCTTGTCGCTCATGCCCCATTCCGTGACCATCATGCGGGTCTGGTTGGTGGCCATCTTGATGTCGCCCGAAGCACCGTTGGACACCTTGTCGGCACCGAACGTGATTTCCTCGGCCGCACGTCCGCCCATCGCCATGCAAAGCTCAGCCAGGCACTTTGCCTTCGACTTGGAATAACGATCGCCTTCCGGCAACGACATCACCATGCCGAGCGCGCGGCCACGGGGAATGATCGTGGCCTTGTGCACCGGGTCGCATTCCGGCTGGTGCATGGCGCAGATGGCATGGCCGGCCTCGTGAAACGCGGTCATGCGCTTCTCGTCGTCCGACATCACCAGCGAACGCCGCTCGGTGCCCATCATCACCTTGTCCTTGGCGTGCTCGAACTCGAACATCGCCACCACGCGCTTGCCCATGCGGGCCGCGAGCAGAGCCGCCTCGTTGACCAGATTGGCCAGATCGGCGCCGGAGAAGCCAGGCGTGCCACGGGCGATCACCTTCGGATCGACGTCGGACGCCAACGGCACCTTGCGCATGTGCACGCGCAGGATCTTCTCACGCCCGTTCACATCCGGGTTCGGCACCACAACCTGACGGTCGAACCGGCCGGGACGCAGCAGAGCCGGGTCCAGCACGTCGGGACGATTGGTGGCGGCGATCAGGATGACGCCTTCGTTGCTCTCGAAGCCGTCCATTTCCACGAGCATCTGGTTCAGCGTCTGCTCGCGCTCATCGTTGCCGCCGCCGAGGCCGGCGCCGCGATGGCGGCCGACAGCGTCGATTTCGTCGATGAAGATGATACAAGGCGCATTCTTCTTGCCCTGCTCGAACATGTCACGCACGCGACTGGCGCCGACGCCGACGAACATCTCGACAAAATCCGAACCGGAAATCGTGAAGAACGGCACGTTGGCTTCACCAGCGATGGCACGGGCCAGCAGCGTCTTGCCGGTGCCCGGAGGACCGACCAGCAACACGCCCTTGGGAATCTTGCCGCCCAGGCGCTGGAATTTCTGCGGGTCCTTCAGGAACTGCACGATCTCTTCGAGTTCGGCCTTCGCCTCATCGATGCCGGCCACGTCGTCAAACGTCACGCGGCCCTGCTTCTCGGTCAGCAGGCGGGCGCGCGATTTGCCGAAACCCATCGCACGGCCACCGCCGCCCTGCATCTGGCGCATGAAGAACACCCACACGCCGATCAGCAGCAGCATCGGGAACCACGACAGCAGATAATGCAGCAGCGGGTTGACGTCGCTGTCTTCAGGCTTCGCCACCACCCGCACGCCCTTATCGGTCAGGCGCGAGACCAGGCTTGGGTCCTCAGGTGTATAGGTCTGGAAGGCGCGACCATCGGTCAGCTGGCCGTTCACGGTGCGGCCCATGATGGTAACGTCACGAACGCGCCCGCCGTTCACCTCGCTGATGAAGTCGGAGTATGCAACCTGTGCCGCCACGGGGCGACTGGTGCCCGGCTGGAACAGGTTGAACAACACCACCAACAGCAATGCGATGATGACCCAGAGGGCAAGGTTGCGGCCAAAATTGCTCATTTCATTCCCCGGCCTGTTCGGCCATTCGATCTTGGGCCCTTGCGGACCCGTCTGGTCTGTCTTGCCCGCCCTGGACACGACACACCCTCACCAAACCAACATAGGGAGCCACAAGGCAAAGCGCATCCCCGGTTGCACAGCTTCAGTTGCATCAAGCTCACCCTATTCGCAAATCGGGAGCAACGGCAAAAAAGGCGCTGATGTCGCAGGGCGGCGCGGCTCCAGCCGCACGCAAGCCTGCGCGCCGTCCAACAGTTCCGCAGCAGCGGAGACAATCATGCCCCCCTGCCGTAACACCGGCAACGTGCGCAACACGATGTTGGGCAGGCCCGCCCGATCCTGTTCCGCGTCATCGCCCCATGCGCCGATGGTCAGGTCCGTTGCCATTGCCCATCGCTCTGGCAGATGATGCAGTCGAAAACGGCCATCCCAGACGGCACCCGGTTCGGCTGCCACAGGCGGCGCCATGCTGGCCTGCTCGCGCACCAGCAGCCAGCCCGGACCCAATCGCCCTGCCGGCAAAATACGCACACCGGCCAGCGTGGCCGCGCGCAAGACGGCGGCGAGCGGGATGACCTGCACCAGCGAGGGCGTGCGCAGCGCGCCTGCGAGCATGGCCAACAGATGCGCCAGCGCCTCGGGCTGGATTGGCCCAGGCGACAGCACCGCGTAGCCCTGCGGGAAGATCGCAGCCCGGCACCCCAATTCCGTTTGCCACGATGCCTCCGCGCCCGCCCGCGCCCGCCCGCGCGCGGCAGACGCCATCACCAATGCCCGCGTGGCGGCCCCATCGCCCGCCGGGTCGGCGCGCAGCATCCGCAGACGCGCCCGCAACTGACCTGGATCGGCATTGGACGGGTCTTCCACCCATGCCACACCCAATGTGCGCAGCATGATGCGCAGCGCCCCCGGCGCCACGCCCAGCAACGGCCGCAATTTGCGGACGTCCCGTGCTTCCACCAAAGCCGCCATGCCGGCCAGACCCGTTTCGGAACTACGCGCCAGCATCCGGATCAGTACCGTCTCGGCTTGATCGGCGGCGTGATGGCCGAACAGCAGATGCACAATTCCCCGGGACCGGCAGCCAGCTTCCAGCGCATCATGCCGGGCCTGCCGTGCACGGGACGACAGGCCCGGCCCACGCGCCAATCCCGAAAGTGTGATCAGTGCGCACTCAATGCCGAGGCCCGACAGCCGATCGCACGTCATTCCTGCCTCGGCCGCGGATTCGACACGGATCGCATGATCCACCACAAGCCCCAGCACCTCACCACCACGCGCCCGTGCCCAGTCACGCGCCAGGATCGCCGTCGCCAGGCTGTCCGCGCCGCCCGAGACCGCAACCGCTACATGCGGCGATGGCTCGAACGGGGCCAGCCGATCCATCGCCGCTGCAAAGATCACCGGCAAGGCCCCGCCAACGCTCACCCCAGCGCCATCCCACACGTGGTTCTAGCGGCAACCAGCCGCTGTGCGCAGTGTCGCCGCATGGGTCGCCACGTCCTGGCGCGGCGAAGGGAACTGCGCCTTCAGCGTGTCCAGCGCGGCACAGGCGGAACGCTTCTCACCCAGCGATGACAGGCTGCCAGCAAGCCCCACCAGCGAATCCTGCGCGTGGGCGCCGGTCTTGCTGCGCTCATAGGTGTCGCCGAACGCCACGGCCGCCTGTGGGTAGTTTCTTTGGCCGCTCATAGCCTGGGCCAGCAGGAACTGCGCGTCATAGCCACGAGGGGACGCCTTGCCGCTGGCAATCACCTCACGTGCGCTCGCTTCGGCGACGGTATAATCACGCCGCGCCAAGGCCGCATTGCCCTCCTGCAGCGCCAGTTCCGGCGTGCGTTTGGCAGATCCACCCGGCGTAACAGGCAGGGCGCCCAGCGGGGTCGGCGCTTGGCTGCCAACGCTGGACGCCGGGGCTGCAGGTGCGGCCGGGCGGGCACCCGGCGTCGTATTGTCGATCTTGAACTGCAGATCCCCGATCTGCTTGGCAAGATCGGCACCCTGCCGGCTGCGCGCGTTGTCCACTTCATCAATGCGGCCGTTGATCTGGCGCACCGCATTCTCAATCCGGTCGACGCGCTCCAGCAGTTGCGCGGTCATTTCCCCGCCACCCGCGCCGACCGGCGCCGCACCGCGTCCGCCGCCGAGACTGCTCGACGACGACACCGACGGCGCCCGCCCCTGGTCAGACCGCAGCGCCTGAATGTCACGGCGCAATTCGAGTATCTGGTTCTGCAGGGCGATCCCCTCCCGAGTTTCCATCTGGGCATGCGCCGGCAGCGCCGCCAGAACGCTTACCGACATCGCCATGGCCATCGTCGCGAGAAACTTCATCACCCTGCCCCGTTCCATCATCTGTGATCTGCCATCTCGTCACGCCGATGGCAAAAAAAAAGCCGGCAACCTTTCGGCTGCCGGCTTTTCATCATCACGCCACGCTCAAACCAGGTTCAACGAACCGAGGTGATGGCGTTGCGGTTCTGCGCCCAGGCGGCTTCGTTCGAACCCAGGGCGACCGGACGGTCCTTGCCATAGGAGATCGTGGTGATGCGCGCCGACGACACGCCCTTGGCGACCAAATAATCGCGCGCAGCGGAAGCGCGGCGCTGGCCGAGAGCGATGTTGTATTCTTCGGTGCCGCGCTCGTCGGCGTTGCCGGCGACCTGAACGTTGTTCGAGGCATACTTGCCGAGCCATGCGGCCTGACGGTCGAGCGTGCCCTTGCCATCGGTCTGCAGGCTGCTCTTGTCGGTCGCGAAGAACACGCGATCGCCAACGTTGGCGACCAGGTCTTCCTGGCTGCCAGGGGTCACGCTGGATGAGGTCGCGGTGGCGCCGTTGCCGGTGGAAGCGCCGGTGTCAGGGGTGGAGCAAGCGGCCAGCAGCGAAACGGCGGCGAAAGCGCCCAAAATTTTGATGTTCATCGGTAAGCGTCCCTGGATAAGGTTCGAGCAGGTGGAGCAACCCGCGGGACAACCCCCGGCGGGCAAAGCGAAGTTCGATCAAACGACGTCGTTGGCGACAAGAAATCCTGAGCAAAAAAATCGCGACGTCTGGGGTCCGAAGTAGACCTTCGTTGCAAAGCGGGTCAAGGCACAGTGTCATCCGTGCCACACATGCCAAGTATGTCGTGGCTCATATGCAACAAAACGCCGTCGGGGCTGGAAAGTTGCATCTCCTGCCCCGACAACGAATGGCAGTGTGAAACTAACCCGGCAAAGGTCCCCATGCTGGCTCCGAGCCATCGGTCGGCGTTGCCACCTGGCGTTCGTTGAAGCCCGTGATGTCGATAGACACCAGATGCGCACTGAACCCGTTGCCCCGGCTGTCACGGGCCGCCGTCTCGCGCCAAAACATGATAACGCGGCCATTGGGTGCGAAAGTCGGGCCTTCCACGTAATAGCTCTCGGACAGAATGCGCTCGCCTGAGCCGTCCGGCCGCATCACGCCGATGGCGAAAGTGGAGCCGATGCGGGTGAAGGCGATCAGATCGCCACGCGGGCTCCAGACCGGGGTGCCGTAGCGGCCAGCCCCAAAGCTGATGCGCTTGGCCCCGCCGCCGCCCGCAGGCATGACGTAAAGCTGCTGGTCACCGCCCCGATCCGAGTTGAACACGATTTGTGTCCCATCCGGACTGTAGCACGGCGACACGTCAATCGAGCCCGAGTCGGTCAATCGGTTGGCACGCCGGCTGGCGAGATCGACAGAATACAGATCGGCATTGCCGTTCGCCGTGGCCTGCGACAACACAACCGAATTGCCGTCTGGCGCGAAGCGCGGCGACAGCGTCAGCCCGGCGAAATCGCCCAGCGGCTGCTGGCGGCCGGTGCCGAGGTCGAACAGATAGATGCGCGGCCGGTTGTTGGCGTAGCTCATGAACGCGATCTGGTCGCGGGTGGGATGGAAGCGCGGGCTTTTGGCGATCCACGACCCATCGGTGAGGAAGCGGTTGTTCTCGCTGTCCTGGTCCATCACCGCCAGGCGCTTCACCCGGCGGTCACGCGGGCCGGAGCCTGCGATATAGACGATGCGGGTGTCGAAATAACCCTTCTCGCCCAGCAGCCGCTCATAGATCACATCCGAAATGATATGCGCGATGCGACGCCAGTTGCCGAGCGTGGTGCTGTAGGCCGTGCCCTGGATCTGCTGACCGGGCAGCACGTCCCATAGGCGGAACTCAACACGCACCTTGTCGCCGCCCTGGCTCTCCACCCGCCCGGTGACGAGCGCCTGCGCGCCGATGCCCTTCCAGTTGGCAAAATTCGGCACGTCGCTCGGAGCGCCGATGAAGGCGGCCGGGTCGATGGTGCGAAACAGGCCGGAGCGGGACAGGTTGTTGGTGATAACGCCCGCAATGTCGCGGCCCAGCCGGCCGGCATCGCCGTCAGCGCCGGCAAAGGCCGGAATGGCGATCGGGATGGGATCGGTGCGCGCACGATCAACAACGATGGCGGCATCGGCCGGACCTGCGGGCGCGCCTTGGGCGAACGCGCGCGCGGGCAACCAGAGAGCAGCGCTCCCCACGGCAAGGCCGCGACGGCTGACGCTGAACGCGCTGCTGGTCAGGTCTGCAAGCGGCTGAGAGGGCATCGGCGGCTTGGTCATATTGGGCACCCGGATATGGTTCTGGGAAAATTCATCGACGCACGAAGTTGGCACGACATTAAGGCTGAAAGACGAAGGTTAGTTTCTGGATGCTTCCAAGTTTGTCACGCGGGAGTGGCAACGAGGCACAGCGCGGGTCTAGAATGGCCCGCTGGGCACGCTCGAAAAACACATTCAGGCGTGGTTCGCCCTGCACCCGGCCGCGGTCTTCGGGCGCAATCTCTACCAATCGTGCGGTGCCCGTGGCATCGGTGGTCACGGTCAGGCGCACCCGCATCTTTTCCAGATCGAGCGCACCGGCATCCTTGGTCCAGCATTCGCGCACACGATCGCCGATCGCGCCGCGCTGGGCGGCCGACAGCTGGGAATTGATATCACCCGTCGGGCTGCCACCGCCGTTCGGCGCGCCGCCGGACGTGGGGTTGGCGCGCGCCTTCGGTGGCTCCGCCTGCCTCTGCAGGGCGCGGAGCTTTTCCAGCGTGTTGTTCAACTCATTGCTCTCAGGCGCCGCATTCTTGGTCACGTTCGGCTGCGACGTCTTGCTTGGTGGCGCCGGCGGTGGCGGCACCAGGGGCGGCGGCAGCGGCAGAGGCGGCGCGGGCGGCGTCGGTTGGGGCGGCGCGGGTGGCGTCGGCGGCGGTGGCGGCACCGGCGGCAGGGGCGACGGCGTCGGGTCCGGCGGTGGCGGCGGCGTGGGTGCCGGCGGCGCGGGCTCGGGCACCACCGTTGGGGGCGGTGGCGGTGGCTCGGGCGGCTGCGGCTTTGGCGGCTCCGGAGCCGGCTCAGGCGCAGGTGACGGCACAGACGTGGCGGCAGGCGCCGGCACCGGCGCCGGCTTGTCCGCCTTGATCGATGGCGTTGGCGGCGCGACCATTTCCATCGTCACCGCAACCTCCTGCGGCTCCTCCGGCGGCGCGTCACGCTCCGGCAACGCGACCATGAGGCCAGCGAGCAGAACAACATGCACCACGAGCGACACAAGGCCCGCCCGTTGCATGGGAGTATTGGAAAAGCGCACCGTCAGTCCCTCAAGGACGCGCGGGCGGTCGCGCGGCGGTCGGTTGCGGTGCGCGCGCGGCGGGCGCAGCACCGGCCGGAGCGGCGGAGGCAGGCGCACCGGATGGGTCGCTCAGCAGCGCCATCTTGGTGAAGCCACCCTGGGTGATAACCGCCATCACTTCCAGCATGCGGCCATAGGCGTTGCCCTTGTCGCCGCGCACCAAAATCTTCTTGTCGGCATTGCCCTCGGCGATGGCGCGCAGTTTCACCACCAGATCGGGAAGTTGCACCTCCTCCTCCTGGAGGAACACCTGGCCCTGGGCATTGACCGACACCGTCAAAGGCTTGTCGTCCTGCGGGGCCGCCGAGGCGCTGGCCTTGGGCAGGTCCACATTGACGGCCGATGTCAGCAGCGGCGCCGTCACCATGAAGATGATGAGCAGCACCAGCATCACGTCCACCATCGGCGTGACGTTGATCTCGGCCATCGGCTGATAACGACCGGCCTTCTTGCCGCCGCCGAGGGGACCCATCGCCATGACTCAGCCCCGCTCTTCGGTCTGACGCGACAGGATGGCGCCGAACTCGGTGCCAAAACCCTCAAGACGACCAGCAAAGCGCGTCAGATTGGTGCCGATCATGTTGTAGGCGAGCATCGCGGGAATGGCGGCCACAAGGCCAATGGCTGTGGCGAACAACGCCTCGGCGATACCCGGCCCAACGGTGACGAGGCTGGTGTTCTTCTGGGCCGCGATGGCGGTGAAGGTGTGCATGATGCCCCACACCGTGCCGAACAGCCCCACGAAGGTGGCCGACGAACCAACGGAGGCGAGGAACACCATCCACCGCTCCATCCGCTCCATCTCGCGCTGGATGGTCACGTTCATGGCGCGGTCAACCCGCTCGCGCACGAAGCTGGAGCGCAGATCGGTGCCGGATGCGCGCAGGCTGCGACGCCATTCGCTCATCGCGGCGCCGAACACGGCGGCCATCGGATGGGTCGGCTTGGCGCCTTCATCTTCATAGAGTTCATCAAGGCTGCCGCCGGACCAGAAGCGGTCCTCGAACGCATCGGCGGCGCGTGCGGCGCGGCGCATCGATGTCACCTTCTCAAACACGATGGCCCACACCCAGACCGAGGCTGCCAGCAGCATGATGATGACGATTTGGACGACGATGTCGGCCTGCATGAACAGGCCAGGAATCGATACGCTGCCCATGGCAGCGGCCCCAAGATTTGTCGCGTCTACTGCCCGGTCCACGTGTCAGCTCTCCTTCATATAGCAAGCGGGCAAACGGCAAGCGGCCGTCTCATCCATCATGTGCGCAAGGCCAGATCGCCAGCGCGGCGGAATTCGGGCTGGCCTGGCGGTCTCGGCGTTCACGCACGCCAGCAGCACTTCAGCGTTCACGATCATCCGATCGCCCAGCAAAATGGTCTGGCGCAGTTCAACCGACGCGCCGCGCAAGGCGGTGGGGATGGTCTGCACGATCAACACATCGTCAAGTCGTGCGGGAGCCAAATAGTCCAGTTTGACGCGCCGCACCATGAAGATCAGTCCATGTTGGGCAGCCATGTCGGAATGGGCGATGCCAAGGTCGCGCAGCGCCTCGGTTCGGGCGCGCTCGGCAAAGCGCAGATAATTGGCGTAATACACCACCCCGCCGGCGTCTGTGTCTTCGTAATAGACCCGAATCGGGAAGCAATGCGGGCTCATTCCGCGTCCAGATCCAGCGTTGGCTGCGTGCCCGGCGGCGGCGTGAGGCCCAGATGACGCCACCCGCGTTCGCCCAGCATGCGGCCGCGACTGGTTCGCAAGATCAGGCCTTCCTGGATCAGATACGGCTCGATCACATCCTCCAGCGTGTCCCGCGCCTCGGCCAATGCGGCCGCCAGCGTCTCCACACCGACCGGGCCACCGCCGTGGTGTTCGGCCAGGCGGCGCAGATAGCGCATGTCCATCGCGTCCAGCCCGATCGGGTCCACTTCAAGGCGGCGCAATGCGGCATCGGCCAGCCCGCGATCAACGCGAACGCTGCCCTGCACCAGCGCGAAATCCCGCACCCGGCGCAGCAGACGCCCGGCAATGCGCGGCGTGCCGCGGGACCGGCGAGCGATTTCCTCGGCCCCGTCATCGCCCAGCAGAAAGCCCAGTTTCTGCGCGCCACGGGCAACGATCAGTTGCAACTCGGCGGCGGTGTAGAAGATCAGCCGCAGCGGAATGCCGAAGCGGTCGCGCAACGGGGTTGCCAGCAATCCGGCGCGGGTGGTGGCGCCCACCAGCGTGAACGGTGCCAGGTCGATCCGCACGCTGCGCGCCGCCGGGCCTTCGCCGATAATCAGATCGAGCTGAAAATCCTCCATCGCGGGATAGAGAATTTCCTCGATGGCCGGTTGCAGCCGGTGGATCTCATCGATGAACAGCACGTCGCGCGGCTGCAAATTCGTCAGAATCGCCGCCAGATCGCCGGCGCGCTGGATCACCGGGCCAGATGTCGCCCGAAACCCCACGCCCAGTTCGCGCGCCACGATCTGCGCCAGGGTGGTCTTGCCCAGGCCCGGCGGGCCATGGAGCAACACATGGTCCATCGCTTCGCCGCGCGCTTTCGCGGCCTGGATAAAGATGGACAGATTCTCGCGGGACGCCTTCTGGCCGGTGAAATCGGCCAGGGTCTGTGGCCGCAACGTGGCCTCGGCGGCGTCCTCGTCGGTGCGGGCGGCGGTGAGCGGGCGTTCTTCGTCGCTCATCGCGCCAGATCCTTCAGCCCGTCACGAATAAGACTGTCCAGCGTGGCGGCATCGCCCTGCCGTTCCATCGCCTTGGCCACAGCACCAACAACCTCCGGCCGGCGATAGCCGAGATTGACGAGCGCCGAGATCGCATCCGTTTCCACCCCGCCCGACGGCGGCAACACCGGCGAGAACCCAACGCCCACCGGCATGGCGCCGGCTTTTTCCCGCAATTCCGTCAACAACCGCACCGCCAGCTTGGCGCCCACCCCGGCCGCCCGGGTCAACGCGCCGCGATCGCCCGCCTGGATGGCCGCGATCAACTCGCGCGGGCTCAGCGCCGAGAGAATGTTCAGCGCCACTTTCGCGCCCACGCCCTGCACTGTGGTCAACAGGCGAAACCACTCGCGCTCCGCTGATTCAGCAAACCCGTACAGCGTGATCGCGTCCTCACGCACCTGCATTTCGGTCAGCACCACCGCCAACTCCGGCGCCATCGGCAGAGCGGACAGCGTGCGGGTGGAGGCATGAACCAGATAGCCAACGCCGCCCACATCCACCACGCAGCGGTCCTGCTCCAGCAGCACCACACGGCCCGTCAGTTGCGCAATCATGCCATCACCTTTCCGGCGGCCCACGCGGTGCGGCTGGCGCGGTGATGGGCGTGGCAGATGGCCACCGCCAGCGCATCGGACGCATCGGCGCGCTTCAGCGTGGCCCCGGGCAGCAACCTGCGCACCATCATGGCCACCTGCTCCTTGTCCGCCCCGCCGGTGCCGACCACCGCCAGCTTGACCGTCTTGGCGCCATATTCCGCCACCGACAGCCCCGCCATCGCCGGCACCAGCAACGCCACACCGCGGGCATAGCCCAGCTTGAGCGTGGCCGATCCGTTGCGGTTGACGTAGGTTTCCTCAACCGCCGCCTCGGTGGGTTTGTATTCTTCGATCAGCTTGGCCAGCGCATATTGCAGCGCGCACAGCCGCAGCGGCACACTGTCATCGCTGTCGGTGGCAATGACGCCATCGGCCACATGCCGCAATCGGTTGCCGTCGCTCTCCAGCAAGCCCCAGCCGGTAAAGCGCAGCCCGGGATCGATGCCGAGCAGCAGCGTCACGCTGACAGCTTCGCCATCACGTCGTCTGGAATGTCGAAATTGGCATACACATTCTGCACGTCGTCATCCTCATCCAGAACGTCGAGCAGCTTCAGCAACGTTGCGGCGCGGTCCTCGTCCAGCGTGACGCTCGTGGAAGGCCGCCAGTCGAGCTTGGCCTCCTCGGGCGCACCGAACCGGGCTTCGAGGGCGTCGCGCACCGCGAAGAAATCCTCCACCGGTGTGGTAATTTCATGGCCATCCGCATTGCTCTCGGCGTTGTCCGCACCCGCCTCGATCGCCGCTTCCAGCATATCGTCCTCACTGGCCGCCGAGGCTGGATAGCGCACCACGCCGAGCCGGGAGAACATAAAAGACACCGCGTTCGTCTCGCCCAGCGCCCCGCCATATTTGTTGAACGCGGCGCGCACCACAGAAGCCGTGCGGTTACGGTTGTCGGTCAGCGTCTCGATGATCACCGCAACGCCGGCCGGGCCATAGCCTTCGTAGCGCACTTCCACATAATCATCGCTGCCGCCGGCACCCGCCGCCTTCTTAATGGCACGCTCGATGGTGTCACGCGGCATGTTCATCTGCCGCGCCACCGTCACGGCCGCGCGCAGCCGCGGGTTGGCCTGCGGATCTGGCAGGCCTGACTTCGCGGCAACGGTGATCTCGCGGATGATCTTGCCAAAGGCACGGCCACGCTTGGCGTCCTGCGCACCCTTGCGGTGCATGATGTTCTTGAACTGGCTATGGCCGGCCATGACAGATTCTCCGCAGGCTTTCGATCAGACCGTGTGACGCGGCATGACGGCCGAGAACGCCCAAGCCAGCGCGGCCTTGACCACGTCACCCAGCAGGAACGGCACCACGCCGGCGGCGATCGCACGCTCCACGCCCACGAACTGCGACAGCCAGGCAGCGCCAGCAGCATAGATGACGACCGTCGCCACAACCATGGCACCCGCACGCTGCACATGGCCGCGCGCCGAACCCACGATCAGCATGGCGGCGAGCATACCCACCAAATAGCCAGCCGTCGGGCCAGCCAAAACCTGCAACCCTGCGCCCGAGGCGAACACCGGCAGGCCAAGTGCGCCTTCAACCAGATAGGCCACCATGGCGGCCACACCCAGCCTTGCGCCCGACACGCCGGCAATGGCCAGCACCGCGAAGGTTTGCAGCGTCATCGGCACCGGCCAAAACGGCACGCTGATATGGGCCGAGGCTGCGATCAACAGGCTCAAACCCAGCGCCTGCGCCCCAAAGATGGCATGCTGGCTGTTCTTGGTGGCGATGGCGGTGGTCATGCGACTGTCCTACTGCAAAAAGGTTTAGCGGTTCTTACGATGTGGGCATCGTCTGGGAAAGACGGCCACCCTGGCGCACCGGCTCCACACGCACGGCAAGCCCGGTGGCGTCGTCGGTTTCCACGAACACGCCGCATAATGTGACAGGACCATCGGCAGGCGCCAGCCGGTCACCCGGCATTTTCCGCCAGAACCGCGCGGCGGAGCCTTCCTTGGACATGCCGATCACGCTGTCATAATCGCCGCACATGCCGGCATCGGACTGAAATGCGGTGCCGCCCGGCAAAATCTGGTGATCGGCCGACGGGCAATGCGTGTGGGTGCCGACGACAAGGCTGACCTGGCCATCGAAGCTGTGGCCGAACGCCATCTTCTCGCTGGTGGCCTCGCCGTGGAAATCGATCACGATGGCTGAAACGGTGGTGCCCATCTTGTGCTTCGACAATTCCACGGCACTGGCGCGGAACGGGCAATCCAGCGGGTCCATGAACAGCCGGCCCATGGCATTCAGCACCAAAGCCCGGCGGCCGTCATGCAAGGTGGCGACAACGCTGCCCAAACCCGGCGTGCCGGGTGGGAAATTCAGCGGGCGTATGAGGCGCGGGTGATCGTTGATATAGGCGGCCAGTTCCTTGCGATCCCAGGCGTGGTTGCCCAGCGTGATCACATCTGCGCCAGCCTTGAACAGCGACTCGGCCATATCCGGCGCCAGGCCGAAGCCGTGGCTGGCGTTCTCGCCATTGATGATCGCCAGATCGATGCGCATCGCGGCCCGCAGGCCGGGCAAGGCGGCACAGGCGGCTTCACGGCCGGCGCGGCCGATCACATCGCCCAGAAACAGGATTCGCATCTCAGATGGGTCTTTCGAACAAAATCACGCCAGCCTCGGTGGCCACGGCATCAAGCGGCGCGTCATAGGCCCCAACGGGCACTTCGTCGAGTTCCTGTGCCGCGAAGGCGCAGCCGATGGCGCGCGCATGCGGCAGTCGGGCCAGCGTGCGGTCGTAAAACCCGCCGCCATAGCCGAGCCTGCGCCCAGCGCGGTCGAACGCCAGCAGCGGCACCAGCAGATAGCTGGGGTCGAGCACCGGCCCATCTGGGCGCATGGTGCCGAACCGCTCCTGAATCATGGGTGCGCCGGGGTGCCATTGCCGAAAAATCAACGGGTTGCCGCGCCCTTTGGTCTCAGGCAGCACGATGGAGTGGCCGCGCTGGTGCAAGGTTTCGAGCAACGGGCGAATATCGATCTCGTCCGCCATCGGCCAGAAGCCGCTGACAATATCGCCGGACCGCGGCGGGATGGTCGCCAGAACATGCGCGCCCAGTTGAACCCCAAAGGCAGGATTCAGCCCCACCCTCGCCTTGAGGGCGCGAAGCCGGGCTTCCTGCTTGGCATCGATGGTGGGGCGTGGATCAGTCAAAAGGTGCGGAGCCGCCGAAGCCGTTGGAATGTCATCCTCCCAAGGCCTGCGTGAGCAGGTGGGTACCAGGTACCGAGACCAAGATCTCGACAGCGCCAGTCCCCGGGAGGTTGCTTATTGGCCCTGGGGATGAGCGACCTGACGCACCCAGCAGCCCCGCCCCCTATAGTTAGGGCTGCTCGAGCCCGTTTGCAATCTGTTCCGCGCGAGTGGCGAGATTTGCCACCATCCGGGCCGTCTCGGCCCCGACGATGGCGCTGTTGGCGCTGGCCATCATGCTGCGAAGCGTGTCGATCTCAACGCGCGTATCGTGCAGTTCATCGGCCATCAGCAGCGAGGCCAGCACCAGCAGGCGCTGCTCGCCGCTGCTGCTTCCAAGCGCCTTGATGCTGTCGATGCGGGTCTCGACCTGCGCCGCCATGGCGACGAGATGATCCTCCTGCCCGTCCTCGCAGCCGACGGTATAGCTATAGCCGTTGATCTTGACGGTCACCTGGGCCAAGGCGCTCTCCTTATGTTGCGTCAACAACCGCACGAAGACGAGCGATCATCGCGTCCAGCCGCGCCGTCACGGAAATGTTATCAATGGCATCCAACGCCGGCGCATTGAGGGCGCCGTCGGTGAGTGCTGCAATCCGCTCAAGTGCTGATTCGAGTCGGGCCATCGGGGCCGCTATATCGTTCAGCTCAGCATCGCCTGTCGTGTTCATTCCATTCCGCCCAGTGGATACAAGGTTCAAACTGGTCCATGATCCGAGGTCAAGCATGAACCAAACGCAGGGGCCGCGACAAGATTCGTCAAGCCTCTACCCCACAGTGATCATACACAGCCTGAACCAGGCTGAGGCTGCCCTTCGCCCTGGCATCGCGGTGGCATTGCTCTCCGCACCCGGGGCAGCGCTGGCCGGTGGGTGCATGTGGTGGCGGGCGATGGTGGATCAAGCCCGGCGCCGGTGGCCAGGCACGCCATGCATCGACATTCTGGATTGCGCCGATTCAGCCGGAATGGCGATGGCCGCCTTGCGCTGCGGACAACTGAATCTGGTTCTGTCGCCCGACTGTCCGGGCCTTTCGGCGGTGACGCGGAGTGCGACAGCATTCGGCGCAAAGGTTCTTCAATCCCGCCCCCAGGGCATCGATCTCAGCCTGCGCGGGGCCGCGATGACATGGATGAATCATTTTGAGAACAGTGACACATGAAGCTGGCTGCGCTAGATCCGGCAAGCCTGCGCCCACGCTTTCGAACGCGCCAGTTGAACCGAGGATGCCAAAATGTACCTGACACCGGAAGTCAAAACGATCCTGGGCTATTATGAGAGCGACAACCCGGGGACGAAGACCAACCTCGCCCGCATCCTGATGCAGGGCAAGCTTGGCGGCACCGGCAAGCTGGTCATTCTGCCCGTCGACCAGGGCTTCGAACACGGCCCGGCCCGCAGCTTTGCGCCCAACCCGGCCGCCTACGACCCGCATTACCATTTCCAGCTGGCGATTGACGCCGGCCTGTCCGCCTACGCCGCACCGCTCGGCATGATCGAAGCGGGCGCTGCAACCTTTGCCGGCAGCATCCCCACCATCCTGAAGCTGAACTCGTCCAACTCATTCGCCACCCACAAGGACCAGGCCGTCACCGGCACCGTGTCCGACGCGCTGCGTCTGGGGTGCTCGGCCATCGGCTTCACCATCTATCCGGGCAGCGAATACGCCTTCGACCAGATGGAAGAACTGCGCGAACTGGCGGAAGAAGCCAAGGCAGCCGGCCTTGCCGTGGTGCTCTGGAGCTATCCGCGCGGGCCCTTGCTCGACAAGGCCGGCGAGACCGCGTTCGACGTCTGCGCCTATGCCGCCCACATGGCCGCCCTCTGCGGGGCGCACATCATCAAGGTGAAGCCGCCGACCGCGCATATCGGCCTTGAGGCCGCCAAGAAGTCCTACGAGAGCATCGACGGCTCGACGATGGCCAAACGCGTGGCGCATGTGGTGCAGGCCTGCTTCGCGGGGCGCCGCATCGTGGTGTTCTCGGGCGGCGAATCGAAGGGCCTTGATGGGCTTTACGAGGAAATCCGCGGCCTGCGCGACGGTGGCGCCAACGGCTCGATCATCGGGCGCAACACCTTCCAGCGTCCGCGCGCCGAAGCGCTGGCGATGTTGCAGACGATCGTCGACATCTATCTGAACAAGGCCTGATCCTCATGGCAGGGAAAGATGGCTGCCGGCTGTATCTGGTCACGCCGCCGGCCTTCGACCCCCTGCCGTTTCGGGATTTGATGGCAGCGGCGCTGGACGCGGGCGATGTCGCCTGCGTTCAGCTGCGGCTGAAAGACGTGCCTGACGATGTGGTCAAGCGCGCCATCGACGTGCTGCGCCCGGTGGTGCAGTCCCGCAATGTGGCGTTTCTCATCAACGACCGGCCCGATCTGGCCGTGGCGCACGGATGCGACGGCGCGCATGTGGGCCAGGACGACACCGATGCCGCAGCCGCCCGCAAGGTCCTTGGCGACCTAACCTTGGGCGTGACCTGCCATAACAGCCGCGAAATGGCGTTCGATGCCGGAGACGCCGGGGCTGACTACGTGGCGTTCGGCGCGTTCTTCCCAACCACCACCAAGGACGCCCCGATCCGGGCCGAGGCCGATATTCTTACCTGGTGGTCTGAATTGATGGAACTGCCATGCGTGGCCATTGGCGGGATCACGGCTGAAAACTGCGGCAGCCTGGTCACGGCAGGCGCGGATTTCCTGGCGGTGGTGGGTGCGGTCTGGAACCACCCCGATGGCCCGGCCGCCGGGGTTCAAGCCATGAACGCCGCCATCAGCGCCGCGAAAGTGGGCTGACTAAAGCCCCCGTTCGCGCTTGATCCGATCCCAGGCAGCGTTGATCCGCGCCACCTTGTCGCTCGCCTTGCCAATCAGTTCCGGCCCCAGCCCACGGCTGGCCAATGTGTCGGGATGGTTTTCCCGCATCAGGTTTTTCCACGTCGTGCGCAGTTCGTCGGGCGTAGCGGTCCGTTGCAGGCCGAGCACGGAATAAGGATCATCTTCGCTGCCAGACGTCATCTGACGTGGACTGGCGCCACTCGCCCGGTCCCACGCGGCGCGGCCAAGACCCAGGGCGCGCCCGACGCCGGCCAGGAAGTCCCGCTCTTTCTTGTTGATCGGCCCATCGGCGATGGCAATCGCGAACAGCGCCGTCAACACGTCTTCCAGAACGCCGGGACTGTCGGCAAACGCCTCGCCCAGCCTGGTGGCGTAGAGAATCGGATCTTCAGGGCTTTCCCGCGCGCGGTCGAACAGCTGGCCGATGTCGCGGACAGCCTGCTGCGGGATCCGAAACGCCCGTTTAAACGCGTCGATCTCCAACCGGGTGACCGGACCGTCACATTTCGCTGTTTTCGCCGACAGGATAACCACGGCAACGGCGAACAACTGGTCGCGCCGGCCGGGTAAAAAGGTCGGCGGCAGTGCGAATCCGTTTGAAAAACCGCCAATGCCCGGAAACTGGCCGGAACTGCGGCCAGACATGCCGTGTTCAGCTGCGTGACCGAACGCAGCCCCCATCATGGCCCCAAATGGCCCGCCCATAGCAAAACCAGCCATCCCTCCGATGATCTTGCCCCACACGATTGTTGGTCCCACGCATTCCGATGTTTGTCTTCATTACCACGCGGCGGTCGCTCGCAGCAAAATCCAACGCAAGAGCAGCATGATGCCGCATGAGGTGTTGCGCATACCGCAGACGTGAGATCATGTCCGCCGAGCAAAGGGGCACGACATGTCGGCTGGCAAGTGGCAATTCTGGATCGATCGCGGCGGCACGTTCACTGACATCGTGGCGCGCAACCCGGAGGGTCAGCTCTCGACCTTCAAGCTGTTGAGCGAGAACCCGGATCGATACGCCGATGCCGCCATAGCCGGCATAAAATCCGCCCTGGACATCCCGTTGAACCAGCCCATTCCGCCCGGGCTGGTGGATAATGTGAAGATGGGCACCACCGTTGCCACCAACGCCCTGCTGGAACGCGCCGGTGAGCGGGTTTTGCTGGTGGTGGGGCGTGGCTTTGCCGACGCGCTGCGGATCGGCAATCAGGCGCGGCCCCGCCTGTTCGACCTCAAGATCACCCTGCCCACCATGCTCTACGAACAGGTTGTCGAGATCGGCGGCCGGGTTGATGTGCATGGCGCTGAACTGGAGGCTCTGGATGAGGACGCCGCCAGAACCGCGTTCGCCGAGGCCCGTCGGGCCGGCATCGCGGCAGTCGCCATCGTGCTGATGCACGCCTGGAAATATCCTGCCCATGAACAGCGTCTGGCGGAACTGGCCAAGGAGGCCGGGTTCAGCCAGATTTCGACCAGCCACGCCACCAGCCCCATGCTGCGCATCGTGCCACGGGGCGACACCACGGTGGTGGATGCGTATCTGTCGCCGATCCTGCGGCGCTATGTCAGCCAGGTGGCGGCCGAACTCGCAGGCGTGCGGCTGTATTTCATGCAGTCCAATGGCGGCCTGTCCGAGGCCTCTCAGTTCCAGGGCAAGGACGCCATCCTGTCCGGCCCGGCTGGTGGGATTGTCGGTGCGGCCCGCACCGCCGCCATGGCGGGTTTCGATCACGTGATCGGCTTCGATATGGGCGGCACGTCCACCGACGTGGCCCTCTACGCCGGGCAGTTCGAGCGTGCGTTCGAAACCGAGATTGCCGGCGTGCGCATGCGCGCGCCGATGATGGCCATCAACACCGTGGCGGCCGGTGGCGGCTCGATCCTGCATTTCGACGGCGCGCGGTTCCGCGTCGGGCCGGACAGTGCCGGCGCCAATCCGGGCCCGAGCAGCTATCGTCGCGGTGGCCCCCTGGCCGTGACTGACGCCAATGTTTGCGTCGGCAAAATCCAGCCGCAGCATTTTCCGGCAATTTTCGGCCCTGAGGGCAATGAGCGCCTGGACGCCAGCATCGTGCACGCCCGCTTCGCCGAGATGGCCGCTGAGATCGGCAAAGCCACCGGAACCCAGCCAGACCCGCGTGACGTGGCAGAAGGCTTCCTGCGCATTGCGGTTGCCAACATGGCCAACGCCATCAAGCAGGTGTCGGTGCAGAAGGGCCACGACGCCACGCGATTCGTTCTCACCTGCTTCGGCGGCGCCGGCGGGCAACATGCCTGCCTGGTGGCCGACGAGCTGGGCATGGAAACCGTGTTCATCCACCCCTATGCAGGCGTGTTGAGCGCCTACGGCATGGGATTGGCCGACCAGAGCGTGATGCGCGAACAGGCCGTCGAATCCAGCCTGGATGCCGCGGCGCTGCCGAATTTGGTGGCGCTGGCCGACCGGCTCGCCGCCGAAGCAACAACGCACCTTGCAGCCCAGGGCGCCGATCCGGCTGTCATCGCCACACGGCGGACGCTGCTCGTGCGCTACTCTGGCACCGAGGCCGCGCTGGCGGTGCCGTTCGGTGCCCTCGCTTCGATCACCGATGCCTTCACAGCCGCACATCGCACCCGCTTTGGGTTCGCCACGCCCGGCCGCGGCCTGATTGCCGAAGCGGTCTCCGTTGAGGCCACTGCCGCCGGCGAGAAGGTTGTGGAAGCCTCCCTGCCCCCCCGCACCAGCGGCGCATTGGCGCCGATAGATACGGTGCAGATGTGGAGCGGCGGGATGTCTCATGCGACGCCTGTGTTCGATCGTGCAACCCTCCTCGCTCATGATCGCATTCCGGGCCCTGCCCTGATTAAGGAAGCCACCGCCACAACCGTCATCGAACCCGGCTGGACCGCCGAATTGACGCCGCTTGATCATATGATCCTCCGGCGCACCGAGGCCCGCGTCATGGCTGGCGCCGCCGGCACCGATCGCGCCGACCCAGTGTTGCTCGAATTGTTTAACAACCTCTTTATGAACGTTGCCGAACAGACCGGTGCCGTTCTGCAGAACACCTCGCAGAGCGTGAACATCAAGGAACGGCTGGACTTCAGCTGCGCCATCTTCGATGCCACCGGCGCCCTGGTGGCCAACGCCCCGCATGTGCCCGTGCATCTGGGCGCCATGGGCGAGAGCGTGCGCACCGTCATCCGCAAGCGTGGCGCTTCGCTGCGGCCCGGCGACGTCGTGGCCTTGAACAACCCGGCCGATGGCGGCACGCATCTGCCAGACATCACCGTCATCACGCCCGTGTTCGACGAAAACGGCCGCGAGATCCGCTTTTTCGTCGGCAGTCGCGGGCATCATGCCGATATCGGCGGCCTCACGCCCGGATCAACGCCCCCTAATTCTCGCACCATCGAGGACGAAGGAGTCGTCATCGACGATTTCCTGCTGGTGGAACAAGGCCATTTCCGCGAAGCACCGTTCCGCGAAATTCTTGCCGCAGCCCGCTACCCGGCCCGTAGCCCGGATGTGAACGTGGCCGACATCAAGGCCCAGGTCGCGGCCAACGCCAAGGGCGTGCACGAACTGGGCGCGGTGACGGCACGCTATGGCTGGGGCGTCGTGCGCGCCTATATGCGCCATGTGATGGACAACGCTGAAGAAAGCGTGCGCCGCGTGCTGGAACGCCTGAACGATGGCGAATTTCACTACGTCATGGATGACGGCTCGCCACTGCATGTGAAGGTGACGGTTGATCGTTCGGCCCGAACCGCGAAGGTCGATTTCACCGGCACCGGCCCCCAGCGAGCCGATAATTTCAACGCCCCACGGGCCGTGGCGAATGCGGTGGTGCTGTATGTGTTCCGTTGCCTGGTCGGCACCGACATTCCCCTCAACGACGGCTGCCTGAAGCCGATCGAGATTGTCATCCCACCCGGCACCTTCCTCTCCCCCGCCCCCGGGGCTGCGGTGGTGGCGGGCAACACCGAAGTGTCGCAGGCCGCCTGCAATGCGCTGTTCGGGGCACTCGGCGCCATGGCCTGCAGCCAGGCCACGATGAACAACTTCTTGTTCGGCGATGCCACCCGCCAGTATTACGAGACAATCTGCGGTGGCACCGGGGCTGGCCCGGACGGCCATGGCGGCGGATTTGCCGGAACCTCCGCCATTCAGACCCACATGACCAACACCCGCATGACAGACCCCGAAGTGCTCGAACTCCGCTATCCCGTCATCCAGGAGCAATTCTGCATCCGCCGTCATTCCGGCGGCGCCGGACAATGGCGCGGCGGGGACGGCGCCATTCGGCGGCTGCGCTTCCTCGAACCCATGACCGCCGTCATCGTCGCCTCCCGCCGCAACGTGGCGCCATTCGGGCTGGCGGGCGGGGACGACGGACTGCCGGGCCGGCAATGGGTGGAACGCGCCGATGGCCGGATAGAGACACTCACCGGCACCGACAGCGCCGAGCTTTTGCCAGGCGACGCCTTTGTCATCGAGACGCCCGGCGGTGGCGGCTTTGGGCCGGCTGACGCCGCGTGAAGGGATGGTTGCTCAAGCTCGTTCTGTTCGGACTGCCCAGCCTGCTCGGCCTGACCATCGCCGCTGCGTGGTTCGTGCCGCCGATGCTGGACTGGAGCCAATATCGCGGTGATCTGGCTGAATTGGTGTCCGACAAGCTGGGCCGCGCAGTGACGATCGAGGGGCCGATCAGCCTGTCGCTGCTGCCAGAGCCAATCCTGACGGCGAGCCGCGTCTCGGTGCCCGACAACCAGGATGGCGTGACCATCGCGGTGGCCGAGCTTCGCGTGCGCCTTGCCTTGCCAGCCCTCCTGTCGGGGCAGATCGATGCGCAGGAAGTGGTGCTGCGCGGCCTCGACGTGCGCCTGCCGTGGCCGCTGGGGCGGGACCGGCTTGCCATGCAGGCCCCGCTTTGGCTCTCCTCGATCACAGCGCGCGTCCAGGACGGCAAGTTGACGGTCGGCAGCCTCACGGCAACCGGCATTGATGCCACGCTGGGCCTTGTTCCGGAAACCGGCAGCTATGCCGTTGCCGGCACCGCCCAGATTTCCGGCCAAGCCTGGCACATGACCGCACGCCTCACCAGAACAGGGGGAGATGGCGCGGCCGGGCTGGATCTTTCGCTGGATGGCCAGGGCAAGATGCAGGGGCTTGGCGCCATGTTCACCGGCCAGATCGCGGCCGATGGCACATTGGGCGGGCGGGTCAGCGGCAGCGGGCCAGATCTGTCGCGCCTGCTGGCCGCACCCGCCGTGCCGTTCAAGGCCGAGGGGCGACTGAGTATCGCAGGCGGGCTGGCGGTAGCCGACGAGTTGGCCGTCGAGATCGCGGGCTCCCCCGCGCGCGGCACGGTGGCACTGCGCCTTGAGCCGTCGTTGCGCCTTGATGTGTCGATCGCCGCGAGCCGGCTGGACCTGGACGCCTGGCTGCCGGCGCTGTTGCGTGGCGCAGGCAGCCAGATTGCCACCAGCATCCCAACCGGCGTGGATCTGTCCTCCGAGGCTGCCACGCTCCTCGGTGGCACACTGCGGGGGCTTCGCGGCAATTTCGAGATCGCCCCCTCCCTCGTCACGTTGCAAGACGTGGCGGCCACCCTCCCGGGCGACGCGCAACTGACATTGGCCGGGCAATTTCGCCAACGCGCCGAGGCAGGCCTGCGCTTTGACGGCACCGGCGCGATATCGGCCGCCAATCTGCGAACAACCCTGGCCTGGCTGGAAGCCGCCGGCCTGACGCCGCTTGCGTCCCTGCCCGGCGAGGTCATGCGAACCGCCAATCTGCGGGCGGCGGTCACGGCAGATATCAACATCCCAGGCGTAGCAGCCCTGCAAATCGGGTTGACCGACCTGAACGGGATTGTCGATGAAAGCCACATCCAGGGCGACATGACCCTCCGCCCCGGAAATCGCCTTGGCATATCCGGCACCCTGGGCATGGACAAGCTGGCGTTGGATCCTTGGCTGAGTGGCAAGCCACCAAGCCTTGCCGGGCTTCCAACACGCCTGGGCCGGATGGACCTGGATATGCAAATCCGCGCCGATCAGGCGACGTTGCGCAACCAGACACTGGCGCCGGTGGTGATCGACGCCCTGCTGGAGACCGGCCGACTGACACTGCGCCGGCTTGACCTGCAGTCCACCGGCGCGCGCCTCGTGGCCTCCGGGGTCATCAACGACACCGGCAGGATAGCGGATGGCCATCTGGAGGTCACGGCGGCCACCGAGACCCTGGCTCCGTTGGTGACGATGTGGGCACCGGCCTTTGCCCCACTGGCGGCGCACTTGCCGCGCGGCGCCCTTGCGTTGAACGCCCTCATCTCGGGGCCGCCCGAGGCACAGGCATGGCGGGCCGTGGCAGATCTGGGCGACCTGCATGTGGAGGCACAACCGGTTATGGATCTGCCAGGCGCCCGCTGGACCAGTTCGCTCAGCCTGCGACACCCCGGAGCGCCGCGGCTGCTGGACACTATCGGGCTGGGGGGCACCGCGTCCTGGCTGGGAGACGGCTCGCTGTCGTTCAGTGGCAACCTTGCCGGCACCGGGTTCATTCTCGCGCCAGACCGTATCGCCAGCGATGCCTTCGACCTGTCCGCCGGCCGCCTGCGCGCTAGCGGAGCGCTTGCGCTCGACCGGGCCGGCACGCCGAAGGTCACCGGGCGAATTGTGGCCGAAACCTTGCCGTTGCCCCTGCCCTACCCCCGTGCGCTGGACCCGCTGCCAGTGACCCTTTTGTCTGGATTGCAGGTGGCGATGAAGATCGAGGCAGGCCAGGTTCTGGGAGGGCTTTCGCCGATGTTGCAACAGGCGGCGGCCAGCATGTCGTTGAACGGCGGCGTGCTTCGGTTTGAAAATTTTTCGGCAAAGCTCGATGGCGGCGCCCTCTCGGGTGGCGTCACGCTGGACAGCAACGCCCAGCCACCAACGCTGAATGCCGATCTCAGCCTGTCCGGTGCGCATCCGGACGGTGCGGTCTTTGATCTGCCGATCGACGTCGCCGGCGGCATGATCGACTCGCATGCGAAGCTTTCGGCGAGCGGTTACTCGGCAGGCGCCCTGCTCTCCACGCTCTCCGGGTCTTGGGATGTGCAGGCGCGCGATGGGTCGCTGGTTGGTGTGGATCTCGGCGCATTCGGGCCGCAATTGGTCGATGCCGATCTCCGCGCGGCTCTCGCCGGCGGTGCGACGCCGTTTGACCGATTCGACATCACCGCCAAGCTGCACAACGGCGCTGCCACCATCACCGAGTCCCGCCTCGTGGCACCCTCTGGCACAGGCACCCTGCTGGGGCTTCTGGATATCGCCGGACGCCTTGCCGAACTTCGGCTGTCCCTGCGCCCAGCGGTGCAGGACCCTCCGGAAATTGCTGTCCGCCTCAGCGGCAGCTTGGCATCGCCGATCCGGACCCCCGAGATCGCCGATGCCGGGCGCTGGCGTGCGGAGCATCATTAGGCCGCCTATTGATGGGCGGATGCGGGACAATGCCCGGTTTCGTCAAAAACCGTATGTGCCAGCTCCAGCAAATGCTCGGCAGTGTGAAGGCAGCCGGCGTGGGCTGCATCCTCCGCCAATGACAGCAGACGATCGGACAGAACGAGCGGGCTTGACCCGATGTTGGACACATGAATGGCGTGCAGTGAAAGCGACATGTTTCAGCCTCCTGCGAGGGATTTTCCCTGATCGGCAGGAGGGGTTTTTCCATCCTGCCGGCGTTGTTCGCAGGAGCAGTGAAGCCTGGATTCGCTTTCCATAAAGTTAACAGCGATGCAAAAGGGCATAAATTCGCAATGCAGAGGCAAGCGCCCGGCTTGGGTCGCGAAGCTGGTCCACTTCCGCCACCAGGCGCACCAACGTCAGCCCCCGCGCCGCGGCACAGGCCGCGAGCACTTCCCAGAATTCCGTCTCAAGCGCCACGGAGGTGCGATGCCCGGCCAGCGAGAAGCTGCGTTTGACGAGGCCGGTCATGCCAGCCGGCCCATCGCCCATGCGGCGGCTTCGGCCACAACCGGATTGGCATCGACCAGCAATGCCGCCGCCGCGTGGCGCAGATCCGGATCGCCGGAATTGCCGATGGCGATCAGCACGTTGCGCACAAATCGGTCCCGCCCGATGCGCTTGATGGGCGAGCCGGAAAAGCGTGTCCGAAATCCGGCATCATCCAAGGCCGCGAACTCCGACAGCAACGGAGCTGTAAGGTCTTCGCGGGCTGTGAGTTTGGCGTGGCGCGTGGCAACGGCGAAGCGGTTCCAGGGGCAGACCGCCAGACAGTCGTCGCAGCCATAGATGCGGTTGCCAATGGCCACGCGGAATTCCTCCGGAATGGCGCCCTCGTGTTCGATGGTGAGGTAGGCGATGCAGCGCCGGGCATCGAGTTGATAGGGCGCCGGGAACGCGGCCGTGGGACACGCGTCGAGGCAATTGGTGCAGGTGCCGCAGCGATCAGCGTGCGGTTCGGCGGGCGTCAGTTCCAGAGAGGTGTAGATCTCGCCGAGGAACAACCAGGAGCCATGGCTGCGGGAGACGAGGTTGGTGTGCTTGCCCTGCCAGCCGATTCCGGCGCGGGCGGCCAGCGGTTTTTCCATCACGGGGGCGGTGTCGACGAAGACTTTCACATCGTGACCGTGGCGGCCGACGATGAATTGCGCCAGATGCTTCAGCATCCCCTTCACCACATCGTGGTAATCCCGGTTGCGGGCATAGACCGAGATGGCGCCACGATCTTTCTGATCGCGCAGCGCCAGCGGATCGCCTGATGGGGCATATGAGAGCCCGAGGCTGATGACGCTGCGCGCCTCCGGCCACAGGGTTTTCGGGTCGGCGCGCTGGTCGGCCCGCGCTTGCATCCACCCCATGTCGCCGTGCCGTCCGGCGGCCAGGAAATCGGCAAGTCTGTTGCGTGCGTCTGGACCCAAATCGGCCGAGGCGAAACCCACGGCGTCGAAGCCGAGGCTCAGCGCCTTGGCGCGAATGGCGTCAGCCGCGGCCACGGTAGGGCGCCACACCCTGGTCGGGAATCCACACGCCTTCCGGCGGTGTTCCGGTCTGCCAGAACACGTCGATCGGAATGCCGCCGCGCGGATACCAATAGGCGCCGATGCGCAGCCAGGCGGGTTCGGTGATGTCGGTGATGCGTTGCGCCACCATCATCGAACACGCCTCGTGAAACGCGCCGTGATTGCGGAAGCTGGCCAGGAACAGCTTCAGCGACTTGCTCTCAACAATCCAGTTGCGCGGAATGTAGTCGATCACCAGATGTGCGAAATCCGGCTGGCCGGTCAGCGGACAGAGCGAGGTGAATTCCGGGGCTGCGAAGCGGATCAGATAATGCGCATCCGGGCGCGGGTTCGGCACGCGCTCCAGCTGCGCCTGTTCCGGCGAGGTCGGCGCTGCTGTCGATTGGCCAAGTTGCGTGAGGCCGGCATAGCTTTCGGTCATTGGCTTTCTCCCTGCCATCCGGCCCGCACGGCGGCACTATGGGCTGCGAGGCGGCCTTCGCTGATGGCGGTGCGCATGCCGGCCATCAGATCCTGGTAATATTGAATATTGTGCCATGTCAGCAGCATCGGCCCGAGCATTTCTTCGCAACGGAACAAATGATGCAAATACGCCCGGCTGTGCTTCGTGCAAAGCAGGCACGAACAGCCTGGGTCCAGCGGCCCGCCATCGTCGGCGAAGCGGGCGTTGCGCATGTTGTGCACGCCGTGGCTGGTATAGGCGCGGGCAGTGCGGCCGGCGCGGGTGGGCATCACGCAGTCGAACATATCCACGCCGCGCGCCACAGCGCCCAGCAGATCGTCCGGTGTGCCGACGCCCATCAGATAGCGCGGGCGATCCTCGGGCAAAGCCGGTGCGATGTAGTCCAGCACGGAGAACATCGCCTCCTGCCCCTCGCCGACCGCAAGGCCGCCAATGGCGTAGCCTTCGAATCCGATCTCGGTCAGCGCCCGCACCGAGCGTTCGCGCAGATCCCGGAACACGCCGCCCTGGACGATGCCGAACAGGCCATACCCCTCACGCGCCACGAAGGCGTTGCGCGAACGGCCGGCCCAGCGCATCGATAATTCCATCGACAGGCGGGTTTCTTCCTCGGTGGCGGGAAACTTGGTGCACTCGTCAAACGCCATGGTGATCGTGGCGTCCAGCAGGTGCTGGATTTCGATCGAGCGTTGCGGCGTCAGGCGGTGCTTGCTGCCATCGTGATGCGATTGGAACGTGACGCCATCGGCATCCAGCGTGCGCAGGCCGGCCAGCGACATCACCTGGAAGCCGCCGGAATCGGTCAAAATCGGTCCGGGCCAATCCATCATCTTGTGCAGTCCGCCCAACGCCGCCACACGCTCTGCGCCGGGGCGCAGCATGAGGTGATAGGTGTTGCCCAGGATCAGTTTGGCACCGGTGCTGCGCACAGAATCAGCCGTCATGGCCTTCACCGTGCCGGCGGTGCCGACGGGCATGAACACCGGGGTGGGCACGTCGCCATGGGCTGTGTGCAGCGTGCCGAGCCGGGCGGCGCCATCGGTGGCGTGGCGGGTCCAATGCAAAGTCATGCAGGTTCCAGCAGCGACGAATCGCCGTACGAGTAAAAACGATAATGGTTGGCCACGGCATGGGCATAGGCCGCGCGCATGCGGTCAGTGCCCGCGAAGGCGCAGACCAGCATGAACAAGGTCGAGCGCGGCAGATGGAAATTGGTCATCAGCACATCAACGCCGTGAAAGCGGTGGCCGGGCAGGATGAAGATCTCGGTCTCGCCGGAGAACGCGGCAATGCCCGCTTCGCTCGATGCGGCCTCCAACAAACGCAGCGTTGTCGTGCCAACAGCCACCAATCGACCACCGTCGGCGCGGATCGCGTTCAGCCGGGCCGCGGTTTCGGCCGAGATTTCGCCGCGTTCGGCGTGAATGCGGTGTTCGGACACACGCTCGGTGCGCATCGGCAGGAACGTTCCAGCGCCGACATGCAACGTCACGGTTTCGCGCTTCACGCCAGCTGCGTCGAGACGGGCCAGCAGATCGGGCGTGAAATGCAGCCCTGCCGTGGGGGCTGCCACAGCACCTTCATGGGCGGCGAACACGGTCTGATAGTCCAACGCATCCTGCGCCGTGGGGCCTTGCGGGCGCTCGATATAGGGCGGCAAGGCGAGTGCGCCAGCAAGCTGCAAGGCATCGCTGAAGGCTGGGCCTTCAAGGTTGAAGCGCAGCGTCACGGCGCCGTCGCCTTCGAGCGAGGCAACCTGTGCCTGAAAGTTGGTGGCGCCGTCGAAATCCAGCGTGTCGTCCACCCGCAGCCTGCGGGCGTTGCGGGCGAGCGCCAGCCAGGTGCCATCGGCACGGGGGCGGTCCAGCGTGATGCTAATCCGCGCCGCGCCGCGCATGGCGGACAACTGGGCGGGAATCACGCGGGTGTCGTTGGAGACAAGCACATCACCGGCGCGCAGCAGGCCCGGCAGGTCGAACACCTGCCGATCCGCCAATCCTGCCGCCACATGCAGCAGCTTGGCGTTATCACGCGGCCGGGCCGGGGTGTGCGCGATACGATCGTCCGGAAGATCGAAGTCGAAGTCAGACGCGAGAAGAGACAATCAATCCGCCATATACGAGGCGATCTCGATCAGATTGCCGTCTGGGTCGCGGCAATAGACCGAGCTCATCGGGCCCAAGGCGCCGGTCTTTGCCACCGGGCCAAGCTCGACGACCACGCCGCACACGCGCAGATGTTCAATCGCATCCTCGGGCCGCACCGCGGTCACGAAACACAAATCGCCGGTGCCCGCCGCCACCTTTGCCGAGGTGTGCCAACGCATGGCGTCAGCATCGACTGGACGAAGGTTGATCTTCTGACCGCCGAATTTCAGCGCCGTGCGATCGTCGTCGCCGAATTCCTCTCGGTCCATGCCCAGCACGCGCTGATACCAGGAGGAGGTGATTTCAACATCGCGGCAATGCAGAACGATGTGATCCAGACGATCGACGGTAAATCGCATCAGGCAATTCCTTCATAGAAGTCATTGCCCTTGTCATCGATGATGATGATCGCGGGGAAGTCCTCAACCTCGATCCGCCACACCGCTTCCATGCCCAGCTCGGCGTATTCCAGAACCTCAACCTTGCGGATGCAGTCCTGCGCCAGGCGGGCAGCGGGGCCGCCGACGGAGCCGAGATAGAAGCCGCCATTGGCCTTGCAGCTATCCTTGACGGCGCGCGAGCGGTTGCCCTTGGCCAGCATCACCATCGAGCCGCCAGCGGCCTGGAACGCGGCCACGTAGCTGTCCATTCGGCCAGCCGTGGTGGGGCCGAAGCTGCCGGTGGCGTAACCCTCGGGGGTTTTGGCGGGGCCGGCGTAATAGACCGGGTGGTTCTTGATGTAGTCCGGCATGCCCTCGCCGGCATCCAGCCGTTCCTGCAACTTGGCGTGGGCGATATCGCGCGCTACCACCATCGTGCCGGTCAGGGCCAGACGGGTTTTCACCGGATATTGGGACAGCTGCGCCAGGATTTCGCTCATCGGCCGGTTCAGATCGACCTGCACCGTGTCGGCGCCGAGATCGTCCTCGGTGGTTTCCGGCAGATATTTGTGCGGATCGGTTTCCAGCGCCTCAAGGAAAATGCCTTCGGGCGTGATCTTGGCCTTGATCTGCCGGTCGGCCGAGCACGAGACGCCGATTCCCACGGGCAGACTGGCGCCATGACGCGGCAGACGGATAACGCGCACGTCGTGGCAGAAATACTTGCCGCCGAACTGGGCGCCGATGCCGGTCTGGCGCGACAGTTCCAGAACCTGCTGTTCCATCTCAAGATCGCGGAACGCATGGCCGGCGCGCGAGCCGGTGGTTGGCAGGGCGTCGAGCCACTTGGTCGAGCCGAGCTTGACGGTCTTAAGCGTGGTCTCGGCCGACGTGCCGCCGATGACGATCGACAGATGGTAAGGCGGGCACGCAGAAGTACCCAGCGTCTTCATCTTGGTCTCAAGGAACTGCAGGATCTTGGTGGGCGTGAGGATCGCGCGGGTTTCCTGGAACAGGAACGTCTTGTTGGCCGATCCGCCGCCCTTGGCCACGAACATCAAATGGAATTCGTCGGCATGGTCCTCGCCGGGGGCGGCCAGGATGTCGAACTGTACGGGCAGGTTGTTGCCGGTGTTGACCTCGTCGAACATTGTCAGCGGCGCCATCTGCGAATAGCGCAGGTTGGTCTCGGTGTAGGTGCGCGCCACGCCCCAGCTCAGCGCCTCTTCCTCGTTGCCCTGCACCCAGACGCGCTGGCCCTTCTTGCCGAACACGATGGCGGTGCCGGTGTCCTGGCACATTGGCAGCACGCCGCCGGCCGAGATATTGGCGTTCTTCAGAAGGTCGGTGGCCACGAATCGGTCGTTCGAGGACGCCTCGGGATCATCCAGAATCGCCCGCAGGCTGGCCAGATGCGCCGGGCGCAGCAGATGCGACACGTCGTGGAACGCCTGGAAGGCCAGTTCGCTCAGCGCCTCAGGGGCGATCTTGAGCACGGTCTGGCCGTCGCAGGTGGTGGTTGTCACGCCTGCGATGTCGAGCTTGCGCCACGGCGTCGCGTCCGGTCCCAGCGGGAACATGGGCGAATAGAGGAAATTCGACGGACGCGACATCTCGTTCATGGACAACTCCGCTGACGGATCAGGCTTCTTTGGTGGGAAGGCGGCGGCGGAACGCATCAAGGCTCACCACTTGCGGCGTCGATGACGGCACGGCCTCAGGCGCCGGCTCCGGCTCGGGTTCCGGCGTGACCGGATGTTCCTCGGCACGGAAGCGCAGGCCGTATTTTACGCAGGGGTCGGCAAAGGCCGTCACGGCCGCGAGCGGGATCTGCAATGTGGAGGCGACGCCACCGAACGACAGGCCCACCGTGAACAGACCAGCCTGCTCGTCCACCGTGAGGTCCCAGAACTGGTTTTCCAGAACGATGGTCATTTCCTCGCGGTACTGCGCGCGCAGACGGGACGGGATGACCGTGCCGGGATGATCGGTGCGGAAGGTGATGTAGAAATGGTGCTCGCCCGGCAGGCCGTGAATGGCGGCATGGCGCAGCGCGCGCACCATCACGTGGCGCAGGGCTTCCTCGGTCCACTCATCGTATGGCAGCAGGCTATCGGGCGCCTGGTCCTCGGTTTCGTCCATTTGGTCCTCGTGCTTTCACGCTGTGCATAGCCGGTGGGACCCTGGGGTGGAAGTCCCCGGGCAGCTTGTCAGGCTCTATGGAAGTGGGGGGCATTCTGTTGCTCGGGGCCCCCCTAACCGCGCTTATCGCTTATGCAGCGACAGCAAGGGTCCGATGATTGTCATTGGCACCTGTAAATTGACCCGATAACGGCGGTATCATGCCGGGCAAAAGATGAGTCTTTACCACGCGTGTCGAACCTGCGTCACCCCCAAACCGCCTGGTCCCTCAAAGCGGGCCAATCCCAGGATCTGCTGATGGTGGAGGCGCCGGGTACTGCCCCCGGGTCCACAACGCTTATTCCAATCATCGTTTATCACCATAGTCAGCAAGCTGACCTAACCTACATAGGCCCTCTGCGCGTGACTTAAAAGGGGGGACCGTCAGGCGATTTCTGGCCCTAGCCGCCATGGCTCTTGCGCGGTAAATCCATGTCATGACCCTCTCCCCAGACCAGCAGACCGAAATCGACACCCTCCGCGCCCAGTCGGCCCCCACCCGCCGCGCCACGGTGCCGGCGCTGGAGGCGATGCTCTATGCGGCAACGCCCGTGCTGGACCACGGCTTCGTGCGCGTCATCGACTACATGGGAGACGATTCCGCCGTGGTGCAGGCCGCCCGCGTGTCCTATGGCCGCGGCACCCGCAAGGTGAGCGAGGATGCGGGGCTGATCCGCTATCTGATGCGCCACCGGCACAGCACGCCGTTCGAGATGTGCGAGATCAAATATCACGTGAAGCTGCCGATCTTCGTGGCGCGGCAGTGGATTCGCCACCGGACGGCCAATGTGAACGAAATCTCGGCCCGTTATTCCATCCTGGATCGTGAGTTCTACATCCCGGCCCCCGAACATCTGGCGGCGCAAAGCAGTGTCAACCGCCAGGGTCGCGGTGATTTGCTGGAGGGGGCCGACGCCACCCGCGTGATGGACATGCTGCGGTCAGACGCGATGCAGACCTATGACCATTACGCCGAAATGCTGAACGAGGATGCCGACGGCGCGCCGCTCGATCCGAACCGCACCGGCCTGGCGCGGGAGTTGGCGCGGATGAACCTCACGCTTAACACCTACACGCAATGGTATTGGAAGACAGATCTGCACAATCTGCTGCATTTCCTGTCGCTGCGGGCCGATGCGCACGCGCAATACGAAATCCGTGTCTATGCCGACGCCATGCTGGAATCGCTCAAGGCATGGGTGCCGCTTTGCTATGCCGCCTTCTGCGATTTCCGCCTGGGGGCCGTGACGTTCTCCGCCCCGATGTTGGCCGTGGTACGGAAGATTTTGGCAGGTGAGCCGGTCGAACAGGCCGGCAGCGGGCTGAACAAGCGCGAGTGGACGGAGCTGATGGCCACGCTGGGCCGTTAGCCGCCCTATGCCTTGAAGGCCGGTATCGCCCCTGGTCGGGCGACCGGCAATGCCGCGCATTTCACGCCTCCACAACCTTATTGATTTTTTATACGAAACCGACGGGTGGTTCATTGCGTCCGCTTCAAAATTCACTTATTACGTTCGTCAATTGGAGATACGAACGTGGAATTTATAAATCTACAAAACGGAATAGATAATCTTCAAGCCGACATCGCCACCGCCGACGGACTCGTCGCACGGCTCGCGGCCATGCTTCGCCAGCAGCAGGGGCGGATCGTGCTGACCACCAGCTTCGGACTGGAGGACCAGGTGCTGACCCATGCGGCCGTGTCCGCCATGGCCGCAACCGGCAAGATCGTTGAATTCGCCACGCTCGACACAGGCCGTTTGTTTTCAGAGACTTATGACGTCTGGGCCGCAACCGAACGCCGCTATGGCGTGCGGATCGCCTGCATCGCGCCAGAGGCTGCCGCGTTGGCCGATCTCGTGGCCGCACAGGGCGTTTCCGGCTTCCGCGAGTCCATCGACAACCGAAAATCCTGCTGCGCGACCCGCAAAATCGCTCCGCTGCGACGTGCATTGCACGGCGCTGATCTGTGGATCACCGGCCTGCGTGCCGACCAATCCCAGGCCCGCGCCGCCACGCCCTTCGTGGAGTGGGACGCATCCTTCGGCGTCATCAAGGCCCAGCCCTTGTCCGATTGGTCGCGTGAGGCGGTGGCGCAGTTCGCGCATGATCACGACGTGCCGGTGTCGGTGCTGCACGCACAGGGTTTCCTGTCGATCGGCTGCGCCCCCTGCACCCGCGCCATCGCACTCGGCGAGCCGGAGCGCGCCGGGCGTTGGTGGTGGGAAAACGAGAGCCACAAGGAATGCGGGCTGCATCGCCGCCCGACCCCAGCTGAAACAGCCGTGACATTGGAGAGCGTATAATGGGCGCCGTCGATACCTTGCTGCGTCCAGACGCACGCACGCTGGCCAGCCTGCCCAACGTGACGACCCAGTTGGCATCAGGCCGAACGATGAGCCATCTCAAGGCGCTGGAAGCCGAGAGCATCCACATCCTGCGCGAGGCCTTCGCCGAGAGCACCAACCCGGTGCTGCTGTACTCCATCGGCAAGGACAGCTCGGTGCTGTTGCATCTGGCCTGCAAGGCGTTCGCTCCCGGCCGCCTGCCGTTCAAGTTGCTGCATGTCGACACCGGCTGGAAGTTCCGCGAGATGATCGCCTTTCGCGATGCGCGGGTGGCCGAACTCGACCTCGACCTCGTGACCCACACAAATGCCGAGGGTGTGGCGCGCGGCATCGGCCCGTTGACCCACGGCACCGACATCCATACCGACGTGATGAAAACCCAGGGCCTGCGCCAGGCATTGGACCTGCACGGCTTCGACCTCGCCTTCGGCGGCGCGCGACGGGATGAGGAGAAGTCCCGCGCCAAGGAGCGTGTGTTCTCACTGCGCACCCAGGGCCACCAATGGGACCCGCGCCGCCAGCGCGCCGAGCCGTGGCGCCTCTATAACGGCCGCAAGCGCCCCAGCGAGACCATGCGGGTGTTCCCGCTGTCCAATTGGACCGAGCTTGACGTGTGGCTCTACATCAACGCCGAGCGCATTCCGGTGGTGCCGCTGTATTTCGCAGCCCCCCGCCCGGTGATCGCGCGCGACGGCGGCCTGCTGATGGTGGATGACGATCGCCTGCAGCCGCGTGATGGCGAGGTCATCGAGACCCGCAGCGTCCGCTTCCGCACTCTTGGCTGCTACCCGCTGACCGGGGCTGTGGAGAGCGAGGCCGCGACGCTGGAGGACGTGATCGGCGAGACGCTTCTCAGCCGCGTGTCAGAACGCGCTGGCCGTGCGGTCGACCACGGCGACGCCGCCTCGATGGAACGGCGCAAGCAGGAAGGGTATTTCTGATGGACATCGGCATTGCGGCTGACTTCAATCTCAGCGATTTCGTCGCCGCCCATGAAGGCAAGGACCAGCTGCGGCTGATCACCTGCGGCTCGGTCGATGACGGCAAATCCACCCTGCTCGGCCGCCTGCTGTGGGAAACCCAGATGGTGGCCGATGACCAGATCACAGCCCTTGGTTCGGCCTCGCGCCGCCACGGCACGCAGGGCGATGCGATGGATCTGGCGTTGCTGGTCGATGGCCTGGCCGCCGAGCGCGAGCAGGGCATCACCATCGATGTCGCCTATCGCTTCTTCACCACCGACAAGCGCCGCTTCATCGTCGCTGACACCCCCGGCCACGCGCAATACACCCGCAACATGGCCACGGGTGCTTCCACCGCCGACCTTGCCATCCTGCTGGTCGATGCCCGCACCGGCGCCACGCCGCAGACCCGTCGGCATGCGTTGATCGCGGCCAGCCTGCGGGTGCGCCACGCGGTGGTGGTGATCAACAAGATGGATCTGGTGGAGTGGAGCGAGGCCCGCACCCGCGAGATCAGCGAGTCTGCCCGCGCTTTGTGCGACGGGCTGGGCTTTGAATCGGTCGTCGTCATTCCGCTCTCGGCGTTGGACGGCGAGAACGTGGTGCATCGCGGCGGTTCCTGCGGCTGGTACACCGGGCCGACCCTGCTCGAACATCTGGAGACGGTGCCGGTGCTGCCGGCCCGCCCCTCACCGTTCCGCATGGCGGTGCAATGGGTCAACCGGCCCGATCCGTCCTTTCGCGGGCTCGCCGGCGAGGTTTCGGGCAGCCCGGTGCGCGTGGGCGACAGTGTCACCATTCTGCCCGCCGGACAGACCGCCAAGATCGCCCGCATTCTTGGCCAGGACGGCGACGTGGCCGTGGCCCATGCCGGCACCGCCGTCACGCTGCTGCTGGACCGGCCGGTGGATGTCTCGCGCGGTGACGTGCTGGCCGATCCCGCACAACTGGCCCAGGTGGGGCGGGCCATCAGTGCGCGCCTGCTATGGTATGGCGACACACCGGGGGCGGTGGGCGACCGCTTCCTGCTCAAGCTGGGCACCCGCACCGTGACCGCCAAAATCACCAGCCTCGTCGGACGGGTGTCATTGGACACGCTGGAAATCGAACCTGCGACGACGCTGGCGCCCAACGATACCGGCGACGTGGTGCTCACCCTGGAGCGGCCGATCGCCTACGATCTGTACTCCGAGAGCCGCAGCATGGGCGGATTCGTGCTGATTGACCCGGAAACCTTCGACACGGTGGCGCTCGGCCTGGTTCAGGCCGCCGCCCGCGTGCCCGTGGCCCCGAGCGATTCGCATACGCGCAGCCTGGCCAAGGCGGTCTCATATCGGGCGCTCGGCTCTATCGCCACCGCGACGATTGCCTGGGCCTATACCGGCAATCTTGGCGCGTCTCTGGCCATCGGCGGCGTCGATGCCGTCAGCAAGATGGCGATCTACTTCGTGCATGAACGGCTTTGGGATCGGATTTCGTTCGGCAAGGCGAAGCACCCTTAGTGTCGGGCGTTGCCCGACCACCGTAGGTCGGGCAACGCCCGACATTCACCGACCGACCGATGTCTTGCACGATATTTGCAAGACCATAAGCTCGTGCCACACTGGCACTTCGCTGTTCTGTCTGTTCGGGGAAATTAAATGCGCCGCTCTCAGCTCGCCCGCGCCTGCCTGGTTACCGCATCGCTGGTGGGGCTCGGATCGCATGCCACACGGGCGCAGGAAGCCCCCACCCAAACCCTGCGCGTGGCACTGGCCGAAGACGCCGACGTGCTGGACCCCAGCGTGGCGCGCACCTTCGTGGGCCGAATCGTGTTCGCCGGTATGTGCGACAAGCTGTTCGACATCAACGACAAGCTGGAAATCGTGCCGCAGCTGGCCACCGGCTATGAATGGACCGACCCCAAGACACTGGTGATCAACCTGCGCCCCGGCGTGAAATTCCATGACGGCACCGAGATGGACGCCGCCGCCGTCAAATACAGCCTCGAACGCCATCTCACCTTCCCCGGCAGCAGCCGCAAGGCAGAACTGAGCGCCACCGAAAAGGTGGAGGTGGTCGATCCGCTGACGGTCAAGATCACGCTGAAATCCCCGTCCGCCCCGTTCGTCGCCCAATTGACCGACCGCGCCGGCATGATCGTCTCACCGAAGGCAGCCGAGGCGGCAGGCAAGGATTTCGGCCTGCACCCCGTGTGCGCAGGGCCGTTCAAGTTCACCGAACGCGTGGCGCAGGACCACATCACACTGGACCGCTTCCCGGACTACTGGGATGCAGCCAATGTGCATTTTGCCCGCGTGATTTATCGCATCATCGTCGACAACTCGGTCAAGCTCGCCAACCTGCAGGCCGGTGCTGTCGACATCGCCGAACGGGTGGCCCCCACCGACGTGGCGGATGCGAAGAAAGACCCCAAGCTCGCCGTGAACATCATCCCGAGCCTCGGGTTCGAGAGCATCAACATCAATGTCGGCAACGGGCCGAAATCGAAATCGCCACTCGGCTCCAGCGCCCTGGTGCGCAAGGCGTTCGAGCTGTCGATTGACCGGAACGCCATCATGCAGGTGGTCTATAACGGCCTGTTCCTCGCCACCGCCCAGGCGATTCCGCCCAGCAGCCCGTATTACAACCCGGCCGTGAAAGTGCCGGAGCGGGATATCGCGAAGGCCAAGGCATTGATCGCCCAGGCCGGCTTCAAGGCGCCGGTGGTGATCAATCTCAACGTCAGCACCAGCCCCGTGCAAAAGCAGGTGGGCGAGGTCATTCAGTCCATGGCCGCTGAAGCCGGGTTCGACGTGCGGGTGCAGGCCACAGAGTTCGCCTCCATGCTCGCCAGCGAGGGCAGCGGCGACTTTGAAGCCACTGCCATCGGCTGGTCCGGCCGCGTCGATCCAGACGGCAATCTCTACAGCTTCATGTATACCGGCGCGCCCCTGAACGACTGGCATTACAGCAACAAAGACGTGGACATCTGGCTCGACCAGGCCCGCGCCACCACCGATATCGACGCCCGCCGCGCACTCTACGGCAAGATCGTCGCCCAGTTGGCCGAGGACCTGCCGGTTCTGTATCTCGACAACAACGCCTGGGTGACGGTGGCCAACAAGAAGCTCACCGGCTTCCGGCCGATCGCCGACGGCATGATCCGCGTTCAGGGGATGCAACTTGCGAAATAACACCCCCCTCTTCCGCGGTATCGCCTGATGAAGGGCCATCTCGGCCAGCGCATCCTGCAGGTGCTGCCCACGCTTTTGCTGGTCAGCATCCTGGTGTTCTGCCTGCAGCAACTCATGCCCGGGGACCCCGCTCTGGTCCTCGCCGGCGAGGAGCGCGATCCGCAGGTACTGGCGCAGATCCGTGCCGAATTGTGGCTCGATCGCTCGTTGCCGATCCAGTATCTGCACTGGATCGGCGGCGTGCTGCAGGGCGATCTCGGGTTTTCGTGGCGTATCCGCCAGCCGGTGCTGCAATTGGTGGCCACCAAGCTGCCGGTCACGCTGCAACTGGGGGTGATGGCGTTCATCATCGCCGTCGGCATCGGCGTGCCGATGGGCATTCTGTCAGCCGTCAAGCGCAACACAAAATGGGACTACATCGCCAACGGCATCGGGCTGGCCGGATTATCCACCCCGAATTTCTGGCTCGGCATCATGCTCATCCTGCTGGTGAGCGTGAAACTCGGCTGGCTGCCGCCGTCTGGCTATGTGTCGTTGGCCGAGGATTGGCGACAGTCGCTCGCCACAACCATCATGCCGGCCTTCGTGCTCGGCAACGCCATCGCCGCCGTGCTGATGCGCCACACCCGTTCGGCCATGCTGACCGCCATGGATCAGGACTATGTGCGCACCGCCCGCGCCAAGGGACTGCCGGAACGCGTGGTCATCCTGCGCCACGCACTGCGCAACGCGCTGGTGCCGGTGGTGACGCTGGGTGCGCTTGAACTGGGCACTTTGCTGTCCGGTGCGGTGCTGACGGAGCAGGTGTTCTCCATCCCCGGCTTCGGCAAGCTGATCGTGGACGCGGTGTTCAACCGCGATTACCCGGTGGTGCAAGGCGTGGTTCTGGTCACGGCCACGGTCTATGTGATGCTGAACCTGCTCGCCGACGTTCTCTACGTCGTGATCAACCCAAGGATGCGCGGCGCATGAGTGCTGTCATCGGCCAACCCACCGCCACAGTGCGTATTCCCGTGGCGCAAAGCCCGCGCCGTATCGCCGTGCAGCGTTTCTGCCGTAGGCCGGCGGCCATAATCGGCATGTTTGTGGTGGCGGTGTTCATCATCACCGCCCTGCTGGCGCCGTGGATCGCCCCTTACGATCCGATCAAAACCAGCTGGACCATGATCCGCAAGGCGCCAAGCTGGGCCAACTGGATGGGCACCGACGAAAACGGCCGCGACGTTCTCAGCCGCGTCATCTGGGGCGCCCGCGCCTCGATGATGGCCGGCCTCGTCTCGGTGGCCATCGCAGCCTCCATCGGCGTGCCGGCCGGGCTCGCCGCCGGCTTCATCGGCGGCCGCACGGACATGGTGCTCAGCCGCGTGGTGGACACAATGCTGGCGGTGCCGAACCTGATCCTGGCCATCGCCCTGGCGGCGTTTCTCGGGCCGTCCCTGCAGAATGCCATGATCGCCATCGGCATCACCGCGGCGCCCATCTTCATGCGCGTCGCCCGTGGCGCCACGATGGACGCCGCCACCAACGATTACGTCGAAGCCGCCCGCGCCTTGGGCAATCCGGCGTGGCGGGTGGCGGTGCGCCACGTGCTGCCCAACATCGTGCCGCCGATTCTTGTGCAGGCAACACTCGCCATCGCCGGCGCCATCATAGCCGAGGCGGCTTTGTCGTTCCTCGGCCTCGGCCAGCAGCCGCCGGCGCCAAGCTGGGGTTCGATGCTGAACTCCGCGCAGCGATTTTTGAGCCAGGCGCCGTGGCTGGCGATTTTTCCGGGCGCTGCTATCTTTTTATGCGTGATGAGCTTCAACCTGGTCGGCGACGGCTTGCGCGACGCCTTGGACCCGCGCGGGAAATAAAGCACGGGCAAAAAGATGTTCTTTTGTGAACAAAAGAACCAAAAAACTTCATTCATTCGGTGCGGGGTGGTGAGATGACGTGATCCACACCAAAATGAATGAAGTTTTTTTGTTTCTTTTTCTTCAGAAAAAGAAAGTCTTTTTCTGCAATGCCTTGCCTATATCTCAATCAGGCTGCGTCGCCTTGTGCGCCAGCAACGCCATCAAGCGGCGATCCCGCCATTCCTGACGGGCCGGCTGGTCGTCCATCGGCAGGGCCTTGCGCATGGCGTTATCGACATCGGCCACCAGTTCCGGGGTCAACGCAATCGGGCACTGCTCGGCCTGAACCTCGGAATAAAGCCCGCCATAACGCTCACAATAATCGGCCACCCCGCCCGGGGCATTGAGGTCGATCGTTTCGAACGGCCCCATGAACGCCCAGCGCAGGCCGAGGCCGTGCTTGATGGTGGCGTCACAATCTTCGGGTGACACAACGCCGTCCGCCACCAGCCGGAACGCCTCGGCCACCAGGGCGATCTGCAGGCGGTTCAGCACGAACCCGGCCACTTCGCGCTTGATGGTGGCCGGCACCATGGCGGCGCGCAGCATGAGGGCGCGGGTGGCGGCGACGACTTCGTCGCTGGTCCAGGGTGCCGGGCAGATTTCCACAACCGGCACCAGATAAGGTGGGTTGACCGGATGGGCGACCAGGCAGCGGGCGCGGCCAACAAGCTTTTCGGTGAAGGCGCTGGCCGGAATGCCGCTGGTGGAGCTGGCCAGAATGGTGGACGGATCGGCAAGTTCGTCCATCAGCGCATACAGCTTGAGCTTGGCTTCGAGCCGCTCCGGGCCGTTTTCCTGGACATAGATCGCACCATCGAGCGCTGCCTGCAGCGTCGGCGCCAGGCTGATCCGGCTCATCACCATCTCTGGCGAGTCCGCCAGCAGGCCGGCCTCGTGCAGTTCGGGAAGCCTGGCAGCGATAAAGCCGAGCGCGTTGGAGGCAGCCTCCTGCGACTGGTCGAACAGCGAAACGCTGAAACCGGCCCGTGCGAACACGATCGACCAAGCACGGCCAATCAGCCCGCCACCGACAATTGCGATTTTTTCCATGTGCGTCTCCCCAATTGGCGCAATCTGACCACCGTGCCGAACGCGCCGCAACCTTGCGCTGACGCCGCTTGCAAAGCAGGCTGCGCGCAAAAGGGAGAAACGGCATGAAACGCATCGCGGTGCTGGACGATTGGCAAAACACGGCCGAGACGTTGGCGGATTGGTCGGCGGTAAAAAGCCACGCTGAATTGGTGTTCTTCCGCGACGCGTTTGCCGATGAGGACCATGCCGCCACCGCCCTGGCAGACTTCGACGCCGTGGTGGCGATGCGCGAACGCACCCCGTTTCCCGCCAGCCTGATCGCCCGACTGCCCCGGCTGCGGTTGTTGAGCTTCACCGGTGCCCGCAACGCCGCCGTGGATGTGCCCGCCTGCACCGCGCACGGCGTTCTCGTGTGCTTCACCACCGGCGCCCCGGCCACGTTCGGCACGGCAGAACTGGCACTCGCGTTGCTGCTGGCAGCGGCGCGGCAGATCCCCTTGGGCGATTCGGACATTCGCGCCGGGCGGTTTCAGGAGAACCTATCGCCCGGAACCGAATTGTACGGTCGCACCCTGGGCCTGATCGGTCTCGGCAAGCTGGGCAGCCGCATGGCGCGGTATGCGCAGGCATTGGAGATGAACATCATCGCCTGGAGCCCGAACCTGACCGACGAAAAGGCCGCCTCCGTGGGCGCCACCCGCGTCGAGAAAGCCGAATTGCTGGCGCGGGCCGATGCGGTCAGCCTGCATCTCGTGCTGTCGGACCGTTCGCGCAACACGCTGCAGGCCACCGATCTGGCGGCGATGAAGCCGGGCTGCATCCTGGTCAACACCTCCCGCGCCGGACTGGTGGACCAGGCGGCATTGTTGCAGGCGGTGAATGCCGGGAAACTTGTTGCGGCCATCGATGTCTTCACCCACGAGCCGCTGGCCGCCGACGATGCGTGGCGCACGGCGCCGAACACGGTGCTGTCGCCGCATCTTGGCTACGTCACGCGTGGCAACATGACCGCCCTTTACACCGAATCGGCCGAGAACCTTTCCGCATGGTTGAAGGGCGCGCCCATCCGCACCCTGAACACCCCGATCTAACCCGCACATATAAAAAGAAGGATAAAAATCATGCGCGCCTGGGCCGTTGTTGAAAATGGGGCTCCCCTCCAAGAGATCGAACTGCCAACCCCCGTGCCCACCGGCACGCAGGTTCTGCTGGAGACCACGCATTGCGGCGTGTGCCATTCGGACCTGCACATCTGGGAGGGCGAATACGACCTCGGCGGCGGCAAAAAGATGAGCATGAAGGACCGCGGGCTGGTGCTGCCGCTGGCGATGGGCCACGAGATCGTGGGTCGCGTGGTGGGCATGGGGCCGGATGCCAAGGGCGTCAAAGTGGGTGACGTGCGCATCGTTTATCCGTGGGTCGGCTGCGGCACCTGCGCCGCCTGCCTCGCCGAGGAGGACAATATGTGCCTCACGGGCAAAAGCCTGGGCGTGTTTCAGAATGGCGGTTACGCCACCCATGTGGTGGCGCCGCATCCGCGCCATCTGGTCGATCCCGGCACGCTGGATCTCGCGGTGGCCGCAACCTATGCCTGCTCGGGCATCACGGTGTTTTCCGCCATCAAGAAGGTGATGCCGCTGGCCGCCAGCGAGCCGATTGTGGTCGTGGGCGCCGGCGGGCTGGGGCTGAACGCGATCGCGGTACTGAAGGCGCTGGGCCATGCCAACATCATCGTGGTGGACATCAGCCCCGAAAAGCGCGCCGCCGCGTTGGCAGCCGGCGCCACCAAGGTGGTGGACGGCTCCGGCGAAGGCGTGACCGCCCACATCCTGGAAGCAGCCGGCGGCCAGGTTGCGGCTGTCATCGATCTGGTGAACGGCACCGCCACCGCCCGCTTCAGCTTCGATGCGCTGCGCAAGGGCGGCAAGCTGGTGCAGGTGGGCCTGTTCGGCGGTGAATTGTCTCTGCCGTTGCCGCTGATGGCGATGCGGGCGCTGACGGTCCAAGGCAGCTATGTCGGCAATCCCAAGGAATTGCGTGAACTGGTCGCCTTGGCCCAGGCCGGCACGCTGGCTGCCCTGCCCGTGACAATGGTGCCGCAATCCACCGCCAACGCTGCCCTGATGCGCCTGCGCGACGGACAGGTGAACGGCCGGCTGGTGCTCCGCTCGGACGCCGCGATCTGACGAAGCCCGCTTTCAAGAAGGATGATACCATGACCGAAACCATGAGTGGACTGCGCCAATCAATGGTGTTGCGCCAACGGCCGAAAGGCATGCCCAACGCCGAGACATTCGAGATCATCTCGGATTCCATCCCCGCGGCTGGGCCGGGTGAGGTTGTTACCCGCACCTTGTACCTGTCGATTGACCCCTACATGCGCGGTCGTCTGTCGGACCGCAAAAGCTACGCCCCCTCGGTGCAGATCGGCGAAGTCATGACCGGCGAGACGGTGGGCGAAGTCGTGTCCTCCGGCGACCCGGCCTTCGCTATCGGCGACATCGTGGTCGGCGCGCGCGGCTGGCAGACCCACACGCTGTCGAAATCGGCAGCCCTAACGAAGATCGCCCCCGATTCAGCGCCCCTGCCCGCCTATCTCGGCGTTCTCGGCATGCCGGGCGTGACGGCCTATACCGGAATGACCGATGTCGGCCAGCCGAAGGCCGGGGAGACGGTGCTGATCTCGGCGGCCTCCGGCGCCGTGGGCTCGGTTGCCGGCCAGATTGCCAAGCGGGCCGGCGCGCGCGTGGTGGGCATCGCCGGCGGGCCGGACAAATGCCTGTATGTGCAGGAACAGCTGGGCTTTGACGCCTGTATCGACCACAGGGTGATGAACCTGTCCGCCGATATCGCCGATGCCTGCCCGAACGGGGTGGACGTCTATTTCGAGAACGTCGGCGGCGCGGTGCAGGAGGCGGCCTTCGGGGCGCTGAACATTTTCTCGCGGGTGATCATGTGCGGCATGGTGGCGCAGTATAACGCGGCTGAATTTCCGCCCGGCCCCAATCTTGGCTTCGTGGTGGCCAAGCGGGTGAAGATCCAGGGTCTGCTGGTGTTCGACAAGCCGGAGCGTTTCCCCGAGTGGCGCACGCTGGCGGCCCCGTGGATCAGGGACGGCAGCCTCTCCTATCGCGAGACCATCATCGACGGGCTGGAGAATGCGTCAGAGGCGTTGGCGATGGTTCTGAACGGGGATAATTTCGGAAAGATGATCGTGCGGGTTGGCCAGGAGACGCGTACGCGCTGACACGCCATCGAAAAGGGCCTGGTGATGTCAGCTATCCAACATCATCAGGCTCTCGCGACGCGCCGAGCGGGCGACGGTTGCATGCAGATCGCCCAGAAACGCCAGCCCCGCCAGGGTCTGTTCCACGAACACGACGTCTCCGTCCCGCGGATCGACACGGCGCTTGGTGAGGCCAAGTTCATCAAGCGTGTCCATCGCCCGCCTGACAACCGTTTGAGAAACGCTGAGCGCCTCTGAAATGTACAGGACCGTGCATTCACCGTTACAAAAATAACAGACCATAAAAACGGCCAACTGGCGCATCGACAGCGTCATATTGTTTTGACGAACCAAACGCACGACAATTTCACGCATGGCTTTAATTGCAGCGTCTTGGGCTTCTTGTTGAAGCATAAAATTTTTCCTATCGCTCCACGATCATTATAGGACGCAAAACGATAGGAAAATCGAGGCAACCTGACATACGGGCGAAATCACGTTTTAATAACGATGACACTGACCGAAACGAACGTGACGTGCGGTCTTACTCGGCCCGCGCCGCCTCTTCCGCGCGCGCGTGTGCCACATGGGTCATGGCCAACGCGTGACGAAAACCCACCGCCGCCGGGCTGGCGAGCTGGCGCCAGAACAGCATCGCCGTGAGGGCTGCCGTGGCCATCGCCATGGCCATCGGCCCGATCACCCACGCCAGGCCGGCAATGGCGAAATAATACGAGCGAATGCCGTCGTTGAACGTGGAAAGGGCGGTCGACATCATGAACCCGATGGCTTCCGCCAACGGTTCAAGCGACGCGCCAACCTTGGTGCGGTCCGGTGCGGCGCCAATCAGGGCGATGGTGTAGTTCAACTGGCGCAAGGACCAGGTGAGCTTCACAAAGCCATGGATCAGCACCACCAGCGGCAGCAGGATCTTGAGTTCGAACACCATGCGCGACACGGGCGGCACGAAGGCCAGCCCCTCGATCGCCAGTTGCAGGTGTTCCACCCCCGACAACATGCTCAGCAACGCGCCGATCACGATCAGGCTGGTGGACGCAAAGAAGCTGGCGCTGTGCACCACGTGGCCGATCAGGCTGGAATCGACGATGCGGTTGTCGCGCCGCAGCATCGTGCGCATCCAGGCCACCCGCAGTTGCAGCAGGCCCGTGTTGATGGCCCGCGGCGCAAAGCGGCGCACAATCGGGCCGTACCCCAGCCACAGCATCAGAAACAGCCCGACACCTGCGATATCGGCCATGGGCAGAAAGCTGAACATCGTCTAGCCCGCCAGCACGCTCGCAATCCATTGCGCCCAGGCAAGTGTCGCGCGGTCCGCGTTGCGCACGCCGACCACCTGAAGCCCCAGCGGCAATCCGGCCGGACCTGTCCCGACAGGAATGGTGATGCAGGGCACGTGCAGGGCCGTCCAGGTTGCGTTGAACACCGGGTCGCCGGTCCATTCCAGGCCGTGCGGCGCCTCGCCCTGGGCGGATGGCGTCAACAGGACGTCAATATCATCCATCACCGCCGCGAAATTCGATTGCAGCTGCGTCATCACCCCGCGCGCCGCATCCAGCGCGGCGCCACCTTGCGCGGCGCCCCAATCAAGCCGCTCGCGCAGCCCTTCGCTGATGCCGTGGGCGTGGGTGTTCAACTCCCATCCCATCGAGGCCGCACTTTCGGCGTTCATCACCAACGGCTGGGCGGAGGCAAGGGCTGCATATCCCTCCGGCAGCGGACGGCGCACAATGGCAGCACCAGCAGCGGCAAGACGGTCCGCGGCATTCTCCAGCAGCGCCATCGTCTCGGCGGTGGCCTCGGCGCCGGACGGGCCGGGGCAGATGCCGATGCGCGGTGCCGCCGATGTCGCCGCATCCGGATCACCAAGGTCGCGCCCCGCCACGGCGCCGGCGAACAGCGCGCAATCGGCCACGGTGCGGGCCATGACGCCGATCGTGTCCAGGCTTTCGCTCATCATCTTCATGCCGATGCGCGGGATCATGCCGAAGCTGGGCTTGTAGCCGACCACGCCGCAATACGCCGCCGGGCGAATAATGGACCCGGCGGTCTGGGTGGCGAAGGCGAGCGGGAAAAACCCGGCCGCCACGCCCGCGGCCGACCCGCTGGACGAGCCGCCCGGCGTGTGGGCGCGGTTGTGCGGATTGGCGGTGGGGCCAGGCTTGCGGGTGGCGAATTCAGTGGTGACGGTCTTGCCCATCACCACGGCACCGGCGGCCCGCGCCCAGGCGACGCAGGCGGCATCCGCCTTGGGGCGATGCCCGGCCCAGATCAGCGAGCCGTACTGGCTCGGCTGGTCCTCGGTGTCCAACACATCCTTCACGCCGATCGGCACGCCGTGCAACGGCCCTGGGCGGGCGGCGTGGCTGCGGACCTGGGCGGCATCGTGCTGGACGAAGGCGCGGATATCCGGCTCGTTGGCTGCAATCCGCGCCAGACACGCTTCCAGCAGAGCCTCCGCGCGCAAGGTGCCGTCGCGCAGGCGACGGGTGGCTTCGGTGGCGGAGAGATTGGCTGGGTCAGACATCGGCGGCCTCCAATGATCGGTGCGGCAGAGTGGTGCTTCGGCGAGCGGCAGTCCATGGTACGGCCATGAAGCCGCGCAGCAAAGCCAACAACCCGGTCCAGGTTGCTGAAACACAGGACGGAATCGTCACCTATCTTGTGGCCGACGCCCCGGAAGCGTTGCCGCCGGTGCTGCCACGCGACCTGGAACGGGCGTGGCACCAGGCGCGAGAGGCCGCCATTGCCGCGCGCGATGGCCCGCCCCGACTGTTCCGCTTCCGCCGCGAAGGCGATGAATTCACCGATCTGGCCCTGACCGACACCGACGCACGGTGCTGGGCGGCGGCCGTGGATGCGGCGCGCGGGCTGGACAACCTGCCGGGCTTGTCGGTGTGCCTGCGCCTTCTGGCCCTGGTGGAACTGATGACGCGGGCCCGCTGGGTGGCCGACCATGTGGCCCTGAGGCCAGACGGTGCAGAGATCGACACGGCCTTGCTGCGTGCCGCAGCATCGGTGCCATTGACGCGCGAGGCCATTTTCGACGAATCCAGCCTGCGCGCCTTGATCCATCACGGTAGGATCGCCCACGACACCGCCTCAGGCCTTCCAGGAGCATCAGCATGAAGAAGCCGAACCCGATGACGGCCGCACTGACATCCGCACTCGCCTTGCTGGTGCTGTCCGGCTGCGCCCAGCAGACCAGCAGCCGCCGTGCCGGGCTTTCGCCCGCCCAGGCGGCCGAATGCCGCGCCCGCAGCGAGGACCAGTATCGCGCGCAGAACCGGGCCGACATCTACAAATCCGACACCTACGCCACCAGCACGCGCGATTCGCCGTTCTCCACCAGCGGCCTGCCGGGTATCACCTCGTCCGGGCTGGGCGCGCAGTATGGCCGGGAGAAGGCGTTGAACGATTGCTACAACGCCGCCGGCACCGGCCCTGTCGATGCGGCGCCGGTGGCGCCCGCAGCAAAATAGCCCGGACCGCTTTCCGGCCCGAGCGACGTATACTTTCGAAGCACAAACCAAAGGACTCGATGATGAGCAAGATTATCCGTACTGAGCCGAACAAGGTTCTGTCCAAGGCCGTCGAATATCACGGCTTTGTGTTCCTGCAGGGCTGCGTGGCCCAGGATCTGTCCAAGGACATCTCCGGCCAGACCGCAGAAGTCCTGGCCCAGATCGACGAGATCCTGGAGACCCACGGAACCGACAACACTCGTCTGCTGCAAGCGCAGATCTGGCTGAAGAACATCACCGACCGTGACGCCATGAACAAGCTGTGGTCCGCCTGGCTGCCAGAAGGCATGGCACCCGCCCGCGCCTGCGTCGAAGCCAACATGGCCGACCCGCGCCATCTTGTTGAAATCATGGTCACTGTCTGCAAATAGTTGCCCCTTATTCGAAACGATTCCGCCTAATTTCGAACGCCTGACCGACTCCAATCGCGCCGCTGTCGCCTTCGTGCAACAGCGGCGCGACCTATTTGCAACATAATACTTACGGCGAAGTTAATAGGATTTCATACCGTTCTCAGCCTCTGCCCCGTCACCAGTCTGGATGAACTCGCATAGCTGGATCGCAAAAAGTTCCATACTGGGTTGCCAGTGCCCGCCCCGTGTTGCTAACGGAAATATATCGTGAGGCTTACAATTTAGGGGCAGACGCATGCGGGTTTGGGGTTTTGGCGTTCGTGCCGCGGCATTCAGCATGGGCCTCATGGCAATCAGCCCGCTTCTCTCAACCGAATCATGGGCCGCTCGCACCCCAACCACCACGGAGCGCACCACCACAAAGCCGGTCGCGGCCAAGATGGTGATCAGCCGCAAAAACGTGACGATCGTTAACGCCATGTCCCGTGGCGGACTGAAACAAACCCAGGTCAAGGGCAGCAAGGTCAGCTACCGCAATGTGGGCGGCGGAATTTCGTGCGTGCCCTTCGCCCGTGCCGCCAGCGGCATCCAACTCAAGGGCAACGCCGCCAACTGGTGGGATGCCGCCAACGGCGTGTATGCCCGTGGTCAGGCCCCCGAGGCCGGCAGCGTGCTGAACTTCCGCGCCACCGGCCATATGCGCCTTGGCCATGTCGCCGTGGTCAAGAACGTGATCAGCTCACGCGAAATCGAAATCGACCATGCCAATTGGGCCGGCCCCGGCGCCAGCAAGGGCGGCGTCAGCCGTGCGATCTCGGTCACGGATGTGTCTGACCGCAACGACTGGTCGGCCGTGCGCGTCGAACTCGGTCACAGCGGCAACTACGGCAGCGTCTACCCAACCTATGGCTTCATCTACGATCGCCCAGACAGCGACATGATGGCAGCCAACCCGCGCAACGTCGGCATGCGATATGACGAAGTGGCCGAGGCCCCGTCCCGCTCGTTTCGCTAAACGGATCAGATAACGCCGAGCGCCCCAAGGGCTGCGCCGGCACCGAGCAGCCAAAGCGGGTTGAGCTTTGTCCAGACCAGGACAGCAGACGACACGACGACCATGGTCGCAGCACCCAGTGTGCTTGCAGATCCTTCGGCCAGCAGCAAAGCTGCGGCCGCGATCAATCCCACCGTCACGCTGGTCAGGCCGGCCTGAATGTCGCGCAGCCACAAGGCCCCGCGAAACCGCCGCCATAGGCTCGCCATCAGATAGGCGAGCGTCGCGGGCGGCATGATCAACGAAATGCTCGCAACCGTCGCCCCGGCCAGTCCGGCCACGCGCCAGCCGACCAGTGTCACCACCAGCATGTTCGGGCCGGGCGAAGCCTGTGCAAGGGCGAACAGGCCGGCAAAGCTCGGGCCGTCCATCCAGTGATGCACGTCCACCACCTGGCGCTTGATTTCCGGCAACACGGTGATGACGCCGCCAACAGCCACCAGCCCCGCCTTGGCGAACACGATGGCCAGATCAACGAGTTGGTCAGCGCCAGTCAACGCCGCCACCGTTCAAGCCCGATGGCGATGGGCGCCAACACCAGCAGGCTGGGCACCATGGGCAGTTGAAGCAACGCCACGGCGACAAACGCGGCACAGGCCAGCGCCATGCCGAGCCAGTCCCTGCGCCGCACCAACGGCAGCGTCACCTTCACCGACATGGCAATCACCAACGCCGCCGCCACCGCCGCCATGCCGTGCAGCGCGTCAATCACACGCGGATTGTCCGCCACCTGCTCCAGCACGATGCTCATGCACACCACGATGAACATCGGCGCCGCCAGCAGGCCCGTCACCGCGGCAACGGCCCCAGGAAGCCCCTGGAACCGCGCGCCGAGGGCCACAGAGAAGTTGACGATGTTAGGGCCGGGGATGATCTGGCACATCGCCAGCGCGTCCACGAACTCGTCCTCGTTCAGCCAGCGCTTGGTTTCCACCGTCATGCGCCGCGCCCACGGCATCACCCCGCCAAAACCGCTGATGCCGACGGTGAAGAATCCGGCGAACAGATCAGCGATGGTGGGCGTGGCAACGCCGGATGTGGGGGCTGCGTGAAGGCTTTGGCTCAGGGGGTGGCCTCGCGCGTCACCAGACGCCCGGCGCGGGCTTCGGTGGCGCCCTGGCCGTAGACATAGGCCGATTGCCCGCCCACCCAGGTTTCAGCGATGCCTTCGGATGGCAGCGTGGGGTTGTCGAAATCGGCGGCGTCTCGCACCGTCTCGGGGTCGAACAGCACCAGATCGGCAAACGCGCCGGTGCGAATGACGCCGCGATCCTTCAGGCCGAACACATCGGCCACCCGCCCGGTCATCTTGTGCACGGCGGTCTCCAGCGAGAACAGGCCGAGGTCACGGGAATAATGCCCCAGCACGCGCGGGAACGTGCCCCACAGGCGGGGATGCGGGAAGCTGTCATGCGGCAGGCCGTCCGAGCCGATCATGCTCAGCGGATGCGCCATGATGCGTTGCACATCGGCCTCGTCCATCTGGAAATAGATGGCGCCGGCCGGCAACAGGCGGCCCGCCGCCTCAAAGATGTCCACGCCCCAACCGGCCGCGATGTCGTGCAGCCATTTGCCGGTCAGTTCCGGATGCGGCACCGACCACGTGACTTTCGTCGGCACGTTCGGCTTCACCTTGTCCACCATCAGCACGGTGGAGCCGGCGACATAGGGATAGACGTCGAAATCGACCTTCTGCTTCTTGCTGGCCGCCTCAAGCAGCGCCAGGGTTTCGGTGGAGCGGCCGAAATTATGCGGCATGGTGCATTTGTGGTGGCTGATCACCACCGGCGCGCCCACGTCACGGCCGATCTTCAGCGTCTCCTCGATCGACTGGATGACGCCGTCGCCTTCATCGCGCATATGCGTCACATACAGGCCGCCGGTGGCGCGCAGGGCCTCGGCCACCGCGATCACCTCATCGGTGGGGGCGAGGTTGCTGGGCGGATAATAGAGCCCGGTCGAGAACCCTGAAGCGCCCTGCAACAACGCTTCGCGCAGGCGGCCTTGCATGTGGTTCGCCTCGCCGTCGGTGGCGGCCCGCAGCACGTCGCCCTGCATGGCTTCCACCCGCAACGACATGTGGCCGATCAACGCCACGGTGTTCACCGGGGACGGATCTTTCGCCAACCTGTCCGCGTATGCGCCGAAGCTGTCGAACGTCCACCAGCTCTCGTCGCCCAGCAGATCCAGCGGCGGGATGGGGCGGGATTTCATCCGCACCGGACTGAGGCTGATGCCGCAATTGCCCACCACCACGGTGGTGACGCCCTGGGACATCTTGCACAGCATGCATTCCGGCCCGCACAGCACGGCGCGGTCGTCATGCGTGTGGGCATCGATGAAGCCTGGGGCAGCAACCTTGCCGGTGGCGATGATTTCGCGGTCGGCCGACCAGGCGCCAAGATCGCCCACGCCGACGATCCGGTCGCCCTTCACCGCCACGTCGCCACGGGTACGCGGGCCGCCGGTGCCATCGACGATGATGGCGTCTCGCAAGATCAGATCACAGCGCATGGGTTGGGTTCCTGAGCAAAGCGGTTTGGTCGGCATCGATGGCACCGTCGGCAGCGACGACAACCTTGTAAAGTGTGGCGGCATTTTCGACCGAAACGAGACCGCAGCGCACATCCAGCGCCACGGAAGCCGGATCGCGACTGGCAGGGTCGCCCATGCCGCCCCCACCCGGCAAGTGCAGCAGAAGATGCTCGCCGTCCGGGATCACCTGAAAGCCCTTGGTGCGCAGATTGGCGCCAGAGACGAGGGCCACGATGCCGGCAGCCCCTTCCCCACCGCCGTCACGGCCTTTCGGCGGATGGGCCACACGGTCGAAGATGGCGTTGACGGCGAATTCCAGCTCGCCCTTGGTGCCGATTTCCATGATCTGGCCGAAGCCGCCACGGGTCTTGCCGGCGCCGCCGCTGTCGGGCCGCAGTTCCTTGCGCCAGAACACCACCGGCGCCACGTTTTCAGTGGCCTCCACTGGCATGGTGCGCACGCCGGAGGGAAACGCCGTTGCATCCAGCCCATCGCGCAATGGACGCGCTCCGGTGCCGCCAGAGTTGAAGGTGGTGACTTCAAAGTCGGCAATCACAGGCCTGTTTGCCCGGCTTTGCCCACTGACCGCGCCGCCGCCGCGCAACGGCGGATTCCACAGGCAGGACGATCCTTCCGCCACCACCAGTTCCGGCACAATCTGGTGCAAGCAGCCCATCATCAGGTCGGGCAGCAACTGCCCCACCACATGCCGCACCGCCACGGGATAAGGTCGCGGTGCGTTGAGGATGCAGCCTTCAGGGATCTTCATCCGAAACGGCGCCAGGCTGGCCCAGTTGTTCGGAATCTCCGGCGCCACCACCACCTTGATGCCGAAGCACGCATAGGCGCGGGTATAGGCCTGCGGCACGTTGATGCCGCGCGGCGACAGGCCGGTGGTGCCCTCGTAATCCACCTCGATCGCATCGGGCAGGATATGCATCGCGGCTTTGAGGGTGACGGTTTCGTCATAACCGTCCGAACTGATCTCGCAGCGATACACGCCCTGCTTCAGCTTGGCGATCTCGGCCAGCGTGGCCTTCAGCGAACTGTCAAAGATGAAGTCCGCCAAAGGATCGATCGAATCCATGCCGAACTCGTCCATCATCGCCACCAGCCGCTTGGCCCCGGCATCGTTGCAGGCGCACAGCGAATACACGTCGCCTTCCAGTTCCACCGGCAGACGCGATCCCCAGCGGATGAAATCGAAGAACGTCTCGTTGGGCACGCCGCGGTCGAAGCATTTGACGATGGGGATATAGATCCCCTCCTCGAACACCGAGCGCGCCTCCGGCCCCATGCCGAGGCCACCGATATCGATGACATGGGCGGTGTTGGCGAACAGACCAACGATGGCGCCGTTGCGGAACGTGGGCGTCACCACCGTCAGATCGTGCAGATGGCCGGTGCCGAGCCAGGGGTCGTTGGTGATGTAGTGATCGCCGGGGTTCATGCTGGCGGCCGGGAATTTCGCGAGGAAATGCCCCACCGCCTCCATCATCGAATTCACATGGCCGGGGGTGCCGGTCACGGCCTGAGCCAACATGCGGCCTTGCAGGTCGAAGATGCCGGCCGACAGATCGCCCGCCTCGCGCACCGTGGTGGAGAAGGCGGTGCGGATCATGGTCTGCGCCTGCTCCTCCACCACCGCGATCAGCCGGTTCCACATGATCTGCCGCTGGATGGCGGCCATTGCGAGACGGCTCATGCGCGGGCTCCTTCGCGAACCATTGAGATATAGCCGTGCGGCTCGATCGAGGCGGTCCAGCCGGGGCCGATCAGCGTGGAGGTCTCGTCCTCGGCGATGATGGCGGGGCCTGGCACGATGGCGCCCGCAGTCAGGGCCGTGCGGTCATGGATGGCCCAGTCGGTCACCTCGCCGGTCACGGTGTCGCGCACCGCCTGGGTGCGGCCAGCTTTCGGCGTGTGGGCCACGCCGGGGGCCACCGCCGATGCCGCATGATCGGTGATCGTGGCGACGACCACGGCATAGCTCATCACCTCCACGTCCGACCCTGGCACCGGGCGGTCGTAGAAACTGGCGTATTGGCGGTCATATTCGGCGCGGATGCTGGTCACATCGGCTTCAAGCAGCGTCCCTTGCGGCAACGGCACCGGAATTTCATGGCTCTGGCCCACGTAGCGCATGAACGCCATGCGGGTTTGCTGCGTGGGCGCGCCGAAGCTGCCGGCGGCCACAACCTCGCTCGCCTCACGGGCCATGTCGTCCAGCAGGGCGTTCACGGCATGCACGTCGAATGTGGAAAAGCGCTGATACAGGCTGCGAACAACCTCATAGCCCACCGGCGCGCGCAGGAACCCGATCGCGGAGCCAACGCCAGCGCCGGACGGCACCAGCACGCGGTCGATGCCAATCTTCTCGGCCACCCGGCAGCCATGCACCGGGCCACCGCCGCCGAAGGCGATCATCGTGCGGCCTTCATAGGTCTTGCCCGATTCGATGGCGTGAACACGGGCCGCGTTGGCCATGTTCTCGTCCACCATCTCAATCACGCCCAACGCCGCCAGCGGGGCCGGCAGGCCGAGTTTCTGGCCCACATGCACATCCAGCGCCGCCAGCGCCGCCGCTGGCACCAGCTTCATCGAGCCACCGGCGAAACGCTGCGGATCGTAGCGGCCGAGCGTCAGATTCGCGTCCGTCACCGCCGGATGCAGGCCGCCGCGCCCGTAGCAGGCGGGTCCGGGATCGGCGCCAGCCGATTCGGGGCCGACGCCGATGCGGCCAAGGCTGTCCACATGCGCGATGGAGCCACCACCGGCGCCGATCTCCACCATCTCGATCACCGGAATCCGCAGCGGCAGACCGGATCCTTTACGAAACCGCCCCACGCGGGCCACTTCGAAATTGCGCGCCGTTTGCGGTCGGAAATCGTCGATCAGGCAAATTTTCGCCGTGGTGCCGCCCATATCGAACGACAGCACTTCAGCCAGACCGCATTCCCGGGCGATGGTGGCCGAGAAGATAGCGCCGCCGGCCGGGCCGGATTCAACCAGGCGAATGGGGAAGCGACACGCTGTCTCGATGGTCGTCAGCCCGCCGCCGGACAGCATCATGAAGATTGGCGCCGCCATGCCGATGCCGCGCAGATCGGCCTCAAGACGACGCAGATAGCGGGCCATCATCGGCTGCACATAGGCGTTGGCGACGGTGGTGGAAAACCGCTCCCACTCCCGCATTTCCGGCGAAACCTCGCTGGCGAGCGACACAGGCATGTCCGGCAGCGCCTCGGCCAGGATGTCGCGCACCCGGCGTTCATGGGCTGGGTTCACAAAGCCGTGCAGGAAACCGACAGCCACCGCCTCCACGCCTTCGCGCACCAGCACCGGCAGCAATTCGCGCACCGCCTGCTCGTCCAGCGGACGCAGCACGTGGCCTTCATTGTCGAGTCGTTCCGGCACCGTCAGGCGCAGATAGCGGGGCACCAACGGCTCGGGCAGGGCGATGTTGAGGTCGTACTGGTCGTACCGGCTCTCATTGCCCATCGCCAGAACGTCGCGGAAACCCTCGGTGGTGATTAGCGCCGTGCGTGCGCCCTTGCGCTCGATCACGGCGTTGGTGGCCAGCGTGGTGCCGTGCACCAGGATGGTGATGTCAGCCGGCAGCAGGCCTGCTTGTTTCAAAATGGCCGCAATGCCGTTCATCACGCCCAATTCGGGCGATGCTGGTGTGGTCAGCACCTTGGTGGTGTGGCGCTGGCCGGCCACCTCCAATGCGAGATCTGTAAATGTTCCGCCGATATCGACTGCCAGACGCGCGCTCATGCATTTGCTCCGCCGCCCACCGTGCTGCCATCATGGCGCAAACCGGGGGAACCAGCATGAAACCGCGCCTGATCGTAAGCCGCCAGATGCCAGATGACGTAGGAGCGCGAATTCGCGCCGAATTCGACTGTCCGTTTCCAAATGGGCAGGATCTGGATGCCGAAACCACGCTGCGGCTGCTGCGTGACACCAAGGCGGACGCCTTGCTGCTGACCTCGCATCTGAAACTCACCGCCGAGGTGATCGCGGCCCTGCCCGATCACGTCAAGATCGCCGCCACCTGCTCGGTGGGGTTCGACCATATCGACCTCGCCGCTGCCAAGGCGCGTGGCCTGCCCATCACCAACACGCCCGAGGTGCTGAACGAATGCACCGCCGACCTCGCGTTCATGTTGATGTTGAATGCGGCACGTCGCGGCCACGAATATGAGACGGTGATGCGGCGCGGCTGGCGCCAGGGGATGGGCATGGGCGAAATGCTCGGCATTCGCGTCTGGGGCAAGACGCTCGGCATTCTGGGTCTGGGCGGCATCGGCCGCGCCATGGCGGCACGGGCACGCGGCTTCGGCATGAAGATCGTCTATTGCAACCGCACCCGCCTGGCGCCTGAGCTGGAACTGGGCGCCACCTGGTATCCGAAGTTCGAGGACATGCTGCCGCATTGCGACTTCCTGTCGCTGCACGCGCCGTCCGGCGCCGGCACCAAGGGGATCATCAACGCCGAGACCCTGGCGCTGCTGCCCAAGGGCGCCGTGTTCGTCAACGCCGCCCGCGGGGCGCTGGTGGATGAGGATGCGCTGATCGCGGCGCTGCAATCGGGCCATCTGGCGGCAGCGGGTCTGGACGTGTTCCTCAACGAGCCGGCGTTCGACCTGCGATTCGCCGAACTGCCGAACGTGTCCCTCAGCCCGCATATGGGCTCGGCCACGCACGAAACCCGCAAGGCAATGGGCGACCGCGCGATTGACAACATTCTCGCGGTGCTGGCCGGCAAGCCCGCCATCGACCCGCTGTGGAGCTGAAGCCGTGACGAAACCCACCCTTCTCGTCACCCGCCGCCTGCCAGCGGCGGTGGAAGCCCGTGCGCTGCACGATTACGACGCGCGGCTGAACCATGACGACACGCCCACCACCCCCGCCGGCATCCTGGCGGCCTCGGCGGGGTGTGACGCCATTCTGTGCTGCACGTCTGACCGGCTGGATGCCGCCACCATCGCAGCGCTGCCAGCCTCGGTGCGGGTGATCTCCACCTTCAGCGTCGGCACCGATCATATCGACCTCGCGGCCGCCGCCGCACGCGGTATTCCGGTGTGCAACACGCCGGACGTGCTGACCGAGGCCACGGCCGAGTTGTCGATGCTCCTCATCCTCGCCGCCGCCCGACGGGCTGGCGAGGGCGAGCGGATGATCCGCGCCAAGGCGTGGGGCGGCTGGGCGCCGACCCAGTTGATGGGCGCGCAGGTCAGCGGCAAGCGGCTGGGCATCTTCGGCATGGGCCGGATTGGCCAATCCCTCGCCCGCATGGCGCGCGGCTTCCAGATGGAGGTGCATTATCGCAACCGCTCGCGCCTCGCGGCCGATATCGAACAGGGCGCGATCTATCACGACAACGACGACAGCTTCCTGGCCGCCAGCCAGGTTCTGGCGCTGAACGCCCCGGGCGGGGCCGCCACGCGGCATTGGCTGAATGCGGAGCGAATCGCCAAGCTGCCGCACGGCGCAATCGTCACCAACGCCGCGCGCGGCACATTGGTGGATGATGCGGCGCTGATCGCGGCGTTGCGCTCGGGCCAGGTTGGGTTTGCCGGGCTGGACGTGTTCGAGGGCGAGCCGGCGCTGAACCCGGAGTACCTGACGCTGGAGAACGCCGTGCTGCTGCCGCATCTGGGCAGTGCCACCACCGAAACCCGCGATGCCATGGGCCATCTGGCGCTGGACGGCGTGGACGCGGTGCTGGCCGGGCGCAAGCCTTCGGCCCAGGTGGGTTGATTCCACCGATCCTGCGGCCCTTGGCCACCCGCCCCGTGGCGTTGCTCTGGGGCGGGCTGGCGATGTCGGCCATTGGCGACCAGTTGTTCCTGGTCGTGCTCGGTTGGCTGGCCGTGGGCGCGTTCGGCACCAATGCCGGGCTGCTGACGGCCATCCAGGCGGCGGTGATGCTGACCACGGCGCTGCTGGCCGGGCGGTTGGCCGATTCGTTCTCGCACCAGGCGGCCATGATCGGCGCCGATCTGCTGCGGGCGCTGGTGCTGGGGTTGATGGTGATCACCTGGCTGAGCCTCGGCGCGCCGCCGCCGTGGATTTTGGTGGCCTGCGTGTTGGCGCTGGCGGTGGGCAACGCGTTGTTTCGCCCGGCGCTGATGGCGCTGGTGCCGCAGATCGCCCCGCAATCTATGCTGCCCGCCACCAATGCGCTGATCGACACCACCGAGCGGATCGCCCGCCTGCTGGGCCCCGGCCTGATCGGGGTAGCGGCGGCCACGTTGCCACTGGTGCATTTCGTGACGATCGATGTCGCCACCTTCCTCATCTCGGCCACGGCGGTGACGCTGGCCGTGGCCCGTCACCCGAAAGGCCGTCTCTCGGTGCCGGTTCGGCTGGGCGTGTGGGACGGGCTGACGCGCGGGTTCATTGCCGTGCGTCGGGACAGGCTGCTGGGCTTCGTGCTGGCGGTGACCGGCGTGATCAACGGCGCCTGGTACACAACCTTTTTCATTGGCCTGCCGCTGCTGCTGGTGGAACGCGGCGTTCCCGGCGGCATCGCGGCATTTGGCTCGGTGATCTCGGCCTATGGGCTGACCAACCTTGCCAGCACGCTGGTGGTTGGCAACCGCCCCATGAGCCGCCATCCGGGGCGGATGATCTTTGGCGGCAACCTGTTCCTGGCCGTGGGCATTCTGCTGCTGGGGCTGGCGGGATGGGTGCTGCCGCCGCCTTATATACTATCGGGCCTGATCGGCGCCGCCCTGGTGTCGGCCATTGGCGGGCCCATGCAAGACATCACGGTGGCCACGCGACGCCAAACACTGCTCGCCAACGCCGATATCGCCGCCGGCACCCGTGCTTTCGTGGTGATGAACCAGGCAGGACTTCTGATCGGCATGCTGATATCGCCGTTGTTGTTCGCTACCATCGGCGTGGCCCCGGCCATCATGGTCTGTGGGGCGTCGGTATTGCTGGTGTGCCTGGCCGGATTGCGGCGCTTTGCCGCGGAAAATGCGCCGCCAAATGGGGCAAAGGTATAAATCGGCCATTTACGGCGATTTGGCATGCTGATTTTGTGGCGCGGATGGCGAGGCTGTGCTATCAACACAAGCTAGTTAAATATGAGAGTTACGAGAACATGGCTGTTGGTACGGTTAAGTGGTTCAATGCAACCAAGGGTTTCGGCTTCATCGAGCCACAGGGCGGCGGCAAGGATGTGTTCGTGCACATCACTGCAGTTCAGGCTGCTGGCCTCACGGGCCTCAATGACGGTCAGAAGGTCAGCTATGACGTTCTGATGGAGCGCGGCAAGGAAGCTGCTGCCAATCTGAAGCTCGCGTAACAGCGTTCTTCGGAACTTCTGGAAAAGGCCGCATCGTATGATGCGGCCTTTTCTCGTTTTGGCCTGATGACGTAGGTTGGGTCAGCGCAGCGCCACCCAACCTACGGCCGTTCTACCAGCGCCATCAGCGTGTCCAACTGGTCCGCCTCATTGGCGGGTTTGTCCGTGCGAATCCGCGAAATGCGCGGAAACCGCAGCGCCACGCCGGATTTATGGCGAGCGGATAACTGGGCGGCGTCGAACGCCACTTCCAGAACGATGCCCCGCTCCACCTCCCGCACCGGGCCGAATCGCTGGGTGGTGTGGTCGCGCACCCATTTGTCGAGATAGGCCAATTCCTGATCGGTGAAGCCGAAATAGGCTTTTCCCACCGGCAAAAGCTCCTCACCGCGCCACAGGCCGAACGTGTAGTCCGAATAAAAGCTGCTGCGCTTGCCGTGGCCGCGCTGGGCATACATCAGCACGGCGTCAATCGTCAGCGGGTCACGCTTCCATTTCCACCAAAGCCCTTTCGGCCGGCCGGGCAGATACGGGCTGTCGGCGCGCTTGAGCATCAGCCCCTCGATGGAGGCGGCGCGGGCGGACAGGCGCAATTCCGCTAACTCGGACAAGGCCGTGAAGCCGATTTGCGCGGACAGATCCATCCGCTGCGGCTGGTTGCGCGCATACCAGGATTCCAGCCGGAGTCGCCGCGCGTCAAACGGCAAGGCGCGGATGTCCTCGACACCGTCGAACAGCATGTCGTACAGCCGAACATGCACCGGAAATTCCCGCTGCATCTTGGCGCTGACGGTCTTGCGGTTCAGCCGTTGTTGCAGGTCGGAAAACGGCGCCACCACGCCGTCGCGCAGCACCAGCAACTCGCCGTCCAGCACGGCGGGCGAGGCCATGGCGGCGATGATTTCGGGAAAGCCGGCGGAGATCTCCTCCGCCCCGCGCGAATACAGCGCCTGTCCGCCGGCGGTGGTGACCAACTGCACGCGAATGCCGTCCCATTTCCATTCGCAGCGAAACGCCGCCGGGTCCATCTGCGACAGATCGGCCAGTTCGATCGGCTGGGCCAGCATCGGCGAGCGGAAGACCGGCGAGTCGAGCGGGTCTGGCTTGGGGCCTTGGCCGAAAATCCAGGCGAACAACCCGGCATAAGGCGGGGTCAGTCCATGCCAGATTTCCTCGATATCGTCCGCCGCGAGACCCTCGCCGCATTCGGCCAACGCGGTCTTGGCCAACCGCGCCGAGGCACCGACGCGCAATCCGCCGGTGATGAGCTTCAACAGCGCGAGCCGCGTTGCCGAGTCGGACGCATCGAGCCAGCCTGCGACGATGTCGGGAAGCTCGGATTTGGCGGCGGTGGCCAGCGTCTCCACCACCTCTGACAACAACGGCGGACGCTGGTTGGTGGGCTTGGCGGGCCAGATCAGCGCCACCGTCTCGGCCAGATCGCCGACATAGTCATATGAGAGCGCGAACAGCACAGGGTCAGTGCGGGATGCTGCCAGTTCGCGGATGAGCCCGGCCTTGGCCGCGGCAAAGCGCAGTTCGCCGGTGATAGCGGCGAGGCCAATGCCACGCTCCGGGTCCGGCTGGGTGGTGAAATACCGGCGCAGCAGAGCGATCTTGGCGAGCCGGCCTGGCGTGAAGACCAGCCGTTCGAGTAGGTCTGAAAACGCGATCATTCCTCGCCGTCCTCGTCAAAACCCACCAGTCGCAGCGCCCGTCCCTTGATGCCGCGCAGAGTGGCGGCATGGATCAACGCCTCCTCGCGGCCGTGCGTCACCCAGACTTCCGGGGCGCCGACATCGTCCATCGTGGTGAGCAGTTCGTCCCAATCGGCGTGATCGGAAATCACCAGCGGCAGTTCCACGCCACCTTGCTTGGCCCGCTGGCGCACCCGCATCCAGCCGGAGGCGAGGCAGACCACCGGCTCGGCCAGCCGTCGCGCCCAGCGATCGGCGATGGCCGAGGGGGGCGCGAGCACGATCTGGCCGACCAGCTCCGCCTTCGCCGCCACCGTGGCGGGGCGCAGGTCGCCGAGGCGAACGCCGAATTGCTCATACACCGCACACATCGGCAGCAACGCACCGTGCAGCCAGATGGGCGCGTGCCAGCCCGCCTCGCGGATGAGGGCGATCAACCGTTGGGTCTTGCCCAGCGAATAGCAGCCGACGACATGGGTGCGCTCGGGGAACAGCGCCACGCTGGCCAGCAGACGGGCGATCTCGGCGGCAGGGTCCGGGTGGTGGAACACGGGCAGGGCGAAGGTGGCCTCGGTGACGAACACGTCGCACGGCATCGGGATGAACGGTTCGCAGGTGCTGTCCGCCACGCGCTTGTAGTCGCCGCTCACCACGGCGCGACTGCCCTGGTATTCCATGCAGATTTGCGCGCTGCCCAGCACATGGCCGGCGGGTTGCAGCCAGACCGTCACGTCCCCGATGCGAATCCGCTCGCCCCAGCCGAGCGCCTGCGTGACGGCCGGTGCCCCTGCCCCCATGCGCGCCGCCATGATGGCGATGGTGGGCGCGGTGGCGAGCGCGTGGGCGTGGCCGGGCCGCGCATGGTCGGAATGGCCGTGGGTGATCACCGCCCGCTCCACGGGTCGTTGCGGGTCGATGTAAAATCCGCCCGGTTCACAGAACAGGCCGGCGGGGAGCGGTTTCAGCCAGGTCTGCGGATGCGGCATCAGGCACATGTGGCGACGCCTTCCCATTTCCGCCAGAGCGATTATCTGTGGCGCATGACGGGAACATTGCCGGAACGCTTTTCGACCTGGTTCACCAGCCGCGACTGGAAGCCCCGTCCGCATCAGATGGATGTGCTGGCGGCGGCAACGCGTGGCGAGGATGTACTGCTGATCGCCCCCACCGGCGGCGGCAAGACGCTGGCAGGGTTTCTACCGAGCCTCGTCGATCTCGCCACAACGCCGCATGACGGGCTGCACACGCTGTATGTCTCTCCACTGAAGGCGCTGTCGGCGGACGTGGCGCGGAACCTGACCACGCCGGCGTCTGGCATGGGGTTGGATATCACCATCGAGACCCGCAGCGGCGACACCTCGCCTGACAAGCGGCGGCGGCAGGTGGAAAAGCCGCCGAACATTCTGCTCACCACGCCGGAAAGCCTGGCGGTGATGATCTCCCAGCCCCAGGCGGCGGCGTTCTTTGCCGGGGTGAAGCGGATGGTGATCGACGAAATCCACGCCCTCGCCGGCACCAAGCGCGGCGAGCAATTGGCGTTGTGCGCTTCGCGTCTGGCGATTTTGGCGCCGGGGATGCGGCGGATTGGCCTGTCCGCCACGGTCGCGCACCCGGACAGCATTCGCCGGTATGTGGCGCCGGATGCGCGTATCATCGCCGTGGCGGGTGGGGCGCCGCCGGAAATCGGCATGATCTTGCCGGCAGGTCGCCTGCCGTGGTCCGGCCACATGGCGCTGACGAGCGCACCAGATATCCTCGAGAGGGTTGGTGCTGCGAAAATGACGATCGTGTTCGTCAACACCCGTGCGCAGGCGGAATTGCTGTTTCAGGAATTGTGGAAGATCAACGTCGACACCCTGCCGATCGCCATTCACCACGGCAGCCTGGAAATGGCGCAGCGACTGCGGGTAGAGGACGCGATGGCGGCCGGAAAATTGCGCGCTGTGGTGGCGACATCCTCGCTGGACCTCGGCATAGACTGGGGATCGGTGGACCAGGTGATCCAGGTGGGCGCGCCCAAGGGGGTGTCGCGGCTGCTGCAACGCGTTGGGCGGGCCAATCACCGCATGGACGAGGCGAGCATCGCCATGCTGGTGCCGGCCAACCGGTTCGAGGTGCTGGAATGCGAGGCCGCCATCGCCGGTGTTGCCGCCCATGAACTCGACGGCGATGCGCCAGGGCCAGGTGGGTTGGATGTGTTGGCGCAGCATATTCTGGGCTGTGCCTGTGCCGCACCGTTTCATCCAGACGCACTTTTCTCCGAGATCCGCACCGCAGCACCCTATGACGCGCTGACGCGGGAGGATTTCGACGCCACGCTCGATTACGTGGAAACCGGGGGTTACGCTCTGGCGGCGTATGACCAGTATCGCAAGCTGTTCCGCGATTCCGAGGGGAAGCTGCATGTGATGTCAGAGCGCGTTCGCCGCCTGCACCGCATGAACATCGGCACCATCGTCGAGGCGCCGGTGCTCAAGGTGCGCTATGCCGGGCGCGGTCGCGGCATGGCCGGCGGCGCATTGGGCGAAATTGAGGAATATTTCGTCAACATGCTGGTGCCGGGTGACACGTTCATCTTCGCCGGCCGCCTGCTGTCGTTCGTGCGGCTGCGCGAGAATGTGGTGGAAGTGGCCGATGGCGGCACTGGTGAGCCGAAAGTGCCCGCCTATGCCGGCGGGCGGATGCCGATGACCACCAATCTGGCCAGCCGGGTGCGGGCCATGTTGAACACGCCCGCGCTGTGGGCGGCATTTCCCGAGCCGGTGCGGGAATGGCTGGAATTGCAAAAGCTGCGATCCTTCCTGCCAGGACGCGACGATCTGCTGGTGGAGGTATTTCCGCGGGGTGATCGCTGGTATCTGGTGGCCTATTGCTTCGAAGGCCGCAACGCGCACCAAACATTGGGCATGTTGATCACAAGGCGCATGGAACGTTTGGGCATGCAGCCGCTGGGGTTCGTGGCCACCGATTACGTGCTGGCCACCTGGAGCGCGCGGGAGCCGACGGAGGTGGCGCGGCTGTTCGAGCAGGACATGCTGGGCGATGATCTGGAAGCCTGGATGGACGAAAGCTCGATGCTCCGCCGCACCTTCCGCAACGTGGCGGTGATTGCCGGACTGATCGCGCGGCATTACCCCGGCATGGACAAGAACAGGCGACAGGTGACCGTGAATTCCGATTTGATCTACGACGTTCTGCGCAAGCACCAGCCCGGCCACATCCTGCTGCGTGCCACACGCCACGATGCCGCCGCTGGCCTCACCGATATCGGCCGCATCGCCGAGATGCTGGGACGCATCAAAGGTCAGGTGCATGAGGTGAAACTACGCCGCGTCAGCCCGCTGGCGGTGCCGGTGATGCTGGAAATCGGCCGCGAAAGCGTGCGCAACAACGAAACCGACGATGCGTTGCTGGAAGAAGCCGCCTTGGTGGCAGAGGCGATGGGCGATGCCGAGCCGCCGGCGTTGCGCGTCGCCAAAACGCCGGCCCCGCGCAAGCAAGGGCGGCTGTTCGTATGACCGCCGCCCCCATTCACATCGCCGGCGAACGGCTGATGCTCGACCCGCAAGGCGCCATGCACTGGCCGGCGCAGCGGATGCTGGTGGTGTCGGATCTGCATTTCGAGAAGGCCAGTGCCGCCGCCGGGCGCGGCAGCCTGTTGCCACCATTCGACACGCGTGAAACCTTGGCCACCCTGGCGGCGCTGATCCGCAAATACAGCCCGCGCACCGTGCTGGCGCTGGGCGACAGCTTCCACGACGCCAAGGGCTCCACCCGCATGCTGCCGCCGGATCAGGCGCGGCTGACGGCCCTGGCGCAGGAGACGCAGTTCCTCTGGGTGCTCGGCAACCACGACCCGGTGGCGCCCGATCTGCCCGGCGAATCGATGGCCGAACATCGAACCGGCCCGTTGGTGCTGCGTCATCAGGCCCAGACGGGGCGGGTGATTGGCGAGATCAGCGGCCATTTCCATCCCAAGGCGAGCATCGCCGTGCGCGGCACGGATGTCTGCCGTCCATGCTTCATCGCCGACGGCTACCGGCTCATGCTGCCGGCCATCGGCGCCTACACCGGCGGGCTGGATGTGCGGTCCGACGCCATCGCCGTGCATTTCCCGCGCGGTAGCCGGGTGTTCCTGCTGGGCGAACGGCGGCTGTACAGCTTCCCGCTTGGCCCGATGCGCCCCGGCGGCGGCCAGCGCCCGCCATCCCCCGACCCCATTCTCACGCGCGGATAAGGCCCCATTCTCATGACCACAAAGCCGGTTCTGCTCTGGTTTCGCCGCGACCTTCGCCTGTCCGACCACCCTGCCCTGGCCGCCGCCTTGGCCACCGGAAGGCCAGTGATACCGGTGTTCATCCTGGACGAACTCACCCCTGGCGCCTGGGCGCCGGGCGGGGCCACGCGCTGGTGGCTGCATCACAGCCTGACGGCGCTGGATGCCGATCTGCGCCGTCTTGGCTCCGCGCTGGTGCTGCGGCGCGGCGCCATCGCCACCGAACTGCCGCGGCTGATCGCCGAGACCGGCGCTGTGGAAACCCATGTGGGCGAGCCCACCGAGCCCTGGGCGCGACGCGAGATCGACACGCTGGCAAAATCCTTCGCCATCCGCCGCCATCGCACGGCGCTGCTGTTTCATCCAGCCGACATCCGCACCCTGGCCGGCACGCCCTATGGCGTGTTCACGCCCTATTCGAAGGCCTGTCTGCGAACGTTGATGCCGCATGATCCGATCCCAACGCCCACCCACTTGCCCTCGGCTGTGATGCCGCGCAGCGATACGCTTGCCGAATGGGCATTGTTGCCGACCTCCCCCGATTGGGCCGGGGACCTGCGCAAGTCCCACACGCCCGGTGAAGCCGGCGCCAAGGCACGGCTGGCGGAATTTCTGCCCCGCGTCGGCGCTTACGACGATGCCCGCAACATCCCCGGAATCCAGGGCACCTCGGCCCTTTCGCCGCATCTGGCATGGGGCGAGATCTCAGCCAACGCGGTGTGGGATGCGGTGTCCGCCACCGCCAGCGGGCGGGGACTTGAGGTGTATCGCAACGAGTTGCTGTGGCGGGAGTTCTCCTCGCACCTGCTGTGGCACGCGCCAACCCTGCCGGATGCCCCGCTGAAACCCGCCTATGCCGCCTTCCCGTGGCGCACCGACCCCAAGGCGCTCCACGCCTGGCAGCAGGGACAAACCGGCATTCCCATCGTCGATGCCGGCATGCGCCAGCTTTGGACCACCGGCTGGATGCACAACCGGGTGCGCATGATTGTCGCCAGCTTTCTCATCAAGCACCTGCTCCTGGACTGGCGGCTTGGCGAGGCCTGGTTCTGGGACACGCTGGTGGATGCCGATCTGGCCGCGAACGCGGCGTCCTGGCAGTGGGTGGCGGGCAGCGGCGCGGATGCCTCGCCGTTCTTTCGCGTGTTCAACCCGACCTTGCAGGGCGAGAAGTTCGATCCGACCGGCGCCTATGTGCGGCGTTACGTTCCAGAGCTGGCGCAGATCCCGGAAAAATATATTCACGCTCCCTGGAACGCCACGAAATCCGCCAAAAACTACCCTTCTCCCATCGTCGACCTCGCATTTGGTCGCACCCGGGCACTGGACGCTTTGAAGTCCATCACAAAGTAGAGTGTATGACACCCAAACCACGCCTTGCCGTCATCGGCGCCGGCATCTCAGGTCTGTCGGCGGCCTGGCTGGCCCGGCACACCCATGACGTTACGCTTTTCGAGACGCTGCCCCGTGCCGGCGGCCATGCGGATACCCAACTGGTTGATGTGGGCGGCAAAAGTGTTGCCGTGGACACGGGGTTCATCGTCTACAACGCGCTGAACTATCCCAATCTGGTGGGTCTGTTCGCACATCTCGGCGTGGCGACGACGGCCACCGACATGTCGTTCGGCGTCTCGATCGGCCAGGGCCGGATGGAGTATGCCGGCGGCGAACTGGCGCAGATGTTCGCACAGAAGCGCAACCTGCTGCGGCCACGGTTCTGGAGCATGGTCCGCGACATATTGCGCTTCTATCGCGCGGCTCCGGCATTGCTCGCAGTCGACACCAATCAAAGCCTGGGCGACTGGCTGCTGGAAAACCGCTACGGCGCACCGTTCGTGGAGGATCACATCCTGCCGATGGGCGCCGCCATCTGGTCCGCCTCGGTGGAGGGCATGCGCGCCTTCCCGGTGCGGCATTTCGCCCGGTTCTTCCACAATCACGGCCTGCTGCGACTGACCGACCGACCGGCCTGGCGCACCGTCGAGGGCGGCAGCCGCAACTACGTTGCGCGGATGGTGGCAGATCTGCCCGGACTGCGCGTGTCCCAGGCCGTCATCGGGGTCGTGCGCGATGCCGATGGCGTGGTGGTGCACCGTGAAGACGGCACCGCCGAACACTTCGAAAATGTCATCATGGCCTGCCACGCCGACGACGCGCTGGCCATGCTGGCACGGCCAACCCTGGCGGAAACCCGTGTGCTGGGGGCATTCAACTTCCAGGACAACCGCGCCATCCTGCATACCGATGCCACGCTGATGCCGGTGCGCAAGGCCGTGTGGTCGGCATGGAACTACCTGTCCGACGGTGCGCGTGACCACGACCAGTCGGTCAGCGTTACCTACTGGATGAACAGGCTGCAGCCGTTGAACACCACCACGCCGCTGTTTGTCTCGCTCAACCCGCTGCGGCCACCGGCGCCGTCCAGCGTGCTGCTCACCCGTGATTATCGCCACCCGCAATTCGATGCCGCCGCAATGGACGCGCAGGAGCAATTGCCGTCCATCCAGGGCGAAGGCGGCGTGTATTTCTGTGGCGCCTGGAGCGGATGGGGATTTCACGAAGACGGAATCGCCTCCGCCGTGCGCGTGGCGGGCCTGCTCGGCATCACCACGCCTTGGGCGGACGCCACGGACCGCATGGCGGCATGAGCACCCTTCTGCACATCGGCAAGGTGGCGCATATACGCCACACCCCGTTCGTGCATCGGTTCGATTACCGCATGTGGATGCTGTCGGTCGATCTCGACCAGCCACGGCAATCACGGCTGTTCCACCGCAACCGGACCGGCCTCGTGTCGCTGCACGATGCCGATCACGGGCCGCGCGACGGCTCCGCGTTGCGGCCATGGGTGGAGGCGCATCTGGCGCAAAAGGGATTGCAGGAATTTGGCGCGACCATCCGGCTGATGGCCATTCCGCGCGTGCTCGGCTTCGCCTTCAACCCGATTGCCTTCTATCTCTGCCACGATGCCACCGGCCGCCTCGGCGCCGTGGTGCACCAGGTGAAAAACACGTTCGGCGACCAGACCGCCTATGTACTGCCGGTGACGCAAAGCCACGGCACCATTCGCCAGGAGGCCGACAAGGCCATGCACGTCTCGCCGTTCTTCGACATGCAGGGCGGCTATCGCTTTGCGTTCTCCGACCCGTCCGGCCCAGAATTCCACCTCAGCATCCACTACGGCGCGCATGAACAGCCACGCATGACCGCCACGATGCAGTTGCGCGCCAAGCCCTTGCGCGATGCCGGGCTGATCCGCCTGCTGCTGGCCATGCCATTGATGCCGCTGAAGGTGTTTGCCGCCATCCATTGGCAGGCGCTGCGTCTCAAGCTGCGCGGCGCAAAATACCACTCGCCCCCGCTTTCTCCCGCAGACCCAGGAGCCACCGCATGAGCGGCGCCGACACCACGATGAACGCCACGTCAGCAACGCCACCGCGTGACCGCTGGTCGGTTGTGGCGCTGAAGCTCGCCTCGATGATCCGCTGCGGACACTTGACGGTGGTGCTGCCCGACGGCAGCACGCACCGCATCAACGCCCCGCATGACGGCCCCGTTGCCACAATCGTGCTGAAAGACCGCGCCGCCATCCGCAAGCTGGTGACCGGCGGCAATGTCGGGCTGGCCGAGGCCTATATCGACGGTTTGTGGGAAAGCCCAGATCTGCGCGCCGTGATGGCGCTGGCGGCGGCGAACGAGGCCGAGTGGGAAGCCGCCTTGGCGGGCAGCCCATGGATGCGGGCGATCAACACCGTCCTGCACAAGCTGCGCCCGAACACCCGCAAGGGCGCCAAGCGCAACATCGTCGAGCATTACGACCTCGGCAACGCGTTCTATGCCCAGTGGCTGGACCCGACGATGACCTATTCCTCGGCCCTGTTCACCCACCCCGAGCAGAGCCTGCAGGACGCGCAACTGGCCAAGATCCACCGCCTCTGCAAGGCAATCGACCTCCAGCCAGGCATGTCGCTGCTGGAGATCGGCTGCGGCTGGGGCGCGTTCGCCGAGGTTGCCGCCCGCGATTACGACGCCCGCGTGGTGGGCGTCACGCTGTCGCCGTCGCAACTGGCCTATGGCCAGCAGCGAATCGCCGATGCCGGATTGTCCGACAAGGTCGATCTGCGGTTGCAGGATTATCGCGACGTGCCGGAACAGTTTGATCGCATCGCGTCCATCGAAATGTTCGAAGCGGTGGGCGAGCGGTATTGGCCGGTCTATTTCACCACCCTGCGCGAGCGGCTGTTGCCGGGTGGATTGGCGGGGCTGCAAACCATCACCATCGAGGACAGGCTGTTCCCCACCTATCGGCGCAGCGCCGATTTCATCCAACGCCACGTCTTCCCCGGCGGGATGTTGCCCAGCCCGAAACGGCTGCGCGAGGAAGTGGCCAACGCTGGGTTGCTGTGGAAAGGCGAGCATTGGTTCGGCCAGGATTACGCTGAGACGTTGTCGCGCTGGAATGAAACCTTCCAGTCGGTCTGGCCCCGTATTGCAGGCGCCACGCGCCTGAGCCGGATGCCGGCAGACCCACGGTTCAAGCGGCTGTGGGAATATTACCTGCTCTATTGCGAAACCGGCTTCCGCGCCGGCTGGACAGATGTGGGGCAGATCCTGCTGGCCCGCACGGCTTGAGCCAAGCCCACCGCCTGGCGTGGCGGAGCCTTATGGCCTACGCGGCGCCGGCTTTGCCCCTGGCCATTCTCGGTCTGCCGCTCAGCGTGCATCTGCCGGCGTTCTGGGCCGGGCCGATGCATCTGCGTCTTGCCACGGTGGGGCTGGTGCTGACCCTGGTGCGACTGACGGATGTGGTGGTGGACCCCGCCATCGGCCGCCTGTCGGACCGTTGGCACACACGCATCGGGCGCAGGCGACCGCTCATCATCGCCGCCATTCCCGTGGGCCTTGCCGGCGGGGCGGCGTTGTTCTTCCCGCCCGAAGGCGCCGGCGCGCTGTGGCTGTTCTTCGCCTACGCAGCGCTGACGATGGGCTGGAGCATGATCGCGCTGCCCTGGCAGGCCTGGGGCGCCGAACTTTCAGACGATTACCGCGAGCGTACCCGAATCGTCAGTTGGCGCGAGGGCCTCACGCTGGTGGGCATCGTGCTGTCGGCCATCGTGCCGGCCGCGTTCGGCCTGTCGGACCCTGCCATCACCTTACATGTGCTGGCGGTGTTGTGCGCCGCGCTATCGTTGCCCGCCTTGCTGGCGCTGCTGACATTGGTGCGCGAGCCGCCTGCCACCACCAACCGCCAACCCGGCCTGCGCGAGTCGCTGCGCACGGCGCTCGCCAACCATCCCTTCCGGCGGCTGCTGGCCGCCTGGGCACTGAACGGCATCGCCAACGGCCTGCCGGCGGTGTTGTTCCTGTTGCTGTGCACCCATCTGCTGCAAGCCCCTGAAAAATCAGGCGTCCTGCTACTGGCGTTCTTCGCCGCCGGCATCGTGTCGGTTCCGTTCTGGGCCTGGATGGCCGGCCGAATCGGCAAACATCGCGCCTGGTGCTGGGCGATGCTCTGGACCTGTGCCGCCTTCCTGCCGGTGCTGGCGTTGGGGCCGGGCGACTGGACGACATTCCTGCTCGTGTGCCTCGCCACCGGCGCCGGGCTGGGTGCGGATCTGGCGTTGCCACCCTCGATGCAGGCGGACGTGATCGACCTGGACACGCTGAACCACGGCGAGGCCCGGGCCGGGCTGTTCTTCGCCGCCTGGACCATGGCGCAGAAGGCGGGCGCCGCCCTGTCCGCCGGCCTTGCCTTCGGACTGCTGGATCTCGCCGGTTTCCTCACCGAAGGCCCCAACGGCGCACCCCAGATAGGGGCCATGGTGGGGCTTTATTGCCTTTTGCCGGTGGCGCTGAAGCTGGGCGCCATTGCGCTGGTGTGGAACTTTCCGATCGATTCCAATGAACAGGCTCGCATCCGCGCCGCACTTTCGGCGAGACTGTCAGCATGACCTTTTCGCACATCCCCCCCCAAACCGGCGTTCGCGTCGTGGGCGACGTGCATGGCGACTATCGCGCATTCGCCGCCGCCGCCGAGACCGACCTTTTCATCGTCCAACTCGGAGACCTCGTGGATTACGGGCCGGACAGCGCGGCTGCCTTGCGGCTGGCATTTGAACTGCTCGATGCCAAACGCGGCCTGTTCCTGCTTGGCAATCACGACCTCAAGCTGGCCCGCGCGCTGTCGGGCCGTGAAGTGCGGATGGACAAACATCTGGCGGCCACCCTGGCCCAGCTCGACCCAGACTTGCGCGCCCGCGCCCAGGCCGAGTTTGCCCGCGCCCCAGCCTGGGTCCAGCAACGGTCACGCATGTTCGTCCATGGCGGCTTTCACACCGCCATGCTGGAGGAGGCGCCGCCCCCCGCCCCGGAAGGCCGCGTCACCGGCGTGCTGTCCCGGGCGCTATATGGCGAGCACACCGGCCGCAGCCAGTCCGACGGCTATCCCGAGCGCTCGCTGCGCTGGGTGGACCGGATTCCAAAAGGCCTGACCGTCTATTGCGGCCATGACCGCCGCAGCACCGATGGCAGGCCCTACACGCGACACGGAACACAAGGCGGTGTTGCGGTGTTCGTTGATACCGGCGCCGGCAAGGGCGGGCATCTGTCCTGGATCGACCTGCCGGCTGCCGAAACCTTATAAGGATTTCATCATGCGCCGCGCCCTTCTAGCGTTGCTGCTGCCGCTTGCCGGCTGTGCCTCCATGACCACCGGCGATTTCAAAACCGGCCGCCCCGAGATGCGACTGGAGGAGTTTTTCAACGGCGACAGCACCGCCTATGGCATGTTCTTCAACCGCGCCGGCGACGTGAAGCGCCAGTTCCGGGTGGCCATGCACGGCACCTGGGACGGCACTACGCTGACCCTGAACGAAGACTTCACCTATGACGACGGCGAGAAACAAAAGCGAGTGTGGAGCTTCCACAAGACCGGCCCCGACACCTGGGAAGGCACAGCCCCTGACGTGATTGGCCCCGCCATCGGCCGTTTCGACGGCAATGCCTATCGCATGAGCTACACCGCCGATCTGAAATCGGGCGACAGCACCTATCGCCTGAATTTCGATGACTGGCTGTTCCGCCAGAGCGACAACGTGGTGCTGAACAATGCCCGCGTGACGAAATTCGGCGTGGACGTGGGCCAGGTGCAGTTGGTGTTCGTGCGCTAAAGCTGGGCGACGTCCGTTTTGAGCGCCTGAGCGACAGATAACATTAGGCCCGCAGCGATGACAAAAATACTTTTTGCGTTGCTGCGGGCCTCATCTTCGAAACGACCGAACCCTGTTAACGCGGCAGATGCTGGGCGATATAAGGCGGAAGATTGAAGGCCCCGGCATGGATTTCAGGGGTCCAATAGCGTGTCAGACCATCAATCCCGGCCGCTGTGGCGCGCGCACGAATGGTCTCGACGGACACCTTGTCCAAGCCGGACTGCTTTGACGCAAAGCCCAACGTCATGAAGCCACCGACATAGGTCGGCACGGCCGCCACATAGGCACCAACATGCGGAATGAACTTCGCCCGGCGCACGCTCGTCTCCAGCAACTCGTCATGCTGCATGAACGGCACGCCACATTGATTCACAACCAGGCCACCCTGCGTCAGAATGCGTGCGCAGTTCGAATAGAACTCATCGGTAAACAACACCTCACCCACGCCAATCGGATCAGTGCTGTCAACAATGATCACATCAAAGCTGGAATCGGCAGCTTGGCGAACATAGTCAATTCCGTCACCGACGATTACGTCGGCGCGCGGGTCGGTCCAGGCATCGCCCGCGATATTGGGCAGGAATTCCTTGGCAAGACGAATAACCTCGCCGTCAATCTCAACCATCACGGCCTTGTCGACCGTGTTGTGCTGCAACACGCGACGCAGCACACCGCCGTCGCCGGCACCAATGATCAACACGTTCTTGGCCGCGCCATGGGCCAACAGCGGAACGTGGGTCAGCATTTCCTGATAGACGAACTCATCGCCCTCAGTGATCTGCACGACGCCATCGAGCAACATCACGCGACCATGATTGAAGCTTTCAAAGATAACAATGTCCTGGAAGTCGCTTTGTACTCGTGCCAGCTCACGCTTGACCAAAAAACGCTGCCCCCAGGCAGGGTAGAGGCTCTCGTTAATCCAGGAATCGGTTGTCATCACTATCACTCCACTCATAAGGAAAGGGCCGGGCGTTGCCGCCCGGCCCGCAATCGTCTAAATGCCCAACCGCAATCTTAGTAAACGCGGCCCCGGCGTTTCTCGTCGCGTTCGATGCGCGACGGCTGGAATGCTGCCTGCAACACCGGGATCGACTTGTTCGGGTCGCACGCACCGCACATGAACAGATCAATGGCGGCAAAGTCCTTCTCGGGCCAAGTATGGATCGAGATATGGCTCTCAGCCAACACCAACACGCCGGACACTCCGCCGTTGGGCGAAAAGTGATGGAAATGACTGTGCAAAATCGTGGCGCCGGCCACGATGGCTGCCTCGCGCAATGCCGCGTCGATATGCGCAGGATCACCGAGATTGGTGGCTCCCCACAGATCCACCAGCAGATGCGTGCCAGCAAACTTCATCCCGTCCCGCTCGACGAAATAATCTTTCTGCTCCGCCGTCTCATCAACGACGGAAGCAACTACAACCTGGTTATCGCTCGGGAAATCCGAGACCATCCCCAGTGGTGAGAGTGCGTTCATGGCACATACCCTATCCAACCAGCAGATAGCCTGTTGGGCACCGCCCCGACTGGGCGGGCCCCCTGGGGCCAAGGAGGCGGAAGATGAAGAATTGACTCGCGCAACGCAAGCATAAAAGCCCTACAAAGAGCTCATTTTTTGCATACCTCTCCCCCTCACGATTTCTTTTCGCAACCAGATTGCAACTTGTCTGCGCCCTGTGTTTCGCTCAGGGCGAGGCAGATGCAGCAGGACCGGCTGCTGCGCCACCGACAAGGGCAGTCTCGCGTGCGGCACGCGGCAGATCTGCAACGTCACGAACAGGTTTCGCGGTCAGCAGATTGAACAGATCCGCGTTTTTGCCTGGAGGCAGACGCGTTAACTCCGCAGTTCTGAGCTTGGCCAGCCTGTCACTGTCCCCGGCCTCGGCTGCAGCACCGGCCAAGCGCAACAATATCAGCGCCTGAGCATCCGTGTACGGGCCGCGCGGAGGCAACACGCGAGCGGCATAGCGGCTCCATGCAACGACCGCAGCAGGCCAGGCCCGCGACGCCTCAGACAATTCGGCAAGCGCCTTGTCACCGGCCTCGGTATCAAGATCGACCAGGGCGTTTCTAGCGCTGGCGAGGTCACCCTGACGTGCCACGGCAGTTGCAAAAGTGAGTGTCCGGCTTTCCAACAGCGTCGGGGGAAGACTTCCGTTGACCGTCGATTTCAGAGCATCAATGGCACCTTGCGGGTTGGCCTGCTCCAGTCGCAGGGCCGCAAGCCGCCCCCCAAACGCAGATTTCGCCACCCCTTGTGGCGCAGCAGCAACCATTTTCTCCAGAAAGGGCGTCGCCCGGCCGGGCAGGTCCAGTTCCAGCAACTGGTCCGACACATGCTCAGCGAGCCGCTGGCCCGCTTCACCGTCAGGCATCAAGTCCGCATTCTCCTCTGCCATCGCGACAAGGTCGAACGGCTTCAGGCTTGCTTGCGCCGTGGGCATTAGCGATTCAGCGAAAATCGCACGCAGCTTGGCACCGACCACAGCACTTGGTCGTGCCCCAGATCGTGGTGTAGCAGCGGTGGGTAAGTCGCCCGCCGGAGCG